>NZ_JBKQWY010000001.1:0-860182 GCF_047308265.1 Maricaulis sp. D1M11
TCGATCAGCAGAACCGACAGGCCTGCCTGACCGGCACGCGCAGCGCAGAACAGGCCCGCGGCCCCGGCGCCCAGGACGATGAGGTCATAATCGGCTCGCGCAAACACGCTCGTCATGCGAATTCCTTTCGAACCCTGTCCGCCCTATCGCGCCTTTCGGTTCAAACCCACCCATCGGCATTTCGCCTTGTCTTGACAAGTGGTGCCAACACTTCGCCAATCGCACTCAGGGAGATCCGACCTTGATCAAGACACTCGTACCGCAAATCCTGACCAGCCGAACCCTCGCCGCCCTGTCTTACAGCGGACGTGCCGCTATCCGTCGGATCAGACGCGAACCGCCTGTGCTTCAGGCCTTCATCGAGCCCGGCGAACCCTATTCCGAACTACTGGCTCAAGCCCTTCCGCCCTTGGCCGATCGACTGGGTGCCCGGATACACTGGCACCAGGTCGGTCCGCCCGTTGCATCTGCAGCACCGGAACGCGAGCGCCTGGCACGCTGGTCACAACAGGACGCCGAGCTACTCGCGCAGGAGTACGGTCTCGACCCGAACGCCAGCCCCAGCGCCTCCCTCGACATGAGCCCGGTGGAAACCGGAGAGGCTTTGCGTCTCAAACTCGGGCACTATGCCAGTGCCATGACCTGGTTCGAGGGAGAGTGGTTTTGGGGCATAGACCGTCTCCACTTCCTGGAAAACCGGCTAGGAGGTGGGCGGCAGGATCTCACGCTCGCTCCGCCACGCCTGCCGGAGATGGAACTGGGCGGCGAAATGGACGTCTATCTCTCCCTGCGCAGCCCCTATAGCTATTTAATACTTGAACGCTTGGCGCAGGTCCGATCGGTCTGGAACACCCGGATTCATCTCAAACCGGTTCTGCCCATGGTGATGCGGAACCTGCCGGTACCCTGGGCGAAACGGGTCTACATCGTGCGCGATTGCACACGCCTGGCCGATTATCAGGGCTGTGATTTTGGCAGGATCCACGACCCGCTGGGGCCGGGGGTCGAGCGGGGGCTGGCCGTGCTCCATCATGCACTGTCCAACAATAAAGGGTTCGGGTTTGCGTTGAGTTTCCTGCGCGGCGCTTTCAGTGAAGGCGTGGACGCGACAACGCCGCAAGGGCTGAACCACCTGGCCCAGCGCGCGGGCCTGTCCTGGGATCAGGTCCGAGCTGCCCTCAACGATGAAAGCTGGAAAGAGGCGTTTGAGCTCAATCGACAGGCCCTGTTCGAGATGGGCTTGTGGGGCGTGCCCAGCCTGTCCGTAGACGGACAATTTGCCTTCGGCCAAGATCGTCTGGCCCGGGCGGCGGGTTGGTTGGCAAAATCAGCAACGCCTTCCGAAAGTTAGAGCGATCTGCCTCCGAATGAAGAGGCGAGCAAACTGAACGCTACATCAATATATAGGCGCTTTTTCTCAGGTCTCCCCCAAATATGGGCTTGTAATACGAATACAGTTCAGCTTCATATGTCATATGGATGACGAACACCGAAGGGTGGGCATCACCAAGAGAGACTGAGCGGAACTCTTTGTGCAGCCTTCCGTGGGCTGCAAGGAACGGATTCTTACGTTCCGCGCGTTTGAGTATGACTTTGAATGAGCGAGATTGACGCGAGCTTGAGCCATAAAATCTGACGGATGTTACTGGAGATATCCGGAAGAGCGTTTGCCTGATCTATCGACCAACTAGCGCAAACATGGCCAAGAGGGGATGGCTCCCGCCAGAGTCATCCCCACTCTCGCTCTGGAAAGCACAAGGCTTTCTCTCACCCTTGCCGGACATCCCCAGCCGTCAGAACTGACGACCGATCGCAATACCTGCGAAGAACTGGTCATCAGAACCACGCACACTGACCAGCGGGCTATCCGCAAAGTCACCCTGCAATTTGGAATAGTTCGAAATAAGCCACAAGGACCAATCATCGCTGAAACGGTAATTGGCCAGCGCAGTCAGTCCCACATCTCGGATGCCCCCATCCGCAGCAAACGTGTCGAGACCGGTCAGAGCTGATTCCTCTGCAGAGATCGACATGAGCTGGTCGGCATAGTCGTCCGGCGAACCGGAAACACTGGCACTGAGCGCAAAGATCAGGGATTCAGAAACCCCAAACCCGTAAGTCGCGCTGGCTTCCCAGGTGATGCCGTCAAATGTCCCGGTGATGTCTGTACCCACACGGCCCGACAGGAAAACCCGGTCGCGCGGCAGGAAGACCTCATTGGCCACCTGGGCGCGCACAAACCCTCCCCCAACGACACCAGCGTCCACATCCGGCATCAATCGCACGACAGTGTCATCGATATCCCCCGCATCGCGGCCCTGCAGATAGCGGACATAGGGGCCATACTGGATTGCACTGTCCGGATTGATGGTCAGGGTCAGCCCTGGGCCATCCGTCTCGATCCGCATGCCCGCGATACGACCGCGCACGGCACCAAAGGGGATAACGCGAAAATCATCCGATCCCAGATAGTCGGGTGTATAAGCCGCGCCTGCTGCGATCATGAGACCGGGATCCTCGCCCCGTTGAGCTTGGGCGGCGCCCGCCAGACACACGGTGGACAAGGCGGCAACAGCTAGACGCAAAACCATAACAACAAACCTCCAAATGGTATGCGAACAGACATGTCGCACCCGGTCGGGAAGTCAAGCAGGCATTGCGAGCTCTGCTAAAACTCGTACGGCTCGTGATCGAGAAGCCGCAGCGTATAGGCGGCATCACCCAGCTCATTCATGTGGCGATCAGCGCTGAGAACGCCTGTCACATATACCGGATCCCACATGCGCTCGACACGAATGGGCTCGTCAATCGTGACATAGACAATCTGGTTCGGCGGCGGGGGCGGGGTGTGAACACAGGCACCAAAATAGGGGACCAGCAGGAATTCGCTGATCATGGCTCCGCGCTCATACTCCAGGGGCAGGATGAAGCCCGGCATCTTGATCGTTTCACCGATCAGACTCTCTTCCACATTGAATGTACCGATCTGAATGGCCGGCCCGCCGAAATGGTTCATTTCAGACATCATCTGCGTGGCGTTGTAGAGCTGTTCGATCCGCTCCATCTCACCTTCTGGCAGAAGGTCATCCCAGTTGATTTCGATAAAGTCGGTAGCCTCACCCGCCGGTTGTGTTTCAGACCCGGTCGTCGACGGCACCTCGACACTGGTGGACAGACTGGCCAGCAGGCGGTTGTCGGCTACGCTTCCGGCTTCACTCTCCAGCTCAACCACGGCAGCGGTTTCCGCCTCCACAGTCTCGGCCGTATCGGCTTCAGCTTCGCCGCCCCCGGCAGAACACGCGATCAGCCCCAAAGTGAAAATCGGTAGCACAGACACAGACAACCATTCGCGCGTCATATTGAAACCCTTCAAAATCAAGGCTCTGACTAGAGCCGGATCGACAATCCATCCGTCAGCGACAGTCTCAGCGACCGCCAGGCCGGCAGTAGCCCCATAACGCCGCCCGCAATCGTCACGCCGGCAATCGTCAGGACATCCATCAGGCCAGGGCCTGCCAATTGAACAGATAGACCATACTGCGAAGCGACCCAGCCCGTCAGGCCCATCAACAGCGTATGGACGATCACAAATCCGCCAAGCGCACCCGCGAGTGACAGGATCAGTGTTTCACTCACGATCAGGCCAAACACATGTGCAGGACGGGCGCCAACAGCGCGCAGGATAGACATTTCCCGCCGCCGTTCATTGACGCTCGATGACAGACTCGTCAGAACGCTGATCAGCCCCACCAGTACCACAAAGACGGAGATGGCCTGCAGAGCACGCTCGCCGGCCCCGATCACCGTCCACAACTGACTGAGCGCCACACCCGGGATGACCGCGCTCAGGGCCTCGGCGGGATAGGTATTGATCTGCCTTTGAATACGAAGGATCTGCACGGGACTGTCCATGCCCAGAAGGAAAGCCGAGATCTGCTGCGGCTCATGACTGTGGTCATGCTCGTCCTCATCCTCATGCGCCTCGACCAGACCATGCATGGCATCCAGGCCTTCCAGGCTCACATGGACGCTGCGATCGACCGGGGTGCCTGTCGGCGCGAGGATGCCGACGATCCGGAAGGGATAGTTATCATGCTCAGCGAAACTGACCGCGCCCACTCCATGAGCCAGGACGATCTCCTGACCGAGACCATATTCGAGCGCACGCGCCACCTCGGCGCCCAGGACCACCTCGTCAGGCTCCGCGAACCAGCCCCCCTGCGACAGTCGCAAAGACTGGTCTCCCGCATATTTATAGCGCTCGAGATACGCTTCCGTCGTGCCGATCACCCGATAACCGCGGTGACTGTCTCCCAGTGATAGCGGCACCGTCCAGGCCACACCGGGCGCGTTTGCGATCTGCTCATAACTCTCCCAGCTCACCCCCCCTGTCGGGTCACCGATGCGGAATACGGTATAGAGCAAGAGATTGATGGAGCTGGACCGGGCGCCAACAATCAGATCCGTGTCCGAGATAGTCATCTCGAAACTCGCCCGTGCCCCCGTCCGCACCTTTTCTACCCCGAGAAAAAGACAGACGCTCAGCGCTACGGCCAAAATCGTGAACAGGGCCGACATGCGTCGATTGGCCAGACTTTTCAGCGCCAGTTGAACGATCATGAACCGCATCAGACCGTCTCCCCGGCTGTATTGATCTCGCGCAAATCGACCACGCGCTCAAAAGAACCCGCCAAGCCCGGATCATGGCTGACAAACAACAGGGCTGCGCCAGTCCGGGCGCATTCCTCTTTCAAAAGCCCGATAAAGGCATCGCGCGTATCAGCATCAAGCGCCGAGGTAGGTTCATCGGCGATCACCAGTCCCGGAGAACCGATCAGCGCCCGGGCGGCGGCAACGCGTTGCTGTTGTCCGACCGACAGATTGACGGCCGGACGGGTCAGAACATCGCCCTCCAGGCCCAGCCGGTTCAGTAGGCGCAGGGCTTCAGAGCGATCACTCCCTTCGACGCGCCGCGCGCGCGCCGATGAAAACCGCAGCGGCAGGAGCACATTCTCGATCGGGCTGAGGAAGGGCAGAAGGTTGAACAGCTGGAAGATCACGCCCAGCTGATCGGCACGCAGGGCATCGCGACGCGAGTCACTCAGCGCAGTCATGTCGACACCCAGCACGTTTATCTCGCCCTGCTGGGGTTTGGACACGCCGGCGATCAGTCCCAGCAGCGTACTCTTGCCTGAGCCGGACGGGCCAACAAGAAAGACACGTTCACCCCGTGAGAGTGAAAAACGATCCACATCCAGAACAGGGGCCTGGCCGGGCCAGGCAAACACTACAGACTTGATCTCGATGGCAGCGTCTTCAGTGGGAGAAGCGGTCATGGCACTCGGCAAACAACTAGCGGAAGAGCCGTTATATGGGAGCCCTATAGACCTGTCGAGGCGGACACAGAACCGCACCCTGTGCAGGCTGGGTCCCGGGGCAGGCGGACGGTCCGCCCAGTCAGACTCAACCCGTCAAACAGGTACAGGCGTCCATCCAGCGTCTCTCCGGCCGAACAGATGTGTTTGATGGCTTCAAGCGCCATCATCGATCCGATCACACCGGTCAACGCACCCACAATTCCCACAGCCGCGCAGGTCTCGGCATCGGGTGGTGCCTGGGGCACCCAGCACCGGTAACACGGGCTCTGCGGCGACGCGTTGAACAGCCCCACCTGGCCATCCCAGCGACCGACTGCTCCTGACACCAGTGGGATCCCGAGGGCGCGGCTCGCCGCGTTGACCGCATAGCGAGTCTCGAAATTGTCGCAGCCATCCAGGATCAGGTCCGCGCCAGCCAAGATCGACTGCGCGTTTGAGGTATCAAGCATTCGGGCCACGGTGTCGATCCGTGTCCCCGGATGGAGTGCGCTGAGCCGTTCGGCACCAACTTCGACCTTGGGCCGCCCCACATCAGGGGTAGTGAACAGGATCTGGCGCTGCAGATTGCTGAGGCTGACCGTATCTTCGTCGACCAGGGTCAGTTGTCCGACACCCGCTGCAGCGAGATAGAGCGCGGCCGGTGCGCCCAGACCACCTGCCCCGATCAGCACGATATGCGCCTTCGCGAGCGCCTGCTGACCCGCACCGCCAATCTCGCGCAACATGATGTGTCGCGCGAAGCGTTCGATATCGATTTCATCGGTCATAGGACAGGAGTTGGCTGAGTGCGCTCGATCAATCAAGGGCCCGGGCGTGGAAAACCCGTCCGGATGACCGGCCAATCTCACTGATAAACTGGCGAGACAGGTCAAAACACGGCAGTGTCCGCGCCATGTCGACCCTTTCCGCCCCAACCCTCTCCGAGAGCCAAAACCGCCTGCTCACATGGCTGTTGCGAGATCGCCCCAATGTCTTCCTTACCGGTCGTGCCGGGACAGGAAAAACCACGTTGATGCGCGAATTCCTGCGACGTGCGGGCAGCCGAGCCGCCGTTCTGGCCCCGACCGGTGTCGCCGCTATGCAGGCGGGCGGACAGACCATCCACTCGTTCTTTCATTTTCCGCCGCGCCTGATTGAGGGCCGCGATATCAAGAAAGTAAGGCACCGGCGCGCAATTCAGGCCCTGCACACCCTGGTGATTGACGAAATCTCGATGGTGCGTTCCGACATGATGTGGGCCATCGATGCCGCACTACGTCTCAACCGGGACAGTGCCGAACCGTTTGGCGGCGTCCAGATCATTCTGGTGGGCGATCTGGCTCAGCTACCACCGGTTATCCAGGGGGCGGAGGCGGAGTATCTTGAACTCTCCCACCTAGGCCCCTTTTTCTTCCATCCACCCAGCTTTCGCGATGCAGGGATTCAAATGGTCGAGCTGGAGGAAGTCTTCCGACAGTCGGACGAAGATTTCATCGACATCCTGAACGCTGTTCGTGATGGCGATATCGACGGAGACCAGGCCGAACGTCTGAATGAGCGAGTTACCGGGCTCTCCGGCCTGGAAGCGAGCTTGACCCATGTGGTCCTGACCGCGACCAATGAAGCCGCAAACCGGATCAACCAGGCCCGGCTCCAGGGGCTCAATACACCCGGACGATCCTTCGATGCCAAGATCGAGGGGCAGTTTGATCCACGCCTGTTTCCCATGGACAATCCATTGTTCCTGAAGATCGGTGCCCGCGTCATGCTCACCCGAAATGATCCCGGTGGCCGCTGGGTCAACGGAACACTCGGCGAGATCGAGGGATTTGACGAGGCGGCCGTTCGCGTTCGGATCGGTGATCAGGTGTATGCGGTCGAGCCCCAGAAATGGGAACGCAATGCGTATGAATTTGATCCCGCAAAACAGGGGCTGACGCAGTCGGTCAAAGGGGCCTACACGCAATATCCGCTGCGTCTGGCCTGGGCGATGACCATTCACAAGGCCCAGGGCCTGACACTCGACAAGGTGTATCTGGACCTGGCCCGGCGTCTGTTCGCCCACGGCCAGGCCTATGTCGCGCTTTCAAGGGCTCGTACACTGGACGGCCTGGAGCTGTCGCGCCCGCTCACCCCCCAGGATATCATCGCCGACCCGCGGATATTTGACGTAAAATCCTTCTGCGATCCCGCGCCGTCAAGCGTCCTCCTGGACCGCTAGTCAGCATCGAAAGAGCACTGAAGGGCCTCATCAAACCCGTGCTCGCGCTATGGGGACAGGCCTCAGGCCAATCCCCACAACGCCCATGCCTCAGACGCCGTCGAAAAGCGCGGTAGATAGATAGCGCTCCGCACAGCTGGCCAGCATCACCACAATCGTCTTGCCTGCCATATTATCCCGTGCCGCGATCTCGGCTGCTGCCTTCAGGGCCGCACCCGAGGAAATTCCGCCCGGCACACCTTCAAGGCGGGCCGCCTCACGGGCCGTCGCAAAAGCCTCGTCATTGGACACCGTCACGACCTCGTCGATCAGATCGGTCTCGAGGATGTCCGGCACAAAACCGGCACCAATGCCCTGGATCTTGTGCGGTCCGGGAGCTCCACCCGACAGGATCGGGCTATCGGTTGGCTCGACCGCGACAACATGGAAACCCGGCTTGCGGGCCTTCAATGCGGACGCCACACCGGTGAGTGTGCCGCCTGTTCCGACGCCGGACACCAGAACATCGGCCTCTCCGGCCGTGTCATTCCAGATCTCTTCAGCCGTTGTCTTGCGGTGGATCTCCGGATTGGCCGGATTGGCAAACTGGCTCGGCATCACAGCGCCGGGCGTCTCGGCCAGCAATGCCTCGGCCTTGGCGATCGCCCCCTTCATGCCCTTGGCCGCTTCTGTCAGCACGAGTTCCGCACCCAGGTATTTGAGCAAGGCCCGGCGTTCCATCGACATGCTTTCCGGCATGGTGAGGATGAGCCGGTGCCCGCGCGCCGCTGCGACAAAGGCCAGTCCGATACCGGTATTGCCCGATGTGGGCTCGACCATGACGGCGCCCTCGCCCAGCTTGCCGGCCGCTTCGAGAGCATCAATCATCGCCACGCCAATCCGGTCCTTGACGGAGGCCAGCGGATTGAAAAACTCCAGCTTGGCCAGGATCCGGGCCTTGGCCCCATGGGCCTTGGCGAACTGGCCCAGCTCGACCAGCGGCGTATCGCCAATGGTCTCGGTGATATCGGAATAGATGCGGCCGCGGCCGGGTTGCATGCTCATGCCTTTATCCTTTGTCCTGAATACGGAAAGTTCTAGACGCCTGTGGATCCGAAGCCGCCGCTTCCCCGCTCGGTCTCGTCCAGTGCCTCTGCAACGGTCCACTCAGCCTGAATGACCGGTGCAATGACCATTTGCGCGATGCGTTCCCCGCGCTGAACGACAAAATCATCCTGACCATGATTGATCAGATTGACCTTGATCTCACCGCGATAATCCGCGTCCACCGTGCCCGGCGCATTGACACAGGTAATGCCTTTTTTGGCTGCGAGGCCGGATCGCGGACGCACTTGGGCCTCAAAACCCGGCGGCAGGGCGATCGCAATTCCGACCGGGATCAATCGCCATTCCCCATGCGGGATCACGACGGGTTCGTCTGCCGCAATGGCGGCCCGCAAATCCATGCCGGCCGACAAGGCCGTCTCATAGGCGGGCAGGGCCAGACCCTCATAGTGCGGCAGGGGTTTGATCTTGACGTTCACGGTATTCATGCCTGTCCCTCAGAAACTTGTGTGACAGCGCGGGCAATGCGCTGGGCGATCCATTCTGCGATCTCGGCCTTGCTGGCCCGCTCGGATTGTTCGGACGGAGCCCGGGAGATGATCTGGACAGCATTCTGATCGCCCCCCATCACATCACCTGAAACATCATTGGCGATGATCCAGTCACAGCCCTTGCGGTGAAGCTTGCCCCGGGCATGGGTCTCGACGTCATGCGTCTCCGCCGCAAAGCCGATGACCAGTCCCGGGCGACCTACAGGCCTTTGGCTGATCGTTTTGAGAATGTCGGGATTTTCCACCAGGGCGAGCTGCCCCATGGCGCCCTTGTCACCCTTGATCTTCTTGTCCGAAACCTCGGCCGGCCGCCAGTCAGCGACCGCCGCAACCGCGATAAAGACATCCGCTGGAAGTCGTGCCTCAACCTCAGCCAGCATCTCGCGCGCCGTTTCTATGCGGATCGTCGTTACACCCTGGGGATCGACAAGCGCGGTTGGGCCGGACACCAGTACGACATCCGCACCCAGATCCGCACAGGCTTGGGCCAGCGCATAACCCTGTTTCCCGCTTGATCGATTGGAAATGAAACGAACCGGGTCAATCGGTTCGAGCGTCGGACCGGCCGTCAGCACAATCCTGTATCCCGCCAAGGACCGTGTCATGCGAGCTTCGCCTCAATCGCATCGGCGATAACCTGTGGTTCCGCCATCCGTCCGGGTCCAAACTCACCGCAGGCCATATCGCCTTTGTCCGGTCCGACGAAGGACACGCCATCAGCGGTCAGCGTCGCCAGGTTTCGCTGTGTCGCCGGATGTTCCCACATCCGCACATTCATGGCGGGCGCCATCAGGACCGCAGTGTCGGTTGCCAGCAGGGTTGTCGCGGCCAGATCATTGGCCATGCCGTGAGCAGCCCGGGCCATCAGGTCAGCGGTGGCCGGGGCAACGACAATCAAATCCGCAGACCGCGATAGCTCGATATGCCCCATCTCGGCCTCGTCAGTCAGGTCGAACAGGTCTTGATAGACCTTATCACCGGAGAGCGCCGAAACCGAAAGCGGTGTCACAAACTCACATCCGGAGCGGGTCAGAATACAGCGGGACGCAATGCCGCGACGCCTGAGCTCCCGAATGAGCTCCAACGATTTGTAGGCAGCGATACCACCGCCGATGATCAACAGGATCCGCTTCTCGCTCACGGGCCTCTCCACATTTCGCTCCCGCATACCTAACGAGCTGCGCCACAAACCGAAAGACCCGCTCGCTGACAGGATCGGCGAACGAGCACACTTTTTTGCGAGCCAGCCGGTTTTGCGGGCTCATCAGTGATTGCAGGATAGTTGGGAATGTCAGCCCGTCTGACTGTGTGGTGTATTGGCGATCATGTCCCGGACACGCAGAGCATCTGCATGGAGTGCAGCTTGTTTTTCCAGCTGGTGACGGTGGAAAGAGGCCATGACCAGTTCCATGTCATACAGGCAGACCCGGTTCAGTGCGATGACTTCTGCGGGTTTCATGGTCGGCTTGTCTTTCATGCCCCGCTCGATTACGGCCGCCAGCATGTTGGAATACCCCGAGGTGTAGGCGTGTGAGGGATATTCAAGCTTGGAGTGGCGCTCACCGATCACGTCACACTCGCGGTAATAATGCTCGTCGAATTTCGCCTGAAACACGATTTCCGCATGGGCCCGCAGACCCAGTTTGAGATAGCCGAGATTTTCCGGAATAATGAAATAGTGAGCGACCTCCGGCATGGATTCCAGATGGTCGAAAACGGTCTCCAGACACACGTCATAGTGCCGCATCAACCGTTTACGCATGTTGCGGACGGTCTTGATTACATCCTGATCAATCCGGAAATATTCCAGATGGTCATCGCGTTGTTCAGCGGTCGGTATCACGAAACTGGTCATGGGCTCACACAACCACAGAGTTGTTTCCAAACCATGTAGGATTTGGATCAAACTCTATAAAAAGGCCCAGCCAATTGCTGCACCCGCAGCAAGAGCTGCAATCAATCCCGTGCCCCATACCCACCGGCCGCCAGATGATCCCGAGCGCGCCAGTGTCAGACCGCCCGAACGGATCTCGTCTCCCAGCTCGGCCCAGGTATCGATCGCTCCGGGCAAACGCCCCAGGGCCTCCACAACCCGCTCCAGGTGAAGCCGCGCATCGCGCAAACGCCCTTCCGGGCCGAGCTCTCGTTTCATCCAGGTCTCGACCACCGGTGCAGAGGCCTGCCACATATCGTGCCGGTCATCGAGCATGCGCGCGACACCCTCACACTGCACCATGGTCTTTTGCAGCATAATTAACTCTGGACGAAGACGCATGTCGAAGATTTCGGTAATCTCAAGCAATTGCAGGAGAACGCGCGACATTGGCACTTCATCCGCTGTCTTGCCAAAGATCGGCTCGCCGACCGCACGCAGCGCGCTGGCAAAATCCTCGATCGAATGACCCTTGGGCACATAACCCGCTGCGAAATGAGCCTTTGCCGCAGCCAGATAGTCCCGGGTCAGAAATCCGTGCAGGATCTGCGCGAGGAACCGTCGTTCATCCCGTCCAATCCGACCCATTATGCCAAAATCCACGGCCCACAGACGCTCATCCCGATCCACAAACAGATTGCCGGCATGCATGTCAGCGTGAAACACCCCGTGGTCCAGAGCCGTGCCAAGGAAGGCGCGTGTCGCCAGCTGGGCCAGGGCGGTGCGATCAATGGAGGCCTGATCCAGTCCGGCCTCGTCTGTCAGCGCAATGCCTTCAATCCATTGCGTGGTGAGAACGCGCTTGCTGGTGCGCTCCCAGATCACATCGGGAATGCAAAATCCCTCGACAGACCGCGACGCCTCCGCCAGCTCCGTCGCCGATGCCGCCTCAAGTCGCAGATCCGTTTCCAGACGCAAGGACCGCGAGACGGTCTCGACAAATTTCACAGGTTCGAGCCGTCGACTGGCCGGGAAAAACCGCTCGGCCAGCTTCGCCCCCAGCTCCAGGGACTCGATGTCGCGCGCGATCCGGAGCTCGATATCCGGTCGGATGATCTTGACCGCAACGTCTCGTCCATCCGCCAGGCGCGCTTTGTGGACCTGGGCAATCGATGCCGCAGCGACGGGTTCACCCAGCGTGTCAAACAGGTCTTCGGGCTCTGCGCCAAACTCCTCGGTCAGGGTTTTTCGGGCCTCGGACATGCCAAAGGCGGGCATGCGGTCCTGCAGACGAGAGAGACCGCGCGCAAAACGCGGCCCGATCACGTCCCCACGTGTCGCGAGAACCTGGCCAAGCTTCACATAGGACGGGCCGAGTTTTTCAAGAGCCCGCGCCAGTCTCTCTCCCGGATTGTCTTCGCGAGCCCGCTTAGCAAACACACGCAGGACACGCCCGACAAACCGGGCAGGCCAGGGGTAAAGCGCCTGATACTCCAAGGGTAGCACGGCATCGTGGCGCACCAGCGTGAGCGCAGCATGAATCAGGCGGAACAGGGCGGAAAGTCGCGACAACATGCCGGAGGGTTTAGACGCAAGCGGGGGTCTTGGCGAGGGCGACGTGAAGTCGCGCCGCGCCCGGATCGGATCCATTATGGGATTGAAATATTCTCGACATCCACCTAGCGCGCCAATATGGTTTCCTAATGAGACATGTTGCGGAAATCGATGCTCACAACAAGCTGGCGCTTATCCGGTTTCAAGGTCCCGTAAAGGCTGAAGACGGCCCCAAACTCTTGGAGACCCTCGTGGCAGATCCCGACTGGCAAAGTGATTTTGATCGCCTGGTCATTCATGATGGCGGCCAGTATGGCGATCTCGACATCGACAGCCTGGCACGGATCAAGCCCGTCATGGCGAACACTCTGACCCATGCCCAGCACGGCGAGATGACACGCGTGGCTCATGTGTGCAGCAACGATCTCTACCGGCCTATTATCGAATACTGGATCTTGATGACCCGGACCCACTACCCGTCTGAAGCCCGCCTGTTTGAAAGCGAGGCTCTGGCCCGGTCATGGCTTGCCCAGACCCGCGCTTCTTCAGGCCCAGCCGGTATGGAGCGCTGCGATACCGCCTGAAAAATTCGTGTAACTCACACGGTTGAACCCGGCATCGCGCAGTTCCTGCGCAAAACTCTCCTGGTCCGGAAAGCGCCGGATCGACTCCACAAGATATTGATAGCTGTCCCGATCTTTGGCGACATGTTCACCGAGCGTCGGCATCACGTTGAACGACCAGGCATCGTAGAGGGCCTCCCAGGCGCGACTGGTTGGCCGGGTGAATTCGAGACACAGGAACTGCCCGCCTGGCTTGAGCACGCGTCGCATCTCGCGGAGCGCCAGCGACCGGTCAGTGACGTTGCGGATACCGGTCGAGATCGTCACACAGTCTGCCAGCCGGTCCGGGAGTGGCAGATACTGGGCATTTCCTGTTACCCAGTCGATGCGTCCGGAATGAGTGTCCGAGACGCCCCGCTTCACGCCAGCGCGCAACATCTGTTCATTGATATCCAGAACAATCGCCCGGGCATCCCCCACACGCCCCCGGCGACGCGCCGCCCGATCCGCCTTTGTCAGGAAACTGCGCGCCAGATCGCCCGTGCCTCCCGCGACATCGATCAGAGTTTGTCCGGGCTGCGGATTGGCCCGCGTGATCACCATATCCTTCCAGACCCGGTGAACGCCCAGCGACATCAGATCATTCATCAGGTCATAGCGGCGTGCCGATTTGTCGAAGACATCACGGACAAGTCCGGCTTTTTCAGATGCCGGCACATCCCGAAATCCGAACGAGGCTGTATCCTGGGGTGAGGGCGAGGAGGTCTGGCGCTGTGTCATGAGGCCAATCTAGGGCAAGGCCGCATCAACCGAAAGACTTGGGCGCGGTTCACAAGGTCGCATACCGCACGCCAGGTGCAGTGACGACTGGTGAAGCCCCTGGAGAACGCCCTAATGTTCGATACGCATCGAAGAGCGGAGTATGTCATGCCCGAACTGCCCGAGGTCGAAACCGTTCGCAGAGGCCTCATACCCGCGCTGGAAGGCCGACGCCTGCTGAGGGTGGATATTCGCCGCCCCGATCTTCGTTTCCCCTTTCCCGAACGGATGCAGCAAAGACTGGAACACAAGACCATCGAACGCATTGACCGCCGGTCCAAATACCTGCTGTTCCGCCTCTCCTCCGGCGAAACCCTGCTCAGCCATCTGGGCATGTCCGGTCGCTTTTCCATCGAGTCCGACACGGACAGCACCCAGCCCGGTGATTTTGTCCACGCCCAGCCCGCCAATCCTCGACATGATCATGTCGTTCTGGAGGCGGAGAACGGCGTCACGGTTCGCTATAACGATCCGCGTCGTTTCGGTTTCATGGACCTGTTTAGTACCGATGATGACACCGCCTGCGCCTATCTCACCAGTCTAGGTCCCGAACCCTTGTCCAACGCCTTTTCAACGGCGTATCTGGACGAAGCCTTTCGAAACAAGTCCACGCCCGCAAAAACCGCCCTGCTCGACCAGTCGCTGATAGCGGGCCTTGGCAATATCTATGTCTGCGAAGCCCTGCACGAAGCGCGGATCAGTCCACGCCGTGCGGCCAAGACCCTCGTGGGTGCACGCAATGCCCGCCTCGTTCCCGCCATCCGCCGCATTCTGTCCCGGGCTATAGAGGCCGGCGGATCCAGCCTCCGCGATTTCGCCGGAACGGATGGCGCTCTTGGCTATTTCCAGCATACATTTCGGGCATATGGCCGCGAAGGGGAGGCGTGCATCAATGATGGATGTCCGGGCTCGATCGACCGCATTGTACAGTCGGGCCGCTCAACCTTTTTCTGTCGTCGCTGCCAACGTTGAACCAAGGGACCGGCCCACACGCATTTCCCCTTGAACTCGACCGCGAGCTGCGATGCTATCACGCCCTACCCTTCGTTGTTCCAAAAGGCAAATTCATGTTTTCCTTCTCGACCCTCGGCCGCCAACTGCTTGCAGGTGTGGCCGGTCTTCTCGCTCCGGTCGTCACCTTGGCCTCGGCCCATGCCGCACAGGTTGACACGTCCGGCTTTAATGTGGACCCGGCGCTCTATGTGCTCGAGGCCGATGATCACAAGGTCTATCTGTTCGGCACATTCCACGTCCTGCCGTCCGACCTGGCCTGGAACACAGACAAGGTTGCCAGCGCTTTCCTTGAGGCTGACACGCTGATCCTGGAAGCAGATGCCTATTCGCCCCAGGCCCAGGCCTCGATGCAACCGCTTATCGGTCAGCTGGGCCTGGATGGGTCCGGTACACCGCTTGCCGAACGCCTGTCCGCTGAGGCTCGCACAGACCTGGCAGCCCTGGCGACGACCCTTGGTGTACCCGCAGAGGCTCTTGAGGCCAGCATCAATCCGATGCGCCCCTGGCTCGCCAGCGTCATCCTTGGCGTGGGCTACATCACCAATCAGGGTTTTGACCCCAATAGCGGTGTCGACCAGTATTTCTTCACCCAGGCCTCAACGAACGGCAGCCATGCCATGCTGTTTTTCGAGACCGCTGAACAGCAGCTGAACTTCTTTGCCAATATTCCGGACGAGGTGTCTCTGGCGGCCCTGGAAGCATCCCTCGACGAAATGGCGACAAACCCGGCCATGCTGGATGACCTTCTCAAGGCATGGGCCGAAGGTGATATGGTCACGCTTGACCAGCTGGTTCTGGAATCCATGTCCGGCGGTGATGAGATCATCTATGAAACCCTCATCGCCTCGCGCAACTACGCCTGGGTGGAATCGATTGAGACGATGATCGACGAAACCCCCGGTGGCGTCACCTTTGTCGCTGTCGGTGCCGCGCATTTGCCCGGTGAGCAGGGGGTTGTTGAACTTCTCCGCAATGCCGGCTTCGGCGTGGAAGAAGTTGAATAAACTTGACCTTTAGCCTGTTTGGTCGCGGAGCATGTGACTCTGCGACCGGACAGGGTGTCGACCCCCGGTCAGGCTTCATGTATGCAATCGCCGGATTTTCCGGCATAGCCGGAATTCGGAACAGCCAATCGGAGTGCCATATGGCCTATAATACGATCCAGACCCGCACAGAGGGCCGCGTCGGCGTCATCACGCTGAACCGTCCCGAAGCGCTCAATGCGCTGTGCGACGAGCTGACCGGCGAACTCACAGAAGCCCTTGCCCAGTTTGAGTCCGATGACGACATCGGCTGCGTGGTCCTGACAGGCTCCAAGAAATCCTTTGCGGCCGGCGCCGATATCAAGGAATTGCAGGGCCGCAATGCGGTGGATCTTTATCTGAATGATCCGTTCGCCAAGTCCTGGGAGTCGGTCGCCCGGTTCCGCAAGCCCATTCTCGCGGCTGTATCGGGTTATGCCCTGGGCGGCGGATGCGAGATCGCCATGATGTGTGATTTCATCATCGCCTCGGACACAGCCAAATTCGGCCAGCCGGAGATTAATCTGGGTGTCATGCCCGGCGCCGGCGGCACGCAACGCCTGCCCCGCGCCATTGGCAAGGCCAAGGCCATGGATCTGTGCCTGACCGGTCGCATGATGGATGCCGAGGAGGCCGAACGCGCCGGACTTGTGGCCCGTATCGTCCCCGCCGATGAATTGCTTGAGGTGGCCCTCCAGGCAGCCGAGACGATCGCGTCCAAATCGCTCGTGGTGGCCATGCAGACCAAGGAAGCCATCAACCGGTCCTATGAGATGACCCTGGACGAAGGCATTCGCTGGGAACGTCGTGTCTTCCAGTCGCAATTCAATCTGGAAGATCAAAAAGAAGGCATGGCTGCCTTTGCAGAGAAGCGCAGCCCCCACTTCAAACATCGCTGACTCTCACCGAGTCACCTGAATGGTTGACGTGCAGGCCACAAGGGCCTATACGCCGCCGCTCACGGATTTTACCGCCCGGCCTTGAGAATGTGACCGGCCGGCTGCTGGAAGAGGTATGACACATGGCCAATACGAGCTCGGCCAAGAAAATGGTGCGCAAGATCGCTCGTCGCACCGCCATCAACAAATCCCGCCGCTCTCGCGTGCGGACCTATGTGAAGAAGGTGGAACTGGCCATTGTTGCCGGCGACCAGCCTGCCGCTCAGGAAGCTCTGCGCTCCGCAGAGTCCGAACTGATGCGCGCTGTGTCCAAGGGCGTGATGCACAAGAACACCGGCTCCCGCAAGGTCTCCCGCCTGACGGCGCGTGTGAAGGCCATGTCGGCCTGATCCACACGAATTTCCGATCAATCGGAAATTGAATATAGACGCCCGCAGTGTCCACTGCGGGCGTTTTTCTTTGCGCGTCACGCAGAGGGGTCAACGACTGAGACAGGCTCTCAATTCTGATATTTTATTAGTCTGACTACTGACATTTGGGTTTGCCCGAAAAACGCTGATTTTTGGCCCTTCAACACGCCCGCAATGTCGCTTGACGGAACCTTTTTGGAGGGACTGAAATAGCTGCAATGCAGCAAGCTTTGACGCCGCTTTGCATTTCTCGTGTCAAGCGAAGAATCTCCTGATTCCGGAGTTGAATCCTGTTGACCGAAAACGGGGAAGGCGTAACTTAGGAACACCTGAGGGCAATCATTCCCATGCGGATCAAATTACAGGCAAGCGCGACGCAATGCGCGCGCGGCTGGCGGGGGAATTTTGCCAAAAAAACAATAACTTGCGCCCGCCTCGACGCGGGTGACACCTTTAGGGTGAAAGAAGATGGCGTACGAAAAAACGGCGGTTGCAGAGCCTCGTTCAGCGGGCTTTGAACACCAGGAAACCGGGGCAATTTCCGGCATTTGGCGGCAGGTCAGAGCGCGTCTTCGGACCGAATGCGGGCCCGCAATCTATTCGCAAGAAATTGCACGACTGCGAGTCCGTCAGGGCGATACCGGTTCGGTGATTATCATTGCGCCCACCAGTTTTGATCGCGATTGGGTGGAAGATCATACCGGCGCGCGCATTCGTGCGATTTGGGCTGAACTTGATCCGGTTTTGCGTGAGATCCATGTGTTGGCTGAAGGCCAGGTCGAACCGGCCTCCGCGATTGATGTCGCGCTTTCAGACGCTCCGCGCGCTGATCAACCGAAAAGCGAAACAGCATCTCCTCAAGCCAGCTCCAAAACCATTGAGCCGCGCTTTACGTTTGATACGTTTCGTGTGGGACCGGCAAACGAGCTTGCAGCAGCCGCCGCCCGCTCGATCGTCTCGCTGAACGCTGCTCCGTTCAACCCGGTCTTCTTCCACGGCGATTACGGCGTCGGCAAAACGCACCTGATGCATGCCATCGCCAACGCAATCGAGCACGGACCGTCCGGGCGCAAGGCGCTCTATCTGACAGCCGAAGAATTCCTCTCCGGCTTTGTCACCGCCATGAAACAGCGCGACACCATCGCCTTCAAGGAAACCGTCCGCAGCGTCGATGTTCTGCTGATCGATGATGTTCACTTCATCGCCGGCAAGCCCAAGACGGAAGACGAATTCCTGCACACCATCGCCGCCCTCGCTGCCGAGCACAAACAAGTCGTCCTGGCCTCTCACCGGGCACCCAATGAATTGCCCGTGGCGGATAATCGTCTGCGTTCGCTTTTGACCGGTGGCCTGTCCTGTCCGCTCAACACACCGGACCTGGACCTGCGCCGTCAGATTCTCGACTGCAAGATCGCCCAGGCCAAATCACACTACCCGGTGCTGGAAGTGGAAGAAACCGTTCGGGATTTCCTGGCTGCCCGCATCACGTCCAGCGCCCGCGAGCTGGAAGGCGTTCTCAACAATGTCATCTGTCGCACGGCACTGCTGGGCCTTCCGGTAAGCATGGAAGCCGTGTCCTCTGCGCTGCAGGAGTTATCGCTGTCCACCGAAAAACGCCTGACGGTCGACGAAATCCAGAAGGCTGTAGCGCGTCATTTCGGCGTTACACCGCAGGACATCTGCTCCAAGCGCCGCACGCAATCGGTTGTGCGCCCCCGCCATGTCGCGATGTATCTGTCAAAGAAGCTCACGACGCGCTCTTTGCCTGACATCGGCCGACGCTTTGGCGGACGCGACCACTCCACCGTGATCCACGCCGTCAACAAGGTGACCGAGATGCTCGACAAGGGCGACCCGATCGCCAGCGACATCGACACGCTGATGCACACCCTGCGTCAGTAGAAGAGGCAAGCCGCCGACCCCGGTCAGGCGGCGTCCTCGTAAATGTGCTGGATAAATTTCTTGCGATCGCGCATTTTCGGGTATCCTCTGCAATCCTGACTGATTTGCCCGTGACATTTCCTGTCACTGGACCATCCTGATGACGCTGATAGCGGAACGCGAGACATGAAGCTTACTCTCGAGCGCGCCACACTGTTGAAAGCCCTCGGACACGTGCAGGCCGTTGTGGAACGCCGCAACACTATTCCGATCCTGTCCAACGTGTTGATCTCTGCAAGCGCCGAGGGGGCAAGTTTCGCCGCCACGGATCTGGACATCGAGATTCTCGAGACCACCGACGCCACCTGCGAGGGCGAAGGCCTGGTCACCGCCCCGGCCCATACCCTCTATGAGATCTGCCGCAAACTGCCCGACGGTGCGGATGTAACCCTGGAGATCAATGGCGGCGATCCGCGCCTCACCCTGAGCGCCGGCCGGTCCAACTTCTCCCTGCCCTCCCTGCCGCCGGGGGATTTCCCGGTCATGCCGACCGAGGATCTTGAACACCGCTTCTCGCTTGAGGCCTCTGAGCTGGCACGCCTGATCGACAAGACGCGTTTTGCGATCTCGACAGAGGAAACCCGCTTCTACCTCAACGGCATTCACCTGCATGCCGCAGACACCGATGGTCGCAAGACCTTGCGCGCCGTCGCGACAGATGGTGTCCGGCTGGCGCTGAGCGAAATGGACCTTCCCCCAGGTGCCGACGGCATGCCGGGTGTTATCATCCCGCGCAAAACCGTCCAGGAGGTCCGCCGCCTGATCGAGGATGCAGACGAACAGATCGAGGTCTCTGTGTCCGAAGGCAAGATCCGCTTCCGTCTCGGACAGGCTGTCTTGACGTCCAAGCTGATCGACGGCTCCTTCCCCGACTATGAGCGTGTCATTCCACGCGGCAATACCCGCACCATGTCAGTTGAGAACAAGCGTTTCGCCGAAGCTGTGGATCGTGTCGCCACGATCTCGGTGGAGAAGTCCCGCTCGGTCAAACTCGCACTGGCCACCGACACCCTGACCCTTACCGTCAACAATCCGGAAAGCGGTCAGGCCGAGGAAGAACTCGCCGTCTCCTACAGCGATGAAGGCTTCGCGATCGGTTTCAACGCCCGGTACATGCTGGATGTCGCATCGCAGATTGAAGGCGATGAGGCCCGCTTCCACTTTGCCGACAGCGCGTCTCCGGCCCTGGTCACTGACAGTGGCGATGCTGACAGCCTTTATGTGCTGATGCCGCTGCGCGTGTGAGCCCGTCTGACACGACACCTGAACCCTTACCGCCGCAGGTTCCGCCTGCGGCGGTCCGCGTTTTACGCCTGAGTCAGTATCGCTCCTACGCCCATCTGGACCTGGAACTCGACATCAGGCCTGTGGCGTTTTTTGGGGAGAACGGAGCCGGTAAGACCAATCTCATCGAAGCGGTGTCTTTTCTCTCGCCCGGCCGGGGCATGCGATCCAGCGGAGCCGACGCCATCGCCCGACGCTCGGAGGTCGGTACTGCGCCCCAATGGGCCGTGTATGCCGAAATCGACAGTTTCTCCGGTCGCCACGCCATCGGTGTGGGCGCCCAGGGTTCGGCGCGCCGCGAGACGCGTATTGACGGGGATCCAGCGCCGCAGACCGCGCTAGCCCGCCTTGTGCCCCTGATCGCCCTCACCCCGCATCATGATCGACTGTTTGCAGGCCCCCGAGCAGACCGACTGAAGTTTTTCGATCGCCTAGTCTACGCTGCCGATCCAGCCCATGGGGAAGCCGCCTCAGCCTATGAGAAAATCCGGGTGCGACGCCAGCGCCTGCTAGACGAGGGCCATCCGGATCCAACGTGGATCCGTGCACTGGAAACCGACATGGCCGGTCATGGTGTGGCGATGGCGGCCGCCCGTCTCGACGCCCTATCCCGCTTGCAAGCAGAAATCGATCTGCGGCCAGACGGACATTTCCCCGCAGCGGATCTGGGCCTCGACGGCGCCGTAGAGGCGGACCTGGCGGACGGGCTCAGCGCCGCGGAGGCCGAAGACCGGTTTGCCCAGGCGCTGGAAGCTGGTCGTGTGCGCGATGCAGCATCCGGGCGCACTCTGACACGCGGTCCCCATCGCACCGATCTGATCGCGCGCCACCGAATCAAACAACAGGCTGCGGCCGACTGCTCAACCGGAGAGCAAAAAGCCCTCCTGCTGACCCTTGCTCTGGCCCAGGCCCGGGTCTTGCGCGGGCAGATCGGGCTTGTCCCCCTGCTCCTGCTGGACGAAGCCTGTGCCCATCTCGACACCAAACGTCGCGAAGGCCTGGCCGAGGATATTCTTGCTACCGGAAGCCAGGCCTGGCTGACCGGGGTCGAAAAGAGCCTCTTCGACGCCTTTGACACCCAGGCCCAGTTTTTTGAGGTCAAGGATGGTGCAGCGCACCGGGTCTAGGCTGCCGCTTCCGAGTCTGTGCTACTGGGGGACGCTCCGGTGAGATGGAAAATCGCCCCTCCCGTCAGGTCGACCAGGATATGCAGTGCTATCCCCGGCCAGAGGGAACCCGACGCCAGGAAAAGCCCTGTAAGCAAAAGACTGATGGGCAGGATGCGCACCATGCCGCTCACACCCTGGTAGGAATGTCCGATCACAAAGACCATTACAGCCAGACCGGCAGCTGCCCAAACCGGCAGGATCAGGGCGAGCGCTCCAATCAGAAAACCCCGGAAGATGATTTCTTCCGTCACACCCGCTGTGACCGCCACACCATAGAAACGCCGGTATTCACGCCCGTGCTTCGGCTGGATCAAGGCGTAGTCTCCCGACTCCTCAAACTGCTTGCGAAGCGTATCTCTCGTTGTGGACGACAGAGCCGTCTGGGCGATCGTGTAGAGGAGATAAGCCGCACAGAGGCCCGCAACCAGCCAGCTGCCCCATCCCCACACGGTCAAGGCCGGAGCAGATAGTCCAAGGCTCACAAGATCACGCCCGGACACAAACCATGCACCAACCACAAGACCGGCAAGGCTCCAAAGGTGGATCATCAATGAGGCGTAGGCATCAAGCTTGGCGCGCGGGTCCTCGGCCTCAATACACCGACGCAGGGCCGGTTCGCGCCACCAACTTACCAGGAAGAAAACTGCGATAGCGGCCATTCCCAGAACGAGCGGCCATTCAGCTAAAAGAAACTCGATGAGATCGGGCATTGGGTTTCATCCTGTCCTGTGATCATCTCTGATGGATATCAATAACGCGAATGCGAATTCGCATTCACATATGGACATGATTTGGGAATGAGTCAAGGTCAGCGCCCTGCCCTGCAAACACGCTCGCGTGAAACGCGCGACAAGCTGGTCGCCGCTCTCGAAACCTGCCTGCAGAGCAAACGGTTTGATGCGATCAGCGTGGCCGACATCGCGCAGGAGGCCGGTCTGGCAGTGGGCACCGTCTATCGGCGTTTCGAAAACAAGGACGCCTTCATTCCCGTCCTGTTCGAACTGTTTCGAGACCGCCTGAACGAGAGTTACGGGGACGCGGGCGGTCTGGAGATAGATCCGGAGCAAGGGTTGAAACCGGCCCTTCACACAATCACGACCACCAGCTGGTCATTTCTGATCGCACAACAACATCTGGCGCGCGAAACCCTGTTGTATGCGCGTCTCCGTCCGGACCTGGTGGGCAAGGAATGGGATGATCTCTTGGCGGTGGGCCAGGCGAGCTTTGTATCACTGGCCCGGGCCTTTCCCGAGGAGGTCAAGCGCGACCCAAACGAAGCCGGAGAAATGCTCGCCTATTTCTTCAACACCGCCCTCAATGAACGCGCAATCTTCGGTCAGAGCGGTGTCGCAGCCCAGATGACGATGGAAGACACAGCCTTCCTCGAAGCGCTCACACTCTTCGCCTATGGCTATCTGACGACGCCCGACCCATGACGCTGTTTGATTACCTCCAGTTTGCCGGCGCCCTGCTTGTACTGTTTGCTCTTCCGGGCCCGGGCATTGCGGCGATGATTGCACGCACGCTCGACACAGGCCCCTGGCATGCGGCCGTCTATGGGGTGGGCATTCTGACCGGCGATATCTTCTGGTTTACCCTCGCCGTCACAGGGCTGTCGGCTGTCGCAACCCAGCTGGGCGGATTCTGGCTGATCGCGAAACTTCTGGGGGCAGGGTATCTGTTCTACCTCGCGGGAACCGCGTTCTGGTCAGCCTGGAAGGGCAGTCGCCCCAAACCGGTCTTTCCCACCGGGTCCCGACGGTCCTGGGCCGCGACCTATCTCGCGGGGATCGCCATGCCACTCTCCAATCCCAAACCCATCGTCTTCTATCTGACACTTGTCCCGGCATTTGTGCCGTTGGACGCGATCACCCCCCTCACCTTCCTGGCCATGATCGGCTTGATGGCGCTTCTCGCCATACCGACAGCGGGCGCCTATATCGGAGGGGCTCACTACGCCCGGCAGTTTCTGACAACACCGCTGGCACGCCGCGGAACAGATCTTGTCACAGGGCTGGTGATGAGCGGAATTGCCATCATCCTGCTCACGCGCTGAACGCTCTGCCGGGACGTCGATAGAGCACCATGCCGGACTCACGCGCACGCGTGCGCGCGCGTATGGCCACGGCGACAGCTGTGCTGTAAAAAAATGTCATGAGCGAATCACCGAATCACGAGTATGGCGCGGACAGCATCAAGGTCCTCAAGGGTCTCGATGCCGTGCGCAAACGTCCCGGCATGTATATCGGCGACACCGATGACGGTTCCGGCCTGCACCACATGGTCTATGAGGTCGTCGACAACGCGATCGACGAAGCCCTGGCTGGACACTGTACCGAAGTTCTCGTCTGCCTTCACAGCGATGGCTCGGCGAGCGTGCGTGATGATGGGCGCGGCATCCCCACCGAGATTCACCCGGAAGAAGGTGTGTCTGCGGCCCAGGTGATCATGACCCAGCTGCATGCCGGCGGGAAGTTCGACCAGAATTCCTACAAAGTCTCGGGCGGTTTGCATGGCGTGGGCGTGTCTGTGGTGAACGCCCTGTCAGACTGGATGGACCTGACCATCTGGCGCGGTGGCCAGAAACACCATATGCGCTTCCGTCGGGGTGACGCTGAAGACGATCTCAAAATGGTCGGACCGGCTCAAGACGGTGAAACCGGTACGGAAGTCCGTTTCATGCCGTCAACCGACACCTTCTCGATGATCGAGTTTTCGCGCGACACCTTGCTGCATCGCCTGCGCGAACTGGCCTTCCTCAATTCGGGCGTGCAAATCCGTCTGCGCGATGAGCGTGATGCCGAACCGTTTGACGAAGTCATGGTCTATGAAGGTGGTGTGGCCGCTTTTGTCAGCCATCTCGACCGCTCGAAAACCCCGCTGTTCACTCCGCCCGTCCTGATCCAGGGCGAGCGCGAAGGCGTGTCGGTTGAAGCGGCGCTGGAGTGGAATGACAGCTATCACGAAAACGTCCTCTGCTTCACCAACAACATTCCCCAGCGCGATGGGGGTACCCACCTCGCCGGTTTCCGCGCTGCGCTGACACGGATCATCAACAGCTACGCCAATTCCTCCGGCCTGGCGGCCAAGGCCAAAGTCGCCATCTCCGGTGATGATGCTCGTGAAGGTCTGACCTGCGTGCTATCTGCCAAGGTGCCAGATCCGAAATTCTCCTCGCAGACCAAGGACAAGCTTGTGTCGTCCGAGGTCCGGCCCGCCGTCGAGGGCGTGGTGGGCGAAGCTCTCGCGGAATGGTTTGAAGAACACCCCAATGAAGCCAAGGCGATTGTGTCCAAGATCATCGAGGCCGCAACCGCACGTGAAGCCGCGCGCAAGGCCCGTGAACTGACACGACGCAAATCCGCGCTTGATATCACCTCGCTCCCGGGCAAGCTGGCAGACTGCCAGGAGAAGGATCCGGCCAAGTCCGAACTCTTCATCGTTGAGGGTGATTCAGCCGGCGGCTCGGCCAAGCAGGGTCGACATCGAGAGAACCAGGCTGTTCTGCCCTTGCGCGGCAAGATCCTGAATGTAGAACGGGCGCGGTTCGACAAAATGCTGTCCTCTGAACAGGTTGGCACTTTGATCACCGCGCTGGGCACCGGTATCGGGCGCGACCAGATCGACTATGACAAGCTGCGATACCACAAGGTCATCATCATGACCGATGCCGATGTCGACGGCGCTCATATCCGAACTCTGTTGCTGACCTTCTTCTATCGGCAAATGCCAGAGCTGGTTGAGCGCGGCCATCTCTATATTGCCCAGCCGCCCCTCTACAAGATCGCCAAAAACCGGTCCGAACGTTATGTGAAGGACCAGGCTGAGATGGATGCCTATCTCGTCGAGGAAGGCTCGCGCGAAGCCAGCCTGACCCTCACATCGGGCGAAGTGGTGACCGGCGCCGATCTGGCGGACCGTGTTAATGCGGCCCGCGCCGTCAAACTGGCAGTCCAGCGCCTGTCCGCTCGCGCGCCCGGTTTTGCCATCGAGGCCGCAGCATTGAGCGGTGCGCTTGTCACCGAGCCGAGCGATGCGTCCATCGCCGCTACGACCGACCGTCTCAACCGACTGGCGGATGAAGGCGAAGACGGCTGGACGGGCACACGAGGCGATGGCGACAGCCTGGTCTTCGCCCGTGATGTCCGCGGCGTGACCGAGACCGTCGTGCTTGATTCCCATTTGCGCGATACCACGGATGCCCGACGCCTGCATGAACGCGCTGGAACACTGGCCGAAGACTATGCCGGACTGGCCCTTCTGTCCGCAAAAACCGGAACTGTGGACATCCACCAGCCGTCCCAACTGGTCGATGCGATCATGAAATCCGGCGCCAAGGGCATGAATATCCAGCGCTATAAGGGACTAGGCGAGATGAACCCGGATCAGCTCTGGGAAACCACGCTGGACCCGAATGTGCGCTCACTGTTGCAGGTCTCTGTGACCCACGCTGACACAGCGGATGAGCTATTCTCCAAACTGATGGGCGATGTTGTGGAACCTCGTCGCGACTTCATTACGGAGAACGCGCTGGACGCCGAGGTAGACGTCTAGGCGTCTCCTTGGTCCGAAAACAGCTTAGTTCGAGAAGATGATCGGCCCCAGAGCCGAGGCGGCCGCTGCGATCAGGGCAATCGCCAGGACATTGAGGCGGAAGCCCGCCTTGATCATCTGAGCCTGCGTGGCGGCGCCTGAGGCGTAGACGATGGCATTGGGCGCCGTTGCCACCGGCAGCATGAAGGCACAGCTTGCCGCCAGTGCCACGGGAACGATCAAGCGTTCAGGCGGAAGCCCCGCCCCGGCCGCCAAGGCGCCCAGCACTGGCAGGAAGGCGGACGTGGTCGCGACATTGGATGTCAGCTCCGTCAAAAAGACGACGACACCCACCAGCACCAGGATCAGGACCGGTTCGGGAAGATCCGCCACAAAGCTGAGTTGACCGCCCAGCCATCCTGCGAGCCCCGTCGCGGTCAGGGCGGCAGCCAGAGACAAACCGCCTCCGAACAGAATGATCACATTCCAGGGCAGGCGCGAAACACCCGGCCAGTCCATCAAGGCCTGCCCCTTGCCCGACACTCCACCCGCCGGGACCAGGAAGGCCATGACGGCGCCCAGAACAGCAATCTGGGTATTGCCAAGGGACAGGGTCACAGGAAAGCCGGCCCGATCGGACACCCACGCCAATAGCGGGTTCCAGCCAAACTCGCTCCCGGGCTGGCCAATCAGTTCGCCCGGAAGAATACGCCCCATCCACAACACGGCCACCGTACCAAACAACAGCGCCACGCGGATCTCGGGCGAGGTCATCGGGCCCAGCGCTTTCAGCTCGTCACGCACCAGGTCGCGAGCGCCCTGACTGTCAGCACTGTCACCCAGTTTGAACGCCATGCGGGTCAGTACAAACCAGCCCGCGGGAATGACCAGCAATACCGCAGGAAGGCCCATGGCCATCCAGTCGGCAAAACTCATATCGCGGGAAAATTCCCGTTCAAGATAACCAATCCCGATGAGATTGGTGGGTGTACCCACGGGCGTCGCCATACCCCCGATCGAGGCGGCATAGGCCACACCCAGCGCCAGGGCTGTGGCAAACTGGGCCGACCCGCCCCCCTCACGGCGCACCTCCTCGGCGACTTTCATCGCAATCGGGATCATCATCAGCGTCGTCGCTGTATTGGAGATCCACATCGACAACAGGGCCGAGGCCAGCATGAAACCGGCCACCAGCATGCCCGGGCGTCCGCCGAAACGCAGCACGATATTGAGGGCAATGCGTGAATGCAGATTCCACTTCTCGATCGCCAGGGCGACAATAAATCCACCCAGCAGCAGCATCACTATCGGGCTGGCATAGGGACTTGTCGCTGCACCGGTTGATGTAATGCCCAGAAGCGGAAACGCGGCGATGGGGATCAGGGCCGTCGCCGCAATCGGAATCGCTTCCGTTGCCCACCAGCTGGCCATTAACAGTCCGAGCGAGGCCAGGAGCCAGGCTTCAGGCGACAGCGTATCGGGGCGAGGAATGAGTTGCAGGCCGACCGCCAGAACGAGGCCGGTGACAAGTCCGATCCGTTTGGCGGTAAGCAGGCCCGACATCCTGCGTCAGGCGTTCGGGTCTTGAGACGATCCGGCCCGCACATAGCGACGATCGCAATAGGGGCAGACCACAAAATCATCCTGGCCCATTTCGAGAAAGACCCGGGGATGACCCAGCGCGCCACCACCGCCATCACAGGCCACGCGGTGATCGGGAGTCACGATGATTTCGGACGGCGAAGTGGATTTCTGTGCGTCAGCCATGGACAGCCCTCATAGACAGACCGGTATTGGATGCCTAGTTATGGCGGAACAATGATTTCCGTCAATTGCGGGTCGACATGTCTTCTGTCTCTTCTGCCTCAAAATCCCTGCCTGATTACGCCCTGGAAGCCCGCGGGCTTCGCAAGATCTACGGAACCGCCGGGTCCGGGACAGCAAAAGAGGCCCTCAAAGGCGTCGATCTGCAGATTCCGCGCGGCTCGATCTTCGGGCTACTTGGTCCCAATGGTGCGGGAAAATCGACCTTCATCAATATCTTCGCGGGTCTGGTGAAGAAAACCGAGGGCGAGGCTCGCACCTGGGGGCTGGATATCACCACGCAAAGCCGCCGCGCGCGCGCCGCAATCGGGGTCGTTCCGCAGGAAATCAATATGGACGTGTTTTTCACGCCGTATGAAATTCTCGAACTGATGGCGGGCTTTTATGGCGTGCCCCAGGCGGAACGCCGGACCGATGAATTGCTGGACGCGGTCGGACTGGCCGACAAGCGCAATGCCTATGTGCGTCAGCTCTCCGGCGGAATGAAACGGCGCCTGCTTGTCGCCAAGGCCATGGTGCATAATCCCCCCGTTCTGGTCCTCGACGAGCCCACAGCCGGCGTGGATATCGAGCTGCGGCGCCAATTGTGGGACTATGTCCGCGAACTGCATGCGCGTGGCACCACGATTGTTCTCACCACACACTATCTCGAGGAAGCGCAGGAATTGTGCGACCAGATCGCCATTATCAACCAGGGCGAAGTGGTGGCCTGCGAGCCCAAAGAGAAACTCCTGCAGCGCATGGATCGAAAGACTTTGGTCATTCAGCCGGTCGAGGCCCTGTCAGCCATTCCTGAAGGCCTCTCGGGATTTGACGCCAGCTTGCGGGAAGATGGCGGTCTGGCGATCACCTATCGCAAGGGCGAGGCCTCGGTGGCAGAGATGATTGAACGTTTCCGAGCGTCCGGCTCCCGCATCGATGACCTGCGAACGGAAGAGCCTAATCTGGAAGATGTCTTCCTCGCGCTCACCTACAATAATCCCGACGTTCAGCCTCCCACACAGGATCGTTAGCCACGCCGCCAAAGGGCCTTATTCTCCCCGTGCTTTCGGCATGATTTCCCCTTATGGGTGAATTCCGGGGAGGAATAGGAAAAACCAGGGGGAGTTCAAAATGTTCCGAGCATTTCGCAAACTATTCGCCATCGTCATAGCGGCGTCCTTGTTTGGCTTTCTGTCCTGGTTCTTCGGCATATTCATCCAGCCTCAGGGCACGCAGGGCGCCGGTTTTGCCCTCGGCCTGATCGCGGCCAGCGCGGTCGCGTCGCTCATAGTCTACAGCTGGCTGGCCACACCGGGCCCGCTGGCCCGGTTCCGCAATCGCGGGGTCGATGGCATGGACAAGGACTGGGGAGTGGGCATGGTTGCCGAAGGCCAGCGCCAGAAACAACGTCGTCGCGATGAAGACGCTGATCCGGAGGATCTCGGTGGACGCCGGTCCAGCGGCGATATCGATAGCGATATGGATGACGGGGCGATGGCCTGAGCCATCGATCTGACTGTACCGCGTGGCGCCTGCGCAAGGTCTGCATGGATGATTGCGCTCGCGCCCCGCATCAGGTATTCAGCGCTTTCTCTTTGCACCTATAGCTCAGCTGGATAGAGCGCTGCCCTCCGAAGGCAGAGGTCTCAGGTTCGAATCCTGATAGGTGCGCCATCTCTTTCATTGTTCCAGCTCCGCTCGACCCAAGTTTGTCGCCGCTTTCGGTGTCGGGGTCGATGCTCACATGGAACGCGCTCAAGGCTGTGGGTGGCCTGAGCCCCATTTTGTCCCGCATTTGACATGAGACTCTGTAAGAACGGAGACAGACGATGCGCAAGCGCAGATTTTCCGACGAACAAATCATCGCGATCCATGACCGAGCTTGCGCCAATCGATCAAATCGTCTGGCCCGCAAAGACAACCATAACCTTCCCTTGCCCGCTGAACTGGCCTGTCGAATTCGACGCCTTTCAGGCACGTCTGCGGTCACCGCCCGTCGTCACCGTCACTTTTTAAACCTCTATGGAATAACCGAGCGCATCAATCTCGCTGCGCAACCTGGTGTTCACGGCCTCAATGATCGGGGCGTACTTGTCGGGCGCAGTCCGCCATCCCCCCGCCTGACCGCGCGGTCGCTCTGAACTTCCGTATTGCGACTGTAAGCTCTCAATGCCTTTGAGCTCTTCGGGCATGGAACGGTCGAGCGCATCAAACACGGTCTTAAACCCATCACCGGAGGTCAGAACCAAATCTTCAAATCGAACGAGCCTCCCCTGACCGTTTGCGACCTGCTGTCCCATCCAGTATCGCAGCCATTGCCGATAAGCCTGTATTATGTTCACCGTCTTAAAACGTTTATACCGGGCGATCCGTCCACGTTCCGCATCGAAAAATCCCAGGAAATAGTCGGTCGCCAGAAACTGGTCCGGCGGAACCGTCTGGCCAAGTCGATTACAGACATAATCATAGCCGGACAGAAACATATCCCTCGGGTCCCGTACCAGCACTATTCTTGCCGCAAATCTCGACTTACTCGCCCACAACTCCTTCAACTCATGACCGACACCCGCATCATTCAAGTTGTGTGACTTCAGAAAGGCATCGCGGTCAGAGAGGCGCCCGCCTGCATAAATTGAAGCACACCGCATATCAGTCAGCGATTGACGCACGACATTCTGCAGAAAATTACTTCCACTCCGGGGAAAGCTAGCCAGAAGATAGGACTTTCCTTCTGGAGGCGACGACCGCGGCACATACTTCAAGTCACAATCCGAGGGTCTGAATTCAAACACGTCCACCGCGGACGGCTTGATATCAACCAGACAGCACAACTGGCTAAGATCGGTTAGAAACACCTCGCGAAAGAAGACCGCCATGGCATTCCCACCCCAGGGCTCGGCGCGGGCTGCAATACACATTCCATCTGCCTGCAAGGTCAGGATACGATCATCCATCGCGGCTTCGGGTTTGAAAGCCACGCGCAATATGCCGCCTTCATAGTTGTACAGAATGCTGTCAATTTTCTCTTTCAGCTGACGTGCTTCCACCATCGAATAACTTCCCTCTACTTACTGCACTTGGGCCCAATAAGCCTCTCGTAATTGAGAAAAATGTGAGGCGCATTGATTGGAACCGTCCCGGTGAACCGCTTGCTAAGATTGTATGCTGGCACCTGCGCAGCTTAGCTCAAAGTCAGCCCGATATACCCCGTAAAATCTCGAACAGACCCGCTTGATCCGAAGGTGCTAAGTGCCCCCTCAGCGTTGTATCGATTTCGGACCATTCTTTCGCCCCTCGATTGGAGCCAGAGCTAGCTCAAACCCTCACCACTTTTGCGAGCACAGACCAACACCCCCATCCATCGGCCGAAATCTAGAGGACAGGGTCAACCGTTTTGTCACACCCAGAACACAGGAACCGGGACTGCGAGCTGTTACTCCGTAAAGCCGGTAGACGCTCCCAGGGGCGGTTTGAATAAGACCGCTCCAAGATTCAACTTGTATGGACTGGATCCACGGCTAAAGCGAAAGAAGTACAGCCCTGGCAAGAAAATCATGAATTCAGCGCATCCAGACGTCTGACTATTCTGCGCTCCTGAGGCAGAAGATGACGCGCCTCAACATAAGCTGCCTTCGCTTCGTCAATGTGCCCGAGGGCGGAGGCGGCATCCGCCAGATTCAACCAACTCCTCCCGTGATCCGGGCGAAGCCCTGTTGCGACTTTAGCGAAGGTTTCAGACATCTGCAGATCGTTAATAGATTTCGCCATTTCGCTGAGCCAAAAGGCTGATGGAAAGTGCGAGTTATTGAGCTCATAGGCGCTCTGACTCGCTTTGATCGCGGACGGTATATCCTCCAGCAATCTTGAAGACTTGGACAACAAATGAAACGGCTCCGGATGAGCGTCGGAGATCTTTATAGCCTGACGGGCCATGTACTCAGCCCCCATAAAGTCTTTGGCTCTGAACAAAGCTTCGCCGACTGCCGTCCGAAGCTCATAGGAACGCGGATACTTGTCGGCCAACAAATGAAGTTCGGGAAGAAACTTTTCGCTGAATTGCGCGGCTTTAGCTTGTGATAGCGCCTCCGCTACCTCCCCTGAACGTTTGTATCTTATGTATCGATTCACCCACTCCATGAAGGTGAAATCGCCCTCATCATGGAAACGATAGCGCGTGTGTTCATCGACCCAATCAAGGTCAAAATGTCGAATGATGCTTGGATGAACCGGCGCTTGTTTGCTGCGGTAATGCTCGATCGTCAGCGGTACGGGGCGCGGTGTGAGTTCCGGGAAGATCTTGCCAAACAGTTGGTCCGCAATGAAGCTGAGAACAGCATTCGATGGGTGCCTCGGCGAATGAAACAGCCGTTCGGAGCGATACCTTGCTTCGATAAAATCCCACAGCCCGGGCATACCCGTCAGTTCTTCGAGCTTGCGCGTATGAAGCTCGTCCATGTACCTGAGGTGGGTGAGGTCGAACAGCGAGGCGAGATCCAGGGCGACAAACTCATCGAAAATGGGTTCCGGAAGGTCCTGCGCTTCTAACTTCGCATTAATCCAGACATCGCCAAGTTCTTTAGGATAGGCGCCGCTGGGGTATCCCGGCTCGGATCTGTTAAATGGATGAGCTTTGCCACTTAATGGCCAAAGAAAGTGAAGATGTATACGGGGAAAGCGAACAAGCCTCGCTGCGCCTTCAATCGCCTCTTCGACAGGAGGCACCCGGGGTTCGGCGACTTCTGCTGCGATGACATCAGCCGAGGCAATGGCGGATTTCGAAGCCGGTGAATTAAGATAGACAGAAGCAATCCAGCTTATCTTGTGCGAGCTATTGAAGCCAAGCGCCGCCTCTAGCCGCCGCTTGAGAAATTCGCCCTGACTATTGCCGATAATAACGATCTGCATGTGTCACTTTCTGCCGTAAACCGGAGCGCCCATCGCAACCGCGTCACCCGCTACACCCATTACACCGCCGTCAAGCGGGGCTGACCCTAACTCTGGAGTCCAGATTGTTCCCATACAGCCGAACTCCACCCGGACAACGTGGCGCTTAGACACCGCCACAAGAGAAGATGGAGCCCATCTGAATCGTCATAAAGTTCAGACGGTGAAGGTTTTTATTCTACCAGCGCAATCAAATCATCAACGGAATAGTACTTTGGTTCGAGTTTCTCGAAATTGTTGATGTTCTTTTCGAGCCAAGAAACAGATTGTTCGATCTTTTCTATGTTCACTCCTCCGAATTCGAAGAGGCAGTAATCCCACCATTTCAGCGCCAGCAGGCGATCAATGATCTCGCGCGGGAAACGGTATCGAATAATCTTTGCAGGTACGCCGCCAACGATCGCATAAGGTGGAACGTCTTTAACCACCGCCGCATGAGCCGCGATAATGGCGCCGTCGCCAATTGTGACGCCCGACTTCAAAAATGCCCCCTGACCAATCCAGACATCATTACCGATCTTGGTGATCGGACGATCGTTAAACGGGGCAATCTGCATCTCAGTCGTGCGACCAATGCTCTCAGAATATGTTCGCCAGCCCTGGAAGTCGTGAGAGAAGCTGGCAGTTGAAGAGGTCAAGCGGTCGATTGGGTGCTCGGCGAAGCCAACTGCGATATTGTTTGCTAAAGAGCAATAGCGACCCATGCTGAAATGAGCGAGGCTGCCACCATTTATGAGCGCATAGCCGCCAATCTTGATTTCGGTGCTGGAGTGAAGCCCCGCAACGCAGAATACAGGTGCTTCGATGAGCGTTTTTGGATGGAGCGCCAAACCACTGCTTGCGGCAGGAAATCGTAGCCCCAGTTCACTCAGTTTATCCTTGCGTTTAGCGTCGAGCTGAATGACCGCCATGTCTCACCTATAATGTGCTATAGTTTCAACCTACGAATTTCAAAGAAAATTAGTCGAATTACCGAGGCCAACAAGTCAACGACACAATACTAACTTGTGCCCATAACAATTTTTCTGCGCGTCTGTCCAAATTGCTTGCGTCGGTCCGCACGGAAGGCGGGCAGGTCTTCCGGGGTTTTGACCGAAAGTGCCTTGATAGGTGAAAACCCCGGACGAAAATCTGTGAGGGCAACCGCAGCGGCCTCGTGACTAATCTGCCCAAAGCATTTTGGGTAACGAAAACCTGTTTCTGAATGCTCTCGGCGCCGACGTATACACGCATTCTGGATACCTTTCGGACCAGTTTTGCCTGTCCCGCTGTGGACAACACGTTCTTGAGCCACTGTTTTCTTTGTCCCTTTTGGTCAAGCAAACGCACAAAACACCGGCTGGAATTTTAAGACAATCAGGTTTTCGATGCTGTACCGGCTAACTCAAGAATGTCACTTGCGAGATCCTCATATGACAAGGCGAGCTGAGGATGCTCTTCACCATATGGATAGAGATACTTCTGAATGAGTGTACCGACATGATTGACGAAACGTACGCGGCGCTCTTCATCCGAAACATTTATTAAGGCCGCTTCCAGAACATCACGTAACTCATCCCGGGATTGAAGCTCAAAGACCGCTCCCGTTCCACTGAGCGTATTTCGGCCCATCTGGACAATCGGCTTGTTATGGCAACGGCCGATATAGGAAATTGACGAGAGCAGGGTGACGATCAGGTCAGCTGCCATGATGATGTCGATTGTATTCGATTCCCGGATAGTCATCAGACGCGGGTGTTCAAAGTTGAAATTCCCGGGATGAAGGTTGGGATGAGGTTTGAAGAGAACCTCAAAATCCAGCTCTTCAGCCAGGTCTAGAAGCTCAAACAAGGCCTCGCGTGTGTCGCGATAGAAAGGTGAGTGGATCTCCGCCTTAGCGTCGCGAGGTAAAATGCCGGAGTGCCAGTCGTTAATCCCTGCATAGAAGACCAGCGGACGGCCCGGATACCGGCGATTTGCAAGAAAGCCTTCTATCGCATTTACCTGAGAGGCCGGCTTGCGGTCTATACGGGCATCGCGGATTCCGTCGATCATCGCTTCGGCTTTGGCCCGAATGGCCACCGGAAGACGTGTTTTGATTTTACCAACACAGCTCGCTTCGGCCATCATGCCTTGCGGGTCAAATGTGAGTGTGTGCGGAAGCATGCCTTCGTGGGTGACAGCAGACGTCACCCCAATCCGCTCAGCGCCTTTCCGTATGAGGTCCATCAGCGTATTCCACTGGTGCCAGACCAATATGAGTGTCGGTTTGGAGTTTCGCAAAAAGAAGTCAACGACACGCGCCTCGTCAAACACGTCTTCGGTCGTTTTGTTCCAGTCCGGTGCCGAACGGTTGATAGAATTCTTGAAACCGTAAGCATGCTTTTGATTGTACTTAACAACTTCATCAGATTCAGGGTCTTCCGCGGAGTAAATTTCCGGAAGGAAGTCGTCGACGCGACCATATTTGCCATCTATCAGACCGCGGAGCTCAGGGTCGAAGAAGTTGATTTCTTTGGCTGAGGTTCCTGATGAGTTTCGACTATGGTGGAACAGGATGAGTTCGGCGCCGTTTGCTTCGAGCGCATCCTTTAAATTCTCGACGAAAACACGTTTTTCCGGGCGGTCGACAGCATCAAGATTGTGAACGCAGAGAAAGATGCGCGGTTTGTTTGGCTCGCCTTCCAGAGGCAGATGCATAAGATGGTCGCGAAGACCATTCGGACCGTATTCTGCAAGTGCAGACGCAGTGCCAGGTTCTTCTGTTGTTTCCCGCTCAGGTACGGCCATACGGGCCCGAGCCGTCATGCCGCCAACGATTTTGGCTTCGGCAAGAAGCTCGGTGCCCGGCAATAATGTGCCCGAAATGAAAGTTTCCACACGCCATCCGGCGAGCGGGTTATCCTCGACCTTCTGTTTAACGCCAGACACGGCCTGGCACAGAAACTCACCATTCTTGAAGATGTTGATTTCTTCGAGTTCGAGTCCAGCTGCATTAAAAACGCCGCGAATCCAGAGAAGTTTCGTGGACGGATCGAAATCAATATCGGTGAATCGGAAATGCTTTACATCTACAAGATCAGGAACATCGATCGGTTTTAGAAGAATAGCGGCATCATTCTGTATGATGCGCAGGCTAAGACTATTTATATCTTCAGCATCAACTATGTGTTTAAATTCAAACCCGGCTTTTTTTAAAGAAGAATCGCCAGTTTTCGCATATAATTTTTCACTTGGTAGTCCCGTCTTAGCGCCACCAAGCATCTTGCGATTACGGTTTGAAATAAACTCAACTTTTATATTAGTGGACGTGTGGACCAGACCTTTAATCGTCAGCTCTTTTCTACCGACCGCATAGACGATTTTGGAGATGGAAAATTTCGGTGGAGAAGCGACGATAACAGCTGTCTTGCCAGATCCAGCTAGCCAGTTGGGAGTCTGACTGAAAGTTTCAACCGGTTTTATGCGAACATTGTCGACCGTGTCCGAATTGCGGTGACCCGTGTCAACAACGTCATTGTCTATAATATAGTCGACCTTATTGCCCACTTCGTCCTTACGAGCGATGAAAAGTGTAAAACCCTGATTGTGCGTGGTGGGCAGGTCAAACTTGCTGATGATGTCCGGCCGCAACTCGTTCACCGTTGTAAGAATCTGCGTTGGACTTGATTCATCGCCGCACGATTTGCGGATGCCAATGTTAACAATGTCGCTGGAGTTCCTGATCCAGCCACGAACAACGCGAACCTTGCTGTTCTGAGGGCAATCAGAAAGCTGAATGCGGAGCGGTTGGTTTGATTTTGCGGAACCATCAGCATGAGACGGCGAACTACTGCCGAGAACAGCGGATTCGTGTGTTTGCGTGTTCGACGGAGAAACATAGACCGCCTCGGATATACTGTGCGGCACACCATTGCGGAGCGCGACCAAGTGCAGCTCAAAACCGGCCTCAAACAAGATGGATGGAACGAGCGCCGAGAATCCGCAAGGTGTAATCAACCCGCGCTCGGCGAAGTGTTCAAGATCCGGATTCGGCAGGCCAATCACGGCATCGAAAACCTGTCCGTTCGGCAATAGAACAACGACTTCGTCATAGGTCTTGAGCGGTTCGAACCAACCACGAATTTCGGTGAACGCACCCAGGACACAGGCGGATGAGACTTCATAGTGACCCTCATCAACAGATTTCAGTCTTGTGGGGTGGATATCGAGATCCACATTTTCCGCAATAAAACCCTGTCCTCCGTCTATTGTTCCGATCAGGTCGTTATCTGCTACCTCTTCGGCATCGAATTCCGACTTGTTTCCTACAAAATAAACAGCGTGGACGAGGGTTTCATCTTGATAACCGCGAACCGTAACCTTGGTGCAGTTTTCCCAGTTCGTGCCTGTGACCAATGAAGTGATTGGCTTTTTGCTGGTTACGGAACCGCAAACAATGCGAGTATCACCGATATCAAAATGGGTGAACTTACCTATGCCGAGGCGTGAGTCTGGCCCACCAATGCCTTTTCTATGGTTTTCACGGCTGCGCAGGATGAGCTTCTCAAGTTCCTCAGCGCGAAGGTCAACATCACTGAGAAACCGGACATGTTCGTTCGATGAGGACGCCGGATTCGGCATGTTAACAGCCGAAACAAGAGCCTCTCGCATGGCATCCACATCCCCGACAGGAACGAAGTGAGCCCAGTCTCCACAATTTTCGCGCGTCATTGGCAGGTCGTAGGCGACGACTTTCACGTCACAGGCCATCGCTTCGACCGGAGGATAACCATATCCTTCAAAGAAGGATGGAAAAATGAGAACCTCTGCGCTTTTGATGATGCGGAATTTCTCGACATCATCAGGGGCCTGACGGATTTCGATGTCGATACCGTATGGTTCGGCTTTTTCCTGCATGAGTTGAATGAAATCTTCGGACTTGCGCGGATTGCCGATGATTAAAGTGAAGGTGTAGCCTCGTAGGCGTTCGTCAAACAGTTTCCAGAGGTCGACACTACCCTTGTGCGGATCGCTCGGGCGGACGAAGGCAAGGATGCGCTTTTCGCGGCGGACATCCCCTGCCGCTTCCAGTGCCACGCTATTGATGGCGGGCTGCCAGACATCAAAGCCTGTGGAAGAGAGCCGCTTTTTATAGAATGTCCTCGCGTAGCGGTCACTCTCATGACAGCTAGATACGACCGTTCCGCCCATCTCCGGAATGAGGTGCCATTCGCTCCAGCAGGACAGATCGCGCTTTGCGGGTGAATATTCGTTGAACCAGTTGCCGGCCTCAAAGTTGATGAGCATGGGCACGGCACCAGACGCGCGCGCAAAAGACAAAGCGTAGGTGTAAAGCTTGCGAATGGAAGATGCTTGAGGTGCGATGAAAACAGCATCGAAGCGCTTGCTGGGATAGGCGTTAAAGTCTTCCAATTGAACAATGTTAACGGGATTTTCAGGGCAGATCTGCGCCAGATCCTCGTAAAATACCGGATAATTGTTTGTCACGAAGTAGGTTTCATGCCCCCGACGCGCGAGGACCGCGCAGATCATAAGCGCGTGATAGCGACCTCCCGAATAAATTCCCTCAGGACAAGTACTGAAAACCGCCACTCTCATCTGTACCCCCTACAGAAAACTTAAGTCCACAAACATCTCAAAATAACCGCTAAACATATACGATGAAAAAATAATGACAAAGATATCATAACAATTCAGTCGCACATGCCATTTATTGATGGAGCGATTTATAAACATTAGTCTAATTCAGTTTAAATCAATTTACTTTTTAGTTGACTAAATCTATCATATAAAACTCACTTGAAATTAGAAATATAAATAAAAACCGCCCTAGACTATCGCTACAGATTATATTTCCGTCACAATTAGAACACTGCTCACGAACCAAGAATCGAAATTCTCACAATTATCCAATTCAAGACCACCTTTGAATTGCACTCCAACTCGAACATCGTCAAACTTTACTTTTTCTCAAGTTCGTTGATCATCAAAACACCCTGAACACGTTCAGCTCATCGCTTAGTTTCGCAGTCACTTTACTTCACCCACGAAACCCACAAAGCAACCCGAATCAATTCAAAAACTAATTTTGAAAAACAAGGCCCGCGCGGAACCCTTCGTTTATCAAACGCTCGACCACCATACAACTATAAATAGTGGGTTCGGATAAGTAGCTTCCATTACTGGACAACACTTCGAAATTTTTCCAGTCGGCCCCAAACAAATAGGCATTCGGTCTCCGCCACTCTGGTTGTGTCATTTGCTAGACAGTTTGCGGAATCGTTGCAACTCTCCACTTGCTTTGACACCGAAGTTTCAACCAATGCTCGATAACTGAACAGCCAGCTCAGATGCGAAATTTTTGATGAACCCAATCGCTATGGAGAAAGAATAATTGTGGTCACAAGATCACAGCGCGGTCGTCGCAAGACCTCCACGTCTGACGGTGTTGTTTATTCTCAAAGCTTTATCATTTGCGGCTTAGCCGTTTCTCTGCACCCTGACGTCGAATAGATCGCGTAGCTCTCGTTATCGGCAGTGCGCTATCGGAAGACAGGCAGGAAACTTCGCTTCGTAGCTAGTTCTGGCTACAAATGACTCCATTCCGTTCACTTATTGTCGCAAATTTTCAGCACCTTAACCTCCCGCTAGGGCGGAAGCTCAGGTTCAAATCCTGAGAGGTACACCTTTTAGACCTTTGTTCCCGCTCCGCCCGACCCAAACCCCGTAAACCGATGCGTGTTGGGGTCGATGCTCAGATGGAATGCGCTCAAGGCTGGGAACTTTCCAGTCTGCACCGGCAGGTACACCCTCTAGTCCTTTGTTCCCGCTCCGCTCGACCCGAGCCCCGTGACGGGAGGGGGCTCACACACCCCGGACCAATGAGTTTGATCCGGCTTTGCTCCCGCCACGGCAAGGCTTGATCTGGATTGGCGGGGCTAGAAGGCCGACCCCGGTACCCGGCTTACTCAAACACGAGATCACCATCAGAGATCGCGTCGCTCGTCTCATTGCCTGCGATCACCAACAAAGCCAGAAGGGCGACACCCGCGACAAGCCCGATCGTAGCTAGGGTGCCCGGTCCGTCTCCCGATTGCTGATTGTCGTAGGGATTATTCTCATATCCCTGGGAGGGGGTCGTCGCACATCCTGCCGTCGCAAGAGACAATGACGTCAGACCACACATCAACACACGCTTCATCTTGTTTCCTTCACATCCACTGTTGGCGCACGCGATTTGGGGCGCGCGGTTCAAACTGTTTAGCGAGAGGTGGATGATGCCGTGTCCGGTCCAATGGGGAGGATGACACTGCGCATCCACGCCACTTGGCTCGGACATGGCGAAGCGCAGCTCTGGCTGGACAAGTCAGACTGTGTTCGATTGAAAAGGACAAACACCCAGGGATCACACCATGTCGCCCCAGATCACGGCTTCAAGCTGGCTCGACGCGATGCTGGTAGGCATTTGCCTGCTGGCCGCGGTCCAGCAATCTGAACGTCTGTCCCAGGCACCCGCCTATCGCGCCCTTGCCCTTTTTTTTGCGCTCCTGGCCGGATGGTTCAGCCTGCAGATCGCGAGCGACGCCCTGCCCGACGAAGAGGCCCGCCTGACCGGCATCGGCCTGCCCGTATTCTCAAGTCTCGCACCGTCGTTCTGGTTCTACCTGCGAGACATCGCAAGTGATCGCGAAATCCGGGTACAGCCAAACGACTGGCCACACTTGATATTGCCCGCACTCGCTCTGGTTTTTGGCGTTTTGATGTGGGTGATCCCGGCCTCTATTCTGCTCCCCGTTTTCTCGGGTCCTCATCCGGGGATTGGTCCTGTCGGAGCGCTACGATGGATCGCGCAAGGTCTAGGGCTCGCGACACTCGGACAGGTCTTGGTCTATGCCGTGCTGGGCTTCAGACTGTACATAAAAACAGATCGACGGGTCAAAGACCTGTTTGCCACGACCACGTCCCGCGATCTCATCTGGCTACACCGACTCGTGCTTCTGGGAGGACTGGCGGCGGTGACCGCCATCATCGCGGCATTTTTACCCTTTCAATGGGTTGGAGAAAGTCTTCGCTCGGCCTGGGATCTCGTGCTCATCCTGACACTGGCGGTGTGGGCTGGTCGTCAATCCCCGGTCTTTGCGCTCGACACGCCCTCGCCCCAGCGCACCGTGACACGGCTCGCTACGCCGCAAACGCCCCCGGCCTATTCACGATCATCTCTGGATGAGACCCGCCAGGCCGAAATCGCAAAACGGCTCGACAAAGCCCTGAGGATCGATCATCTCCACCTCAATCCCATGATCACCCTGCCAGACCTGGCCCGAGCGGTGGGCGCCAAACCCGGTCACCTTTCCCAAACCCTGAACCAACACATGGGAACCAGCTTCTTCGAGCTGATCAATCGCCACCGTATACTGGAGGCGAAACGGCTACTCCTGACCTGCGAAGATACAATTCTGGACATCGCCTATCGCGTGGGTTTCAACTCACGATCCAGTTTCTACAAGTGTTTTCGCGATATCTGCGGCATGTCTCCCTCCCGATATCGTCAGGAAAACCTGCCGGAAGAGTAAGCCGGACATCGGATCGGCCCCATGGGCTATCCAACAAAACACCAAAGGCCCGTGCAGATCCCGAAGATGAACTGCATCGCCAGATCCATCAGACCGGTGACGACCAACAGCGGCACGCCGGCATAGAGAAAGATCAGCCAGATCGCCATTGGAGTGAGGCGCGATTCCGGAATGGTATGCCCCATCACTGTCTCGGCTTTTTTGGAAAACATGGACTTTGCCCCGGCTGGCTGGTGTGATTCTCGGTGCACACTGAAAGTGATTCCCTGATTTTTTCTCAAGAGAGCCCGCCATGGAGATCCGCACCGGCCTGTCACGCCCCCGCTGGGATAGCCTGATCGGCGACCAGCCGGTCAGCCTGCAACAGGATTGGTGTTACGGCGCCGCAATGGAGACGCTGGGCGCACAGATCATTCGCGCAGAACTGGGCCCCTCTGACAATCCGCTGGCCCTGGCCCAGATCACAACACGTAAGCTGGGCGGTATGCTGACCCTGGCGCTGACCCTGCGGGGTCCGGTCTGGCGCGGGGATGTGTCGGACGGCGACAAGCGCGCTGTGTACAGGACCCTGAAATCCCGCCTGGGACTGGGCTGGCCCCGGATTACCCTGTTCAGCCCTGACGAGACCGAAACGACGGGCACACAAGGACTGGCTCGGGTCACAACGGGATACTCCACCGTGATGCTGGATTTGCAGCCAGACCTGGACGCCCTGCGCAAAGGGTTCAACGGCAAATGGCGCAATCGCCTGGTCGCAGCTGAGAAATCAGACCTCAAGATCCAGGTCAACGGTACCAAACCGGCCCAGTATCTCTGGCTTCTGGAGACAGAGGACGGTCAGCGGCAGGCCCGCGGATACCGCGCGACACCGGGAGAGCTGGTCCCAGCCTTTGTCGAAGCTAAGGGTGATCGCAACAGCCTGTTGATCCTGCGTGCGGACCTGGGCAAGCAAAAGGCTGCGGCCATGCTGTTCCTCATCCATGGCCGCGCGGCCACGTATCATATCGGATGGTCCAGCGATGAGGGCCGCAAGCTGGGTGCCCATAATCTTTTGCTCTGGTCTGCCCTGGGGGCGCTGAAGGATCGCGGGGTGACACAGCTCGATCTCGGCGGAGTGAATACTCAGTCCGGCGCTGGAATCGCCCGGTTCAAAATCGGGACGGGTGGCCAAGTTGTCACATATTCGGGAAGCTGGACGTAATCGACTAGGCAAGGCGGCATCACCTGCCTAAATAAGCGTTCGGGACGACATGCAGGAGATGATCATGCGCCTCGGTCTGGCCGCTCTGGCCCTGGCTACCCCGCTCGTTTTGACAGGATGCGATCAGGCCTCCGGCCCGCAGCGCTATGCCGCCGACTTTCTCGTCATTCATGGCGAAACCGGAACCGTCAATCGCGGCCCGATTGATCCGGTCTATGAACCCCTTCTCGATCGTCTCGGCATAGAGTTCGAAGTCGCCTTCCAACTCAACACCCCCGTGCTCGAGGCCCTGCCACAGTATGAAATCCGCGCGGATTTCCCTGAGGGCGGAGATTTTCACACATTCTCCGGACCTCGGCTGAGTGACGTTCTGGCGCTCGCGGATATTCGTGGCAATACGCTACGCATCACCGCGATCGATGGCTATCAACGTGACGTGGATCTGGAACGCATTCGCCAGTTCAACGTTGTTTTAGCTGTAGAAATGGATGGTCGCGCTCTGCCTCTCGGCGGGTTCGGACCGGCAATGCTGGTCTGGCCCCGGCAGACGGACGAGGCTCTTTTTGGCATGCCCGACGATGATTGGGTGTGGGGCGTTTTGGCCATGGAAGCGCTGGAAACCCCGCAAAACTGACCAAGCCTGACGTCTGTTGCAGAAAATCCCTCCCCAAGCGTGTCTTAAATCCTTAATGTGCGCCCACGATCAATCACGCCCGGGGAGGGGACGAGTACATGTATCAAGAGTCCAGCGCGGCGGCTGAAGAAGCCGGTCCGCTTGCCAATCTTTACGAGACCGTAGTCGGCGGTATCGAGACCTTCAGCGACTTTCTCTGGGGCGGCAATTGGGGCGACACCACGCTTCTGCCGGTCGGCCCGATCACCATCCTCCTCCTGGGTACCGGTCTGTATCTGATGATCGGTCTGCGTTTCATGCCGCTGCGTCAGCTGCCACGGGCCTTCCGGTCCCTGCTGGCCAAGCGTGATGGTAATGATGACGGCGCGATCTCGCCCTTCCAGGCCCTGGCGACAGCTCTCTCGGGCCAGGTCGGAACCGGCAATCTCGCGGGTGTGGCCACAGCGATTACGCTGGGCGGTCCGGCCGCCATTTTCTGGATGTGGATCACGGCCCTGGTCGGCATGGCGTCGGCCTATTCGGAATCCATGCTTGCCGTACGCTATCGCGAACACCCCAAGGATGGCTCCTCCTCAGTCGCGGGTGGTCCGATGTACTATATCCGCAACGGGTTGGGTAAAAACTGGATGTGGCTCGCCGTTCTGTTCGCGGTGGGTACGCTGTTCTCGGCCCTGGCGACCGGCAACATGATCCAGTCCAACTCCCTGACCAATGGTATCGTCACCGCTCTTGGCAATGCCGAGGTGATGGACCCGGACGCCTTGTCCTCGAAAATGATCGTCGGCGTCATCCTGGCTGTTCTGACCTTCATCGTGATCATCGGCGGCATCAAATCCATCGGCTCGGTAGCCGGTCGTGTTGTGCCCATCATGGCCATCACCTATGTCGCCGTCGCCCTCGTCACACTGGTTATCAATTTCCAGGAAGTGCCCGCCGCCTTCTTCTCGATCTTTGAAGGCCTGTTCGAACCTGCCGCCGCTGCAGGCGGTTTCCTCGGCGCCTCGATCGCCGCAGGCATTCGCTTCGGTGTGGAACGGGGCCTGTTCTCCAACGAGGCCGGTCAGGGTTCAGCCCCGATCGCCCACGCTGCGGCTCAGACCAAGGACCCGGTCCAACAGGGCAAGATCGCCATGGTCGGTACCTTCCTCGACACCATCGTCATTTGCACCATGACCGCCCTGGTGATCCTCACGGTGACCGGAGATTTTGTGTACAATGAAGCGGGCGACGTCATCGACTATGCCTGGCAGGCCGGCTTGGAAGGCATTGAGGTCACCCAGGGCGCCTATGCCGCGTCCATGCCCTTTGGTGACTGGTATATCGCCATCATCCTGATGTTCTTCGCCTTCACCACGATTTTGGGCTGGTCCTACTATGGCGAGCGCGCCATTGCCTTCCTGTTCGGCGAAAAAGCGGTCCTGCCATTCCGCCTGGTCTGGGTTGCCTTCGTGTTCATCGGCGCCCTGCAACAGGTCGATGTGATCTGGCGTCTGGGTGGTATCGCCAATGCGGCCATGGCAGCGCCCAACCTGCTGGCACTTCTCATGCTCTCCGCAGCGGTCTTCAAGATCACCCGCGAGCACGATGCGAAGATTGTCGAAGGTGGACTGGATGTCGATTATGACGCCAGCGCCCACGTCGATGATGCGCCGGCAGAGACGGATACCGACACACCGACCGACGGTGAAAAGAAAGACGACTGATAGGTCTGTCCAACGCACTAAAGAAAAGGCCCTGCTTCTGCGGGGCCTTTTTTGTATCTGCTGTTTTAGGGGCCTGTATCCCGAATTGTGGAGCCGCAAGATCAGCGGGTTCGGCGGGGGAACAGGGCGATGATCAGAGCCAGTCCGGCCGCCACCCCGGCGCCATCGGCAATGAAATCGGCCACAGAGGATGTACGGCCAACCCAGTCCATGCCCTGCACCAGCTCGATCAGGGCTCCATAGCTCAGCACAATGATCGACAGCAGGATCAGCGACCGGCGCGGCCAGCCTAGCCGGATCAAGACGGTCAGAACAAGAAACGCGAGGAAATGCTCGACCTTGTCTGAACCGAATATGCGAGGAGGCGTGGCAGATCCTGGCTGAAGTGCTAAATCGGTAATCAACACGACCGCTGTCACGAACAAGATCCGTCCACCCCAGCGCAGTGCGCGGTCTGGACGGGAGGCGTTTGGCTTTTTAGGGTCCGCCGACATTTTCTGGGAGTTCACCATGACCGAATTGCTGAATGACATTGACCGCCTTATCACGCCCCGCACCAACTGGACACGGGAAGAGGCGGCCGAAGTCTATCGCGCTCCCTTCAATGATCTGATGTTTGCCGCTCAGGCCGTGCATCGCCGCAGCCAGCAACCCAATCAGGTCCAGACCAGCCAGCTTTTGTCGATCAAGACCGGTGGCTGTGCCGAGGATTGCGGCTACTGCAACCAGTCTGCCCATTTCGACACCGGCCTTAAAGCATCCAAACTCATGCCGCTCGACGAGGTCCTTGACGCGGCGGAGAAGGCCAAGGCCGGCGGCGCGACCCGCTTTTGCATGGGCGCCGCCTGGCGTGAACTCAAGCCGCGTGACGAAGCCGCGGTCTGCGACATGATCTCCGGCGTCAAGGCCATGGGGATGGAAACCTGTGTCACCCTGGGCATGCTCACCGACGGCCAGGCCGAGAAACTCGCTGACGCGGGTCTGGATTACTACAATCACAATCTGGACACCGCGCCTGAAGACTATGGCCGCGTAATCTCGACACGGACCTATCAGGACCGTCTGGACACTCTGTCGCGTGTTCGCGGTGCCGGTCTGAACGTGTGCACCGGTGGCATCATCGGCATGGGCGAGGATCAGAACGCCCGTATCGGCCTACTGGCCGAGCTCGCCAATCTGGACCCTCAGCCTGAAAGCGTTCCGATCAACCAGCTCGTGGCGGTTCCGGGCACCCCGCTAGGCAATTCCAAACCGCTCGACGGCATCGAATTCATTCGTGCGATTGCCACCGCCCGGATCCTGCTGCCTCAATCGATGGTTCGCCTGTCTGCAGGCCGCGAGACCATGAGCCGTGAATTGCAGGCCCTGGCCTTCCTCGCGGGCGCCAACTCCATCTTTGTCGGTGAGGAATTGCTCACCACGCCCAATCCGGACACCCAGCAGGATGCGGCCCTGTTCGCGGATCTGGGCCTGGAAGCCATGCCCCTGCCCACCGCTCCCGCAGAATAGGACCGACCCTCATGGCAACGCTCGAGACCCAGGATGTCCTTGACAAGCTGACCGGATGGTCGGCGGTGGAGGGCCGCCCGGCCATCACCCGAACTTTCACCTTTGAAGATTTCAACGCGGCATTCGGTTTCATGAGCCGTGTCGCGCTCAAGGCCGAGACGCTCAATCATCATCCGGAATGGTTCAATGTGTGGAATCGCGTCGATGTGGTTTTAACCACGCATGATGCCGGAGGGCTCACCCCGCTCGATCTTGAGCTGGCCGGTTTCATGGACTCTCTGGCCTGACGCAAGGCGCGCTAGTCGGCGTGCACCATCACTGCCGCCAGCAGGACCTCTCCCTTATCCGCACCCAGGACGTGATCCGTCGCGTCCTGCAGCAGCTCGGCTAGCCGGTCAGTATCGGGCACATCACCGAAACGGTAATTGGCACCGGCAAAGTGGCTGAGCGCCGAGGCATAGGCGTCGCGAAGGCGCGGCATGTAACGCTCGGCCCGGGCACGGTCTGCTGTTGTCTCGAACTCCAGCCCCGCCTCGATCTGCAACATGCCGCGATGGCGGAAATTCGCCTGCACCGTCGTGGCGAGCGGCGCCAGCGGCAGATACGTGGTGGACGAGGTGAGATTGCGCCGCCGCCCATCATCCGCTGCCGGCGCAGGCGCGGGTTCTGCACCGCCACCCACCAGGGCATATCCAGGCGTAGCACTCAGGCCTGAGAGCATGAGGGCACTCAGGCCGGTCAGGATCAGGCGTTTATGTCGGCGCAATTGGGTCATGAGCCCGGTATAGCAGGACGGGCTGAAAGAAGATTTCCGGAATTCGTTCGAATTCGATCTTAATTGTACGGAGTCAGAATGATGGGTGCCCGGCGCTTTGACAGGCGCTCATACTCATCCAGCGGCAATTCCGACATCTGACAATGTAACAGCCAGAGACCGTTCTCGGCGCGAATAGGCGTGTTGATGGCCCGCCAGGCCCGCTCCACACCCTCGCGCTGCGCCCGCCAGATCGCATCCATAGTTTCCAGATCGCCAGAAAAGGCACCACTCGCCAGCAGATCGCTTGTGAGGATTTCACCATCGATCACGAAACCCGCCTCGACCGGTTCATTCTCGCTCAGACTCTGAAACTGCGGGTGAGCCCGGAAGCCTTCCGACAAGGCGCGATAAACCAGGCGATCACCATCAAGCGCGAGCACACATATGATCTGAGGGCTGCGGCGCACACCGGTCAAAACGAAATCCAGTACGCTTTGATAGGCTGGATCCTGTAGAACACGGCGAATACGCAGGCGGATATCCTCCGGTGGATCCACCTGACCGGCCTCCAGACGGGAGACATAGGCCTGGCTGACACCTAGCATATCAGCCAGCGATACCTGATTGACACTCGCCATAGTCCTGAAGGATCGCAAGGCCTGCGGCCAATCATCTCTCTCCAAGGCCTCGATCCAGCGACGCTTCATGTCGACGGACACCTTTCCTAGTCAGTCCAAATCCGGCGACGGTAAGATCTGTGCCTGTCCCGAACGCCAGAGGGCAGCGACCTAGCGGCTTGCCGTGTTAACTGTCAAGCACACCTGGATGTCTTGCCGGTGATCTGGACGCTTTGTATCGTTACAGGCTAAGAGCACGTGAGTTTTGCTAGGAAGCGATCACCATGAACCAGCAGCTGATTGCCGATACGTCCCTTTTCGACGCGATCGTGATCTATTTTCTCTATCCGATCCTCAGCCTGGCCTGGCTGATCATTATCATCGGATTTGTGATGTCCCTGCTGATCCAGTTCAATGTGATCAACACCTATAACCCGTTCGTCGCCACGGTCTGGCGCATCGTCACCACGCTGACCGAACCGATCTACCGTCCCATCCGTCGGGTACTGCCTCTCATCGGAGGGCTGGATTTCTCGCCACTGGTCGCACTGTTGATCATCGAATTCTTGCGGGGCTATGTGCTGCCGACGCTGATGCGCATTCTTTAGCCACAGGTCCGCGGATGAAGCCCGCCTGGTCTGTGTGTGATGACGGTATTCTGCTTCACATCCGATTGACCCCCAATGCGCGCAAGTCTGAGCTGGGGCAGATCACAAACATTGATGATACCGCTCACGCACTGTCTGCACGGGTCACGGCCCGTCCCGAGAAGGGCAAGGCCAACACAGCTTTGATCGCCTTGCTGGCGAAACAGTTCAAGCGCCCCAAATCCAGTATTTTGCTGGAGAAAGGGCACGCCTCACGCCTCAAAACGGTCCGAATCCGGGTAGAGGGAGAGGCGAAATCACAATTGACCAGACAATTGGAGGCCTGGCCCCATGAGCGCAATCCTGATTGACGGCAAAGCCGTTGCCGCTGAAATCGATGCCCGCGCCGGAGAACGGGGCAAGATCGTCGCCCAGACGCTGGGACGCGCACCCTGCCTCGCCGTGGTCCTGATCGGCGACGATCCGGCCAGCGATGTCTATGTCCGTAACAAGGTACGCCGGACCGAGGCCGCCGGTCTCACCTCGATCGAGATCCGCAAACCCGCCAGCCTGACCGAAGACGAGGCGATCGCCATAGTGCGCGAGCTGAATGACGATAACAGTGTCGATGGCATTTTGGTTCAGATGCCTCTGCCCGACCACATCAATGCCAATCGGGTGATCGGTGAAATCCATCCGGACAAGGATGTCGATGGCCTGACCGAAACCAGTGCCGGACGCCTGGTGCTGGGCAAACCCGGGCTTAGGCCCTGCACCCCGGCAGGTTGTGTCGAGCTGGCCAAGAGGGCCCTAGGCGACCTGTCCGGCAAGAATGTTGTTGTGGTCGGTCGCTCGATTCTGGTCGGTAAGCCTGCCGCCCTGCTGTTCCTGGAACAGAATTGCACCGTGACCATCGCACATTCGCGGACAGCCGACCTGCCGGGCTTGTGCCGAACCGCCGATATTCTGGTGCCCGCTGTGGGTCGCCCGCAGATGATCAAGGGCGATTGGGTCAAACCGGGCGCCTGTGTGCTGGATGTTGGCATCAATCGCATTGATGCGCCCGAGCGCGGCGCCGGCAAGACCCGCCTTGTGGGCGATGCCGCCTTCGACGAGATCGTGGGACATGCGGGCTGGATCACCCCTGTTCCGGGCGGTATCGGTCCGATGACGATTGCGATGCTTCTGGACAATACAGTCACAGCCGCCGCCATGCGAGCCGGCCTCGCCTGAGCGAAACGACACAATCACTCAATCTCATCCGGTTGCGTAAACGGTTCAGTGACAGCTCTCATGGTATACCTGTCCACCATGGGGAGGGAAAATCATGGCTCAGTCCGAATTACGCGTCTTGCACATTGAAGACGATTTCGCCGATGCACTCCTGGTGCAGAATGCCGTCTGCGAAGCCGGCGATTTCGGTATCGCCTTTGAAGTGGTCCGTACGTTGAAGGATGCTCAAAAGCGTCTCGACAAGGACGAGTTTGACCTCATTCTTCTGGATCTGCGCCTGCCCGACAGCATTCACCCGTCCGAGACCTGGGAGACGACCAAGCGCGCCAGCGGCGATACGCCCATTCTTGTTCTCTCCGGTTCCATCAGTATCGACAGCACCTATTTGCCGTCCGACACACCCAGCCTCGACAAGAATAAGAGTTTTCGAAGCAAGAAGGGCGCGCCGCCGGTCGAAGTGGCAGGGCTCATCCGGGAAACGGTTGCCCAAAGCGACGTCTTCACGCTCTGAGCGGTCTTCGGTCCCTCACCGGGATGCGACAGTTTGCAACTGCGTCGCATGTTTTATGTAGTTGACAGTCATTCGCATAAACACCACATTGGGAAACGTTCTCAACAAGGCGTTTTGCCCATGTATGTCTGCATCTGTAATGCCCTGCGCGATCGCGACCTGGCCCAGGCCGCATCCCATCCGGATGCGACCTCTGCGGCCAAGGTGTTTCAGCGCTGCGCTGCCCGCCCCAAATGCGGCCGCTGCATTCCAGATGTCACGGAGATCATTTCCTCCGTCCAGATCAGTCGCGATGACACGCTGAACGAAGCCGCAGAATAGATTTTTCCGCAATCGCGTCGAAGTTTCACTTGCAAAGATAGTGCTTGGCCACAGGCGAATTGTCACTAGATTGGGCCCTCCTGAAACCGAGGGAGGTCCGCATGAAGGGCGACGCAAAAGTCATTGAATATCTGAACGGTGCGCTGAAGCTCGAACTGGCTGCCGTGAACCAGTATTTCCTCCATGCCCGCATGTTCAAGGACTGGGGTTTTGGCAAGATCGCCAAGATCGAGTACGAAGAATCCATCGACGAGATGAAACATGCGGACGCGCTTATTGACCGCATTCTCTATCTCGAAGGTCTGCCCAATGTTCAGGACCTGGCAAAGATCTATATCGGCGAGACCCTGAAAGAGTGTCTGGAATGCGATCTGAAGATCGAGCACCGGGCTCATCCCTATTATGTGGAAGCCATCGCTCATTGCGAACAGGTCCAGGATTTCGTGAGCCGCCAACTGCTGGTCGACATCCTCAAATCCGAAGAAGAGCATATCGACTTCCTCGAAACCCAGCTGGACCTGATCAGCAAGATCGGTGAAGAACGATATATGCAGTCGCAGATGGAGCCGGGTCAGCATGAAGGCTGAGGATCTCACGCCCGAACAACAAGATGCGCTGGATGCCGCTGCGTTTCGGCGGCTTCTGGCTCATCTTGATGCCCGCAAGGATGTGCAGAATATCGATCTGATGATCCTGGCCGATTTCTGCCGGAACTGTCTCTCGCGATGGTATCGCGAAGCCGCAGACGAGCACGGGCTCGACATTGATGATGCCTCTGCCCGTGAGCGGGTGTACGGCATGTCTTACGCGGACTGGAAAGACCAGTTCCAGCTGCCGGCCAGCGATCAGCAGATGGCCGCATTCAAGGCACGCAAGACTGACGCTTCCTGACGCCTGGCTTCAATTGCAGTTGTGCGACCTGCCCGCGCTCCGGTTGCTTAATAGACGCTAAAGCATCCCCTCGTTAGTCTTTGCAGACTCAAAGCGGGATGGGCTGAATGTCTGCGGATACTGAAAACCTGCGCCTGGACGCACTTTATGCCCTCAACCTGCTCGACACGGAGCCGGAGGAGGAATTCGACGCGATCACGGATCTGGCCGTCGCGTTGACAGGCGCGCGCATGGCTGCCGTTTCGCTGGTCGACCGGGATCGCCAGTGGTTCAAGTCCAATATCGGTATTCCAGCGACTGAGACCCCGCGCGACATCGCGTTTTGTCACCATGCGATCCAGAAGGATGATGTGTACATTGTCCCGGACGCCTTGGCAGATCCGCTCTTCGCCAATAATCCCCTGGTCACAGGCGCACCCCATATTCGCACCTATGCTGGTGTTCCACTGCGCGAGCCCGACGGCTACAAGATCGGCACGTTGTGTGTGATCCATGACGAGGCCCTGTCGATATCCGATGCCGCCCTCGAGCGATTACGAGCCCTGGCGCGTGTGGTGGAAGAGCATCTTGTCTCCCGTTCCGCACTCAAAAACAGCAATCAGCTCTCTTACCTCCTGGCCGCCATTACCGAGGCGCAAAGCGCGCGATTGCTGTCACCGGACGCGGATGTCTTTCCCGACCTGCTGGCCGCACTGAGACGATATACGCAGTCTGAAGCCGGATTCATCGCCCGTATCGATGGCGTGCCCAGCTTGCTGGCGCTCTCCACTGGCTCGATGGCCGAGTCTGATGTTCGAATTGCCATCTCACGCCTGCATGATGTCCAGAAGACTTTGCCGTCCTTGCTGGCCGGCCAGCGGATCTATGATCACGCGACACTTTCCGAACTCGGCACACCTTTTGACAACGCCCTGGGCCTGCCCTTGCGAGATGGAGACCAGCAGATTGGCTGGGTGGGTCTTTTCAATCGCGCCGGTGGCTTCTCGCCCGAGATTGCACAAACCTGTCGCCCGGTTCAGACCTTGCTCTCCAGCCTCCTGCAGGCCGAGGCCCATGAGACCCAACGCCAAGCGATGGCCAACACTCTGGCCCTTACTCATCGACGCTATGACCTGGCTGTTCGCGGATCCGGGGTCGGAATCTGGGAGCTGGACCTCGAACGAAACGAGCTCGCAGCGTCGTTGAACTTGATGCACATGATCGGGCTCGAGTCGCAGATAACGAAGGATGAAGCGTTCACCATCGTTCCCCGCGGCACCATGAGAGGGCCCATCCATCCCGATGACCTGGAACGCGTTGACGTCAAGCTGGATGCGTTGGTGCGAGGCGAGAACGAGGTCTTTGACGCTCGCTATCGTCACCAGCACACGGATGGACATTACATCCACGTCCACACGGTGGGTCGTGCTTATCGCAACGAAGAGGGCCGCCTGACCCGCATGGCGGGATGGACGCGGGATATCACGGACAGTGTTCGGGTTGAGCGAGCTCATGCCCGGGTGAAAGATCGACTGCAAGCGGTGACTGAGCTCGGCGGTATTGGCTCGTGGGAAGTCAACCTTCCAGACGGGCAACCCAGCTGGGATGCCATGACGCGCAAGATCCATGAGGTCGACAGCCAGTACACACCGGACCTGGAAAGCGCCATCAATTTCTATGCCCCCGAGGCCCGCCAGACCATGACAGAGGCCGTCGAGCGGGGATTGAAAACCGGGGCCAGCTGGGATCTCGAACTTCCGTTTGTCACCGCGAAGGGGCGGTCGATCTGGGTCCGCGCGGTGGGCAAGCCTGTCTTTGAACGCGGCCAAGTCGTGCGCCTTGTCGGATCATTCCAGGACATCACGCAACGGCGCCAGTATGAGGCCGAACTGGATCAAAAACGCCGCGATGCTGAAGCCGCCAATCTGGCGAAGTCCCAATTCCTGGCGAATATGAGTCACGAAATTCGCACTCCGCTGAACGGCGTCTTGGGCATGGCGCAATTGCTGGCGGACACACCGCTCAATGCCGAGCAAAACCGTTACGTGTCCACACTTGAAGACTCAGGCACTGCCCTCCTCGATCTCATCGAAGACATTCTCGATTTGTCCAAGATCGAGGCAGGGGCCCTGGTGCTGGAAAGCCATCCTTTCTCACCCGTTGAGATCGGGACCGGCGTCCTGAACATGCTTAGCGCCAACGCCATGGAAAAGGGTATCGATCTCCAGCTCGACACGACTCTGCCCGAGGGACAGGCTTATCTGGGAGATGCCAAGCGCATTCGTCAGGTTCTGATCAATCTCATCGGCAATGCTGTCAAGTTCACCGATTTTGGCGAGGTCGTGCTTGCGATCTCCGACACGAAAGACGGACTGGTTCTGGAAGTCACGGATACCGGTCGGGGTATCCCCGATAATCAGCAGGACAAGATCTTCGGGCGCTTCTCTCAGGTTGACGAGAGCTTTACCCGCGAACATGGCGGGACAGGGCTCGGCCTGGCCATTACACGCGAGATCATCGAGCTTTGTGGTGGTCAAATCACCCTGACCAGTCAGGTTGGCCAGGGGTCGCGTTTTACCGTAATCCTGCCCTTGCCGTCCGCACAGGGACAGACAGCATCTTCCGATGCTGAGGCTCAAACCGATCGCATCCGCAAGCCTAATTCCGTCAGCACAGCCAAACGGACGGGACGGGTTCTCGTGGTCGACGACATCGCCACCAACCAGATTGTGGTGTCTGCTCTGATCCGCAAGCTGGGACTGGGCTGCGACCTCGCCGGCAATGGCGAGGAAGCCTTGCAGATGCTGCAGAGCCAGAGCTTTGATTTGATTTTGATGGATGTGCACATGCCCGTCATGTCCGGCGATGATGCGATCCGGGCCATCCGCGCCTCAGACCAGCCCTGGGCCAACATTCCGATCTATGCTCTATCCGCCGATGCAACGCCCGATGCGCGCGAGGCTCTTTTGAGCATCGGAGCCGACGGGTTTTTGACAAAACCCCTCGATCTCGCAGAAGTCGAAGCTGTTTTGGCCCGGATAACACCGGTAACTGTGGACTAGACGCGGTTCCCGTCAGGCAATCTGGCGGGTTTCCTCTTTCAAGGCCCGGGTAGAGCGGTCCAGCGCCTCACTCGCCTGGGCCACTTCGTTCACACCCGTGCTCATGGAATCGACCCCGGACGCGACTTCCTGCATGTTACCGGACAATTCCGAAGTCACCTGTGTCTGCTGGTCGACAGCTTCAGCCGCCGATGTGGCGACCTGGTCGATCTCGCCAATCGTTGCGGTGATCTGATCGATGGCATCGACAGCACTGCGGGTGGTGTCCTGCATGTTCTCGATCTGCGAGGAAATTTGTTCTGTCGCCTTGGCAGCCTGAGTGGCCAGACCTTTCACTTCAGAGGCCACAACAGCAAAACCCTTGCCGGCCTCGCCCGCGCGGGCCGCTTCGATCGTGGCATTCAAAGCAAGCAGATTGGTCTGTTCAGCAATCCCATTAATCAAGGCGACGACTTCACCAATCTTGCGGGCGCCCTCTGACAACCCACCGACAACCTGATTGGTGGCCTTCGCGCGTTCCACAGCAGACTGCGTAATGGCCGTGGTTCGATCAAGCTGTCCCGCCAGCTCACCAGCGGACGCGGCGAGTTCCTCAATACCCGCTGCAATGCCCTGAACCGAGGCCGAGGTCTGCTGGGATGTCGACGCCATGCCGGTTGCCCGGGCTGCCGACTGAGTCACGGTCGCAGCAATGCTTGAGAGTTCCGCATCGATTGCCTTCACGGCCGCATCGCGCTGCTGGTTTCGGGTGACACGGTCTGTAATGTCAGTTGCAAATTTCACCACACGGTCGATCCGGCCGTTCATGTCATAGATCGGGTTATAGATTGCCTGGATCCAGACATCCTCTCCGGCCTTGTTGACCCGGCGAAACTCTCCCGAATGAAACTTGCCTTGCGCCAGGTCGGCCCAGAACGTCTTGTACTCTGTTGTTCGGGCAAAGTCGGGATCCACAAAGATCGCGTGATGCTCGCCCTGGATCTCGTCCAGAGAATACCCCATCGCGCTCAGAAAATTCTCGTTGGCATCGAGAATACGCCCCTCGAGGTCAAACTCGATCACAGCCTGAGCGCGCCCAAGGGCTTCAATCTTGCCAGCAATCCGAGCGTCAGCCAGCTTGCGCGCCGTGATGTCGGTCGCAAACTTGACGACCTTGTAGACGTCACCCTGATCATTGGTCACGGGGTTATAGCTGGCCTGGATCCAGATCTCACGGCCATCCTTGCCAAACCGTCGAAACTCATCACTCTTGAATTCGCCAGCGGCCAGATCCCGCCAAAACTGGCGATACGAGTCGCGGTCAGCCTCGCCTTCACCCATGAACATCGAGTGGTGCTGGCCTTTGATCTCATTGAGGCTATAGCCCACTGCGCCAAGGAAATTGGCATTGGCCCGCAGGATTGTGCCATCCGGTTTGAATTCAATGACCGCCTGGGATTTCTCCAGGGCGTCCATCACATTCACTGCTGCGTCTTCCGACCGACCAAATGTTAACATAGCCAATTCTCACCCCAACTTGATAATCATATCAAGATGAACAAGATTCCGGTTTCCGGTTTCTTAACATGACCAATACTTCGACCCTACTAAATGTACTGAAATATAACCATCCACAATGTCTGGTTTTGTTGAGCAAGTCTGCATTCCGTTATCATGCGAGCTTCCAACAAAAAACGGCCGAAGGTTGATGCCCTCAGCCGTTATTCAGTAATTTATGTCCGGTTTATCCGTCTAGCGAAGGAAATCGGCCGCGCTATGACGTTCATGGAGCTGGGTCGCTTCATCGCCCCAGGATTTGTTAACGCGAATACCGCGTTTTACGGCCGGTCGGGCATGGATGGTTTCGGTCCACCTCTGGACATTCTTGTAGTCATGAACGGAGAGGAATTCCGCGGCCTCATAGAGAACACCCCGGGCCAATCCGCCATACCACGGCCAGATCGCCATATCGGCAATGGAGTAGTCATCCCCGGCGATGAACTCACGCTCGGCCAGGGTACGGTCCAGCACATCCATCTGACGTTTGACTTCCATCGCGTAGCGATTGATCGGGTATTCAAACTTCTCCGGCGCATAGGCATAGAAATGTCCAAATCCGCCGCCCAGGAAGGGGGCAGATCCCATTTGCCAGAAGAGCCAGTTCAGCACTTCCGCGCGTTGCGGGCCTGATTGCGGCAGGAATTCACCAAACTTCTCGGCCAGGTGCATCAGAATGGAGCCGGACTCGAACAAATGAACCGGCGTGTCACCACTCCGGTCCAGCAGGGCGGGAATTTTGGAATTGGGATTGATATCGACAAAACCGGAGGAGAATTGCTCACCCTCGGTAATACGGATCAGCCAGGCATCATACTCTGCGTCCGTAATGCCCTTTTCCAGCAATTCCTCGAAGAGGATGGTGACTTTCACACCATTGGGCGTGGCCAGGGAATAGAGCTGGAACGGATGCTCGCCCACGGGCAGGGCCTTGTCGTGTGTCGCTCCCGCGATCGGCCGGTTGATATTGGCAAACTGCCCGCCGCTGGCCTCGTCCCAGGTCCAGACCTTCGGCGGTGTGTAAGTGGTGTCAGTCATGAGATTTCCCCGGTGGTTACCGATGGTAACCTAAGAACAGCCCGCGACAGTTCAAGACGGAGCCCTAAAAAGCACCAGATCACGAAGCCGTGTATCTGCGCCCTCGATTCGCATCTATGGACGCCAGCCCGCATACCCCGTAGCACTGCAATACAGGGGAGGCGGACATGACATCCAAGATCACCATTGATGAACTGGCAGGCGATCTGTTTGGCCTGAACATTATGGGCCTGCGGTCAATCATCACGCTATGGCTGAACCCGGCCCGGTTTTTCGAAGCGGCTGATAGTGCCGACTGGCTCGACCGATACACACCATCCGTCAGGCTCTGGCTGTCCCTCATCGCCGTCTCATCGCTTCTGCAGGTCTTCTGGATCGGCAGTCAATCACCGCTTGTCGCGGCCTATACGAACGGTTTTGAGAATGCCGGCCTCATTCTTGGGCCCGACATGACCTATCAGCAGTTGGGTGAGGAAGCCGCTGTTTTGATCTTTGCGGTATTTCCCATCGTCCAGCTTGCAACATTCCTGCTGATCCTGCCCCTCTTTCGGCTTTGGGGGCGTCCCACCACATTCAGCCTGCGCGTTCGCTACGGCTTTGCCATGATGATCCCGAGTGCATCGATGATGCTGATCATTCTTCCCGGCATGTCACTGATGGATCCGGGGTGGGTGACCTATTTCGGGATGGTGATCGGCCTCGTCGCCTTCCTGGTCGATACCCAAACCCTCTATCGAGGCGGCAGACCGGGCAGAACCCCGACGGGTCGCCTCGTTCGGTCGGTCGGAATTGCAGCGATCGCACTCACACTCAACACACTGATGCACGCTCTAACCCAGATTGCAGGCATTATCGCGATCAGTATCAAATACGGGCTGACGACCGCGTAGAACACGCGCCGGTCAGCACCGATCTGGTCCAGGATCCAGGTCAGTCTGGGACAGATGTGCGCTGGGCATTCTTGCTCATCGAGCGATCCCAATCCCACTCGGCGGGCATGGACACACGCGCCACGCGGGAGCCGGTTTGCCGGGCGATCAGGATCAACTGATCAGGTTTGTCCTGCCACGGATAGTGCATCAGCTCCAGCCAGTCACACGGCAGTGTCGGGCCGTCATTCTGGTCAACAATGCAGAAATCCCGGGCCTTCTTGTCCTCGACAAGCACAAGACCTTCGTCTTCCAGGCTCTTGGCAAAGGCCTGTACATCTTCCGGCGTGACCAATGTGCAGGCATACAGCTCGCCATCATTACGCTGACTTGGCGTGCCTTTGAGACGTCCATCCAGACGCTCACCGCCATCGGGCAGGGCCTCCACGGCCGCTTTGCGAACAATAATGGTCAAGGCCTCAACAAGAACAGGCATGCAACTCTCCCCGGCACCATGTTGTGTTGCGCCATGCTGCCATCTGTCTCCCGACACAGCCATCAGCAATTGCAGAACCGGGCGTGTGTCAGCATTGCTCTCGATACCCATACGTCTACTGAGCCAGTATCGAGCCATGAACCGGGACAGTTACATACAGTCGGGAAACGATGAAGCCGATGCTGTGAGTAGATGTATTGACCAGACGGCAGGCCCGGCGCCAGGAGATCTCGTAAGCCTCGATCACCCTCAGCGCCGCCCGCAAGGTCACGGCGAAGGCCCGCACCGAGGTCGCGGCCAACAGCGAGGATGCGCGCTGGGCGTACATCCGAGAGCTAAACGCCGCATCGGAGGCCGGCGCCACCAAGAACAAGGTGCTGGGTGCGGCCCTCGTGACGATCATCGACCGGATGCCCGCACGGTCCCGCCCGTTCAGCTCCGCCGAGCTGGCGGAGCGGCTCTGCGGCGAGGAGACGCGGGCCGTGCAGGAGGCCGTCACCCGCGTGAAGCTGGCCACGCAGGAGGCCCTGAACCGCAACCGCCAGTTCCAGACCGGGCGTGGCGACCCGCTGTCCCGCGTCAAGCAAGCCTTAGACAAGAAGGAAGCCCAGTGATGCCCCTCTACCTGATCCACCGCGAGCGCGAGAACCAGCGCAACCCACACGGCGCGCGTGCCGCCCTCGTTTACGCCGCTGGTCCCGCCGCCGCCATCGCCACGGCCAACGCGCTGGTGCCCGGAGCGAACACGCCCTTCGACGGCTTCGCCACCATTGAGGTCGCCGCCACGGCGGGCGGCTCCCACGTGGACACCTACTTCGACGGGGACGCCGTGAACGTGCTCGGCATGACCCGGGGCGGCAGCCCCGCATGACGCCTGCGCGCCCAGCCTTCCTTGCTGAGATGACGCAGATCGAGCGGGATGAGTGGATCTTCGACGGCTACAGCGTGGTGTTCGATGACGCCACGCGGCTGACCCACACTGCGCTGGTCGCATGGGCGGCGGAGCACCCGGACGGCGACGGCTGGCCGAGGCCTCGGGACGTGATCCGCTTCGCGCGCTTCTACGGTGTCCAGGAGGCGCGCCTTGGCGGCCTCGTCGGGCTGATCCCGCACCGCTGTGGCAACCGCAAGGTCTGGATCGACATGGCCCGCACGCCCGAGGTCGGCTACCGCCTCGGCATCGACCGGTTCGGGCGTGAGGCGCTCTTGGGCTACGGCATGTTCCGCGCAAGCTGGAACCTCCTCGCCCGCAACCGGGCCACCGTCCACTAAGGGTGCCAGCGGGCCGTTGTTAGCTGGGCAAGCGCATATGCGCTTCGCAACGGGATAAATTACTTGCTCGCATCTCACTCTTTTGTAATGGTTTGACCGAGTTTGTGAGCGTTTTCGAAAGAAGAGAGGCGCATTTGAGTACCGATAATCGATTTCTCGGCTTGGCGGACAGCTTGAACCAACTCAGAAGTGATCTTCTGCAAGTGGAAAACGAAGGTAGCGATTCTGAGCTCAAACTGCGCATAGAGAAAGCCCAACTTGAACTCACGATGGTTGCGGCGAGCAAAGCTGGTGGAGAGGTAGGCATGAAGTGGTATATTCTGAGTGCCAGCGCTAGCGGAGAGGTATCGTCAGTATCTACTCAGAAACTCTCTCTCACCCTAGGCGTTGTCGATAAAACCGGCTCCAAGAAAGATATCGGCGGCGTTGACGAATAGTCGTGAGCTGGCGTCAATGCATAGTTGAATTGCGTGGCCGACGCTCTGACGGGAAGATCGGCGTTTGCACCGCTTTTTTTGTCTCAAACATACTCGCCCTGACTTGCAAGCATGGTTTATATTACCGTGACCAACGGCTTAGCGACATTCGCGCGCGACCAAGTGAAAACGAACCCAACTGTGAATTCGAAACCACTATAGTTGGCGAATGCAAAAATAGTGACATTGCAGTGATTCTGGTCACTGATTATTCTTCCCAATGGATGATCAGACTGAGTAGCGAACTGCCTCAATCTGGAACTCGCTGTGCAACAAGGGGTTTTCCAGAGGGAGCAAAGGTCGATAATCAACGATCTGCTATATCCCTTTTTGGTACTGCGCATAGCTATGTTGAGGGGCAAGACTTTATCCAAGTGGATACTGATGTGGACCCCGATGAAAACCCGGAATGGGGCGGACTCTCTGGCGCACCAATGGTCACTGAAGATACTAAAATGCCATCCTTGGCATTTGGGGTGGTTAGGACTGTTCGTAACGCAATGGGGAAATCAAGGCATCTCGAAGTAATTCCGGCTCATGATATTCTAAATTGTCCTGAGTATTGTAGCGCGCTAGCGGAGCATCATTCTGAGTTGACGCGAGCTGTGCGGAAATCGCGGCTAATGGCTGCTCTGGCAGGAGGGAAGTCTGGTCAAAGATTAAACGCGGAGAGCGGGCATCATGCATGGTATCAAAAAGACTATCTAACGCTCGTAAAAGCGGGATTGATGTACCAGTCAACGCATGAGCGCACTCTGTTAGGAATGACCATTACTGAAATCGTGGAACAAAGTGGAGGCTTCGAATACTTGTATTAACTCCCGTCTATAATGTTCTCGATGTCTCCATTCTCAAGTGCTTTTTGAAGTATAAAACAACACCATTTGTTACGAGTCGAGCCTTGCGCTTTCGACCATTCGTTCAATGCGTCACGAACCTGCTCAGTGACTTTAGCACTAATGTGTTTGCCCGGGTGAGTGCCTGGCGATTTGAGCGGCGGTTTGTACGCCGCCTGATTATTAGCTGCATGAGTAATAATCTTTGATGCAATATTTGAGACATTGGTTGCCCGCCCATGCGCCAATTTCTCTAGTTTTTCGTGTAGTCCCTCGACAGACGCATCTTTGTTTATGTTCACCGAGCACGGTTTTGACATTGCCACTTCATCCACTTTCAGAATTTCTCAAAATTAACTTTGTAACTCGAAGACAGTCGGAGTCAACACGAGTCAGTTTGAAGGGGTTCGATCTCGTCTGCAGATTGCGGGGCGATTGGGCTCGCTCAGGTCCTCGACACACATAGAAAGTGTCTGGATGTTGAGCCGGTTGCCGCACAAAAACTCGGAGCCAATTGGCTACTGCGTACCGTAGGTGTCTGTGTTTTTGAGGGAGAGATGGTGCCGCTTGCGTGACTTGAACACGCGACCTACGCATTACGAATGCGTTGCTCTACCAGCTGAGCTAAAGCGGCCTACCACTTGTGGACCGACCCGGTTTCCCCGGTCGGAGGCGGCGGAAACTAACCGCGAATGATGCCAAGGGCAAGACCGGAATCAGCGCGCGCTACACCCCTGTCTTCAGATTGATTTCCACCCCGATATCCGACGGACACAGGCCGGCCACACGGCGCGCCATGGCCTTAAAATCCGGATCTCCCTTGTTCTCCAGGAGCAGATCGACACAGGTTTTCTGCGGCTCGACATGCAGCGCATGCATGGGCTGGACGTTGAGCGCAAACTGTTCACGAACAGAGCTTTCCGTGCGGGCCCGCTCGGCGACGTCCCGCGCCACGCGGCGGGCGAGGCGGATCGGTTCACCCGCACTGACATAGACTTTGAGATCAAAGATATCCGCCAGTTCCGGAGTGCAGAAGATGTGCAGGCCTTCGACGATGAGTATCCGGGCTGGCACACGGCGAGCTGACACATCCCGCCGCGTGTGCGTGGTGAAATCATAAAGAGGAGCCTCGACACTCGCCCCGGATTTCAGTGTACGCAGATGTTGGGCCAGCAGGCGGTGATCTTTTGATGCCGGCTCATCAAAATTGAAGGTGTCCGCATCGAAGTCTTCGAATTCCGACGCGTCGATATAGTAGTCATCCTCGGACAGGACATAGCCGCCCAGGGGTTCGAATAATTCGGCCAGCGCGTCGGCCAGGCGGGTTTTCCCGGAGGCTGAGCCCCCCGTAACCCCCAGCATAAAAACAGGCGTCGTCATGCGGCCCGACCATCCTCTTCGTCCTCGCCCGGCACACCCGGATCATCGGGCAAGCGTGGCAGGTCGCTTGGATCCACCGTCTGGGCAGGCTCGACAAACCGCGGAGCTTTTTTCGGGGCATCCAGCAAAGCCGTTTCCGGAACCGCCTCGATCGCGCCTTCAAAACGTTCATAGCGCGGATGGATCAACCGGTTTTCATCGCCGAAGACATAGACCATGCGGATCCAGTCCGTCTCATCATAGGGAAATGCCCGACCGTCCGGATCCATATCCGACCAGTCAGCCTCGGCAGGAGCGTGAGCCGCGCGTGTCATCCAGCGACGCGCCTGCTCATCCTCTCCCTCCAGACGGGCCAGCCGGGCTGCCAGAGCACACAATCGCGCACTCACAGGAGCGTCATTAAGGAAGGGGTCCAGCAGCGACCGCGCAAAACGGGCATCTCCATCATCCAGCGCGGCCTGCACCAGAAGAAGCTTGCTCTCACGATGATCGGGCTTCAAAGCCGCCAGACCCTTGATGCGCTCGGCCCGGCGGGCCCGAGTATCCGATTTGCGCAAATCGCGATAAGCTCGGGCAAGAGCCGGGTGGGGCGCCGTTGCCCAGGCCGTTTCCAGCAGATCGGAGGCGCGCTTGTGTCGGCGGGCCAGAACCATCAGGCGCGCGGCCAGCGTGGCAGCCGGGGCAAATCCGGGGGCGGCCCGACAAGCCGTGTCCGCATTGTCACGCGCCTTGGCCGGCTCTGTGGTCTCACAGGCCAGGGCCGAGGCTGTCAGCAGGACAGCACGACGCCGCGCGGCGCGATCGGCTCCGACCTGTTTGCGACGCTCACCTTCGGCCAGGGTCTCCAGGGCGTCGTCCCAGCGTGCCTCAGCGAGTTGCGCATCAAACAGGGCCTCGAACGCCCAGTGTGCATCGCGTGACCGGTCGAACGCGTCACGGGCATGCAGGGCGGTGTCGCGATGGTCGCCGCGATCATGCGCCAGCTGAGCCAGTCCACGGCGAGCCACGAGACGGGTTTTAGGATCCTCCAGAAGTGCTTCGTAATGCGCTTCGGCACCCTCCACATTGCCTGCGGCTTCCGCCGCCCGTGCCGCCAGAAGACGCGACAGGGCCGGTCGTTCGAGCAGGGCATCGGCCCGCGCCGCCTGGCGCACAGCGGCTTCACCCTCTCCAGCCGCAGAAGCAATCAGAGCCCGCTCGAGCGCGTCATACCCTTTTTCACGCTGGCGGCGCTTGTTATAGGCGCGCAGCTTGTCCGGGGAGGTCCACAGAATGAAGACCAGCCACCAGATCACCAGAAACAGGAAGGCGAATACGATGATCCCGCCAGCTGCGACGACAAAGGGCAGCTCGGCTTGCCAGCCCAGAAACTGGAACTGCGCCGTGCCGGGGTTGAGCGCCAGGAATGCTCCCAGCGCGGCGGTGAAAATCGCAAAGGCGACAGCCAGGATCAAGCGGATCATGACGGGTCCTCTTCCATGTCCAGGGCCTGACGGGTCAAGTCATCGGAGAGCGCGGCCAGGTGATCATCAACGGACTGACGCGCCCGCACCTGTAGCAGCCAGTCCCGGGCTGCGGCAAGCGAGGCCTCAGGCAGGCGTTCGGTGAGAAGGATCGCGCCCTCCAGGTCCTGATCAGCAAGGCGCGCCTTGATCAACGGCACCAGAGCCAGCGCACCGACGGCATCCGCCTCATCGGCGTGGGTCTGACGATAACGGATTAGTCCGAACAGGGCCTCACCATCATTGTCCGCAGCCAGGATCAGCTCTTCAGGGAAATCCGCCCGGATCGAATCGCGGGTCGCGACTCCCGTTCGGGAAAAATCGCGCAGGGAATCCAGATCGGGCTGGCGACGCCAGATACGGGCAAGCGCTGCACGCTCAGCCTCGAAAGGCTGGTCCGTCTCCGCCCGATCCAGCAAGGCGGTCAGCGCCAGGGCGCGTGAGGCGAGCTGACGATCGGGATCCGTGCCGGTCGCCGCAGTCTGCCCGGCCAGATCGTCCATCCGGCTATCCACCCGGTCGATCCGACGCGTGAGTGTAACAAGCCGGTCTTCCACATCGGACACATCTGTTTCCGGTACGGGTGCCTGCTCCAGACGCTCAATTCGCGCGACAAGAGGCGACAGATCCACAGCTTCGGCCACTTCAGACGACGCCGTCTGGTCATCTCTAATGGGCAATTGGGTGACACGAGCATCGAGATCACTCACCACGCCTTCAAGCGTGCCGATCCTTTGACCCAGAGCACCAATTTGCACACTGAGTGCTTCAAGATCTGCCGGGCGCACTTCAGGCTGCTGTGCGGTCGGTTCGGGCGCCGCCTCCAATGCACTCACCCGAGCCTCCAACGCCTCGACAATGGCAGGGGCAACACCCACGGTGCTTGTCTCGCCTCCGTCGCCCTCACGGGTGACGGACCGGGCTTCAATGGCCGTCAGCCGATCAGAAAAGTCTGTCATCTCCGCATCCAAGGCGGAGCTGTCGAAGCGCGGTTCAGGCCGGGCCTCGAGCTCGGTCAGACGCGCCTGCAGAGCCGCAAACGCCGCCGCGCTCACCTGCGGATCGGAGCCCGCCTCCAGCTGGGTTGCCGGAGCCGGCTGCACAAAGTGCGCGCCATATCCCAGCACCGCTCCGCCAAGCGTGGACAGCAAAAAGAAAAACAGCACGACGGGCAAACCGACGCCTCGTACGGGCGGGCGCTCATCTGCGTCCGGCGCATCCGCCGCAGGCTCGAAATCGACATCGACCGGTTCCGGGTCGATCGCATCAGAATGTTTGGACATGGCTCGCCGCGATTCGTTGAACGCGGGCAGTTTAGGACGCGTTGTGGACCCGCGCCAAGCGCATAGGCTGTGTCACCAGATCCAGAAGCTGGTCTTCATCCGGTTCAGCCGCCGCATAAAGCCCCCCAAACCCAGCCCCTGACAAGGGGCGCAGCGCCCTGTCGCTAATGCCATAGACACTGACTGAACCCAGCCAGTTCTCCAGCCCGAACCGCCGTAAAAGATCGAGGAAGGTCTTGGCACTGCGTGCAGAATGGATCACGACCTGGACCGGTGCACCGGAGATGATGGCGGCAATCGCTTCCTCGCTCAGTATATCGACCGGCACCGCGCCATAACCGATGGCCTCGCGGACACGAAAACCATCCGCCTTCAGGTCCCCCTTGAGATCACCGGCGACATGAATGCCCCGCACATGGAGTAGATCACCCGCCTGCGGGTCGCGTGTCGACCGGATCAGCTGAACCAGCGATGAGACATCGCCACCCGCAGCGGTGACGGATTTGAAACCGATCGAACGCGCGGCATCCGCAGTCGCACTCGCCACGGCCAGAACGGGCAAATCGCGCTCGAAACGCCGCGGGCCCCAGGCCCTCACACCATTGGCGCTGGTGAACACCAAGGCCTGTACATCCGTGAGATCCACATCAATGGCGGCCCGGAAACTGATATCCATGACCGGGGAGATAATCGGCTCGACACCGCGATCACGCAGTCCCTGAGCGGTTCGCTCGGCCCCGGGCCAGCCACGTGTCACCAATACTGTCATGCGGGTCCGACAATCGGTTTGAGCGCGTCTCCGGCGCGGTCACGAATGCGTTGCGCCAGTTCAAAGCCCGCTTCACGGGCCGAAGCCAGATTTGCTGTTTTCACATCGAATCGCATGTCTTCACGCCACGTCATCTCACCGTCAGGAGTCAAAACTTCACCCCTAAAGTCCATTGATTCAATATGAACATTGGCCGCGATCGGCGTTCGACAAGAGCCGTCAAGCCTGTCCAGGAAGGCCCGTTCGGCCTCAATAGCGATTTCAGACGCACTGTGATTGAGGGCCTCAAGGAGGGTTTGAGCCGTGTCATCCCCCTGCCGGATGGCCACACCGATCGCACCTTGCGCTGCGGCGGGCAGCATTTCCGACCGCTCCAAAGCGGGCCGAGCGGACAATTCATGCCCCAATCGCTTCAGTCCGGCCTTGGCGAGAAACGTCGCATACACCTCGCCTGCATCCAGCTTGGCGAGGCGTGTCTGCACATTGCCACGCAGAGGCACGACACGCAGATCCGGTCGCGCGGCCAGCAATTGCGCCTGGCGTCGCAAACTGGCGGTCCCAACCACCACACCCTGCGGAAGATCGGCCAATCGTGTCTCGTTCCGACTGGAAATCAGCATGTCGGCCGGGTCTTCGCGCTCAAGAACCGCCCCGATGACCAAACCGTCAGGCAGGTGAGTGGGGACATCCTTCATGGAGTGAACAGCAAAGCCAGCCCGACCCTCCAGCTGAGCCTCGTCGATCTCCTTGGTGAAAAGCCCTTTTCCGCCTGCTTCCAGCAAGGTCCTGTCCTGGATCTTGTCCCCCGTGCTCACCAGCCCGAGAATGGGAAACAAAGCCTCCCCCTCGGCCCGGTCTGCACCACACGCCACGATGAGGCGCGCCTGCACATCGAGGGCCTGCGCCATGGCCAGCGGTGAACGACGAGTTGCGATCGGCAGGGGATGAGATGGAAGCGACACGTTGCAGGTTTCCGGGACTGGGGATATCGAAGGGATATGGACTTAGCCTCCCCTTCCCCCGCGATGCAAGATCGCCCGCTCACCGTACTCGGCCTGGAATCGAGTTGCGATGAAACCGCTGCGGCCGTTATCCGGCGCTACCCCGACGGCCGGATCGAGGTGCTCGCCGACCAAGTGCGCGGCCAGGCCAGTCACCATGCCCCGTATGGCGGTGTGGTCCCGGAGATCGCCGCCCGGGCCCATATCGATGTGATGGATGATTTGATCTGCGACGCGCTAGAGGAATCCGGTCTCGCGCTGTCGGATATGGATGGGTTTGCTGCGACATCAGGTCCCGGTCTGATCGGCGGTGTGATGGCCGCGCTGATGACCGCCAAGGGCCTTGCCCTGGGCACCGGACGTCCGCTCATCGCCGTCAATCATCTGGAGGGTCACGCCCTGTCGCCTCGTCTCGCCGAGCCGCTGGCCTTTCCCTACCTGCTTTTACTGGTCTCGGGCGGGCATACCCAATTGCTGATCGCCGAGGCCTTCGGTCGTTATCACCGGGTTGGATCAACACTCGACGACGCTGCGGGTGAGGCGTTTGACAAGACCGCCAAGGTGATGGGGCTGGGCTTTCCCGGCGGACCAGCACTGGAACGTATGGCCCAGGCGGGCGATCCGGATCGTTTCCCGATGCCGACCCCGCTCAAGGGCCGACCCGGATGTGACTTCTCCTTTGCCGGTCTCAAGACCGCCGCTCGCCAGATTTTTGAGGCGCTCGACACTCCCGACGAGACAGACAAGGCCGACCTCGCGGCCGCTGTCCAGCGCGCGATTGCCACCAGCCTGGCGTCCCGGGCGCGTCGCGCCATGGTCATGTTCAAGGACCGGTACCCTGACACGCCCACGCCCAGCCTTGTCGTTGCGGGCGGGGTGGCGGCCAATGCCCTTGTGCGCTCCTTGCTGGACGAGGCGGCTCGGGAGGAAGGGTTTCAACGTGTGGCCCCTCCGATGAAATGGTGTACGGATAATGCCGCCATGATCGCCCTGGCCGGTGCGGAACACCTGGCGCGCGGCGAGACAGATACGCTGGATGCGCCTGCACGGGCGCGCTGGCCCCTTGATCCCGAACGGGCGCTCGACGCCCCGATTCTTGGTTCCGGTCGCAAAGGACCCAAAGCATGACCCAGTATGATCGTATCGGCGTTCTTGGCGCCGGAGCCTGGGGGACAGCCCTGGCCCAGACAGCGGCAAAGGCCGGTCGTGATGTCGCCCTGTGGGCCTTCGAGACCGATGTCGTCGCGCAGATCAATGAAACACGCGAAAACCGGACCTATCTGCCCAGCGTACCGCTTGACCCTGCGATCGACGCGGTCTCCGCCGTCTCCGACCTGGATGATTGCGATGCCATTTTGATGGTCGCTCCCGCCCAACATGCCCGTCGCGTGATGGAAGGTTTTGCGCCCTATGCCCGCGCAGGTGTGCCCGTCGTGTTGTGCTCGAAAGGCATTGAGCGTGACAGTCTGCAGATGATGACCGATGTGCTGCACGAAACCCTGCCGCGCGTGGTTCCTGCGGTGCTCTCTGGTCCAAGCTTTGCTATCGATACGGCACAGGGCCTACCGACCGCCGTGACACTCGCCTGTCGCGACGAAGTCGCAGGCAAAGCACTGCTCAAGGCACTCGGGACCAATCGTTTCCGACCCTATCTCAGCGATGATCTAGTGGGCGCCGAGATTGGCGGCGCCGTCAAGAACGTGCTCGCCATCGGCTGCGGGATTGCGGAAGGTCGTCAACTTGGCAAGTCCGCCCATTCTGCGCTGATCGCACGCGGGTTTGCGGAGATGACCCGTCTGGCCCTGGCGCTTGGTGCCAAACGCGACACACTCGCTGGCCTGTGCGGTCTGGGTGATCTTGTGCTGACCTGTTCCTCCCCACAATCGCGCAACATGTCCTGTGGTCTGGCCCTGGGGCAGGGGGAAAGCCTGGATGAGATACTCGGCGCACGCAAAGCCGTGACCGAGGGTGTCGCGAGCGCTCCCGCCGTGGTCGATCTGGCGCGGTCAAACGGCGTTGAAATGCCGATCTGCGAAGCCGTGCGTGATATTCTTGCAGGTGATACCGATGTCGATACCGCGATCGAAGCCCTGCTCTCACGACCCTTCACGTTTGAAACCCATTAAGGCCCAAACCATGTTGTTTCTTGTCTATTGCACCGACAAACCGGGTTCGCTCGATGTGAGAATGGCCAATCGGGCCGATCACATAAATTGGCTCAAGGCACGCGGTGACCGACTGAAAGCCGGAGGCCCCTGGATGAATGACGCCGGGGAGATGGCCGGATCGCTGCTGATCGTTGATGCCCACGATGCCCATGAACTCTCAACCTGGCTGTCTGAAGACCCCTATGCCAAGGCAGGGTTATTCGACCGCGTCGAGACCCGCCCCTATAAATGGGTGTTCCACACGGCCCCGGATCTGGGCTGATGAGCGATCTGTCGCCACCATCCGGCACCCGGCTTGGACATCTCGACCAGCTGGACGATCCCGGAGCATGCCTGTCCGAGTGGCAGGAGGACGCGGTAATCCTTGTGCGCAAGGGTGATGAGGTCCGCGCCTATCTCAACGTCTGCCCGCATGCCGGACGCCCGCTGAACCTGCCGGACGGCCGGGTCTTCCTGCATCAGGGTGAGTTTATTCTCTGCCCGGTGCACGGAGCGAGTTTCGACCTGGTCAATGGACAGTGCGCGGGTGGGCCGGCCGTCGGCGACAGGTTGACCGAGATCGCTATCCGGCTTGAGGATCAGGAGATTTGGGCGGCCTGAACGGCTGAGCGAGCATGAACCGCTCTTGCGCGCCCGATTGACCGGAATGTTTCCCGTGAAACAGGTCTATTCCGGCTGCTCACCGGGCATGTCCGGCGTTTCGGTGTTGTCCTGCGCGCTGGCATCGAGCTCGGCCTGAACGGTGCGAGCAGCCGTCGCGACCTCCATGCCGGACTCCCGATTTTTCACTACAGCGCAGAAGGATCCGTCCATCTCGCGGTGATAGATCACATCATCCGTCGTGACGTTGTAGTCCACGCCAGCGGTGCGGAAGAAGTTTGCTGCCGCACCTTCAACCAATTGACGGTGGTCCTCATTCAGATCCAGAACCTGGAAGAGATAGTCTTCACGGGCACCGTCCAGCGCATGGGAAATGCGAACCGTGCCATCCGGCGAGCGCTCGAGCAGGGTTTGCCCCTCTTCAAGAAGGCCAGATCGGTCTTCAGCAAAACAGGCATCAGAAAACGCCAGATTATCTTCGCTGTAAGGGCCTGTAACCTCGGTGTTCTCTGCCGGAGCAGCAGCGGTATCCTCGCTGGCTGGGGCACAGGCGACCAGAACAGCAAGAGCAGGCAGGATGGACCAGGCTTTCATTTCGAACCCCTACGAATAAACAACCGGATGCGCTCTAACAAAGCTGACACCCGGAATGAAATGAAACTTATGTGTCTGGGTTAAACCAGACCCGGTTACGACGCGAAAAACGCGGCCACATCTCGCACCAGAGCCGTCCGGGCCGCCTCGACAATCCGGGCCCCCGCCTCGGGACTGGCCTGGGCCGGATCCGACCCACACCGCCCGTCCGGGAAGCTTGCCCGAAAATCAGCCGCATCGGCAAAGCGGCCACTCGGCGCGATTTTCGGATGCATCTCCACCGACTTGATCGCCTCAGGATAGGCATAATAGGTCACCGACACTTCAGACGGTGTGGCATGCCCCCCTTCCCCGACCGGGAAATGCTTTTTGCAAACATCCATGACGCCGGGCAATTGCCACCAATTATTCTGCGTCAAACGCACGGGGCAAGCCTCACCGCGCAGGGAGTACTCTGCGTAGAACTCACAAAACGCCGCGTTGAGTGTCGTGATGTTGCCGCCGTGACCATTGAGGAAGTAAATCCGGTCAAAGCCGGTGCGGACAAGGCTGGTGATCCAGTCCTGCAGGGCTGCAATCATGGTCGAGGGACGCAGGGTCATCGATCCGGGGAAATCCAGATGATGCTGGGCCATACCGACATTGAATGTGGGCCCCACGAGGAAACCGGCCGCGTCGGCCGCTTCACCCGCAATAATTTCCGGACACAGCGCATCGGTTCCGATCAGGCCGTTTGGACCGTGTTGCTCCGTCGAGCCGATCGGAATGACAATTCCGCGGGAGGTTTTCAGATAGGCCTCAACTTCCGGCCAACTGGAGAGATGTAGCTTCATTCCGGATCCTCCGCACGCTGTCGCCCGGACCCGTCCCGAACGCTAGCGTGTGCTGCGTCTGCTTCCGCGACGGTAGACGAGTGCAGCGGTAACAGCCATGCCCGCGGCCAGTACCAGAAGAAGATTGAGCATATCCCTCACGGTCTCTTTGCGGACCGCTCCCCGAAAGTCTTTGATTGGGACTTAAGCGCAAACCTCCTTATGCTTGGTAAATTATGATTCACTGTGTCCACAGCCGGAGACTGCGAGCGTCACGAAGTCGTGACTGGAAATCCCGTCATTGTCACAGGCATTAGACGATTACAGCGACGTCTTGGGGGAGAGCTGGACTTGCGGTTCGACATCACACTCATCCTGGCGATATCCACACTGGCTGCTACCGCCTGTACTCCGAATGATCCGCGGCCCCAACAGACCGCGATTGACCGGGCTATCGAGGATTCGACCCGGCCGGAATCTGAGCGTGTTCTGGATGAAAGCCGTCATCCCGCAGATGTCCTGCTGTTCGCCGGTGTCGAACCGGGCTGGGCGGTTGCCGACCTGACGGCAGGATCAGGGTATTACAGCCGTGTTTTGTCGACCGCTGTCGGCGAGAACGGACATGTCTGGTCGCACAATCCGACCTGGATCGCTGAGCGCTTCACAGACATGAACATGGCCATGGCGCAGCTTGCCGAGACCCGAACCAATATGACCTATGTGGTCGAGCCGATCGAGTATTTCGCAAAGGATATCGAGGTGCCCCTCGATGCCGTCTTCATGGTCCTCTTCTATCACGACACGGCGTGGGATGGCACGGACCGCGCCGCGATGAACCAAGCGATTTTTGACGCTCTTAAACCCGGCGGGGTGTTTCTGGTCATCGACCATCACGCTCCAGACGGTTCCGGTGTTCAGTTCGTGAATGACACACACCGGATCGAAGCACGCGTCGTCCTCGAGGAAGTCACGGCCGCCGGGTTCGAACTCATCGAGAACAACGCGATGCTGGCCAATGAGGCCGATCAGCGCGTCCTCTCGGTTTTTGATCCCAGCCTGCGCCGACGCACGGATCGTTTTGTGTATCTCTTCCAGAAACCACTCTGAGACACGTAGACCAAGAAAAAGGGCAGTGTCGATGACACCGCCCTGTTTCCGGAATTACAAGGCAAGCTCACTGGCCCTGTACTGTTTCAGGTCGGATCAGGCTGCATCCAGGGCTGAACGGAAGGCATTGAGTTCCTCTTCAAGCGCACCTGCAGACTGATTGAGCTCGGCAGAGGCTTGAGCGAACTCGCTCGCCGCATCGCTAGCCCTGGAAGCCGCATTTGTCACCTCACCCATGTCTTGCGACACATCGGAGGTGGCACTGGCGGCGCGTTCAGCCAATTCGGCGATTTCACGTGTCGCTGCGCTTTGTTCCGTGAAGGCATCACGCACGCTGTCAGAGGAGGATCGTAGTTCGGCGATGATCTCCGCGATCCGGCCAAGCGCCGTCGCAGCCCCGCCCGATGCTCCGCGCATGGAATCGATCTTACCTGCGATGTCGTTTGATGCCTGGGCCGTCTGTTCTGCCAGGGCCTTGACCTCCGATGCTACGACCGCGAAACCCTTGCCGGCTTCCCCGGCCCGGGCGGCCTCGATGGTGGCATTCAGGGCCAGGAGATTGGTTTGCTCGGCCACGTCGGCAACCAGTTTCATGATCTCTTCGATCTCACGAGCAGCACCCTGGAGATCATCAATGGACCGGCCTGCACCCTCTGCCTCGGCAACGGCCCGTTCGGACACTTCGTCCGAGGTCGAGAGGATCCGGGCCACTTCTGCGATGGAGGCGGACATTTCCTGAGCCGCAGCCGCCACAGACTGAACGTGAGAATTGGTCTCGGATGCTTTGTGAGACGCGCCGTCAGCGCTGGACCGTGTCGCATTGGCGTCACCGCTCAGCTGGGCCGCCAGGCCATCGACCTGGGACGCTGCGCCCGCAACACCGGTCGCGACCGTCCGCAGAGCCGTTTCAAAATCGGCGGCCAGTTTGGCAATCGCTTCGCGGCGGTTTTCAGCCTCGGCCTGAAGATGCGCCTCGGACTCGGCACTTTCAGCCGCAGCATCCTGGGCTGTTTGTGCTTCAGAGGTCTTTTCCTCAGCCTCAACCAGGGACCGGGCCGTATGGAAGGTCAACCACAGCAGGGCGGCTGACTGACCGACAACGACGACGGCATGGAAGACCACACGCCCGAAACTGGCGCCATCGGGAAACACCATCCACGGCAAAGCAAAATTCAAAGTCAGGTGATGCACTGCCGTGACGACCGCTGCCGCCAGGATCGCACGCCAATCCACCAGCATGGCCGTAGCAGACAGGCAGGCGAAGAAGACCATATGCATGTCGAGCTGCCAGGTCGTTCCGCTCAGCAGATAGACCAGAACAGCCGGAAGAATAATGGTGGCACCGCCCGTCGTAATGCGCGACGCATTGGTATTGGGCTGAGTTTTCCAGCTCAAGGCGTTGAGACCCGCAACCAGTCCCAGCACGATTGTCCCCGGCAAGAGTTTGTCAGGCGCGACCCACCAGGCCGCCAGCGGATAGACCAGTGCCGCCAGCCCGAGAAAGACGGTGAGAAGGGTTTGGGCCTGTGCCCGCAATGCGTCCAGCCGGTTCATAGGCTTGTCTCCACACTTGATATGTTTGCATCCTGGATCAGGAAGGTGTTTTCACGACCGGCCAGGCATCCACCCAACGCCCCGGGCGGGAGGACGAGCCAGGCGCCTGACTGTTTCAGGGCCTCCAACGTGTCCGTGCTGTCGATCTGCACGATGGCGATATTGGGCCGGGCTCCAAAACGAAGAAGCCCGGTTTGAGCTGTCGCCGCCGCCCGAACCACGTCGGCATGGCCCCAGCGCATTGGATACACCACAGCGCCCTGCCCCCCCACCACCGGAGCGGTGAGTGACAGGAAAGGTGTGGTCAGGATGGTGAGAACCACCAATCCCGCCGGCAACCATGAGATGAAATCCCGTGCCATAAACACTATTCGTTCCAAGAATAATCCTGGTCCGAAACAACAGTGACACGGTTAACAAAGTGCTTTTCTGGCCGCACCAGAAGGATCGACAAGGCGTACAAGACTGCAGGCTCGGGTGAATTAGGCCCGCATATTTTATGACCCGACGTCTGGATCCGGCGATGTTTCGGGCACAAATCCGAAGATCAGACTGTCACGCACGCCCAAATGCGTCTCCCAGGCCGCCTTGAACCGCCCTTCCCGCTCAAAGCCTAGCGCCTCCACAAGACGGATCGAGGCCTGGTTGTCGGGATCAATATCGGCAAACACCCGCCGCAATTGCCGGGCCGAGGTCGCATAGGTCATCACGCGCTGACAGGCCTCCCGTGCGATCCCTTCGCCCCGTGCGCCCGGCACCAGGATATAGCCCAGTTCGGCGGTGCCCGGCTTGTTGTCAATCAGGACAACCCAACCCAGGGCCGTTTCGATCGCGCCCTTTCGCGTTATGGCAAAGGTCTGCACACCCTCGCCTGTGATGTTCCAGCGCATATAGCTGCGCACCTCGTCAAGGCTCTCAAGCGCCGGGCGCGACCAATAGGTCATGCTGGCTTGATCACCCAGGGCGGCGAACAAAGCTTCCGCGTCCTCGATCTGAAGCGGGCGTAGAACCAGGCGTTCACTCTCCAAAACCGGCACGTCGAGCGCCCGCCCGCGCATCGCGATCAGATCGGAGGATATTTTAAGCCGCACCTCGTCATATCGCTCGGCAATCGCGCTCTGCATGACCTGAAAACACTCGATTTCAAGCCAGTCGCGCCCAGAGAAACAGGCCTGCCGCTGGGCCTCGCTGGGCCAGAGCGCATAGGACCACACAAGGCCGTCCTCGCCATCATGAAGACAGGCGCCATACGAGGCACAAGTTTGGTGGATCAGGCGTGTTGCCTCTTCCCAGGCGCGACGGAAATCCCCCTCACGGCCAGGCTTGAGACGCCAGCGATAAAGAATAGCAACGGTCATACCCTTGTTTAAACGGGTAAAATCATTGCGTCCATGGGCCCGATCAAGCCTCATCCGCCAGACGCTGCTTGCGCAACACGCTGGCCTTCACCTTTTCGCTTTCCGAGCGGAGCTGACCGCAGGCAGCGAGGATATCACGGCCACGCGGTGTACGGATCGGGCTGGCATAACCGGCCTTATTCACCACATCGGCAAAGGCTTCTATCTGATCCCAGTCAGAACATTCATACGGGCTGTCCGGCCAGGGATTGAACGGGATGAGATTGATCTTGGACGGCACGCCCTTGAGCAGTTTCACCAGCGCCCGGGCTTCGGCCAAGCTGTCATTCACGCCTTTCAGCATGACATATTCAAAGGTGACGCGCTTTGAGTTGTTGAGCCCGGGATAGGCCCGGATCGCATCCATCAACGCCTTGATATTATAACGTTTGTTCAGCGGGACCAATTCATCGCGCAGCGGATCATGGGTGGCGTGCAACGAGATGGCCAGCATGGCGCCCGTGCGTTCACCCAGTTCAACAATCTTGGGCACCACGCCGGAAGTGGACACCGTCATGCGGCGACGACCGATGGAGATCCCGTCTCCGTCGGAAATGATGTCGATCGCATCGCTGACCGCGTCGAGATTATAGAGCGGCTCGCCCATGCCCATGAAGACGATATTGGTCAGCTTGCGGTCTTCATTCGAAGTCGGCCATTCGCCCAGATCATCCCGGGCCACCATCACCTGCAACACGATTTCCGCGGCGGTCAGATTGCGCACGAGGGCCTGGGTTCCCGTATGACAGAAGGTGCAGTTGAGCGTGCAGCCCACCTGGCTCGACACACACAAGGCCCCTGACTTGGAGACATCGGGAATGAAGACTGTCTCACACTCCACGCCCGGCGCGAGCTCGATCAGGTATTTGCGAGTCCCGTCCACCGAAACCTGGCGATCAATAATGCGAGGACGATCAAGGGTGAACCGTTCTGCAAGCTGGGCGCGCAGGACCTTGGATACGTTGGACATCTCGTCGAACGAGGTGACACCGTAGTGATAGATCCAACGCCAGAGCTGATCGGCGCGCATCTTGGATTTGCGTTCCTCGACACCGATCTCCATCACAGCCTGGCGCAATTCCTCACGCGTCAGACCGGCCAGTGAACGTTTCACGGGCGCAGTCGCCTCGGTGCCGTCGAGGCGCGGGGCTTGCGGATTAGCAGCAGTGATATCGAGGGCGTGCGCCATGGAGCAGTCCAGCTTTGGTTTTACACAGGGCCGCGGGCCATATCATATTTTTGTCGCGAAGCCGAATCCGAATACGCGGGCCTGGATCAGCCGCACAGCTCACCGACCCGGCGCAAGGCCGCTGTGACCCCACTCAGGGAGAATTCATAGGAGGTGGCCACACCGTCTTGCGTGGCCGTGGCCGTCAGGCGCATGGTCGATCCACGTCGCATGGCCCGCAGAAGCGCCGGCTCGTCTTCAAGATCATCGAGGAAGCCCTCCTGGCCGTCGACAAACATGTCATACCGGCTTGAACCAACCGAAACGCGGGGAGGGCTGGTCGGCAGAAGATCATATCCGACGAGCAGGCTGGGCTGACCCTCCACGACACCGGACTGCCAGCTGGACACCAAGAAATAGACATTGCCATGACCATGTGAGCGCGGTGCGCTATCGCGCGGACGGCTGAGAGCATAACAGATCAGACCGGCATCAGACTGACGTGTGAACACCCGCCAGTCTGAATATTCGCCGCGAAATTGCGGCGCGGTTTGAGCATGAGCCGCGGACAGACCCGACAGCGTGAAACAGGCAAGGCAGACAGCCAGAATAGAGCGCATGACACAGTCCCAGGATGGTTTCACGAACCGATAAAACGCCCGCCATGGGGCGGTTTTGAGGCGTGGTTAACACAATCCTAGAGGTCGGGGGTTTCCGAGATGTTATCATTGCCACCGCGTGCTGCATGCGCGGGAGAGACCGGGGCCAGCCCGCCAAACCGGCTCATATCGTCTGCGAGCTGGGTCGACACAGCCTCCACCACCGCGTCGGCACTCATCCGGCCGGAGAAGCTCAGTCCATAACGACCAACCCGGCCAACAGACCACACATACTGGCGGGTACGGGACCGGTAACGCAGGGTGTAGCTGGTGGCTCCATCTTCCGACAAATGCGCAAACCAGGCCAGTTTGACACCATCGATCAATTCACCCCGTTCGCCTACAAGCGGATGAGGGCGGTGCGGATCATCCAGAACATCCTCGTCCGGCTGACAATCAGCCGTCACCCGATATCCCCGGATCTGAACCTCCTCGGGTGAGGCTTCCGGCCAGCACAGCATAAACACCGGACCTATCGATCGCGGGATGATGAGACAGGTTTGCGGATCTGAGGGATGGACCAGGGCATCCGCATCAAGACGCAGCGCCGCACGTTCGGCCGCGCGAAGGGCTAGACCCGTCATGCGCCGAGCATGAAATACCCGATCCCAGATGTGTTGAGCCTCCCGCCAGAGCGGGCGCAGTCGGCCTGTCAGTGTCATGCCTGCCCCCCGGTCAGACCCGACGGGCCTTCAGGCACCGTCATGAAACCTGATCCAGCCTATAGGCAAGATGGTCTAGCGATGCGAGCCGTATTTTTTCCAATCGCTCTCCGGGCCCAGTTTTGGTCCACCGGGCATCAAGGGACGCTCAGGATAGCCACCCATTGAGACAGTCCGGTCATACAGGGTGACCGCGCAGGCAACGGAGACATTGACGCAGAATTTGGTCGGGATTTTCACGATATGGGCGCACTGGGCCTGCATGGTTTCGGTCAATGATCCGCGCTCACGGCCAAAAACATAGGCCGCACAGGTTGGATGACGGAAGGAGGGCAAATCGACCGCATCATCGGTCAGCTCAATCCCGACCAGCTGGCAGTTTTGCGGCAACACCATCGCATCCATATCCTCCCACTCGTAATAGGGCAGGTGGTCGGCCGATTTCGAGGTGTCAGCCTTATAGACATCGCGCACCCGGTGATGGGCATTGACGGAAAAGGCGAAACTCGCCCCGAACGCATGGGCCGTGCGCATGATGGCCCCGAGATTCATCGGTTTGGAAATGCCTTCCGCCCCGACGGCAAAATAACCGCGCATGATCGCTCCTGGCTGGATTTGCGCGTCATCTTAAGCCGTTTCGACGCGGATGGAGCCATCGACATGCAGTATAGCCCGTTTCATACCCGGCGAGTTGAACGGGGTCGCCACACTGCCGTCCGCGCCCAGCACCAGCATGCCGCCTTCGCCGCCCAGCGCCCCCAGACTGTCGAGCGTGGCCCGGGCAGCGCTCGGCAGGTCCTGACCTCCATAGGCCATACGGGCCGATACGTCCTTGGCCGCTGCGACACGCATGAAGAACTCGCCCTGACCCGTACAGCTGACCGCCACGGTCTGATCCGCCCAGGTCGCTCCGCCAATAATCGGCGTATCACCGACCCGGCCTTCCATCTTGTTCAGCGTTCCGCCGGTCGAGGTGGCCGCCGCCAGACGCCCCTCCAGGTCCAGCGCCACACAGCCCACAGTGCCGGTCGGGAATTCGCGATCATCCGGAGCGGCAGCAGGCGTGTAGTAATCATTCACGCTTTCAACCCGTTCCAAACCCTTGAGGGCCGCAAAACTCTCTGCACCGCGACCCGCCAACATGACGTGAGGTGTTTCCTTCAACACCGCCCGAGCTGCCTGAATGGGGCTGATAAACCCTGTGAGAGCTGCCACGGCTCCGGCCTGCTGGCCCGAACCCTCCATAATGGATGCATCAAGTTCATAACGGCCCGCGCGATTGGGTGAGGCGCCCTTGCCCGCCACATAGAGACCACAGGCTTCCAGGCCGGATACGATCTCGGTCACCACATCCAGGGCGCTGGCCCCGGCATCAAGCAGGTCGCGGCCCATTTCGGCCAGTGCCTGCATGTTGGCGCGTTCCCGAGCATAGTCATGATCCGCCAGAACGCCGGCACCCCCATGTAGCGCCAGGGCACGCTGGCCACGAAACATCTCGCTCATTCTCGTCCTCCAGAGACTTCCGGTCTTGTGACAACAGGCTCTTGATGGCCGGACCGGTCTGACGCCCATAGCACCCAATTTGCCGGGCTTGAAGCCTCATGCGACAGGGCGCGTTTCCTTTTCTAGCAAGCCGCGTTATGTCGGTTCACACAAACAAATTGGTCGATGGGGAGAACATCATGAAACTCGACGCTTCGATTGCCGCCATTGTCACGGGCGGTGCTTCCGGTCTGGGTGAGGGCACAGCTCGTCGCCTGGCCGCTGACGGCGCAAAAGTCGCCATTTTCGACATGAATGCCGAACGCGGCGAACAAGTGGCCCAGGAGATCGGCGGCGTGTTCTGCCAGGTCAATGTGGCGGACGAAGCCAGTGTGGATGCCGGTTTCAAAGCCGCACGCGCTGCGCATGGCCAGGAACGCGTTCTCGTCAATTGTGCCGGTGTGGGCTGGGCCGAAAAAACCGCTCGCCGGTCCTCATCGACGGGTGCCATCTCCGCCCACACAATGGATGGCTTCAATCGTGTCATCTCGATCAATCTGATCGGTTCTTTCATGTGCGCCGCGAAATCGGCCGCAGGTATGATGGCGCTCGACCCCCATGGCGAGAGTGGTCGGGGTGTTATTATCAATACGGCGTCTGTCGCTGCCCAGGATGGTCAGATTGGTCAGGTCGCGTATTCGGCCTCCAAGGGCGGCATCTACGGCATGACCCTGCCGATGGCCCGCGATCTCGCCAAGGAAGGCATTCGCGTCAACACCATCCTGCCCGGCTTCTTCGAGACACCGATCTACCAACAGATGCCGCCGGAGGTGAAAGTGAACCTAGCCTCCCACCTGCAATTCCCGCAGCGTTTCGGCACACCGGCCGAGTATGCCGACCTTGTCGCATTCATGGTCAATAGCGACTACATCAACGCCGAATGTGTGCGCCTGGATGCCGGTGCCCGCATGCCGCCGAAATAGATGATCCGCTGCGGGTTGATCGCCCGCGGTCGAACAATCGAGACGACGCAAGGCCGGCCCTTCAAGGGCCGGCTTTTTGGTACGTGGGTCACGCTTGTTTGTTGCGTGCTTGATACCTTTTCAAGCAGCGATTGAATGCAAAACGGCGACCCCATCGGGGCCGCCGTCTGCTGTCTTCACACCTTGAAACGCGCTCTAGAATGTATGTCGCAGCGTCAAGCGCGCATTGAGCGGCTTGCCGGTCGAGATATTGTCGTTGGAGTGCGCAGCCGGGAAGTAATCTTCATCGAGCAAGTTTTCGATGTTCAGCTGAATTCCGGTCGTTTCGCTAAAATCATAGTACACGGCCGCATCGACCCGGGTGAAATCCGGCACGAGAACAGCATTGTCCTCACGCACAAAGAATTCATCCTGGTAGGTCACGCCCAGAGCCACGGCCAGAGCCTCGGTCGCCTGATACTGGTTCCACACCGAGATCATGTGTTCCGGCGTCTGGCGTGTCGTGTTTCCATCGCTGGATCCGCCTTCAACCTCACCATTGAGATAGGAATAACCGGCCGAAACGAACCAGCGATCGGTCACATCGCCGACCAGTTGCAACTCAAAGCCTTCGGTTGTGCTGCCGGGAACGGTCGTCACGATCGAGGCATCATCCGGGTCCACCGACGTGAACTGCCCCCTCTCCAGCTGGAACAGCGAGGCCGTGAAGCTCAGACCGGAAGAGATATCCCACTTGGCCCCGATCTCGGTGTTCTCGAACACCTGCGGTTCGAGATCTTCCGTCGTCGTGCTCAAGGTCAGGAATTGATCACCCGAGCTGGGCAGGAAAGTCTCGCTGTAACTGGCGTAGAAGGAGACGTGCTCGGCGGGTTTATAGATCACGCCCAGACGCGGGGAAATCTCCTCATCCACGCGACCGCGGCGACCATCATCCGTGGCATTCACCGCCAGATGATCCAGCACCGACACGTCGAACTCGTCATAACGGGCGCCGATGATCAGTTTGACATTATCCGCGATCTCGATCTGATCCTGGATGTAGACGGAGGTAAAGCTGACCTCGGACGAACGGTCACGAACCAGCGGCACGAAATCGAACTCCGGAACAACCAGCGGATCACTCAGAGCGATCGTGATCCGGTCGTCCTGGCTGTCAGCGAAGATATTGTCGATCCGCGCATTATCGGTGTCCTGATTGCCAAACTCTGCGCCAACCAGAAGCGTATGGGCGAACGGACCGATCGTAAATTCAGAAATCAAATTGCCCTGAACGATCAGGTTCTGACGATCTGTCCGGTCCTGATAACCGTCCAGCGTCAGCAGTCCCGGATTGACCGAATTGTCAAATCCAGCCGGATAGAGATTTTGATACAGCTTGTCATAGTCGGCGAACTGAACGGTGACATTGCCTCGTAGAGAGTTGGAGAATGTGTGATCCGCCCGGGCCCGGAAGATATGAGCTTCCAGCGTGGTCAGGTTTTCATCCGGATCCCCGAAGAAGGTGTCGGAATAGCCCTCCAGAGGAACGTCGGGACCATTGGCCACCGAAACGGACGGCACGCCGCGATCGACTGTCCGGTCATCATTGAGATATTCGTAGAACAGCACCACTGTCGTGTCATCGCTGAGATCAAACCGCGCCGTCGGGTTAAGCCCGTAGCGTGTCCCATCATAAAAATCGCGGTGATTGTCGATCTCTTCATAGAAACCATTGAGGCGCACCGCGGCCGTGTCACCGGTCTCGATGTTTGTGTCTGCTGTTACCTGCCAGGCCCCGAATGTATCGATGCTGGACGAAACGGACGTGAAGCTGTCACCGATCACCGGGGATTTTGTGACCCGATTGATCACGCCGCCGCCACCACCCCGGCCGAACAAAAGCGCGTTGGAGCCTCGCAGGATTTCCACCTGTTCGAGATTGTAGAGCGGACGGAAATACTGAACATCATCGCGAATGCCGTTCAGGAAGAAGTCGGCGGTCGTCTGGTTGCCGCGGATATTGATCGCATCCCGGTGGCCCTCGCCCTGGCTGATCGACAGACCCGGGGTGTACCGCAGGATATCACCCAGATTGGTGAACGCCTGGTTCTCGATCATGTCGGCGGAAACGATTGAGAGGCTTTGGGGAACATCGATGATGGGCGTTGGGGTTTTCACCGAATTGATCTGATCGAGCGAGAGGAAGCGCCCCTCGACCCGGATCACATCGTGGATCACATCACCTGCTTGTGTCGGGGCGACCTCTACACTGTCGGCCGCGGCCATACCCGTCACGACTCCACACGCCAGGACCGTCGACAGGCACAACGCCAGTTTGTTCCGCATTGTTCTAACCTTGTTTGCGAATAATTGTTAATTGCGCAAATGATCCAGAATGGCGGAAAACACAAGCCCGAAGTGAGAACGAGATGCAGTTACCAAAGTCGGTGTGACCCGGAATCCTCGGGAGCGCTGAGCATTCGGCGGGGTGCGACACAGCGTCACCGCCCCGTGGGCTCACACGAAAAAGCCCGCACCATGACGGTGCGGGCCGTGTTCATGACACTGAACAGACGCATAAGCTCAGGGAGCTTCAGGCCGCACGATCTGATCGCCCAGGTTTTCAATCACCGAACGAGCATCATAGGCGTTTGCGTCGTCCGGCTTCGGACCGCGGCCAAACAAGACTTCGGCGCTGGCCTCAAACCGCGTGGATTCGCGATACTGGGTATTGTGCCACACCGGATCGTAGCGGCTGCGCCATCCCCAACGCGGGTGATAGAAGGAATAGTGGATCCCGTAGCGATCAAACGGGTCCGAACCAATCGTTTGCACACGGGTTTCCGTATCGGTTGCCCGCGTAGCCAGGATGAAGTGGTCAAACCCTTCCGACACCGTCAGTTCAGCAGCCCGGTACAGAAGATAGGTCTCGACCGTCTCCCGATCCGTGAGGGAATTGCCCTGAAAGGACACGCGATAGCGATTATTCTCGATCTGGCTTTCCTGATAGCCCCAGCGACCGCCGTCCGGGGTCGGCTGATAGGGTGTGGCACTGGCACACGCCGCCACGAATGAGGCCGCAGCCAGTGTCAGAATGCGATATTTCATCATCAACTCTCCCATCTCTTGGCCCATCAAAAGGATGAGGTCAGATCAAAGCCTAGCGCATTCCGTGATCAAGCACAGTGCACATCCCCTTGATGTGTTCACCTGGTCAGGGAATTTAATCCAATGTCCATTCAAGAACCACGGTTTGAGGACGAGCCCGTTCCGGATCCGATCCGTCGGCGGGAAACAAAGGCCACGCCGCATTGGCGAGGAGCCAGGCCCGCCCATCATGCAGATCAATCAGCGTCGGCTCCGTACCCTCGGTCATGCTTGCATGACCGCGCAAAACCACACGCGTCTCCTCAATGTGGCGCCCGATATCATCCAGAACCAATTCCATCACCTGGTGAGGACGCGCCCCATTGCGCACCGCATAGACCCGGCCATCCCGGTCGTTCAGCAGGCCATCGATACCAATGAGGCTGTGCCCGCGCGCATGGACAAGACTGACACTTTGATCACCCAGATCAACACGCCAGATACCGGTTGAATAGTCCGCCACATAGAGCGCCGCACGCGCCAGAGCCAGGCCCTGCGGATTGACCATGCGCGCATCCTCGGCCAGCACCCGCAACTGACCGCCCAGCTCATCGAGGACATAGATCCGTGGCGATCGGGCGTCCGAGACAAACACCATCCCGTCTCTCACAACGAGATCCGCCATCTGAACGGCGTCCTCGATGGTGTAGCGACGATAGAGTTCTCCGGTGACCAGGTCGAAGGCCACAAGCGCTGTTCCAACGGTTTGTGCGGTCTCACCCTCACGCAGGGGTGTTTGATCAACCACACCCGTCGTGACCCAGAGCAGACGGTTACGATCATCCACCCGCATGCCAAAGACCGAACCGAGCCCGTCCGCCTCATCGGCAAACAGAATGGGAGAAGCGCGATCAAAAGGCTCCAGCATCCAGATCTGGCGTCCCGTCACCGAGGACAGGAAGGCGCGGTCGGTTTCAATATCAACAGCGACGGATTCGATCAGCTCATCGCGCAAATCGACCCGAGCGAAGATCTCGGCTGATCCCGCCGGGCGCTGATGGGCGCGCAAGGCAGCCGCAACGGCATCAAACCGCTCCGGATCCGTCAGGCGCACTTCGTCGAACCCGGTCGAGAGATCTACATACAGTCCCGCCTCAGCCATGCGGTCGAGCGTGTCGAACACGAGTTCCATATCATTGTCGCGCACGCCAATGGTCAAAAGCCCGTTCAAGACGGCCGGGTGACCTGGTTTAAGCGCCAGGGTCGCCTCAAGTGCGCGCCGGGCCGATTCATAATCACCGGCCCGCATGGCACTGCGCGCAAAGCCGAACAAATCCATTGCGACGCTCTGCGGCGTACGCGCCTCATCTTGCGCAAAAACCGGGACCGACCCTGCGGATGCACCGAACAGACACAGTGACGCCAAAACGCCCCGAACAAGAGATTTCATTGTCATTCCCCAAGCCTGCACCGCCGCCAAGGTCCCAACAAGGCGAGTTTACGGCCATCCTAGGTCATTTCACCAAAAGGGGAAGCGGATGTTCTCTTTCAGGTGCAAGCCGGTCAGGCATTCGCCTCAGGCGGCAGATGTCAGCTTGATCTGCACATCTTCGATCGGTTCGATCAGTTTCAGGCCCGCTCCGCCGATATCGACCACGCAGGCAACAGGGTCCTGATTACTGTCACTGATCTCGAAGGGCTTGGGCAGGCGCGGGGCATCGGCCTGGCGCGCATCGACCCAGAACGTCCGTCCGCTCAATCCCTGCAAGGCAATAAAATGGGGATCCTGACCCGACAAGGCCGAGCCGACATCGGTGATCGACTCCAGCACGATCTGCTTGTCGGAACCCGCCAGAAACAACACGGCACCATCATGTCCGGGACGGTTATAGATCTCATTGCTCAAGCTGGGCCGGGCCCAGATGACGTCATCAGCCGCTACGCTGACCGCTTCCCCATCGGGACGGTGAAGATTGATCATAGCACTCGCTCCCTCGTTGCTTAATTCGCGCGTTACGCGAATCAGGGCAATTGCCTAGTTGTTTTTCAGCACTATGCGTCAGAACCTTTGGAGGTTTTGCGACAGATCGCTAAAAATTCCACGACGAAGTGAAACAACGAACCGCCAAGCAGGCATGACCTGACCGGTTCACCACGCTAGTTTTGTCCGACTCAGATACCAATCCCCAGCGAAAGCGAGCGCATCATGGCCACGCAAAAACCGGTCGATGAAAACAGCCATGTCTATCTCATTGACGGTTCGGGCTATATTTTTCGGGCCTATCATGCGCTGCCGCCGCTGACCCGGTCAGACGGCACCCCTGTCGGGGCTGTTCAGGGTTTCTGCAACATGCTCTGGAAACTGCTCGAGGACCTCAAGGGCGAGGATCAACCCTCGCACCTGGCAGTGATTTTCGATCATTCCGGCAAGTCCTTCCGCAATGATCTCTATGACCAGTACAAGGCCAACCGACCACCGGCGCCCGAAGACCTAGTCCCGCAATTCTCGATCATCCGCGACGCAACTCGCGCGTTTGGCACACCGTGTATCGAGATGGAAAACTACGAGGCCGATGACCTGATCGCCACCTATGCCCGCCAGGCCGAGGCGCTCGGCGCTGATGTGACCATTGTATCCTCTGACAAGGACCTGATGCAGCTCGTCTCGGACAAGATCACCATGTTTGATGCGATGAAGAACAAACGGATCCAGGCGCCCGAAGTGGTGGAGAAATTCGGTGTCGGACCAGACAAGGTGATCGATATCCAGTCCCTGGCGGGTGATAGCGTGGATAATGTTCCGGGCGTGCCTGGTATTGGCGTGAAAACGGCCGCCCTTCTTATCAATGAATATGGTGACCTGGACACGCTTCTAGAGCGTGCAGGCGAGATCAAGCAGAAGGGACGCCGGGAGAAATTGCTCGCTCATGCCAATGATGCGCGTGTCTCCCGCGATCTTGTGACCTTGAAGGTCGATACTCCGGTGAGTGAACCCCTGGATGACTTTGGCCTGTCCGATCCGGACCCGGAAACCCTGGTCGGCTTCCTGCGGGAAATGGAGTTTCGCACCTTCACCCGCAAGGTCGAGGAAGCCCTGGGCGCTCCCGCAGCCGATGAGAGCGGCGACGCCACTGCCCCAATTGATCGCTCCAAGTACGAGTGTGTCACAGATCTTACCATGCTCGACCGCTGGATCGCACGCGCGCGCGCCGTGGGTCATGTCGCCGTGGATACCGAGACAGACGCATTATCGGCGACAGCCTCGGGCCTGGTCGGGATCAGCCTGGCCACAGCGCCGGGCGAAGCCTGCTATATCCCGCTGGCGCACATCGATCCCGAGGGCGCCGGTGACATGTTCGACACGGGCGCTGCGCCCAAGCAGATCGATATGACGTCTGCGCTCGCGGCGCTCAAACCCTTGCTGGAAGACGCCTCGGTCCTGAAAATCGGCCAGAATTTCAAGTATGACCTGGCCGTACTCGCGCGCTACGACATCCAGGTCGCGCCTTATGACGACACCATGCTGTTGTCCTATGTGATCGCTGCCGGACTGGAAAAACACGGCATGGATGCGCTGGCGCAAACACATCTCGGACATGCCTGCATCCCCTTCAAGGAGATCTGTGGCACCGGAAAATCCCAGATCACCTTCGACAAAGTCCCGCTCGACAAGGCCACGGCCTATGCCGCCGAGGATGCCGACGTCACCCTGCGCCTGTGGGAGATCCTCAAACCCTCCGTCACAGCGAAGGGCAAGGCCACGGTCTATGAGACACTGGAACGCCCGATGCCGTCCGTTTTGGCAGATATGGAACGGGCGGGTATCAAGGTTGATCCCGATCAGCTGCACCGCTTGTCCTCGGACTTTGCCCAGAAAATCGCAGCCGCCGAGGCCGCTGCACACGAGGCCGCAGGCAAGACGTTCAACGTTGCATCTCCGAAACAAATTGGAGAAATTCTGTTTGGGGACATGGGTTTGCCCGGCGGCAAGAAAACCAAGACCGGGGCCTGGTCAACCGGCGCAGACGTGCTGGACCAATTGGCCGCGGAGGGACATGCCCTGCCGGTCGCACTGCTCGAATACCGGCAGTTTGCCAAGCTGAAATCGACCTATGCCGATGCCCTGCTCTCCCACATCAATCCCCAAACCGGACGGGTACACGGCTCATTCTCCCTCGCCTCGACCACCACTGGGCGTCTCTCGTCCACGGATCCGAACCTTCAGAACATCCCGATCCGCACCGAGGCCGGTCGACAGATCCGGGAAGTCTTTATTGCCGAGCCCGGCCATGTTCTCGTCGCAGCCGATTATTCCCAGGTCGAGCTACGCCTTCTGGCCCATATTGCCGGGGTAGATGCGCTCAAGGACGCCTTCCGCGATGGGGTAGATATTCATGCCATGACCGCATCAGAGGTCTTCGACACCCCGATCGAAGGCATGGATCCCATGGTGCGCCGCAAGGCCAAGGCTATCAATTTCGGGGTCATTTACGGCATTTCTGCCTTTGGCCTGTCCAAACAGATCGATGTGTCCCGCGAAGAGGCCAAAGCCTTCATCGAAGCCTATTTCAACAAATTCCCGGGCATTGCCGACTATATGGAACGCATGAAGGAGCAGGCGAAAGAGCACGGCTATGTCGAGACAATTTTCGGTCGCCGGGCCCACTTCCCTTCCATCAAGGACAAGAACCCCAATATGCGCATGTTCGCCGAACGCCAGGCGATCAATGCCCCCATCCAGGGCTCGGCCGCCGACGTGATCCGCCGCGCCATGATCCGCATGCCCGCTGCGCTCAGACAGGCCAATCTGGACGCGCGGATGCTGTTGCAAGTGCATGACGAGCTGGTGTTTGAAGTCCCCGAAAACCAGGCCGATGATTTGATCGCCCTGGTCGAGACCACGATGTCACAGGCCTGCCGTCCAGCCATGGAATTGTCTGTCCCGCTGGTGGTCGATGCGAAGGCCGGCGCCACCTGGGGCGAAGCGCACTAAAACCCGGAAGAAGGCAATCGGATTCAGACGCCTAAGTCTCGGGATCATCGTCCAGGGTGTATCGAAGGAAGAATTCAATGATCATGTCATTCGCGTTGATATCCCGGTTGGTCACACCCAGGACGTCGGACTCTGCGGCATCCGGCCATGTATGGCCAGCATCCTGGACAAGAACAGTTTCCACTGCCCCAACGAGACAGCCTGAATACGGTTTGAAAATGACAGTGCTTCCATCCTCGGGAACGTGGTCTGGCAATGCAATCATGTCCGGAGCCGGGTGACACCCATAGCGTTCGGCAAAAAAGCGGGCGCTCGCCTCTCCGCCCAGCGAAAAACCGGGAACCCCTGTCAAAGGAACGGTCGGGTCCGTGTCGCTATAGATATTCATGACGGGAACGGCGCGAGATTGTTGGCAGGTTTGGGCCCGCTGCAGAGGCAGTTGACCGGCGACGGATGCGACCGCCGTCACCCGATCTGACATGCGGCAGGCCAGTTCGAAGGCAAAAAAGCCGCCATTCGAGAAGCCGGTCGCATAGACCCGCGTCGTGTCGACGGCATAAACACGGGCGACATCATCGATAAGCGCCGCCATGAAACCCAGATCATCAAACCCGTTCAGGTCTGCGATTTCCCAAGTCTGACCCTCTGCCCCATTCAGTTCACCATACAAGCCTTCAGGATAGGCCACGATCATCCCTGCGCGGTCTGCGGCCGTATTGAACTGGGTGTAGCCCATATGGGATCGGGCATCCGAGGTGAAGCCATGGAGATTGATCACCAAAGGGCGCGGGCCTTCAAACCCTTCTTCGGGCGGCAGGTGGAGATAATACTCCCGCTCGATGTCACCAACCCGCACACTCTGGCGCTCGACAACCTGCGCGGCTGCAAGGTTTGGGTCCGTGTGCACAACGGCCAGCACCCCCATCATGGCTACCAGACTTCCCATATCACCCTCCGTCGCTCGATATCTTGAGCATCAAATGGTAGCGCTCACAGAACGTTGGGCAACTGAATAACGATCAGAGGTCGCGCATTTCTGCTTTATAGCTTTAGGTTATTTATGACTCGAATACACCCTAAAGTTCTCTCATCATAGGGGCGTTGCGCTACTTAAGGGGCGCATATCAAGGAGGAAATCATGACCAACCTGATCGTACAGTTCGCCGTGTATGGCGCGCTCAAAGATGGCAATGAAAATGAATCCCAGGCCTATGATGTCAGACAGACACTGCAGGCGGTGTTCAACGCCGCCCCAAGTGGCAGTGATGGCATCGTGAAGATCGACAACAACACGATGGGCGGTGACCCCAGCCCGGGCAATAAGAAACATTTTGCGGCGATCGTCACGCATGATGGCGTGACCGCCAACTTCGCGTGTGAGGAAGGTCAAACGATAGACTTCCACCATTCCTTGGCCCCGAACCCGCCAAACAAGGCAGAAGAACCCGCCTGACCCTTCAGGATCCGATCAAGCCTCCGGCACTTCCATCACAAGATGGGGGTGCCGTCCTGGCCTCAAAACTCCCGCGCCTCACAGCGCAGGCCCTGCCGCAGTTCATCCGCCGCTTCAACAGTCACACCGCCAGCGAGAACCTGGCGAAACAGCAAAACGCCGCGCCGTGTTGGAGACCCGATCACGAGGTCCATACCGTCCAGATCATAGCCGGGCACGGTGTGCCAGGTCGGTGGGTAAACAAAGATCTCGGTTGTCTCGCCCACCTGAACATCACGCATATTGATCGTCTCGAAATTATTCGTGCGGGCATCAAAAAAGCTGACGGACGCATAGCGCTCCGGATCGAGCGGCGGCACTGTCACATTCAACGGCCCTTCCGCCAGATCATACAGACAGGCCGAATAGAGAATATCCGGGCTGGGACGCACCACATTGCGCGAGCTCTCGTCCACGCGGGGCACATGCCCGACCTGGTTCGCCCCGCCGCCCAGCGTGTCAAACGCCTCCATGGCCTGGCCCATGATCACGCCCGGAAGGGCGTGCAGAACCAGATAAAACCCGGCAATACCACCCACGAGGAGTGCAATGACAGGGCCGATCCAGCGGGTCATGACTCATCTCCACAGCCCAGCCGGTTGATACGCGGCAGCGTCGCCGTGCGCGGGTCCATGGCGATGGTCTCGTCCGGCAGATAGAGGCGCAGGGTCAGGTTAAAAGCGCCACCATTGCGGGTCGACAGGCCGTTTTCGGCCGACGGATGACCCACCGCGACAACGCCGCGTCCATTATCGGACCAGACCATAGTGTCCGCATGCACGGAATGTGCGTCCTCACCATTCACAGCCAGGAAATCGTCCTGGGCATAGACGGTGAGGCTCCACCAATAGGCTGCCGGAGCCTCGTCAAAGACCACGTCGTAACGACAGGCCTCGTCCAGTGCGTCGCCGTGACTGTCTTGGTCAGCACTGAAATAAACGGTCTCACTGCGGTTCAGGGCCAGCAGGCCTTTTCGCGCAATGATGGCGCGTACGGTGGCCGGCGCATCGGGCGCTCCGATATGTAGATTGGTCCGCCAGGGGCCGATGGCGATACCGCCCAGATCCATCGGACCGAGTACGGCTGTGATCGCGACCAGCCCTCCCAGAGCGAGACCGGCCACACCAAAAACAAAGGAGCGCATGATCATACCGGGCACGCTAGCCGGGATTGGCCCGCCCGACAATCAGTGACGTGTGGCTTCCAGACCAGCGCCGATGGCCAGTCCCAGACCCAGGCCGAAAATGCCAGCCAGGACAAGTTCGCCTGTCATGGCCCAAAGGAAGAGAAAAAGAGCGACACCGCCGCCAAGGCCGGCCAGAAAACCGGCCCGGGGCGTACCCTTGGGGGGCTGGACAGGGTCTTGCGGGGCATCGCTCATAGCCACCATTAAAAACGGGCCCAGCTTGAAGGAAGCTGAGCCCGTCGTGAATTCGCGGCAAGAAATCTCACGCGCTGTGTGAACGCTTATTCGAAACTCCGCTCACCGCCTGTGGCCGCATTATAGAGTGTCTGCACCATTCGGTCGGTGGTGATGAAACCCCAATTCCAGGTCTCGTGAAGGTCCGCCAGCGGCTCGGCTTGCCGGACAGCGTCGAGATCCGCGCCCCCTTCAACCAGGGTCGCCACACGGAACTGGGCTTCGCGCAACATGGCAATCGAGGCCTCGACCTCGGCGCGGGTGGAGAGTGGACCATGCCCGGGGATGATGCGGGTTTCATCGCCCGCCATTTCCGCGATGCGCTCCATGGCCGAGATGTAACCCTCGACCGTGCCGCCTGCCGAGATATCGATGAAGGGATACAGGCCCGAGAACATGATATCGCCGGTATGGATGACGTCCGACTCGCGGAAATAGACGATCGCATCTCCATCTGTATGCGCGTGGGGCACATGCACGACTTCAACGGTCTGCCCGTTCATGTGAAAGGTCAGATCATCTCCAAAGGTCAGGATCGGCAGCACAGCCGGATCCTGTGTCCACGCATCCTCGGCCGCCTCCAGGCGCGTGCGGATATTATGGTGCGCCGCGACCGTAGTGCCCTGACTGGCAAAATGCGCATTGCCGCCCGTATGATCCCCGTGCCAGTGGGTATTCACAATAAAGCGCGGTGCGCCGGTTCCGCTGATTTCGACCACAGCGCCCTCGATCAAAGACCCGGTATTGGGCAGCTGGTCGTCAATCATCACCACACCGTCATCTCCGGCCAGAACAGCCAGATTACCGGCAATTCCGGTGGACAACATATAAAGACCGTCGCCCAGATCGGTTGTTTCCACCGTCGGACCGTCCTGGATGATGCTTGTATTGGCGGCCAGCAAGGCTGCCGCACTCGTGATGGCAAGACTGATGCTCATCTTGTCCCCTCTGCTATCTGCTCCCAAAGGGAGCCCTCTTCCGCGACGCAATATAGGGAGGGTGTCAGCCGGTTTCACCACACAGACCGGTGATCCGTCCGAGAGCGTGGCAAATTTACCGGCCCTTTACCGTTGCAGGCCAGAGAATCCAAAGAAGGAGTCTATCATGCGTCATCTGGTTCTTGCCCTGCTTGCCACCATAATGGCCGGCCTTGGCCCGTCTGCGCTCGCACAAGGTGACCGCGCAACCGGGGGGCAGCCCGACACGCCGAGCGGCCTGCCAGTCCCGCGGTTTGTCAGCCTGAAATCGGATGTCACCAATGGCCGGGTTGGCCCGAGCCAGGCGCACCCGATTGCCTGGCGGTATGTTCGCGCGGGCCTGCCGATGGAAGTCATTGCCGAAACGCGCCAATGGCGCCGCGTCCGGGACCCGGAAGGCGAGGTTGTCTGGATGCACCGCGTGGTCCTGTCCAGCCGCCGTTCGGTCTATGCGCTGGAGGAGACCCCGCTGCACGCCCGTGCGGCCCAGGACAGCCCGGTGGAAGCCATTGCGGATGCGGGCGTGGTTCTGTCTCTCGAGCGCTGTCGGTCTGGCTGGTGCCGTGTGGAAGCCAATGGACGCCGTGGCTGGGCGCCTGCCAGCCTGCTCTGGGGGGTCTACCCGCACGAGCGTGACGGGTCCCTGCCTGCCGAGAGCGGGCTTTCCCCTAACGGCAGCTCCGCCTTGAGCGCGCCTGCGCCCCATGATACCGCTCTGCGCTAAGACGTCCGGATAAACCTATCACGGATCCCTGAAAGTCCTGCGCGTGCCGCAGCAGACCTGGTGTTTTACCAGGCCAGACATGACCGGTATACATGACTGAACGTCCCTCTTCCTACGGATTTGACGAACTGATCGCCTCTGGCGAAGGCAAGCTCCACGGCCCCGACATGGCCCAGCTCCCTGCGCCGCCGATGCTGATGTTCGACCGCATCACCCAGATCAATGATGATGGCGGTGAGTATGGCAAAGGGCAGATTGTCGCCGAGCTGGATATCAAGAAGGACCTCTGGTTCTTTGATTGCCACTTCAAGGGCGATCCGGTGATGCCGGGCTGTCTGGGACTGGACGCCATGTGGCAGCTGTGCGGCTTCTTCATGTGCTGGCTGGGCGAGAAGGGCAAGGGACGCGCCTTGGGCGTGGGCGAGGTGAAGTTCACCGGTCAGATCACCCAGGACGTCAAACACGTCAAATACATCATCGACCTTAAACGCGTCATTCGCCGCCGCCTGATCATGTCGATCGGCGATGGCCGGGTGGAAGCTGACGGCAAGACTATCTATACCGCAAAAGATCTTCGCGTCGGCCTCTTCAAACCCGAAGAAATGGCCTGATCGCACGCTTTCTGGGAGGAACCCGCATGCGCCGAGTAGTCGTCACCGGTCTGGGGGTGATTTCCCCGATCGGCAATAATGCTGATGAAGTCACCCAGTCCCTCAAAGTGGGCAAGAGTGGCATTGGCCGTATGGAAGAATTTGCGGCCCATGGCTTCAAATGCCAGGTCGGCGGCAAGCCTGACATTGATCCCGCCGCCCATGTGGACAAGCGTGTCTACCGCTTCATGTCCGAAGGCGCCGGCTGGAACTATATGGCCATGGAACAGGCCATTGCCGATGCAGGACTGCCGGACGAGGATATCTCCAATATCCGCACCGGCATCATCATGGGCTCAGGCGGTCCGTCTGCCGGCACGATTGTCAATGCGGCTGATGTGACCCGTGAAAAGGGTCCCCGGCGCATTGGTCCGTTTGCCGTGCCCAAAGCGATGAGCTCGACTGCATCGGCCACGCTGGCCACGCCGTTCAAGATCCTGGGTGTGAACTATTCCATCACCTCGGCCTGCACGACCTCGCTGCACTGTATCGGCGCAGCGGCCGAGCAGATTCAGTGGGGCAAGCAGGATGTGATGTTCGCGGGCGGTTGCGAGGAGATCCATTGGGCCCTCTCCAACCTGTTCGATGCCATGGGCGCGATGTCCACCAAATATAACGACACGCCGCAACAGGCATCACGTGCCTTTGACAAGGATCGCGACGGGTTTGTCGGAGGCGCCGGTGCCGGCGTGGTGATCCTGGAAGAGTATGAGCGCGCCAAAAAGCGCGGTGCTCCGATTATCGCGGAAATCACTGGCTATGGCGCCACCTCTGACGGTTATGACATGGTGGCACCGTCCGGCGAGGGTGCCGTTCGCTCGATGAAGCTGGCCATGGAGACCGTGGACACTCCGATCGACTATCTCAATCCCCATGCCACGGCGACGCCGGTCGGCGATATCCGCGAAATGGAAGCCGTCAAAGAGGTCTTCGGCGATGCCGGTCCGGCCATCTCCGGCACCAAATCCATGACCGGACACGCTCTGGGCGCCGCAGGCGTGCACGAAGCCATTTACACGCTCTTGATGATGAAGAACGGCTTTATCGCGCCGTCGATCAATGTCTTCGAGATGGATCCGGAGATTGCCGCACTCAATCTCGACATCGTCACTGAAACCCGTGAGGCGGACATCAAGACCGCCATGTCCAACAGCTTTGGTTTCGGCGGTACCAACGGCACCGTCGTCTTCTCCAAGGTCTGATCTGACGCAAGAGGAGACTTGCAATGTCTGATACCGTTTTCCCGACCGGCGAGCTGATGAAAGGCAAGCGCGGTCTTGTCATGGGCGTGGCCAACAAGAACTCCATCGCCTGGGGTATCGCTCAGCAATTGGCGGCCCAGGGCGCCGAGCTGGCCTTCTCCTATCAGGGTGAAGCGCTTGAAAAACGCGTCCGCCCGCTGGTTGAGAGCCTGGGCAGCGAACCCTTCATGCTTTCCGCTGACGTGACCGATGACGAATCCATGGATGCCTGTTTCAAGGCCCTGGAAGACAAGTGGGGCACGATCGACTTCCTCGTCCACGCCATCGCCTTTGCCGGCAAGGACGAGCTGGTGGGATCGTTCACGGAAAACACCACGCGTGAAGGCTGGCGTCGCGCCATGGAAATCTCCGCCTTCTCCTTCGTGGATGCCGGCAAGCGCGCCTCGCGCCTGATGCCCAATGGCGGCTCCCTCGTCACGCTCACCTATCTGGGCGCAGAACGGGTCGTGCCCTCCTATAACGTGATGGGTGTCGCCAAAGCGGCACTGGAAGCATCCACGCGCTATATGGCTCGCGATCTCGGCCCGAGCGGTATCCGCGTGAATGCGCTGTCCGCCGGCCCGATGCGGACCCTGGCCATGGCCGGCATTTCCGGTGGCAAGTCTCTGATGAAGACCGGTCGTGAATGGTCGATGATGAAAGAAGATACCCGCATGGAAGGCGTCGCGGGCGCCGCGCTGTATCTCCTGTCTGATCTCGGCCATTCCTGTACGGGCGAGACCCTTCATGTCGATGCCGGCTTCCACGCCGTGGCGGTTCCGGACATTGATGAGGACTAATAATCCCTAAAATTGTTACGCGTACTGAAGCGGGCCGGTAACACCGGCCCGCTTTGTTGTGTCAGACTGATGATTTCTGCTTGTACCGACTCACCTGCCCCGCTACAGCCGCAGGGAGGGGCCGCTTAAATATTTGAATATTTGAGACAAAGGGACAGGACATGAAATCAATCTTGCTCGCCGGCAGCGTTTTCACGCTGGCCACCACTATTGTGGGCGCACCGGCGATGGCCGATGACCACGCCACAGCAGACGACCGGATTTCCGCACTGGAAGAACGGATTGAACAGCTCGAGGCAACCAATCAACAGTTGTTGCGGTATCTGGAAACACTGACCGCTCAACAAGCTTCAGCTCAACCGGTTGAAAACACCGCGACATCCGCACCCGCCACTGCCCAACACACGGCCACGGGCAATGATAGCATTGAGCGTGTGGTCCATCATGGCGGTGAACATGACGGCCATCATGCCCGGCATCAGGCCGAATATGCAGAGCGTTTTGTCGGTCTCAATTCCACCTATTCCTACCAGGTGTTGGATCACGCCGAGAACTCCAACATGCGCCAGATCATCCAGCTGGAAGCCATTCGCGATGGCGAGCTGGACAATCGTGTCACCCTGGGCGGCGCCATCACAGCCATTGCCAACTACCAGACCACAAATTCGGACAGCAAGTTCAGCTGGCTGACCCGAAATCCCACATCGGCCAACCAGATCGGCGACGAAGTCTCCGAAATTGTGGTTCATTCCGCTCAGCTGCAAACGACCGCCCGGTTTACCAACAACATCACGGGATTTGTCGAACTGCTCTATAATCCCGAGCAGAGCTTTGGCTCCGGCACGATTACCGGTCTCAACCGTAATCAGGTCCAGGTCCGGCGGGCCTATGTGCTGTGGGGCGATCTCGAGTCCACACCCTGGTATGCCGCAATCGGCAAGATGGACACGCCATTCGGCCTCAATGACACCGTAAGCCCGTTCACCAATTCCACCGTCTGGCACTCCTTCGCCGGCCTCGCCTATGGTGGCATGGTGGGATACTACAAAGACGGACTTCATGTGCGCGGCATGGCGATCCAGGGTGGCTCGCAGTTCCGCGCGGCTAACACGCCCGTGGAGGGCACGAATGTGCCATCCCGCGTCAATAATTTCGCGCTGGACGCCAATTACTCCGGCACATTCGGTGATCGCAATACATTCCTGGTGGGTGCCAGCTATCAGCATGGCAGCCCCTATTGCCAGGAGTATCCGATCTTCCATTTCAATCCGTGTGACGACAATAACCCGGCCTATTCTGTCTATAGTCGGGTCGATCTGGGCGATCTGCGATTGATCGGCGAATATGCCCGCACGACCAATGAGTGGCCAGGCACCCAGGTACCGGACCCGACCAATCCGCTGTCTGTCTTTGAGGCAGAAGAGACCACATCCTGGGGCTTTGGCGGTCGCTACGCGTTTGATATTGGCCAGGACTCACCACTTTACGTCTCCGGTGAGTTCTCCACCTTTATCGCAGGCGATGACGGCGCACCCTGGGAACGCCAGAACCAGTGGGTCCTGGGCGGTTCCTATTTCATCACGCCAAGCGTGAATATCTTTGGCGAACTGATCCGAGCCGAAGGTTTTGCCCCGCTCAACTTCCTGACCGGCGGCAATTTCCCCGATGGTTCCACCTGGTCCGAGCGAGACGCCCAGACCGATGTGGTCAATTTCGGGATCCAGGCCGCCTTCTAGGCCATCGACCCTGTTCAGATGAACACCCCGCCGGAGAGCGCTCCGGCGGGGTTTGTTTATGGGCCAATATCAGGACGTTTCCGGATCAGGTGCCCGGTGCGCGTGCCCCTGACCGGTGTCCAGAAAAGCCTTGAGGCTGGAGACGAAGAACTGGTCCCATCCGGCTTCACAGATTTCGTAACAGAGCAATTGCGGGTTCAGTCCCTGGTGTTCAAAGCGGATCTCACTGCCCTGAGCGGCCGATTCAATCCACCAGACCAGGCGTGTTTCGAGCCATTCTGTCTCGATCTCCGCAGGCTGGCCCTCATGCTGGTGGAGCGCATCAACACAGACCAGCTCGACCCGCTTGCCCGGTTCAAGAATAACGGCCTCGAATGTCCAATAGGATCGTCCGGGCGGGAAAGTGAACCTGGCACGGTCGCCAACCCTCGAGATCGGCTTGTCCGGCTTTGTCCACCAGTCCTCGAACCCCGCGGTCAGCGCGCGGAAGACCTCCTCCGGTGAAGCGGAAACTGTAAGTGTTCGGGTGTAATTGGGTTGTGACATGTCAGAAATCTTCCTGGTCTCAAGCAGCCCAGTGGGGCGGCATGGTCTGCATCACGCCGGCATCTCCATGGAGCCGGTCCTTCCAGTCAGACAGGTGCGGATAACGGCTTAGTTGTGCGTCGAAGCCCAGCGCAGTCATGCGGATCGGCTTGGTGTCGCAGCCACGCTGAACCAGCCGGATTTCCGGGAAGGCAACAGCATCGGCCGCACCGGGCCTTTCCCCACCCAAGTAACGCCGCCCGTCCGCCAATATCTCCTCGAGATAGCTGAATTCCGCATGGACCAGCGCCGCGGCGTCCTCGAACTCCTTGTTTTCCGGAGTTCCTCGATCGGCCACCGCGTCGACCGAGGAGAATACGCGAGACAGGAGGGCATGATTGCCGTCACGCAGATAGTCACAACACTCCATGACGATCTGCCAACTTTGCGCAGCGTCGTCGGTGGTCGTGCCAAAGAGCGGTCGCTCAGGATATTGCCGGTCCAGCCAGGCCAGAATGGCGATGGAATCCCGGATCACACCCTGTTCGGTCGCCAGAACCGGAGTTTTCGCCCGAGGGTTCAAAGCCAGGAAGTCTGGTTTGTGATGGTCCTTGTCGGAGGCGCTGAGGTATTTCACGTCAGCGGACAGACCCTTGAAAACGAGGCCGAGGTGAACGCGCCAACCCCTCGGCGCACCGCTGAATGTATACAGTGTAAGAGGCATTTTTCACTCCAATCAACTGATCTAGAGCTAATGCTTCATGGTCTGTTACAACAAGTAGGCAGAATTATCGTATATAGTATCGAAAACGGGACTATTGTAGTTATAGCTGGTGATGACAGCAGAAGTTTCTTCTCGATCCACTCTCATTGAGCCCCAGGATGAAGCTGAGCTGTGCCCGATGCCGGACATTGCCCGGCTGATCGGAGGCACGCGGACACCCATCATCCTACGGGTCCTGATCTACCGCGGCACCAAGCGCCTTCACGAGGTCCGCCGAACAGTCGGTAATATCTCCAGACCATGCCGACCCAATAGCCGCGCTCACTGGAGATGAACGGTCGCGCAAAAAACCCCGCCGGAGAGCGCTCCGGCGGGGTTTTAGATCTGCGAATGACAGCTGGCCTATTCGGCCTCGTCATCCCCCATCGGGTTTTCGATCGGCTTGACCCAGGTGTCCAGCCATTCGATGGACTCTGCCAGAACATGCAGCACGCTCTCGCGGCCACGATAGCCATGGCTTTCATAGGGCAGCATCACGAGACGGGCCGTACCGCCATTGCCCTTCACCGCCGCATACATGCGCTCGGACTGCATCGGGAAGGTGCCCGAATTATTGTCCATCTGGCCGTGAATCATCAGCATGGGCTCATTGATATCGTCCGCATGCATGAACGGGCTCAGCTCGAAATAGACCTCAGGTGCCTGCCAGAAGGTCCGGCGCTCCGACTGGAACCCGAACGGGGTCAGGGTGCGGTTATAGGCACCGGATCGGGCAATACCGGTCCGGAAGATATCAGATCCGGCCAGGAGGTGAGCGGTCATGAAGGCCCCGTAGGAGTGCCCGGCAATCGCTGTGCGCTCCCCATCTCCAAAGCCGCGCTCGACAGATACGTCCACGGCAGCCTGGGCCGACATCACCAATTGCTCGATGAACGTGTCGTTCACCGTTTCCGGATCATCACCCACGATCGGCATCGTGGCGTTCTCAAGCAAGGCATACCCCTGGGTCACCAGGAAGCGCGGAGATGTGCCCGCCACGCGGGTGAACTCATACGGCGACCCACTGACCTGACCAGCTGTGGCCGCATTATTGTACTCCAACGGATAACCCCACACGAGCAGCGGCAGCGGACCGTCTTCCGGCTCGTAACCGGCCGGCAGATAGAGCGTTGCCGACAGCGGTACACCATCCGAGCGTTCATACGTGATCAGTTCGCGGGAAATATCGTTGAGCTGCGGGTGAGGATTGGCGAACCGGGTGACCTGTTCCACATCACCATCTCGGTGCCAGCGCACATTGGGCGGCGTGGTCGGATCTTCCCAGGAGGTCAGGAAGGAAGACGCGTCGTCAGACGTCAGGCCGATGACTTCCTCGAAATTCTCACCGCTATTGCGCCAGATTTCCTCGGTTTCCATCGTCTCCAGGTCGAGACGGCGCAGGAAGGGACGGTCCCCGTCCGGGCTGGCGCCCTCACCGGCGAAATAAATGCCGTTGTCGCGAATCCCGATCACTGACTGGCCATATTCATTGCGGACGGTCAGCGCGGTTCCCGGATCAGCATAGGCATCTTGCAGGTTCCGCTCTTCAATCAGCCGCGGCTCGGAGCCCGGAGCATCAAAATCGATCATCCAGCGACGAACGATGCGTGTGTCCCGGTCATATTCAACGGCCAGACCGTTTTCGCCATCCGTGGTGAACTGGGTACCGTAATAACGATCTTCCATGCGGGCCACTTCCACCGGCGCACCGTTGAACGGGGCTTCCAGCGCCCAGATACTGTCGCGCTCCTCGGCCTCGGCGCGCGGATCACCGCCATCAAGAGCCTCCGCCCAGACAAGTTGAGCCGCATGGCTGTCCTGCCAGCCAATGCTGCGACGACCGGTGATGACCCCTCCGATCGGAATACCATCCGCGAGCGGCTGACGCGCAATCTCGGCAACGTCATTACCGCGCAGATCCATCACGAAGGTCCGGTCCGGAAAGCGCGACCACGGCACGATATAGGAGAAGGGCTGTTCCATCTCACCGACGAGGATGTAGTCCCCGCCCGGCGCTACATTGGCGCTATAGTACAGACCCGGTTCGCCGATCTCGCGCACACGACGGCCGTTGACGTCGACAATCGCGAGCTGGCTTGTGGCCAGCCAGGCAAATAGGTTGGCATCGTGCTCGTCTTTCAGCAGATCCTGATAGGTGCGCACCGGGGCTTCATAGCCATTGGCTTCCTGAATGACCGGACCATTGGGCACACGCGGGCGCTCGGGCATGGGACCACGATCCTCATCGACCAACTTGACCAGAAGGCCTTCCCCGTTCGGCAGCCATTCATAGGCCGTGAAGATGGCGTTGACCCCTTCATCCACAACCCGGCGGGCTCGGGCGCGCTCGACATCCACAACCCACAGGCTCAGCGTATCATCGCGGCTCATGACAAAGGCGAAGTGCGACCCATCAGCCGACCACTGAATGGACGACATGCCCGCATCGTCCGGCAGGTCGATCGCCCGCTCTTCACCGCTTTCCAGATCCAGAAGGCTAAAACCGACAACAGACCGGGGGCCATGACGGCCATTCGTTGCCGCATCTAAGCGCAGGCCTGCGAGGCGCTCCATGGGGCGAGCCAGCTCGGCAACCGGCGGCAAATTCTCTCGATGCATCAGCAAAAGCGTGTCGCGTGCCGGGGACAGGGATGTCCAGGGTGATGGGGCCGCGTCGACGATATCGACAATGTCCTGCGGGGGCAGCCGATAACTGTCCTGGGCCAAGGCCGGGGCCAACGCAAGGCTTGCCAGCGCCGTTACGGCCAGGGCCGATCGGGCCACTGTTGTGAGTGTGGTTTTCATGATGATCTCCCTCTGAACCTGTTTTCAGGTCTGGGGAAATCATAACGCGTTGAAGCGCCGAGAAAACCACACCACAAACGTTACTATGTTACATTACATCCACCTTAGGTGAGGCTGGTTGTCTAGCGATGCCATTTGAGACCCATCACGGGCCGCAATGGCGCGATCCGCTTGACCAACTCGAAACCCAGGACACACCCGCCCAGTGTCGCAATCACCAGAATGACAAACTCCACCCACACATTCAGCCCCAGCGGCGCGATCCAGAACCCGGTCACCACCGTGATCGTCTGGTGTAGGATGTAGAACGGAAAAATGGCCTCGGAGAGATAGCGACGAACGGGCCCGTCATGATTGAGATAGCGGCGCGCCAGACCCAGAAGTGCGAGAATAATGCTCCAGGTGTAGACTACGCGGGCAAGACGGGCCGCCCACAGCCAGATCTCGTGTGAGGCCGTCACCTCCCAGTCCTGGTAGGACAGCAACAGAAAGCCAAACAGGATAAGGGTCACTGAAACGGCCAGCCAGCGCGCCCGGTCCACCAGCTCCCACAGAGCCTCCCGTTTGGCGATCAGATAGCCCCAGAACACGAAGCCGAACGAGATCGCATGATTAGCCCAGTCGTTGAACAGGTCATGCGTTGTGTCAAACCGGTTGCTGAGCGTGAAACGGATCACAAACAACGGAATCGTGGGCAATAAAAGGATCAGGACAGGGCCCATGCGCGAGCGGCGGGCCCAGGCTGTCATCTCACTCATCCACCGATAATCAACCAGCCAGCGCAACACCGGAATGAGCGGTGCCAAAAGCAGGCAATAGACGAACAGGTAGACCACATACCATAGATGATTCCATGTGGGCGTGTGAACCGAATAGGGACCATCCCATGTGCCGGCATAACCCAGATAGAACTCGACGAAACCGCTGGAAACTTCACCGGACTGAACCAGTTCGGAGTAGGTCTGCGGCGCAACGATCACATACATACCGAATAAAATGACCGGGAAAAGGCGCCAGACACGGTCGACGGCGAAGCGTCCCGACCCCAGCTTGTCCGACAGATACCGGATCGCGATTCCGGAAATGAAAAACAGAAGCGGCAGGCGCCACGGGCTGGACAGCCACATGATGGGTTCCATCGCCGTATTGGCGGACGTGGACTTGGCGTGCCACCCCTCCGTGTTGAAGAACATGCCGATATGATAAAAAATCAGAAGGCCAAATGCGCCGATACGCAACCAGTCGATATCATACCGACGGCGTGATGAGGCGTTTCCCGCGGGCGTGGACGGTTCGGCCGGGGTGGTAGAGGACATGACGATCTCCAGAACTCGATACAGCTCTGGTTTCCGCACCTCACCCGAATCTGACCATAGGCCTGGGGCCGACGGTCGAGATTTGCCGTAAAATTCCGAAACCAGGGGACAAGCGGCGGGAGGCGGGGACGAAATTCTGCAATCATCCTGCCCCGATCTTGCAATCTCTCGCCACGTGATCGAAACAGAGATATGTCTCGACCCTGGTTTTTCCTCTCCGATCTGACCCCGCTGGGTGCCGACCAAAAGGCGGAATGGCAGGCCTGGCGACTGGCTGTCCTGATTGCCTGGGGCACGCTCGTTCTCGCCTTGATCGTCAACGCCACATCCATCCAGCTGGAGGACGCCCGCTCGGGCGGTCCGACGGCGGCGCTCTACCCCTGGATTCTGGAAGGCTCGAGTGTGGTCATCACGATGGCCCTCGTTCCCCTCATCATGCGGTTCGGACTATGGGCACCGTTGGAAAGCGGTCGCTGGTTGAGCGCCCTGCCCTGGCATATCGGCGGATTGCTGACCTACAACATCCTGCATGTCATCGGCATGGTCGCCCTGCGCAAACTGGCTTGGTGGGCCTGGTATGACGGCCCCTATGTCTTCTTCGGTCATGTGTGGCTGGAACTGGTCTATGAGCTGCGCAAGGATGCCTTCACCTACATGCTGCACCAGCTCATACTGATCGGCACCCTGGCTCTCGCCCGATCGCGACTGGAACTCGCCGCGGCCCGCGACACCGCCCGTGAGGGTCAACGCCTCACACTCAAGTCAGGCGGCCGGGTCATCCGGGTCGAGGCCGCCTTGTTCTCCCACGCTCAGGCCCGGGGCAATTATGTCGAAATCCATTTCACCACGGGCCAGCACCTCGTCCGCATGACGCTCGCCCAGTTGGCAGATCAACTGGCGGAGGCCCGCATTCCGGCTGTGCGGTGTCACCGGTCCTGGCTGGTCCATACGGGGCGGATCCGCGAGATCCTGCCGACCGGAGAGGGCGATGCCCGGGTGCGCCTCGACGATGACGTGGAGATCCCCGCCAGCCGCCGTTATCGCGAGCGATTGCAAGCGGCCTGATAACAGCCCGCCCCCAAAGAAAAACCCCCGCCGGCCCAGGCCCGCGGGGGTTTCAATTCGATCATCGGATCGAGGATCAGGCTTCGTCAGCCGCGTCCTCTTCCTTGGTGATCTCGGTACCGGTTTCCTGGTCGACAATCTTCATCGACAGGCGAACCTTGCCGCGATCATCAAAGCCGAGAAGCTTGACGTAAACTTCCTGGCCTTCAGAGACGACGTCAGACGGGTGCTTCACACGCTCATTCTTCAGCTGCGAGACGTGCACAAGACCGTCACGCGGACCGAAGAAGTTCACAAAGGCACCGAAGTCCATGATCTTGACGACCTTGCCCTTGTAGATCTGGCCTTCTTCCGGCTCTGCCGTCAGACCATGGATCCAGCTGCGTGCGGCTTCGATCGACGCGGCATCAGAGGAGGCAATCTTAATGATGCCCTCGTCATTGATGTCGACTTTCGCACCAGTGGTTTCGACGATCTCGCGGATCACCTTGCCGCCGGAGCCGATCACGTCACGGATCTTGTCGGTCGGGATCTGCATGGTCTCGATGCGCGGTGCATAGGCACCCAGCTCAGTCCGGGAGGTGTCGAGCGCCTTGCCCATCTCATCGAGAATGTGCAGACGACCGCCCTTGGCCTGGTCGAGAGCCGTTTCCATGATGTCCTTGGTGATACCGGCAATCTTGATGTCCATCTGAAGGGAAGTCACACCCTCGGACGTACCGGCCACCTTGAAGTCCATGTCACCGAGATGGTCTTCATCACCCAGAATGTCGGACAGAACTGCCACGCCTTCCGGGTCCTTGATGAGACCCATGGCGATACCGGACACCGGACGCACGATCGGCACACCGGCATCCATCATGGCGAGAGACGAACCACACACCGTCGCCATGGACGAGGAACCGTTGGACTCGGTGATCTCGGAGACCAGGCGAATGGTGTACGGGAAGTCTTCATGCGCCGGCAGGACAGCCTTCACTGCGCGCCAGGCCAGCTTGCCGTGACCGATCTCGCGGCGACCCGGAGCCAGGCGGAAGCTGGTTTCACCCACGGAATACGGCGGGAAGTTATAGTGGAGCAGGAAGCGCTCCTTGTACGTCCCGGTCAGATCGTCGATGAACTGCTCGTCTTCACCCGTACCCAGCGTTGCCACGACCATGGCCTGGGTTTCACCACGCGTGAACAGGGCAGAACCGTGCGTACGCGGCAGGATGGAGGCTTCGGACACGATCGGACGGACCTGGTCGAGATCACGGCCATCGATACGCTTGCCGGTCTTGATGATGCCACCGCGAACCACGGAGGCCTCAACAGATTTCAGCACGTCCTTGAGTACGACTTCGCCAATACCGTCCGGGTTTTCCTCGGTCTGCAGGAGGGCCGCCATGGCCTTGTCCTTGGCAGCGCCGACAGCGGCATACCGCTCGGTCTTCTCGGAGATGGTGTAGGCTTGGGCGATATCATCACCGACGAGATCGCGAACCTGGGCTTCCTCGGCAGAGTGATCCACCGGCTGGAATTCCCACGGCTCTTTGGCCGCTTTTTCCGCCAGACGGATAATCGCTTCAATCACCGGCTGGAAAGCCTCCTGGCCAGCCATGACGGCGCCCAGCATGATCTCTTCAGACAGTTCTTTCGCTTCTGATTCCACCATCATGACAGCATCGGTCGTCCCGGCCACCACGAGGTCCAGAGCACTGTCGTCCATCTCGTCGACCGGCGGGTTGATGACGTATTCGCCATCGACATAACCCACGCGCGCCGCACCGATCGGACCCATGAAAGGCAGACCGGACAGACACAGAGCGGCGGAGGCGGCAACCATGCCGACTACATCCGGATCGTTTTCCATGTCGTGAGACAGGACGGTGATCATCACCTGGACTTCGTTTTTGAAGCCTTTGACGAACAGCGGGCGGATCGGACGGTCGATCAGGCGAGACGTCAGCGTCTCTTTTTCCGTCGGACGGCCTTCCCGCTTAAAATAACCGCCAGGAATTTTCCCGGCGGCAAAGTATTTCTCTTGATAGTTGACGGTCAGCGGGAAGAAGTCCGCGCCCTCTTTTACCGCCTTCACACCGACGGCAGTGGCGAGAACCGTGGTCTCGCCATAGGACACGACGACCGCGCCGTCAGCTTGCCGGGCGACCCGCCCGGTTTCGAATGTGAGTGGGCGACCCGCCCACTCAATCGTTTCTGTTTGGATATCGAACATATCGTCTTTCGTACGGATAGCGTCGCGTGTTAGCGGCGCAGGCCAAGCTTCTCGATGATCGCTTTATAGCGAGCCTCGTCTTTATTCTTCACATAATCGAGAAGACGGCGGCGCTGGGAAACCATTTTCAGAAGGCCGCGACGCGAATGGTTGTCCTTCTTGTGGCTTTTGAAATGCTCGGTGAGGTTCACAATACGCTCAGTGAGAATAGCGATTTGAACTTCCGGCGAGCCAGTATCGCCCGTACCACGGGCATGTTCAGCGATGAGAGCTTCTTTGCGCTCTTGCGTGATCGACATCGGAGTCTCCTACAGTCTTTAGGCGGCCCGCCTACGGGGCCAGATTAAATACGCGCGAAGGCTGGAACTTTCCCGCTTTCGCATCGCCCAAGGCCACTGCGACCCCATCGCACTCGGCAAGCGCCAAAAAAGTACAGTCCTTGCCGGCCACCTGACGGGGTCGACGCTGTTCTTTCAGCTCTTGCGCTTGACGCGGGAGCAGGACGATTGAGCGTCCTTGCTTCAACTGGAAGGCTTCGTCCTCGGAGACGGCCAGCGCCGGGATGTCGTCCAGCGCGGTCTGAACCGGGAGCAGAGCTTCCGAAGCGGCGTCCTTATGGGCCATTTCTTTCAAGGCGTCCAGTTTTATTGATTCCACCTCGGCATAGGGGCCGACCTGGACTCGCCGCAGGGCCGCAACATGGCCTTCTGTTTGAAGTTCAAAGGCCAGATCACGCGCAAGGGCGCGCACATAGGCGCCCTTCCCGCACTGCATTTCAAATACGGCGAGGTCGTCTTGCGGGCAGTCGAGTAGAACCAGGCGTTCGATGCGCACCATGCGCGGTTCCAGCTCCACGGTCTCTCCGTCCCGCGCCAGATCATAGGCCCGCTCGCCATCCACCTTGATGGCAGAGAAGGCGGGCGGAACCTGTTCAATATCGCCGATGAAACGGTCGAGAACAGCCTCGATCGCGGCACGCTCGGGCAGATTGTCAGACCGGGCCACAATCTTGCCTTCCGTGTCGAGCGTATCGGTGCGCTCGCCCCATTTCACCGTAAACCGGTACAACTTGGTTCCGTCCATGGTGAAGGGCACAGTCTTCGTGGCCTCTCCCAGGGCTATCGGCAAAATCCCGGTTGCCAGAGGATCGAGCGTCCCCGCATGTCCGGCCTTCTTGGCATCAAAAACCCGGCGCACTGCGGAAACAGCCTGTGTGGAGGTCATGTCGAGCGGTTTATCGAGGATGACCCAGCCATGCACGTCCTGGCCCTTGCGACGACGCCCCATTACCAGCTCTCCCCGCCATCCTCGTCATCATCGAGATCCTGCTGCACTTCCGGTCGCGAGAGCAGGGCATCGATATGCGTCGCCGTGTCATACCGGTCATCGCGGTGGAACCGCAGTTCCGGGGTGAATTTCATGTCGATCTGATGTCCCAGGCGTCCACGCAGAAAGCCCGCACACCGGTTGAGACCGGCCGCCAGCCGATCTCCATCACCCTCGCCCATCGGTGCGATATAGACTTTGGCCGAGCGCAGATCCGGACTTGGACGCACTTCGGTGACCGTCACCAATTGGCCTGTCAGATCAGGATCACGGAATTCCTCGCGCGCGATAATGTCGGACAAGGCGTGACGGATGAGTTCGCCCGCGCGCAATTGGCGCTGGGTCGGGCCTTTCGGGCCCTGGTTATGACGACGTGCCATGGAAATCCCTGGTGTTCTGGACACCGTTTAAAATCATCAAGCAGGGTGCCGGCGGAGTTGGACCGCCCGGTACCGGCGAAGCGCGGGCTTTTACGCGACCCGTCGCTCAAACGCAAGACATGTCGATACAGAGAGTTTTCGAATTCTTGATCGAATAGGCACAGAATCAAAAGGATTGAAATCTCTTCCTCCTGTCGGCAAACAGCGGGAATCATGTTTCTGACAGGAGTGTGCATGCCTCGTTTTCTATCCGGCGTTCGTCGTTTCCAGACTGAAATTTTTCCTGAAAAACAAGCCTTGTTCGAGAAACTCGCCACAGGCCAATCACCTGAGGCCTTATTCATCACTTGCTCTGATTCTCGTATTGAAACGGCGATGATCACCCAGACCGATCCAGGCGAACTCTTCATATGTCGCAACGCAGGTAATATCGTTCCACCACACACCAATCATACCGGAGCCATGACTGCTTCGATTGAGTTTGCCGTTGCTGCTCTCAAAGTTCCACACATCGTAGTCTGCGGGCATACGGAATGCGGCGCCATGAAGGGGGCCCTTAATCCAGAGGGCCTTGAAGCCTTGCCTCACATCAAGGAATGGCTGGGCTATTCTCGGGCTGCCGTAGAGGTTGTTCGCCAAGCTGGTGATCTAAGTGAAGACGCACGCATGAAGCTCATGCTCGAACAAAACGTGATCCTGCAACTCCAGCACCTGCGCACTCACCCTGCCGTCGTTGCCGCCGAGGCGCGCGGTGAAGTCGAGTTGCATGGATGGGTGTATGACATCCGTTCAGGCGGCGTCACGGCCTATGATGCTCAAACGAAATCGTTTCTGCCCATCGAAACTCGCTACGCGTCAGAATTGGCTTCCATGGCAACGGATTGCGATCACTCTTGACTGGGACTGCACAGCCGTTACCCGGTTGACGCTCCCAACATGACACAATCAACATGCACTTCACACGCATGTGAGCCCCCAGACCTCGCCAGCCCGCTAGTCTTCTGGACAGACAGATCAGGGGGACAGCATGGGCAAGAGGATAGGATCCAGCCTTTCACACTACCTTGTCGGCGGGCTCGCGGCGTTGGCGATGAGTGGGTCAGGACAGGCGTCAGACCCGATGTCCCCCATCGATATCGCACAACGTTATATTGCCGCCTATGAAGCCCAGGACTTTGACACCATGCGGGCCCTGTATGCGAGCGAGGCACGGTTCATCGATCCGAACTCGTTCGAGATGGATCATCTGACACCGGATATCGACTGGCACGGTCCGGATGAAATCCTGGCAGGCATCGCTTCATGGGGATTGGTTCGCGGACACTATCGTATCGACCGGATGTATGAGGCGTCGGGACGTGTTGTCTTCGATGCCGATATCGATGTGGTCTACGCCACGCCCGAGGGCGAGCAGATCTATCGTTTTCCCATCATCACCATTTTGACAATTGAAAACGGGCTCGTGGTGGAACATCGCGACTATACCGGCTTCAATGAAATGCAGCGTTTGGAGACTGCGCCATGATTACTCTGACAAGCCTCAGCCTGGCACTCGCGCTCTGGCAAACGCCCGTGCAAGCCGACACTGTTTCTCCGGCTGAAGACCTGGCCCGCACCTATATGGACCACTATGCCTCGGTGGACTGGGATGCCATGGAACCCTTCCTAGCCGAGGATGTGGTGTTCTCCGACCCGACAGTGATTGATGACAGCCTGGGGGCGACCGGCCTGCATGAAACCAGCCGGGAGGCCATGATGGCCCTGCTGCGATCCTTCGGGGCCGAGTATAATCCGATCGAGCTGGGCTTTGACTGGCATACCATTTTCGAGAGCAATGGCCGGGTTGTCTTTATGGGCCATGTGAATGCACGCTATCCCACCGAAAATCCCGATCAGCATTTTCTCTGGCGGGCGGAACAGGTCACTGTGATCACGGTCCAGAACGGAGAGATCATCCGCCAGGACGATTTTGCCAATTATGCCGGAGCACAGCAAAGCCTCGTCCCGGCAAACTGATCCTGAAACATTCCTTCGACATGAAAAAGGGCGGCTCAACGAGCCGCCCTGATATCATAACGTTTTGTACGAGGTTCAGGCCTCGAGCTTACGGGCCACTTCGGTGACCTGGAAACACTCGATCTGGTCGCCGACCTGGATGTCCTGGTAGTCGACAAAACCCATGCCGCATTCCGTACCGGCGCGAACTTCAGGCACCTCATCCTTGAAGCGCTTGAGCGTGGACAGCTCGCCTTCGTGGATGACTGTATCGTCGCGCAGCAGACGCACGCCGCAGCCCCGTTTGACAACACCTTCGGTGACACGACACCCGGCCACCTTGCCGACCTTGGTGATGTTGAAGGTTTCCAGGATCTCGGCATAACCGATGAAATCCTCGCGTTTTTCCGGCGCGAGCATGCCTTCCATCGTACCGCGTACATCATCGATCACATCATAGATGACCGAATAATAGCGGATCTCGACCCCTTCTGCCTCAGCCAGATCCCGCGCCTGTTTATTGGCACGCACGTTAAAGGCAAAGATCGGGGCGCCGGACGACTTGGCCAGCAGGACATCGCTTTCATTCACACCGCCCGGAGCCGAGTGGATGACGCGAGCCCGCACTTCATCATTGCCGATTTTCTCCAGCGATTGCTTGATGGCCTCGGCAGAGCCTTGCACATCCGCCTTCACCAGAAGCGGCATCTCCTGAACCTTGTCCTGTTTCAGACGTGCCATCATCTGCTCGAGCGACGCACTCGCACCGCCAGAGACCACACCGGACGCATCGCGCTGCTTGCGCTGACGATACTCCGCGAGCTCACGGGCGCGCGCTTCACTGTCGACAACAGCCAGGACCTCGCCCGGCTCCGGTGCACCGTCGAGACCCAGGATCTCGACCGGCACGGACGGACCGGCATCAGACAATTGCTGACCCCGTTCGTTAACCAGAGCCCGGACCTTGCCCCACTGGGTGCCGGCGACGACGATATCGCCGCGCTTCAGCGTCCCGCGCTGGACAAGAATAGTGGCCACAGGTCCACGACCGCGCTCCACCTGGCTCTCGATCACCATGCCTTCGGCGTCACGGTCCGGATTGGCTTTCAGATCCAGCAATTCCGCCTGGAGCGTGATCGCTTCTGTCAGCTCCTCCAGCCCCATGCGCTTGAGCGCAGAGACATTGACGGATTGGGTCTCACCGGACATCGCTTCGACAACGATTTCGTGTTGCAAAAGGTCTGTGAGCACCTTGTTCGGGTCGCTGTCAGGCTTGTCGCACTTGTTCACCGCCACAATGATCGGCGTCTCTGCCGCCTTGGCGTGATTGATCGCCTCGATCGTCTGCGGCATCACTGAATCGTCAGCGGCCACAACCAGGATCACGATATCCGTTGCCTGGGCCCCGCGCGAGCGCATAGCCGAGAACGCGGCGTGACCAGGTGTATCCAGGAAGGTGATCTTGTCACCCGATTCCAGCTGAACCTGATAAGCACCGATATGCTGGGTAATGCCACCGGCCTCACCTGACACGACATCGGTGGAACGCAGGGCATCCAGCAGGGAGGTCTTGCCGTGGTCCACGTGACCCATCACCGCCACAACCGGCGGGCGGGACACTTTGGCTTCCTCGGCATCATCCTCGGCGATAAAGCCTTCCTCGACATCCGCCTCTGACACGCGTTTGACGATGTGGCCAAACTCCTCGACCACCAGTTCGGCAGTGTCAGCGTCCAGCAGATCGTTCTGGCGCACCATCTGACCCTGCTGCATGAGCATTTTCACCACGTCCACGGCCCGTTCAGCCATGCGGTTGGCGAGGTCAGAAACCGTGATGGCTTCGGGAACCACGACTTCACGCGCCTGTTTGTCGCGACCCTTGCCGGTATCGATCCGGCGCTGTTTCTCACGCTCACGGGCGCGGCGCACGGAGGCCAGCGACCGTTGCCGCTCTTCATCACCGTCCAGAATATTCTGGATGGTCAGCTTACCGCGGCGTGGACGCTCATTCTTGCGTGCTTGCTGTTGTTGCTGCTTGGCGGCGTTCGGATTGGCCGAACCGCCGGCTCCACCCTTGCGCTTGACCCGTCCGCCCATGGCTTCCAGGGCATTTTCAGCAGGATTGGCCGCCGGGGTCGGCGTGTTGTCCCGCGGCTGACGCGGCTTGGACTTGTCAGCCCCACCCGCCGGTGCCTTGGCAGGCTTGGACGACTTGGCCTGGGCCGCCGCTTCCTGTTCGGCTTTCAGGCGCGCTTCTTCGGCAATCCGCGCGGCCTCGGCCTCAGCAGCCTGGCGCTTTTCCTCTTCAACCGCACGTTCAGCGGCGATACGAGCCTCTTCCGCTGCCCGACGCTGGTCTTCAAGTGCCTGTTTTTCAGCAGCCGCACGCTGAACACGCGCTTCTTCTTCCTGCTTTTTCCGGGCGTCACGTTCGGCCGCCTCAGCCCGCGCACGTTGAATGGCCCGCTGACGAGCCAGCAATTCCTGTTCGGACAGGCCCAGCTGGCGCGCCTTAGCGGCCAGGGCACTCTCGCCACCCTTGCCTTTGCCGCCCTGTTTGCCGGCAGGCGCATCCTTGCCCGGCGTGGCGACGCGCTTGCGCTTTTTCTCCACCACAACAGCCTTGGACCGACCGCGCGCAAAGCTTTGCTGCACGGTGCCTGAACCAGACCGTTTCATGGAGATCGGCCGGCGGCCGGAATTGTTATTGTCGTCTGCGTCGCTCATGGCGTCTTTCAACTTCGGCTCTGTTTCACGTCACATCCCGGTCGCCGTTTACCGAAATGCCAGCACTCAATTTCTCGCCCCGGCGCGAAGGCTCGCTAACCTAGCCAGCTCGCGCCCGGATTCAACCGCTCTTGCGATCACGCTTCACCCCGAGACCCTTTTCGAGCCCCCGGGTCCAGCGCCCGAAAGCCCGCGAGCTTCCGGATAACCACGTCAAAGGACCGCGCCTGCGGGCCTTCATCCAGCAGGGCATGGACAACCGGTCCACGTCCCAGCGCCGCGCCAAGCTGTTCCGCCAGGAAACAGCCGGCCACCGGCATATCCTCGTCCCAGACCGAGCGCGTCAGCCCGTCCAGCTTACGCCGACCATCCGCCGCGCCGTCACTTGCCTCGATCCGCCAGGCCGGATGCCCCTTGCGAAGGGCCACCTGGACAGCATCGAAACCCACCGCCAGATCTCCGGCCCGCCGGGCCAGACCCAGCAGGTTGAGCGCCCGCTGTTCCAGCAAGTGCTCAAGACGGTCAGCCAGATCATCCGGTGCCGTCACAGATGTCTTGGCCGCGCGCGAGAACAGACCCTTCTTTAGGGCCAGCTCCACGGCATCGCGGTCCGCCGTGATCCAGATCCCGCGACCTGGCAATTTGGCCGACAGGTCCGGAACCAGATTATCGTCCGGGGCCAGAGCCAGGCGGATCAGCTCCGCCTCGCCCTTGACCTCGCCACTCGCCGCGCATCGGCGCTCCCGATCAGCGGCCATGCAGCGCCCCTAGGCCTGAGCGTCGTCGGCGTCGTCCAGGGATCCCTCGAAATCAATCCCCAGTGCCTCGGCTTCGGCTTCCAGCTGCGCCAGATCCATATCGGCGATATCGATCTCGCCATCCGCTTCAGTATCTTCAGTCTCGGCAGCCTCGTCCTCGGTCTCCACAACCGGGAGATCGTCTTCGGAAATCCAGCCTGCCACGACCCGCGCCCGCATGATCATCATGTCAGCATCCTCGGCCGACAATTCCATGCCCTCGAGAATGCCCGGTTCGCGAACACGTTCGCCGTCGCGCGTTTCGAACCAGCCACGCAGATCATCGCCAACCAGGCCGGCCAGGTCTTCAACCGTACAGACTTCATTCTCGCCGAATTTAACGGCCATGGCGAGATCCACGCCTTCGATTTCCAGAACACCGTCTTCCACACCCAGCTCGACACGCTTGGCGTCCTGCTCGGCGGCGATACGCTCAAGGTAGTCGCGGGCACGGTCCTGGATCTCGGAGGCGGTATCTTCGTCAAAGCCTTCGATGGCGCCAATCTCGGACGGATCAACAAAGGCGATGTCCTCGACATCCGTAAAGCCTTCTGTTGCCAGGAGTTGGGCAATCACCTCGTCAACGTCAAGAGCCGTCATGAAGGACTGGGTCCGCTCGGCGAATTCTTTCTGGCGACGCTCGGACTCTTCCTCTTCGGTGAGGATATCGATCGACCAACCGGTCAGCTGCGACGCCAGACGCACATTCTGTCCACGACGACCGATGGCGAGCGAAAGCTGCTCGTCCGGCACGACTACCTCGATGCGGCGGTCTTCCTCGTCGAGCACCACTTTGGCCACTTCTGCAGGCTGAAGCGCATTGACGATGAAGGTTGCCGGTTCGTCCGACCACGGGATGATGTCGATCTTCTCGCCTGCCAGCTCAGACACCACGGCCTGAACACGGCTGCCGCGCATACCCACACAGGCCCCGACCGGGTCGATGGACCCATCATTGGAGATCACGGCGATCTTGGCACGCGATCCGGGATCACGGGCGACGGAGGGAATTTCGATAATGCCTTCGTAAACTTCGGGCACTTCCTGTGAGAACAGCGCCGCCATGAAGTCCGGATGCGCACGCGACAAGAAAATTTGCGGACCCCGCACTTCCTCACGCACATCATAAATGAAGGCGCGAACACGTTCGCCGTTCTGCAGGTTTTCACGCGGAATTCCGTCAGCCCGGCGGATGATAGCTTCCGCACGACCCAGATCCACGATTACATTGCCATATTCCACACGCTTGACCAGGCCATTGACGATCTCGCCAATGCGATCCTTGTACTCGTCGAACTGGCGGGTCCGCTCAGCTTCGCGAACCTTTTGAGTAATGACCTGTTTGGCCGTTTGAGAGGCTACACGGCCAAATTCGAACGGCGGCAGTTCGTCAGTAAAGACAGTCCCGATCTCGGCGTCCGGATCGATGCGTTGAGCATCCGCCAGGGTCATTTCCTGGTTCTCGTTCTCGACCTCTTCCACCACTGTCATACAGCGGGTCAGCGTCAAGACGCCGGTCTTCGGGTCAATCGAGGCACGGATATCGTTTTCGGCACCATAGCGGGAACGCGCGGCCTTCTGGATCGCCTCTTCAATAGCTTCGAGCACGATCGTTTCCTCGATCGATTTCTCAGCCGCAAGGGCGCGGGCAATCTGCAGCAATTCCAGCCGGTTGGCACTGACACCAATGCTCATCAGGCGCACTCCGCAATCAGCGTATTGGACATTATTCGTCTCCTTCAGACGGCGCGGCGACCGCACCGCGCGCTTTCAAATCCGCCTCAATCAAGGCGTCAGTCAAAACCAGTTTGGCGTCGGCAATCCAGTCAAACGGGATGCCGACGAGATCCTCTTCCCCGTCCATATCGAGCAGGACGGTATCCTCTTCCACACCCGCCAGTGTGCCGCGAAAACGCTTTCGGCCATCAGCAAGCCGATCAAGTTCGATCTTGCTGTCAAAACCCTCCCAGCGGGCGAAATGGGCCAGCGTGGTCAAGGGCCGATCAATACCCGGCGAGGAGATTTCCAGATCATACTCGCCCGAGATGGGCTCGTGAACTTCAAAGACGTCCGACAGCCCGCGAGACAGCTTGGCGCAGTCATCCACATCCATGCCGCCATCGAGGCGTTCAGCCATGAACTGGACCCGGGCACGTTTGCCACTCATCACACGAACGCGCACAATCTCCATATCGAGATCGGCAGCTACCGGCTCTGCGAGAGCCAGGAGTTTGTCGTCCTGTGGCGTCTTCGTCTTCAACACTCGTCTCCATCCAGCCGAGCCGGATTAGGCAATAAAAAAAGCGGCCGCCGACGCGACCGCTCGACTGCATCATCCGATGCGATCGAACATGTTGGGGGCCTTATACGCCTCGGCAACCGGTTTGGCAAGATGGTGTCTGAACGAGCGGATCAGACCCGCACAAAATCCATGAAAACCGGGGCGCAATCCCCCAGATTCTTGGCCTCATACCGCGTGCGAATATGATCGGCCGGAGCAATCCGCCAGTCATCCGCCATCGCAGCTTGCCAGACGAACCGCTCATCGTCATGCATCTGCATCATGACATGATCAGCATAGGCTTTGACATCCGTGGCAATGCGCAGTTGACCGCCCGGTTTAAGAAGACGCGCAAAATGGTCCCGCGTGATGGCCTGGACGAACCGACGCTTGGCGTGGCGCTTTTTCGGCCAGGGATCCGGGAAAAGCAGAAAGATCCGGTCGAGACTCCCATCGCGGAAACGCGGCAAGGTATCGCGGGCATCACCGCGGTGCAGCCGCACATTGCCCAATTCCATTTCCTCGACCTGGGTGACCGCCTTGGCAAACCCGTTGAGGAAGGGCTCGATGCCGATATAGCCGAAATCGGGATTGCGATCGGCCTGGCCCGCCAAGTGCTCGCCCCCGCCGAAACCAATCTCCAGAATGTGTGATCGTGCATCCGGCAAAAGCGCGACCGGATCGATCTGTCCGGCATCGGGAAGGTCGATGTCCGGAAGAATGCGATCGATCAAGGCCTGCTGACGCGGGGAAAGAGGTTTGCCAACAGAGCGCCCATACAGGCGATAGCCAGGATTGCGCGGCATGTCCTCGGCGCCGTTGGTGTCTGCATCGGCGGGGCTAATGGACGGATCGGAATTATCAGTGCGGTCAATCATGGCGCCGCTTTACCCGATCCGTCCGGAAATTTCACGCCCCGCCGTGCACGTGTTTCAGACCAAGCCTGATAACTCAGGCATCGATCGTCCCGGGTGCGACCGTCGCGGCGCTGGCCGCGTCCGCCTCATCAGCCAGGGTGCGTACCAGTTCGAGGATACGCCGCCGAACCGCGGCCTGCTGGATCCGTGAAAAAGCCTGCGCCAGGGCAACTCCATCCGAGCTCTGGATGAAATCATACACGATGGGAGTCTGGTCATTTTCTGCCAGACCCGGTGCAGAGGGCATATCGCCCATCCCCTCGAAGAAGAACTGGACCGGTACATCGAGAACCCGCGCGAGACGATACAGACGGCTCGCACCGACACGATTGGACCCGCGCTCATATTTCTGGACTTGCTGGAATGTCACTCCAAGCTCGTCACCGAGCTTTTCCTGACTCATCTTCAATAACTGGCGACGGAGCCGGATCCTTGAACCGACGTGGACATCAATTGGATTGGGGCCACGCGGGCTGGTTTTGGGCATCATGCTACCTTGCTTTCTCCCCCATCAGAGAAGTGACGATCTCGTCCCCGGTGCCAATTTCATAACACAACCGGGTGTAAAAATCACAATCACAAATCGTTCAGGTTAGAATTACGCGTCTTTGCGCGCGCGAGCGGCACGCCATCGACCGCCGATGCGGCCTGCCATATAGCCGTAGACCAATACGAGGATGAGAAAAAACACACCCTCGCCCAAGCGTTGATAAAGCGTTATCGGCAAGGCGACCGGCAGGTCCGCATCCAGCACGCCTTCCGTGCCTGCGGCCGCCTGGACCGGCATGCGGCCATATGGATCGACAATACCGGAAATACCACGCGTGGCCGAACGTGCGATGGGCAGACCGGACTCGATCGCCCGATAACGCACCTGGTTCATATGCTGGTCAGGGCCAGCATTATCGCCGAACCAAGCGTCATTGGAGAGGTTAAACACCCAGTCCGGACGCGTTTCCACGCTGCGCAGAAACTCCGGAAAAATCGCTTCATAACAGATCAGTGGGACCACTGAGGGCGAGCCTTCCAGATACAACCGTCTCGGACCCGGTCCGGGCGTGAAACTATAGCGCGCGAAATCAGCAAACCCGATCGCGGACATCAGGTCCGTCAAGGGCAGCACTTCGCCGAAAGGCACAAGTCTCGCTTTCACATAATAGGCTTCAAGACGCGGTTGATCGGCCGGAAAATCCACCACGGCCATGGCATTGTGTAATTCCTCGGTCTGGTCCGGCATCACCGAGCGACCGAAAATACCGCTCATCAAATACTGGTCCGGGCTCATCATCTCGCCCAACTGCCGCATCGTCCGGGCATCCTCGAGCATGTAATAAGGCAAGGCGCCTTCCGGCCAGAGGATATGTGTAACCTCATCCAGTCCCGGACGGGCGCTCAAGGCCATATATCGATCCCGCACCTCATATTCACCCTGCGGGGCCCATTTTTCCGCCTGGGTGATCGCCGTGTGCACAATACGAAGCCGGACATCATCATGGAGCGCATCCGATGCCTGGGCGAGGCGCACGGCCCCGGCCCCATAAAGGCTGGCCCCCAAAACAAGAGCGCCTGCTACGGGCAGAAACCCGCGCCAATGACCTGTCCGGCTGACCGCCACCGCCGGGGAGACCAACAAAAAGATCGTCACCCAGGACAAGCCATATATCCCGATCCACGCCGCGGATTGGCTAATCTCGCCCCCTGCAGGCCAGGCATAACCCGGCAGGTTCCAGGGCAGGCCCGACAGCACATGGCCGCGAAGCCATTCGAACAGCGCCAGGTTGGACGCAAACAGCAAGACCCGCCAGGGCGAGCGATAGGTAAACAGGCGAAAGGCCAGCATCGCGCCGCCCCAGAAGAAGGCCAGGAGCGCCGCAAATCCGGGAACCGCCAACGGGATAAGGGGAATAAACTCTGGTCCGCGACTGATGAACGCGAAGGCGATCCAGAACGTACCCGCCATGAAATAGCCCATGCCAAACGCAAAACCGCGCACAAAGGCTGACAGATGTGGGCGACGCCCCGGTCGGTCACCATCCACCATCCAGAAGAGGATGATCAGCCCCAGTGCGAGAGCCGGCCAGAGATGCAGCGGTGGCATAGACAGGGCAGAAACCGCACCACTGCCCCACAAGACAGACCAGGCTTTCCAGCCACGCAATCGCGCCAGACCTGCACGTAGACGCCAGGGCGCCCAGGCTGACAGGTCCGGCCGGGTCACGCGCTGTCAGGTTCCGAGGTTTCACGCGGTGCTACAACGCGCAGACGCTTGATCCGGCGCGCATCGGCTTCAAGCACTTCAAACTCATAGCCGGATGGATGGATGATCACTTCGCCGCGCTCCGGCACACGCCCGACCAGGGTAAAGACCAGCCCGCCCAGGCTATCCACATCCTCTTCCTCGTCTGGTGTAGCGATCTCCTCGCCGACCACGGCTTCGAAATCGACAATATCCGCCCGGGCATCCGCGACCCAAACGCCGGATCCACGCGTTTTGATGGCCGGCGTTTCACCGACATCGTGTTCATCCTCAATATCGCCCACGATCGGCTCGATCAGATCTTCAAGCGTGACTAGACCATCGGTGCCGCCATACTCATCCACAACAAGCGCCATGTGCATGCGGCGCCCCTGCATGCGACGCAAAAGTTCAGTCGCACGCATGGACGGCGGGGCGAACAGGAGTGGACGGCTGATGTCCTCGAGAATTTCCTTGCGCGACCAGCCCGGTTCGCGCGTGCCATCTTCGGACGGGCGGAGTTCACCGATCACGTCCTTGATGTGGACCACACCGATCGGGTCATCCAGTGTATCGCGATAGACCGGCAGCCGCGAATGTGCGGCATCGGAAAAAACCGACGCCAACTCACCCAAAGGTGTGGTCATCTCGACGCCCGTGATCTCGGCGCGCGGGACCATAACATCCGCCACGCGCAGGTTTTCCAGGGCATCCGCCATGATACGTTGCTGCGCGGACGGGCTGGCGGGTGGATGTGATTCCGTAGGCGCAGACGCCCCGTTCAACACGCGCCGCCACCAAGACGGCTTTACAGGTGATCCTTCACTCATACTCATCAGGGCTGCTCCCCGGAGGCCGGTGCGTCCGTCAACATGGCATCCGCGTCGGGCACCCTGTAGGGATTGGCAACACCCAGTCGGGCCAACGCCCGGATTTCAATCGCTTCCATCAGCTCCGCATCCTCATCGGTGAGGTGATCATACCCCTGAAGATGCAAAAATCCGTGAATGACAAGGTGTTGTATGTGATCAATCAGCGAAATGCCCCGTTCGCGGGCTTCGCGCTCCATGACGCCATAGGCGAGCGCAATATCACCCAGATGGTTTTCGATCTCGGCCTGAGCCGGGAAGGAGAGAACATTGGTCGGCCCCGTTCGGTCGCGGAAGCGCTGGTTGAGATCAGCAATCATATTGTCATCGGCCAGGAGAATAGCGGTCACACCTGGACGCAATTCCACATCGACCAATTCCTTGGAAACAGCCTTGAAGGCTTTCTCAATCAAGCCATTCAGCGAATCTATCGCTGACCAGGCCTCGTCTTCGACGATCAGATCGATGGCGTTCATCGCGTATCGCGTGGGCCCGTTTGACGGGCATCCTCCTCGTAGGCCGCCACAATGCGGGCAACCAGATCATGCCGGACAACGTCCTCCCGGGCAAACCGGGTAATCGACACACCACGCGTATTCGACAGGATTTGCAAGGCGTGTGGCAAGCCAGACGGGTCTCTGGGGTGCAAATCACACTGCGTCGGGTCACCCGTAACCGCCATGCGCGAGCCTTCACCCAGACGGGTCAGAACCATCTGCATCTGGGCGCGCGAGGTATTTTGCGCTTCATCCACTATTATGAAGGCGCGGTTCAGCGTGCGACCGCGCATGAACGCAATAGGTGCGACTTCAATCCGGCCATCCTCGCGCATTTTTTCCAGCTGGGACCGCCCCATCGTATCAGCCAAGGCATCCCAGACCGGCAGAAGATAAGGATCCACTTTCTCGGTGAGGTCACCCGGCAGAAAGCCCAGCTTTTCTCCCGCCTCGACGGCCGGCCGGGTGATGATCAGCTTCTCGACCTCCCGCCGGACCAGGAGCGAGGCGCCATAAGCCACAGCCAGCAGGGTCTTGCCGGTTCCAGCCGGTCCCACGCCAAAGATCAGGTCATACTGGCCCGCATCTTTGAGTGCGCGCACATATTCGCGTTGACGCGGTGTGCGGGGGATCAAGGACGAGCCGCGCGGAACACGGATGACATCACCCTCATCACCGGTATCAGGGGCATCACGCAGCCGCAGGACGGATTGCACCATTGCTTCGTCACAGGTCAGCCCATGTTCCAGACGATCATAGAGCGTCTGAACCACATGACGGGCTTCCTGCCGGGCCTCCGGCATGTCGGCGGTGATGATGATCTGTCCCCGCCCGGGGGCTGACAATCGCACATCCAGCGCCTGTTCCAGAATCATCAAGAACCGGTCTTCCGGCCCGGCGAGGCCGCGAACACGGTCAGAATCCTCGAAATGCAGGGTCTCGGCGACCTGGCGTTTAGGCTTTGCAGAGCGGGAACGGCTGGCTGGTTTACTCACGCGGCATCCTGTTCGGGATTGACCAGTCGGCCGGAAAGCGCATTCCGGCTGGCCGTCTCGATCACCACCTCGCCGATCTGGCCGATCAGGTGTTCGGGGCCCTCGACGTGGACCGATTGCAGATAGGGCGAACGTCCGTGCAATTGCCCCGGCAAACGCCCGGATTTCTCAAACAATACCGGCAGGGTCTTGCCGATCTGACCTTCATTGAAAGCAATCTGTTGCTGGGTCAGCACATCCTGCAGCACGGCCAGGCGTTCAGACTTCACGCTCTCATCGATCTGGTTGAACATCGCTGCACCCGGTGTGCCCGGTCGACGCGAGTATTTGAACGAGAAGCACGAGGCGTAGTTCACCTGGCGCACCAGATCGAGGGTGGCTTCAAAATCCTCGTCCGTTTCCCCCGGGAAGCCCACGATCATATCGCCGGAAATGGCAATATCCGGCCGGGCCGCCCGCAGGCGCTCAATGATCGCGACATACTCATCGGCCGTATGTTGACGGTTCATCGCCTTGAGGATCTTGTCGGACCCCGCCTGCACAGGCAGGTGGAAATACGGCATCAGTTTGGGCGTGTCGGCGAAGGCCTGGATGAGATCCTCATCCATGTCGCGCGGATGGCTGGTGGTAAAGCGGATGCGTTCAATCCCGCCGATCAGAGCCAGGTGCCGCACCAGTTGGCCAAGCCCCCAGGTGCCCTCAGCCTCACGACCCGCCGGGGCCTCACCATGATAGGCATTCACATTCTGACCGAGCAGCGTGACCTCTCGCACACCCTGGGCGGCCAGCGCACGCACTTCCGCGACGATCTGATCCACCGGGCGGGACCATTCCGCACCGCGCGTATAAGGCACGACACAGAACGTGCAGAACTTGTCGCACCCCTCCTGCACAGTGACAAATGCCGTGTATCCATCGACTTGGCGGTCATTGCCCAGCCGGTCAAACTTGTCCTCGACTTCAAACTCGGTGTCGAGCGCCTCGCCGCGTTCACGATGAGCGTGGGCGATCAGCTCGGGAAGCTTGTGATAGGTTTGCGGCCCGACCACAAGGTCCACCACTGGCGCGCGCTTCATGATCTCCGCGCCTTCGGCCTGGGCCACGCAGCCCGCCACGGCAATAGTCATGCCGCCCTCATCGGCTTTCGCCTCTTTGAGAGGGCGCAGGCGACCGAGCTCGGAATAGACTTTTTCCGCCGCTTTTTCACGAATATGGCAAGTGTTGAGGATCACCAGATCCGCATGATCGGGCTCTTCCGCCGGCTCATAGCCCAGCGGGGTGAGCACATCGCGCATGCGCTCGCTGTCATAGACATTCATCTGACAGCCATAGGTTTTGATATAGAGGCGTTTACGCGTCTTGGTCATAGATCGGCCAGCTCATTTCCTGCACTTCCCCAACCATATAGGCAGCCATCCGGCATTTGGGGAGCGGGGGGTTATGCTCGAAAACCCCCATTCGCGCAAGAGCAGCAGGCTATTCCGACCGGCCTGCCAATGATTCTGGTGTCTCAGCCTCACCTGCCGGGGTTTCAGCTTTCGCGACGCTCTCGTTCGCCGAGCCATCATCCTTTTTGCGCGCCAGAAGCGCCACCAGCAGAGCGGCGGCCGTCAGAGCCGATGCGAGCAGGAAGGGCGCTCCGGGGAGTTCCACAGGCGCTCCCTCGCCGGAAAACCCGGAAAACAACCGTGACATTATCAAGGGCCCGATCACCATCGACAGACTTTGCAACGATGTCATGGCTCCCTGGAGCTCGCCTTGCGCATTAGGGGGCATGATCCGCGACATGACACCCTGCAAGGCCGGTTGACCAATGCCGCCGATCGCACCCAGCAAGATGACGGCATAGACCATCCAGCCCTCTGTCACGAGACCGTATGCCGCGTAACCACCGATGCCCAACAACAAAGAAAGCGTGATGGCGCGCCATTCACCCATCTTGGGCACCAGAACCCGCGTCAAGCCACCCTGGACTATGGCTGCGGTGATCCCGACGACCATCAAGGACAGACCGATTTGGCCTGCATCCCACTCAAACTTGTAGGCCGTGTAGTAGGACCAGATTGCGGGGAAAACCGAATGACCGAGCAACATCAGGGCGACTGCGAAAATCAGGCTGAAGACGGCCGGGTATTTGCGAATCTGCCAGAGCGCTCCGAACGGGTTGGCACGGGACCACTCAAACCGCCGGCGATTTTCCGGTTTCAATGTCTCCGGCAGGACGATCAGGCCATAGAGGAGATTGAGACCCGCGAGAACAGCTGCCGCAAAAAACGGAGCGCGTGGACCAAACATATCGCCAAGAATACCGCCAACAGCGGGTCCAATGATGAAGCCCAAGCCAAAGGCGGCTCCGATCATACCAAACCGGCCCGCACGTTTTTCCGGAGGCGTGATATCGGCAATATAGGCATTAGCCGTGGAATAGCTGGCGCCAAAAATACCGGCCAGCAGGCGGCCGATCAAAAGCATCCAGAAAAACGGTGCAAATCCCATGACCGCATAATCGATCGTGAAGCCTGCTAGCGCGGCGAGAAGGACCGGCTTCCGACCGAACCGATCTGACAAGGCCCCGACAATTGGTGCGAACACGAACTGCGTCACCGCATAGGTGACCATCAGCCAAGCGCCCAGGACCGCAGCATCATCCGCTCCGAGCCCAGTCAGCTCCTCGATCAAGTCCGGCATCACCGGAATGATCAGACCGAAGCCGATCATATCGATCAAGACCGTGATGAAAATGAAGGTCAGGGCATGCTTGCCTGGTTCACGCGCCGACATGGCTACTCCACAAGACCGGGGACGGCGCCCTAGTCGTCGGCACTGTCGATAGGAACGCCGTAAAGCTCCATACGGTGATCGACAAGTTTATAGCCCAGCTTGCGAGCCACGGCTTCTTGCAGGCGTTCAATCTCTTCATCGACAAATTCGATGACTTTTCCTGACTTTAGGTCAATCAAATGGTCGTGATGATCATCACCCGCCTCTTCATACCGCGACCGTCCGTCGCGGAAATCATGGCGCTCGATAATGCCGGCATCCTCAAACAGGCGGACCGTACGATAGACCGTCGCCAGGGAAATCCGCGGATCTTCCTCAGCCGCCCTCCGGTGAAGTTCTTCCGCATCCGGATGGTCTTTCGACGTCGACAAAACCCGCGCAATCACCCGGCGCTGTTCGGTCATCCGAAGGCCTTTTTCGATGCACAGTTTCTCAATCCGGTCCGGCATTTTGACTCTCCCGCTTGGTGTTTAGCTTGATAGGCGTTCAACCGGGGCGATGTCCATCTTCACGCAGTATTTTTTCGAGGATAAGGGCATCCGTGCCATCGCTGTAATACGCCTTGCGGCAGGCGATCTCCGAGTAGCCGGCTCGGTCATACACGCGGCGAGCCGCGAAATTCGCTGTCGACACTTCAAGGATGATCCGGCCAATCCCCGCCGCCTCGGCGCGGCTCTCCGAGACATCGAGCAGTTTGGACGCCAGACCACGACCTTGTTGGTCCGGATGCGTACAAATTGTCAGCACTTCGGCTTCATCCACAGCCAACCGGAAAAGGCTCAACCCGGCCAGAATTCGACCTGACCAGGCGAGCTCGGCCTGCGACGTCGACTGATGCAGAAGGGCCGTGAACTCTTTGGAACTCCACGGCGTCGCAAAACAGTGCCTATGCAGTTCAGCCATCGCGTCACCGGCAGCCGGACCGGCCGGTTCAAACCGCCACGCAGACAAGCCGGTAATCACACGTCAACTCCACCCGGCAGTTTGGCATCCGGAGGGCGAGCATAAAACGGGCTGGCAGGATGCTCAGTCGGGTCCAGCGCCATCGTCAGGTCCAGCAAGGCGGTCATGTCGGGATGGTCTGCACGCGGCAGAGATGGCAACGCCAACATTGAACTTCCGCTGCCTGCGACCCGCGCGCCTGCCAGATCCTGATGACCCAGCCAGGCGGGAATCTCATCCACCGTCAACCGGATCGGGTCCGTCGTCTCGGTCTCACGAAAAATCTGCAGGATGAGCTCATCGCGCCGGGCATCATGAGCCACAACAAGCGGCCGAACCGTCTGATGTTCATGGGCAATGGCCGCCAGATTGGAGAGCCCCACCACACCTGCATGGCATGCCAGGGCCAGACCACGCGCAAAGGCAACACCCACACGGGTTCCTGCAAAACTACCGGGTCCGATCGCAACACCAATGCGGTCGATCTGCGAGGCTTGGATCCCCGCGCCCGACAGAAGCGCGTCCACCATCGGGGCCAGTTTTTCCGCGTGACCCCGACCGATCTCCGGTGCCTCGATCAGGTCTTCAAATCCGGGACGGCGCAGGCCCACAGCGCACACCGTCCCGGTCGTTTCGATAGCCAAACAAATCATGGCCCTCGATTTAGACGATTTTTGCAGCCTCGTCGAAGCTCAGACGCGGCAAGCGACCAAAGAGGTTCGTCGTGGTGCCAAAACCCAGATTGATCAGGAAATCGGATTTCCAGGTTTTCATCTCCGGATTGTCCGCAAAAAAGGCGGCATCGAGAGCGGCATTGTCGAAACCCGACATGGCGCCTGTATCCAGGCCCAGCGCACGAGCGGCCAGGATCAGATAGCCCCCCTGCAGCGTGGCATTCCGCTTGCCATTGTCCAGAGTGGCTTCAGGCGCCGTAAACCAGTCGCGCGCACCGGGATTGTGCGGCATCAATTGCGGGATCTTGTCGTAGAATTCCGTGTCCCAGGCCACAACCACGGTGGCAGACGCCGCCATGGTCTTCCCCTGATTGCCTTCCATCAACAGCGGCTTGAGCTTGGCCTTGCCTTCATCGGAAGTGATGAACAGGAAGCGGGCCGGGGACGAGTTCGCACTCGTGGGGCCCATTTTGACGACATCATACAGCTGGCGCAAAACATCTTCCGGGATCTCGCGATCCTCGAAATCATTATAGGTGCGCGCATCCGTAAAGACTTGTTTCAGAACATCTTCGCCGAGTGGATTATTATGTGTCGGCTTGGTGGAAACCTGTTCGGTCATGGTATTCAGCGTCCCTTGGCTAATCGGTTGGGCGGCTCATCTCCGCCCGCACCGCCTATCTAGCCCGACGCCGTGGGCACACAAACCCACTTTCCCGAAAAGGATTAGTGACGCTCTTTCACTAATCCGTCAGACCGCCTCAACCGATTTGACTTCCGGTACATAGTGTTTGAGCAGGTTTTCGATCCCAGCCTTCAAAGTCATGGTCGAAGACGGACACCCAGAACATGCGCCCCGCATTTTCAGCTTCACCAGCCCGTCCTCGGAATTGAAGGAATGGAAAAGAATATCGCCGCCATCCTGGGCCACAGCCGGGCGAACGCGCGTGTCAATCAGCTCGACAATTTCCTTCACGATACCGGCTGCTTCGCCTTCATACGCAGCGTGGCCACTTTCCGTCTCAGCCTCTCCCACGATCGGGCGCCCCGACTGCAGCACATCCATGATCGCGCCCAGCAGGAAGGGTTTGATGTGATCCCAATCGACTGAATCGACCTTGGTAATGGCAATAAAGTCCTCGCCGAGGAAGACACCAATCACCCCGTCTATAAGGAACAGATCGGAGGCCAGCGGCGAGGCTTCAGCATCTTCAGCGCTTTCATACTCGCGCGGCATGTCGGGAGAGATCTCTCGACCGGGCAGGAATTTGAGCGTCGCCGGGTTAGGTGTGCTCTCGGTCTGAATAAACATGGCGCATCTCCGAATTGAGGCTGGGTGAGTGTCATCTGGCGCTTTCAGCGGGCGAATTCAACCATGCTGGCAGGAGGGATATCCGGCCACCGGCGCCTTTCCCGCTCGACGGATCAGACCAGCGCGTCGATTTCGTCTTTTGACAATTCGGCCGGGACGATGGTCACCGGAACAGCCCGTCCGGCGAACAGGCCCTTGCCCCGCGCCAGCGCAGAAACCAGCGGACCCGGCCCTTCCTTGGCGGGAGAGGCTCCGAGAATGAGGATCGAGATCATGGGATCCTCCTCCAGGACATCGGCCAGGACTTCGCGACGCTTGCCCTCACGCAGCAGAAGATCGGGCCGTTCGCCCGTCACGGCTTCAGCATCTTCCGCGAGGGATTCGAGCAAGGTTTCCGCAGCTTCCATTGCTTCACGCTGGGAGGCTTCGGCGACACCCAGCCAGTGATTGAAATCGCCCGGCTCAATCACTGCGAGAATGCACACACGCGCGCCCGTAGCCTCAGCCCGGCGCGCGGCAAAATAGAGCGCCGTCCGGCATTCGGGTGATTCATCCGCGACGATCAGGAATTTCCGCTGGCTCTTTCGCATGCCTCATCTATGTCGATTTCGGCCTGAGTCGTCCAGTCATGGATCAACCCTGCGACGTTCTGCATCAAATTCAGAGATCAGAGGCTGTCTGTCACGGCCTTTCAGGGTCAGGATTAAGCGCCCAGGCCCGCATCATGCGATCAAACAGGCCGCTGACGCGCAGGGTTTCCGCCTCATCGGCCCCGGGATCTGCTTGCGGGAAACCCAGATAAAGCGCGTACTCAATACGGGCCAGATCGCGCGCGGCCCCCTCATCAAGTCCAAACTCGCGCTCGTTCAATTGCGCGACATATTGAATACGCAATGCGTCTGCACTTTCCAGTGCCGCCCGCGCAGCCTCGTCCACAGCGGCCCAGCGGCGAATACCGCGCTCCACCCGCGCATCGAGGCGGGCCGTGACCCGACTGAGCATCAAGCGTCGCTCTCGCGCGGTTTCCGCGGTCCGTTCAACCTCGTCGATCACATCGCGGGTACAGGATTGACTCCAGTGAGCCAACACCGCCTGGCCAAAGGCGGCCTGGTCTTTGAAATAATGATAGAACGATCCCCGAGTCACCCGGGCGCGGCGACACAAGGCTGCCAGTTTCAACCCGTCAGGGCCTGTCTCGGCAAGCGCCTTAAGACCGATGTCCAGCCATGTGTCGCGTGTGAGCTTGGTCATCCAGCAAAGATGCCCGCACCTCCCAGAATTGTCATCGGCACAAAGAAGACAAATTGCGGATGACGCTGCCATTTCAGCCGGTGGGCATAATTCATGGCAAAATTCCACAGCGCAGTCCCCAGCGAGAGGATGGTCATGACAACAGCAATGTCCGCCCCCGCCGGGTAGACGCCGGCATAGAAAAAGCTTGCAGCCTGGACCGCCAGAACAAGCGTCACGATGTGCCAGCAGAAATACTGGGTAAAACGTGTCAACGACGTCAAACCGTCCGCTTGCAACAAAGGTTTGGCGACCTCTCGGCCTCCCAGAAAAACATGGGCCAGACAGGTCAGCACGCCCAACCCGCCTGCGATCAGAAACCAGATATTCACGACTTTCTCCCAAAATATACCATCTGGTATGTTTTGGGCTCAAATAGAACAAACGGCCATGAGGCCGTTTGTCGCAACGCTTGAACGCGTGAACGGAAGCTGCGGATCAGTATTCGGTGACCTGGCCCGGCGGCATGGAGCGGACCGAAAAACGGACAGGCACTTCGCCCGCGCGCTCAAACACCAGAACACCCTCAACCTCATCGCCCTCGACGACCGTCGGGAGGCCGTACACCATCAAATGGCGACCGCCCGGGGTGAACACCATCGGACCGGCTGCTGTGATCTCCTGCGGTCCCAAGGCCCGCATCTGCATCACACCGCCCTCGCCCATCAAATGTCCGTGCAGCTCGACGCGGTCAGCACCCTCGATCCGAGCCGCGACAAGCGTGTCTCGCTGACCCTCACTGAGGCGCGCTGTGAAATAGGCCGCCGTGATATCACGGCCACCGGGATGCGGACGCATCCAGACCGCGCGGACATCAAGAACCGGGTCCACATCGTCAGCGCCCGGAACCGGAGCGGCTTCATCTCCCGACATATTGTGCGTCATAACCGAATGGTTTGATCCATGATCCATACCATCTTGCTGAACCGTCTCGTCCGGGGACGAAGCGGGAGAACACGCCACCGCGAGAACCGCCAGACCCGTGAGGGCGGGTAGAGTGTAGGCACGCATGCGATATCCTTCCTAGAAACCGCAGGCAGACTATCGCGGAATGGACAAAGCCTGCCCTGCGGTAAAATGTCTTAGCCCCAGAAACCGATGATTTTCCTGGCCTCATCCGCAACAGGTTGAGCCACCGCCTGAGCACGCTCGGCACCCTGGCGCAGAATGCGGTCAATCTCCGTGGTATCCGTGATCAAACGACGATATTCGTCCGAGATGGGAGCGAGATACTCCACAGCGACCTCAGCCAGCGCCGGTTTGAAAGCACCGAAGCCCTGACCACCGAACTCCGCGAGGATATCGGCCTTCGTCTTGCCGGTCAGCGCGGCATAAATGCCCACCAGATTGGAGGCCTCGGGCCGGTCCGCCAGACCGTCTTCACTGTCCGGAAGGGGTTCCGGGTCCGTCTTCGCCTTCTTGATCTTGCGGGCGATGGTATCCGCGTCATCATCCAGATTGATACGCGAATTGTCGGATACATCCGATTTAGACATTTTCGACGCGCCATCGCGCAGGCTCATGACCCGTGCACCTGGTCCCTGGATTACAGGTTCAGTCAGCGGGAAGACTGCCTCGCCCTTGCCGTAATCCCGGTTGAAACGAGCGGCGATGTCGCGACACAGTTCAAGATGCTGTTTCTGGTCCTCTCCAACCGGTACATGGGTGGCCTTGTAAACAAGGATATCCGCCGCTTGCAGCACCGGATAGGTAAACAGGCCAACAGAAGCCCGTTCTTTATCCTTGCCAGCCTTGTCCTTGAACTGGGTCATGCGCTCCAGCCAGCCCAGCCGGGCTACACAATTGAAGATCCAGGCCAGTTCGGCGTGGGCCGGAACCGCGGACTGGGCAAAAATCGTGCTCTTCTCGGGATCCACGCCCGATGCGATATACGCTGCGGCGGCTGAACGCACCGCATCGGGCAGCTTGGCCGGATCGTGCGGCATGGTGATGGCATGCATGTCCACAACACAATAGAAGCAGTCCCACGCCCCATCATCCTGCAGCGCCACCCAATTCTTCAGGGCGCCGAGATAGTTGCCAAGATGCAGCTGACCCGTCGGTTGCATGCCGGACAGCACACGTTGAGGGCCGGAGTAATCGGTCGGAGTATCGCTCATGGTCATGTCTCGCAGGATAAGCGCGGATAGAAACACAGGTGATAGCCGCGCGTGATGGGGGCAACAAGCCTGCGATGAGCCTCAGCCTCAGCTATCGACCAACGGAATCGAGGATTTCGGACGGACGCAGCGCGCCGGTCACGATCGCCAGCACTCCATAAACCGCTGTACCGGCACCCGTCACAACAATCAGAGCCAGAAGCTTGACGTTGAAGAAGAGCGCTGTGAGGTCGGAGGCAAATACCTCGGCCAGTCCGACAACAATACCCATGCCAATGACCGCCAGTGCAACACGGGGCATGCGATCCTTCAATCGTGCGTCCGGGTCCAGCCCACCATCCTTACGCAGAGCCCGCATAAGCAGGACGGCGTTGATCCAACCAGCGAAACTGGTGGCCGCCGCCAGGCCCACATGAGCAAAATCAGGAAAGAGCTGACGGATCCCCCAGAACATCGCTACTCCTGCGACGACATTCACCATCATGGAGGTCGCGGCAAAACGCATTGGCGTCTTTGTGTCTTCACGGGCAAAAAAGCCCGGAGCAAAGACCTTGATCAAAACAAAGGCCGGCAAACCCACAGCGAAAGCCTGGACCGCCAACGCGGTGCCTAGTGCATCGGAAGCGTCAAATTCACCCCGTTGAAACAGGCCTGACACCAGGAAATTGGGCATGACCAGCATGGCCATCGCCGCCGGCAATGTCAGGGCCATCGAAATCTCAAGCGCCCGGTTCATCGCATTGGCGGCACCCTGGGTATCATCCGCTCTCAGGCGTTTGGTGAGCGTGGGCAAGAGCGCGACGCCCATGGCAATGCCGATCACGCCCAACGGCAATTGATAAAGCCGGTCGGCATAATACAGCAGGGCCACAGCGCCATCCTGGAAGGACGCAATCTGCTGACTGACGATGATATTGATCTGGGTCACACCGGCCGCGATCGCTCCGGGAACCCCCAGCACCACCAGACGCTTCACTCCGGGTGTCAGACGGGGGCGGATTAGGGACAGCTTGACCCCGAGACGCCGACAGCCCGCATAGAGAAACAGGCCCTGCAGCAGGCCTGAAATCGTTACGCCAATACAGAGATAAAGTCCAAACCGCTGTGCACCCGCGACTTCGACCGGCTCATTCGTCAAGGCTTCGGCCAGCCCAATTCCCGCCCTGTTCATTGACCAGGCCAGAATGGAAATCAGCACGATATTGAGAATGATCGGTGCCGCTGCCGCAACAACAAACCGATCATGGGAGTTGAGCACACCGCCCATCATCGCCGTGATCGACATAAGAAGGATGTAGGGCATCGTGATCTGCGTGAAGATCACAGCAAGCGAGAAGCGCTGCCCGTCCTCATCCATCCCGAAACCGGGAGCGATGACATACATCAGCCATGGCATGACAATCATGCTGACCACCACGAACACGCTGAGCACCATCACCATGACGGAGAGAATTTCCCGCAACAGCGCAAGCGCCGTCTCGCGTCCGTCTTGTTCCAGGGTACGCGCATACATCGGCACAAAGGCGGCGTTAAACGCGCCTTCGGCAAACAGGCGCCGGAACAGGTTGGGGAAACGCAAGGCGACAAAAAAGGCCTCCGCGACGGGACCGGTGCCCAGGACTGCCGCGATGAAGATGTCGCGAACAAAACCGAGGATCCGACTGCCCATGGTGAAACCACCGACAACCGCAGACGAGCGCAAAAGCCTCATGGAGTATCCGCCTTGCTCATTATCACCTTCCCCGGTCGGGCCTAGCGAAGCTCACTGGCCTGGGCCCGCGCCACACCGCGACGGGCCGCTTTTTCCGCCAGTGCCGCCTCGCCCTGGTCGAGTACATCAATCAGAGCATCCGTGACACTGTTTATCAGTTCCGGATCTGTCAGTTTTCCACCTTTGTGGGTGACGTAGAAACTGTCGACCGCCCGCTCGCCGTAGCCATCAATCTGGGCTGAAGCGAGGCCCAGACCATGATCAGCAATCACACCGGCCAGCTGGGCCAGCAATCCTGGTCGATCCCGACCGGTGGTTTCGATAACCGTGGCCTGGTCTGACGCGTCCATTTCAACGGAAATCTGCGGGACGACCTTGAAAGCCGCATCCCGACTGCGAATGAGGCCCGGACCAAACCGCTCATCCAGTCCCGGATTGAGAGCGATGGCCCGCAGACGGACCACAAGCTCGTCGCGCAGCTCCGGATCTCCTGCGCCATATGGGCGCCCGGACACATCCTGAATGTAGAAGACATCAAACGCATGACCGGACGCGCTGGTCGTGATACTGGCCCCGACAATATCCGCACCTGCCCGCGCCAGACCTGACGCAAGCTCGGCAAACAGGCGTTCGCGGTCCGGTGACCAGACCATCACCTCGGTGGCGGACCTTTTGCGATCCACCCTGACAGACACTGACACTGCCGGATCCCGACGCCAGGCATGGCGTACAAAATTGGCATGGCGCAGCCGGTCCGCCTGCGTGAAGGCCAGCCAGTATCCCGGCGGAAGTTGACCATCCCAGAACGAAGAAAAAGCCGGATCAAGCCGGGTCATACGCTGGATGACCGGAGCTTTCATCTGGTCAGACCGTTCACGGATCTGGTCAGTCCCACTTGCCAGGCTTTCACCTCCGTCGAGCAACACCGATTGGGTCGCCTCATAGAGATCCCGGATCAGCTGACCCTTCCAGCCATTCCAAACACCCGGTCCGACCGCACGGATATCCACGACTGTCAGGAGTGTCAGCAGGCGCAATCGCTCCGCTGTGCCCACCGCCTGGGCGAAGTCCAGCACGGTGCGGGGATCGCCAATATCACGACGTTGAGCCGTATCGCTCATCAAAAGATGGTTTTCGATCAACCACGCGACCAGTTCGGTTTCGGCATCGTCCAAACCCAGACGCGGACAGGCGATCCGAGCCCGTGCGCCCCCTTCTTCACACTGGTCACCCGATCCCTTTCCGGTGTCGTGCAACAATACAGCGAGATGGAGCGCCCGTCGTGCCTTGATCTTTGTCGCAATACGCGTGGACAGCGGGTGATCGACCGGATGCTCGCCTTGCTCGATCTCACGCAGGAGACCGATGGCCTGCAGGGTGTGTTCATCCACCGTGTAGTGGTGGTACATGTTGAACTGGGTCCGGCCCACAACATCCCCGAATTCCGGAATGAAACGGCCCAACACGCCCGCTTCCGTCATCAGGCGCATAACGGCCATAGGTGCCGGGCTGTCCAGAAGAACAGCAAAAAACGCCCGCGCTGCACGCGGATCCGAACGGAAGTCATCATCGATATGGTGGAGGGTCCGACCAATCCGTGCGACCGCCTCGGGATGGAGATCATAACGGCGTGACGAGGCGACATGAAAGAAACGCAGAAGATTGACCGGATCATCGGCAATTTGAGAGGGCCGGGAGAAATCCAGGCGACCATCACGCTCGATGAAATCACCCAAATCCTCGGCGATGCTGTTCTCACCCCCCGGGAGAAAACGGGCCAGGCCGGACGGTTTCGATTTCCAGGCATCGGCCTCCAGCTTGGCACACACAAGGCGGGTCAGACCGCCCACATGCATGGCCGTCTTGAAATAGCGGCGCATCAGGCGTTCAACACCGCTTTCGTCTCCGCGATCCTCAAACCCCAGGCGTTTGGCCAATTCCGGCTGAACATCAAAGACCAGACGGTCATCCTTCGATCCCGTAATGGCGTGGAGGTGGAAGCGCAATGTCCACAGAAAATCGCCTGCCTCGACATATTTGATCACATCATCGACCGAGAGAAGGCGCTGTCCGACCCAGCGTTCAAACGCGTCCACGCCGTAGAGAAACTGCGCCAGCCAACGCATGAGCTGCAGATCGCGCAGCCCGCCCTTGCCATCCTTCAGATTGGGTTCAACCGTATAGCGGGACCGCCCGGCCCGTTTCACCCGGGCATCGCGCTCCGCCAGCTTGGCCTCCACAAAGGCGGTGGCATCCGCGGACACGATCTCTTCGCGAAAACGACGGACAAGCTTGCCCGCCCGAGCGGTCTGTCCCGCGAGGGTCCGCAGACTCAGCAAAGCCGTGCGTTCAGACACATCCTCGCGCGCCAGTTCCAGGGTCTCCTCGGTATTGCGGCAGGCTCCCCCGCCAACATCAATCCCCAGATCCCACAGCGCATACAGAAACTGCTGGATGAAATCGTCCGTAGCCTTGCCGGCAGACTTGGCTTTGAGAAACAGGATATCCACATCCGAGGCGGGAGCCATCTCCCCCGCGCCCGTCCCACCCAGAGCGCAAAGAGTGACCTCCTGCGCTGCATCCGGGTTTTCCATGGCCATAGAATCGAACAAGGCCCGCAAAGCGACGCTGGTCCCGTCGCACAGCAAACGCGCCGCCTCCAGACCGCCCGTTGCACCATCGAGGCGTTCAAACGCCTTGGTTTCATACATCGCCAGGGCGGTTTTCATGTGCGCAAGGCCGGCGGAACGTGCCGCCGGAATGGACCAGCCTTGCCCGGCCACGGCCGCAGCAAGCTGGGCGCGAAGTTTGAGGGCATCAAGGCTGGCAGGCAGACCGGTTTGGAACATGGATGGAGTTTAGATCACCCATCACACGCTCGTCACTCGCTGATGAGCATGCCCTTCAGTGAATATACGAGTTCCAGAGCGTCACGCGGCGTCAAACCATCAACATCGACCGATTTCAGGCGTTCTTCCACTTCGGATGGGCTGATTACCGGGTCCTCGGCGGCATCCAGCGCAAAGAGGGGAAGATCGCTGAGCGCGGCCGCAGGCGCATCATCCGATTCCAGTCGGTCAAGAATGGTTTGTGCTCGCCCGATCACGCCTTTGGGAAGGCCTGCCCGGCGTGCCACCTCAATACCATAGGACTTGTCAGCGGCACCGGGGCCAACCTGGTGCAGGAAGACCAGTTCGCCCTGCCATTCCTTAGCCTTAAGCGAACAATTGCCGGCATGATCGAGTTCGGCGGCTAGACGTGTCATCTCGTGATAATGGGTCGCGAACAGGGCGCGGCAAGCATTGAGCCCGTGCAGATGTTCGGCCGTGGCCCAGGCAATAGACAAGCCATCAAAGGTCGCGGTTCCCCGACCAATTTCATCAAGGATCACAAAACTGCGCGCCGTTGCCTGATTGAGGATCGCGGCGGTCTCGATCATCTCCGCCATGAAGGTCGAGCGCCCGCGCGCGAGATCATCTGCAGCCCCGACCCGTGAATAGAGACGATCCGCAATACCGATCTGGGCCGTGCGTGCAGGAACCGGGCACCCGGCCTGGGCCAGGATCAGGATCAGGGCGTTCTGGCGAAGATAAGTGGATTTACCGGCCATATTGGGGCCGGTTACCAGCATTAAGCGCGGCGCCGCCTGACCATTACCATCCAGCTGACAATCATTCGGCGTGAACCGGCCGTCCGCCGTCTTGGCGAGAGCCTGTTCGACGACAGGATGCCGCCCGCCCTCAACGATAAAGCGGGTATCGGCCGAGATCTCAGGTCGTACTGCACCCGACTCCACCGCCCACTCGGCCAGACCCGCTGAAACATCGAGCTCGGACAGGGCCTCGCCCGCCGCACGAACCGGGTCGGCCATCGCTTCGATCCGATCGCGCAGACCATTGAACACATCCAGTTCCATCGCCAGGCTGCGCCCGGCCGCGGAGGCGATCTGCGCCTCGAGGTCCGCCAGTTCGAGCGTTTTGAACCGCACGGCATTCGCCATGGTTTGTCGATGCGTGAACTCTTCAGAATTCATCAGGGCATCGGCGTTTTTTGATGTCACCTCGATGAAATAGCCCAGTACATTGTTGTGCTTGATCTTAAGCGCGGAGACTTCAGTCTTCTGGGCGTAGGATTCCTGCAACCCCGCGATAATACGCCGGCTTTCATCACGAAGCTTGCGGGCCTCATCCAGCTCTGCCATCCAGCCCTCAGCGACGAACCCGCCATCGCGCGCCAGAAGCGGCGGCTCGTCTTGTATGGCGCGCTCGATATCACTCACCAGTCTCGCCAGTTCCGGCAGGCTGGAGAGGGACAGGGCCGCAACCGCGGATTCCAGACGCGCCGGCAAAGGTGCCAATGAGGCCTGGGAGAGCAAACCGGCCAGGGCCTCGCCTTCTTGCAGGGCCGCCGCGAGGGCTTTCATATCCCGCGGTCCACCACGACCCAGAAGCAGCCGGGTCAGAGCCCGCTCGGGATCACCGGCGGCTTTCAGACGCTGTCGGACATCCTCACGCACGGTGGATGCGGTTTCAAAGAGTTGATAGGCATCCTGACGAGCGGAGATGGCAATCGGATCGGTTAGCGGGCGAGCAAGATATTCATTGAGACGCCGAGCGCCCGGAGCCGTCACTGTGCGATCGATCGCGTCAAGCAGAGAGCCGGATCGCGCGCCGGCCTGCGTGCGCTCGATTTCCAGAGAGGCACGGGTCGCCGGGTCAATCGCCAGTACCGAACCCGCCTGAACCTGTTGGGGAATGCGTAGCTTGGCCGGTGCGCCGGCCTGCGACAAGGCCAGATAATCCAGCAGCGTCCCCAGCGCAGACAATTCCGCCCGATTGAAATCCCCGAACCCGTCCAGTGTCTGCACGCTGAATTGTTGTTTCAGCTGTCGTTCCGCCGAGCCCGTATCGAACTTGGCCCGCGGCAAGGGCGTGACCGTGCGTCCTGAGCCACCATGGCGCTCAAGCTCATAGCGGGACTCCTCGATGAGGAGTTCGGCCGGGTTGAGAGCGGCCAGTTCGGCGTCACTCTGCTGGGCCGTCAGCGCCATCACCTTGAACTCCCCGGTCGACACATCGGCCCACGCCAGGGCCGCGTCACCAGAGGCCAGGTGTGCCAAGGCCGCGATCCGGTTGGAGCGACGCGGATCCAGCAGAGCGTCCTCGGTCAACGTGCCCGGCGTAATAATACGTGTCACATCGCGGCGTACGACAGCCTTGGATCCACGCGCCTTGGCGGTCTTGGGATCTTCCATCTGTTCGCCGACGGCAACCTTGTATCCCGCCTTGATCAGCCGCGAGAGATAGGCATCAGACGCCGCAACCGGCACACCGCACATCGGGATTGGCTGACCCTGGTGCTCACCGCGTTTTGTCAGGGTGATGTCAAGAGCCGCCGCCGCTTGCACCGCATCATCGAAAAAGAGCTCGTAGAAATCGCCCATGCGATAGAACAAAAGCGCATCAGCAGGCGTTTCAGCACGCAGGTTCAGGAACTGAACCATCATCGGAGTCGCCCCGTCAGGGGTCGGGAACTGACGGTCGGTGGAGAGGGGCGGGGCAGACTGCACAATCATGAATACGAGCGTGGCGAGGATTGAACTTGCGCGCAAGACCCCGAAGCGGCTACTTCCCTTCGTAATCGGGGAAAACCAAAATCTAACAAGGATCTCACGCTATGAGCGACAGAACGAGCCCGGTGGGCGATGATGAAGCCCTGGCCTTTCACCGCGAACCCACGCCGGGCAAGCTCGCTCTGCAACCGACCAAGCCCATGGCGACCCAGCGCGATCTGTCGCTGGCCTATTCGCCTGGTGTGGCTGCTCCGGTCAAGGCCATCGCACATGATCCCGAGAGTGTCTACGACTATACCTCCAAGGGAAACATGGTCGCGGTGATCTCCAACGGTACCGCCATTCTGGGTCTGGGTAATCTGGGCGCCATGGCCTCCAAACCTGTCATGGAGGGCAAGGCCGTCCTCTTCAAACGCTTCGCGGATATCGACGGGATTGATATCGAAGTGGAAGAAGAAGACGCCGAAGCCTTCATCGAATGTGTCAAACGCTTCGGCAACACGTTCGGCGGCATCAATCTGGAAGACATCAAGGCGCCGGAAAGCTTCATCATCGAACAGCGCCTGCGGGAGCTTCTCGACGTACCGGTGTTCCACGACGATCAGCATGGCACGGCCATCATCTCCGCCGCGGGCATCATCAATGCCTGCGAGATCACCGGCCGGGCGATGGAAGATCTCACCGTTGTGGTCAATGGCGCCGGCGCTGCGGGTATTGCCGTCCTCGAACTGCTCAAGGCCATGGGTGTGCGCGGCGACAACGCCATCCTGTGCGACAGCAAGGGTGTGATCCACACAGGTCGGGACAATCTCAACCAGTGGAAGGCCGCACACGCGATCGAAACCGACAAACGCACCTTGGCCGATGCTGTGGAAGGGGCTGACTGTTTCCTCGGCCTGTCTGTGGCGGGCGCGCTGACACAGGACATGGTGAAATCCATGGCCGACCAACCGATCATATTCGCCATGGCCAATCCGGATCCGGAAATCACACCGGAAGACGCCAAGGCCGTGCGTCCCGATGCCATCGTCGCAACAGGTCGGTCGGATTATCCTAACCAGGTCAATAATGTCCTGGGTTTCCCCTATATCTTCCGCGGTGCGCTGGATGTCCGGGCCCGCACAATCAATGAAGAGATGAAAATCGCCGCCGCCAAAGCCCTAGCGGCCCTGGCCAAGGAAGATGTGCCCGACGAGGTGGCCGCCGCCTATCATGGCGCACGCCCGAGTTTTGGTCGCGATTACATCATCCCCTCGCCCTTTGATCCGCGTCTGATCGCCTATGTACCGCCGTATGTGGCCCAGGCCGCCATGGACACAGGCGTGGCACGTCGTCCGATCGAGGATATGGATGGCTATCGCCGATCCCTGGCCCGTCGTCTCGACCCCACAGCTGCTCTGTTGCAACGCATTCAGGGCGCCGTCATGGGCCATGGCCGACGCATCGTCTTTGCCGAAGGTGAGGAACCCAGCGTCATCCGCGCCGCCTATGCCTTCCAGAATATGGAGCTGGGCAAGGCCGTTCTGGTGGGTCGCGAAGAGATTTGCCGCGCCAATATGCGCCAGGTCGGTGTGCCCGAAGACGCGATCGAAATCGTCAATGCGCGCCTGTCGGAAAACAATGAGGCCTATTCGGACTTCCTTTACAAGCGTTTGCAGCGCAAGGGTTATCTGCGTCGGGATGTGCAGCGACTGGTCAATAATGACCGAAATGTCTTCTCAGCCTGCATGGTCAAGCTGGGTGATGCCGACGGCATGGTCACCGGTACGACCCGCGCCTATGGGGCCGCCCTGAAAGACGCGCAACTGGTCATGGACCCCGCGGCAGGCGAGCGCATTATTGGCATGTCCATCGCACTGGCCAAAAACCGGACCTTCTTCATCGCTGACACCAATGTCACCGAATTCCCGGATGCCGAAGCGCTGGCCAGTATCGCCAAGGAAGCGGCCGGTGCCGCAAAAGGCTTTGGTTTCAAACCCCGGGTCGCCTTCCTGTCCTACTCCACCTTCGGCAATCCCGCTGGCGCGCGTTCGGAAAAAATCCAGGAGGCTGTCACTCTTCTGGATCAGGAAAACGTCGATTTCGAATACGAGGGCGAGATGAATGTCGACGTCGCACTCGATAAATCACATCGCTTCCTCTACCCGTTCTCCCGCCTGACCGGACCCGCCAACGTTCTGGTGATGCCCGCCATCCACTCCGCCTCCATCTCCACCAAACTCCTGCGTATTGGCGGGGGAGCGACGGTTTTGGGTCCCATGCTGCTGGGCTTTGAAAAGCCGGTGCAGATTGCCCGCCTTGGAGCCTCGGTCAACGAGATCCTCAATCTGGCCGCTCTGGCCGCCTATGATCCCGAAAAACACCAGGTTGAACAGGTGGCCGCGGAGTAATCACTCTGCCTGACATACTGCTGACAACAACAAGCCCGGACCCGTAGCTTTGTTACGGTCCGGGCTTTTTGGGAACGTTTTGGCAGTTCATGTCAGGAGAAAATTTCGCTGGTCTTGTCCTCTTCTTCCTTCGACAGGTCCAGCTCGCCCTTGGCGGCCTTGGGCGCGAAGATCATCAGCACGACAATGATCACAGCGGCCGGAAGCGCATAGCTGGCCGTGATCAGGAAGAAATTCATGTATCCGACCGCATCGGCCAGAACGCCGGAGAAGCCCGCAATTATCTTGTTCACAAAGGCGTAGATCGAGGAGAGGAGCGCATACTGGGTCGCCGCGTTTGCCGGATCGGTCAAAGACGACAGATACGCAATGAAGACCGTGCCCACAAAACCACCGGCGATATTATCACCGACGATCGAAATCACGATGCGCCAGGTCTCATCCGGATTTCCGGTCACAGACAGCCACGCATAGGCGCCATTGGTGACCAGGGTGATAGCCGCGCCCGCCAGCATGGCGCGCATAAGCCCAAATCGAAAGGCAACAATACCACCCAGGAAGCCTCCGGCAATCGTTGCGAAAATTCCGGGTCCGCTTTGAACGCTCCCGACTACCGTGCCGGAATATCCCAGATCGGCATAAAGCGGGCTGGCCATGATCCCCATGGTGAAATCACTCATGCGGTAGATCATGATGAGCAGGAATACAGGGATGATCCAAAGCTTAAGCCTTTCGAAAAACTGAACAAAGGGGTCCACCACGTTCACAAGAAAACGTGTGGCCATCGTCAGGTTTTCGCCCACCTGCTTGCGCACAACCGCCGGCTCTTTCATCAGGAGAATGAGGCCGGCACACACCCCCATAGCCAGGGCCATCACCGTAAATGAGAAGGGCCAGCTGGTCTGGTCTGCGATCAGAAGCCCCATTCCCGCAAAGAAAATCGCGCCGCGATACCCCATCACATAGGCTGCGGCGAGATTGGCCTGTTGGTCAGTTTCAGCCGATTCAATGCGCCAGGCGTCGACCGAGATGTCCAGGGTCGCCCCTGAATAAGACAGAAGCGCCGCCCCGATGAGTGTAAGGGTCAGGCTGACGGAGGGCTGGGAATATCCGATTAGCAAAAGCCCGATTATCGTGCCGGCAATAGCGACAATCATCCAGGAACGGCGCTGACCAAGACGGGGTTTGAGGAAGGGGATCTGAAGCTTGTCAACGACCGGCGACCACATCCATTTCACGGTATAGGACAGCGTGACCCAGTAAAGAAAACCGATTGTTGTGCGATCAATGCCCTCAGCCCGCAGCCAGTATGAGAGCTTCTGAAACACCATCATCAGCGGCAAGCCCGAGGCAAAGCCCAAGATTAGCATCGAGAGCATGACCGGCTTGGCATACAGCTTGAAGGTCTCGGCCCACGTCTTGCGCATTGCCACATCGTTTGGCGCCATGGTCCGACACTCCCTGCTACGCGGCTCTTTTTATTGAGCGATCATCAAGCGCGCATGCTGGCCTGCTTTTGATCGGCACACAAGCGCACAAGCGTCTCCCGAAGAACCTCCGGATCGAGCGGTTTGGTCAGAAATTCATCCATTCCCGCCCCCAGACAGCGTGTGCGGTCCGCATCTGACGCATTTGCGGTCAGCGCAATGAGCGGGATATCGACACCCGCCGCACGGGCATATTCAGCAACAGAGGGACCATCCATGCCGGGCATGCGCTGGTCGAGCAAGGCGGCGTCAAGGTCGGTCGATTCGAGGGCCTGAAGAGCTGCGGGGCCGCTTTCCGCCGGGACAACATCAATACCAAAACGCTGCAGCGTCTTGCGCGCGATCAGGGCATTCACCGGCTCATCTTCGGCCACCAGCACACGCAAACCTGCCAGCGGGTTGGTTTCAGGTTTCGGGGTCTGCATCGGCTCTGCCTCCGTGCGGTGGAAGGATTGCGGGATTCGATTGGTAATCTGTTCAATCAAGGTCGCCCGACGCACGGGTTTGACAAGCCAGCCATCCACACCCCGGGTTTTTTCTTCCAGAACAGCTGGTTTCTCATCCGGCCGCACCAGCACCCAGCAATGACGCGCGCCTGTACGGTCAGCCTCGTCCCGCCATGCCTGATCCAGGATAAGGTTCTGACCCGCCGCCGCCCGCAGATGCCCGATCTCGGAAATCTCTGTGACCTCGCCGCCCAGAGCCCGGACCTGGTCGATCAGGCCCCGCCGGACAAGCGCATCAGGCCCGGCCACCGCAACCGCATATCCCTCAAGCGGGGTCTCATGTGCATAGGCCTCAACGGGCAGATTGAAGGTCATCCAGAAGCGGGCGCCCTCTCCGGGACGGCTTTCAAGCCCCAGCTCACTTTCCATGGCGTCTGCCAGCCGGCGCACCATCGACAGGCCCAGACCTGCACCACCCTCGCGCCCTTCCCGCTCGGCCGACCCACGTTCAAACGCTTCAAACAAGTGTTCCTGGTCGGTTTCGGAAATTCCCGGGCCAGTATCCGTGACCGACAAGGTGAGAAGACCGTGGGGCGCCTCTTCGCTCGATTGCGGCGTCACCGCGATATCAATCCGTATGCCGCCCTCATCGGTGAACTTCACTGCATTGCCGATCAGGTTGAACAGGATCTGCTTGATCCGCGCGGCATCACCCAAAATGCGTGTCGGCGCACCCGTATGGTGAACAGCCAGGATATCCAGGCCCTTCTCGTGCGCACGTGGTGCCGCCAGCTCGATCGTATCGCGGACCAGCTCGGCAACATCACAGGGTTCAGGGCGCAGGTCGAGCTTTCCGGCCTCCAGACGCGACAGGTCGAGAATGTCGTCGATCAGCTTGAGCGCATGTCGCGTGGATTGCCCCACGGCGCGCAGATAATCCGCCTGGTCAGCCTTGAGGTCGGTGTTTTCCAGCAGCCGGGCCATGCCCAGCGCCCCGGCGAGAGGTGTACGCAACTCGTGTGTCACGCCCGCAAAAAAGAGCGCCTTGGCCCGTTGTGAGGCCTCCATATCATCGGCCGCGCGACGTCGATGGGTCACATCCCGGCCGATGGACAACACGCCGCGATCCCCGCGAAGCCGTGTTTCCGACCACTCGATCCACAGGGGTCCGGTCCGGGTCCGCATCAGCATGTCATAACTGCGCGGGCCCTCATCCTCGCGAGGTGGCGCCATGGCGAACCAGCGGCCCAGCCAGTCTTCCTCCTCGCCGCCAAACGCCGTGAGAAAAGCCTGGTTCACATAGGATACGCGACCGCGTCCGTCCCGCATCAACACAAGATCGGCAGCTCCCACCAACGCGTCCAGAACATTCTGGTCGCTGGCGCGCAGATCACTGCGGTCACCGGAAAGGGGTGTGGGGAGACTCATAAAACACGTATCCTGCTGGTCGTGTGGGAGTGTGCCCTGACAGGCGTTAAGGAAATGTCGTCAGGACGCCCCGTCCCGCCGGGCGTCAAGAGCGGCCGCATAAGCCTCAACGCGACCCGTATCAAATTCGGAATCGTCGCGAAGCGGCGCGAGGAAACGTTCACTCAGATGGGCATGTAGATCCTGCCCGAGCCGGAAAACGGCGAAATCCTCTGCAGGCAAGGCAGAAAACAACGGCGCCAGGCGGTGCAGATGTTCGTCGCTGCCAAATTCCGCGATGCGACGGGTCGCCCATTGTGCAGCTTCATCAAGCTCTTTCAGCTTGGCCTGCCGCTCCTGCTGGGCATAGGTCGGCAAGTCCAACGCTCCATAGACCTCGACAAGGGCGTCCATGGACGCATTCATGGCGGCCAGGCTGGCCAGGCGCAGATTAAGCGACTGGTTGGAAAACTCTTTCTCGGCGGCCGCTTTCAACAAAGCCGGGGCGGGCCGTGGCACATCGAGCCGACGGGCATAGTTGGACCAGAAGCCCTCAGGATCCTCACGCAATTGTTCAGCCGACAGGATCACAATATTGCTAAACCAGGGACGATAGGCCTCCAGAACAGTTTGAAGATCGAGCACCCCCCGGATCAACCCTTCCTGACGCACCACAAATTCAGCAGCTGTTTGCGACCCGCGCTGCTTGATGGACTGTTCATGCGCTGCACGGATCCAGTCGATCGGATTTCGCACGATGATCAGGAGCGAATCTGCCAAATCGGACTGACCGAGAAGTTTCGCAGACAGAGCGTGCAGTTGGGGGATATGAACTTGCCGGTCCGGCTTGTTGATATAACCCCAGGTAAAACCTTCACTCGTTGCGATCAGGCTTTGCCCGCCACCAGCCCGTACGCCGAGATCCAGCTTGGGAAGACTGACCGGATTGGGAGATAGGGCAAGATCACGAACCGCCTTGGCGGCCCGCAACATGTCCGCCGACACGTAGCGCGGCTCATTCAGCCACACGGTCTGAAGATAGGTCGACGCACATTTTCCCAATCCGATGTGCACGAATTTGGCCGGTTTGCTGGATGATCGGGACACCATATCCTGTCGCTCCAATTGTTTACCTGCCCGTTCCCCAGACGGTCACAACGGACACTTCATTGCCACAACACGGTCACCGCTTGTCTCACAGGCCCCTGTCGCCCTCTGACCCTCTGCAAGTCGCTCGAGGCGATCCGCGAATTGCGACGGTGTGAACTGACCCGGCTGCAATGACAAGTCGCCGGATTATGCGACCCCTCCTCTCCTCACCTCAGATCAAGCTTCCTCAAGTCGCCGAGCCTTACATCACTGGGTCTCACATCATGGAGCGGTCTGCATCCGAACCCGGAATCGTCCGCTCAGGTGATGTCAGCCGTGCGGGCCGACGTATTGCTGAGACGGGCGGAGGCTGGCGCCGACACGACAGGGCTTCAGCCAGATGATGGCGCGCCACGGTTTCGCTCCCGTCCAGATCCGCGATGGTGCGGGCAACTCTGAGAATTCGGTGATAGGCCCGAGCGGACAGTCGCAAACGGTCGGCCGCCTGTTGCAACAAGCTCAGCCCGGCCTCATCGGGTTCCGCGACATGATCCAGCTGATCGGGCGAGAGATGGGCGTTGAGCGCTCCACGCCCAACCTGCACCTCCCTTGCCTTCAAGACCCGTTCGGCGACCTCCTTCGTGCCTTCCTTTGCGGGTGGCAGGGACAGATCAGCCGGTGTGATGGCCGGTAAATCGATCTGAAGATCAATCCGGTCCATCATCGGTCCCGAGATGCGCGACTGATAGTCCCGCAGGCAGCGCGGTTGGCGTCCACACCCCTCATCTGTGAGGCCGCCCGTGCCGCACCGGCAGGGATTCATGGCCGCGACCAGCTGGAATCGAGCCGGATAGGTGATGTGGGCATTGGCCCGGGCTACAGTGATTTCCCCCGCTTCGAGCGGCTGACGCAGACTGTCGAGCACCTGGGGATGAAATTCGGGCAGCTCATCAAGAAAGAGAACCCCCCGATGCGCCAGGGTGGCTTCGCCGGGCTTGGCCTTCGACCCTCCGCCCACCATGGCCGCCATGGACGCCGAATGATGGGGCGCGCGAAACGGGCGCGTCCGGGTGAGCTGGCCGCGCTCCAGCAATCCGGCGACAGACTGGACCATCGAAACATCGAGCAATTCAGTCGCATCGAGCGGAGGCAGAAGACCCGGCAAACGTTCTGCCAGCATGGACTTCCCGGATCCAGGTGGCCCGACCATCAGCAGGTTGTGGCATCCGGCCGCGGCGATTTCCAAAGCCCGCTTGGCCTGTTCCTGACCTTTGACCTGGTTCAGATCCAGCCCGGTTTCTGGCTGCACCAGAACCCCCGGAGCTGGTCTCGACAAGACCTGGCTACCCTTGAAATGATTGACCAGCTGAATGAGGGATTGAGGGGCCAGAATGGCCAGTTCGCCACCGGCCCAGGCCGCTTCCGGACCACAGGCAGAGGGGCAGATCAAACCCAGATTCTCAGTCTGGGCCGTCAATGCGGCTGGAAGCACACCCGGTGTGGACGCGATTGAGCCATCCAGGCCCAGCTCCCCCAGCGCCAAATGGCCCAGGGCCTGGTCCGGCGGAATTATACCCATGATGGCCAGCAGACTGACGGCAATGGCCAGGTCGAAATGCGAACCTTCCTTGGGCCGATCCGCGGGTGCCAGGTTCACGATGGTCCGCTGAGGCGGCAGCGACAGGCCCAGGGCCGCAAACGCAGCGCGGACCCGCTCCTTGCTCTCGGCGACCGCCTTGTCGGCCAGACCCACAATGGTGAACACCGGAAAGGCTCCGGCTTCCGCCACTTGCACCTGTACAGCAATCGGTCGCGCCTCCGCACCATCAAAGGCCACGGACCAGGTCTGAGCCGCCATCTGTCCCGTCGGTCGCCCGGCGACCGCCCCCTTGGGTCTAAACCGAAGTCTTAATTTCGGTTAAACCTTTGCCGTTATTTGGTTTTCCACATTTTTCAGCACAAAACCGGAACACAACGGAACAGATAATGAACACAGACCAGTTTCGCGTCAAGATCGTTAATGCGTCTTAACGCAATTTCTGGTCCACCACATCCCAGAAACGCGCACAGGTATCAATTCCGGAAAAGCGTTTGAGTTCCTGAACCCCGGTCGGCGAGGTCACATTGATCTCGGTCAGCTTGCCGCCAATGACATCAATCCCGACAAGAACGAGGCCGCGCTCCTTGAGAACCGGACCGATCGCCTCACAGATCCTGAGATCGTGTTCATCCAGATCAGATGCTTCAGCACGGCCGCCGACATGCATGTTCGAGCGGGTCTCACCCTTCAACGGCACACGATTAATCGCGCCCACCGGGTCTCCATCAATCAGAAGAACGCGCTTGTCCCCGGCTTCAACCGCAGGGAGAAAGGCCTGGGCAATCACCGGCTCCCGAGAGGTCGCAAAGAACATTTCCAGAAGGGAATTCAGATTGCCATCACCGGGCTTGAGACGGAAAACGCCCGCGCCGCCATTACCATAGAGAGGCTTGATGATGATATCGTCATGGGTCTGCCGGAACGACTTGATCGCCGCCTCATCCCGCGTGATCAGGGTCGGCGGGATCAAGTCGGGGAACATCAGCGGAATGATCTTTTCCGGGCTGGAGCGAACCCAGGCCGGATCGTTGAGAACCAGGGTCTGTCCGGCGAGGCCCTCCAGGATATGCGCAGCGGTCTGGTACGCCATGTCGAACGGTGGATCCTGCCGCATCAGAACGACATCCACATCGCTCGCCAGATTCAGCACAACCGGCTCACCCTGCACCGCGTGTTCAGTCGCCGTACGCGACAGCGTCACCTGTCGGGCCAGGGCTTCGATCCGCCCCTCATTCCAGGCCAGCTGATCGGGATGATAGGTATAAAGCGTGGCCCCCCGGGCCTGTGCTTCTTCCATCAGGGCGAAAGTGGTGTCGGCATTGATGTCGACAAGGTCAATCGGGTCCATCTGGACCGCAACACGCAGGCTCATCCTGTTCTCCGGGCGTCTGGATTCGCTCTTATATGGGGTTGGCCGCGTGCGGTTCCAGTGCCGGAAGGCTTTCACCGCCACACGCCGCAGCCCGACGCTCGCCCCGGGACGGCAGATCTGTGGGCACGCCGCTCACACGGACATAGCTGACCACGTGGTCCACGCCCTCTGAGATCGACGCATGCGATGTGGCCCGCTCGAGCTCTCCGCGACTGCGCGCCACTCCGAGCAGGTAGAGTGTATTGCGAAAGGCGATCACGTTGAAATTGACGCTACGAACTGAGCGGTCTGCCAACAGGCGTCCACGCACATTCTGGGCGGTCAATGTATCACGAGACCGTTCGCCAACGGTACGATCCGGCCCGATCTCGAGAACATTCGCCACCGAGCGCACCGCCGGGGAAGACCAGGCCAGGCATTCGGCTTGCTGCTTGTCGACCTCACGCGAAACTGTGCCAACAAGAAGCGCGATGCCTTCTGTGACCTCAACCTGCACGCCGCCAAAATCATACCCCTCGGACCGCAACATGGCGGACTTGATGCCGAAGGAGGCTGTGTTGTCATCAACCTCCCGCCCGAAGGAGCGCTCCTCCTGGATGGATGAACACCCGGTCGCCGCCAGTAGCGACAGACATCCGGCAATCAAGAAACGACGCATGACATAATCCTCAATCTCTCCCCCACAGAGCATAACGGCCCAAGCCGTTCCTTAAATCAAGCATCCTAAAGCAAGCTTTCCAGACGATGATTATCGAGAGTCCAGGCTGCACGAAAATGTTGCGGACACTGACCGGACGGCCACAAAACCAGATCGAACCGGGGTTGAAGCTGCGACCAGCGACGGTGACGGGATCGCCATAGTGCGGCAGCGCGCACCAGTTTCAAACGCTGACCGGCCGAAATCGCACTTGATACGGGTCGATTGGCGTCCAGCGCCTTGACCTCGACAAACACCAGGACCTGTCCCCGTGCGGCGATGATATCGATTTCGCCCATGGGCGTTCGGGCCCGTCGCGCGAGGATCCGGTAGGCTTTCAGCTGCAGCCAGAGACAGGTCAGGGTTTCCGCACGGCGACCGCGTCTTTCCGCTGCCGCCCGAACGTTCACGATCCCGCGTCCTTGAGGACCAGCGCCCGGGCATACAGATCGCGGCGGGGCTGACCCGAGAGCTGGGCGATATGGGCCGCCGCCTCTTTGACCCGCATCCGCGACAGGGCCTCCATCAACGCCGCATCCACACGTGCGGCATCCCAGGCCTCGTCCTCGCCTGCACCAACCAGGATCACCACCTCACCCCGCGGCGGACCGGCAGCGGCATAGTGGTCGGCCAGTTCCGACAGCGAGCCACGGCGGGCTTCCTCGTGCAATTTTGTCAGTTCGCGACAGACAGCGGCGGGCCTGTCACCAAAAACGCGTCGCAGGGACGCCAGACAGTCGGCAATCCGCGAAGCACCTTCGTAAAAAACCAGGCTGCCTGGACATTGAGAGAACCCGGAGAGGAATTTTTCACGGGCCGCCTGTTTTTGCGGCGGGAAGCCGGCAAAGGTGAAACTGTCTGTTGGCAAACCCGACAGGCACAGCGCCGCGAGCACGGCCGAGGCCCCTGGAACCGGAACAACTGTCAGGCCTTGTGCAATCGCTTCGGCAGCCAGCTTGTATCCCGGATCGGACACCATGGGCGTACCCGCATCCGAGACAAGGGCGATCACGCCTCCTTCGGTCAGATCCTGCAAGATGCCGGGGCGCACCCTTTCACCGTTATGGTCATGATAGGCTTGGAGTTTTGCAGTTAGACCATGCGCGTCCAGCAAACGCCGTGTCACGCGTGTGTCCTCCGCAAGCACGAGGTCCGCGGCGGCCAGCACATCCAGCGCACGCAAGGTTATGTCGCGCAGATTGCCGATGGGTGTCGAGACCAGATAAAGCCCCGGTTGCAAAGCTTGCCCGCCCGGCCCAAGACGGTTAGCTTCGCGGGAGTTCTCGGGGGGTGGTGTCGTCATGAATTCGGCCTGGTCAATGCTTGCGTTTCTCAATGAGCTTAATCCGCTGCGCGGCGCGCGGAAACCGGTCAAGGCGGTTGTGCCGGCCCTTCTCGCGCTGAGCCTGGCGGCGTGTGCCACAACACCACCGGAGCCGGTGATCCAGCCGGTCATACCGGAACCGGAACCGGTAATCGAGGAACCGGTGATCGAAGAACCCGAACCGGAACCCGTCGACACGGGCCTGATCCCGCCGCACATGCAGGATCAGGAGATTGTCCGGGTCGCCCTTCTCCTGCCCTTCTCGGCTGAGTCCAGCGGTTTGCGCGGCGAAAGCCTGCGCCTCCTGCGTGCTGCCGAACTGGCATTGTTTGAACGCGCGGGCAGCAATCTGGTCATGATCCCCAAGGATACCGGTGGCACACCGGAAGGCGCCCAGTCTGCAGCCACAGCGGCGATCGCGGATGGTGCTGACCTGATCATCGGCCCCTTGCTCGGCTCTTCGGTCAATGCAGCAGGCGCGATCAGCCGCGCCAATGACGTCCCCATGATCGCCTTCTCCACCGATCTCAGCACGGCCGGGGATGGGGTTTACCTGCTAAGCTTCCCGCCCCAGCTCGAAGTCGCCCGGGTGGTCGAATACACCTCCCGCCAGGGTGTGGACCGGTTTGCCTATCTGGGGCCGCAAAATGCCTACGGCATGGCGGTCTATAATGCGCTGCAAAACGAAGCGGAAATGAATACAGGCTATGTCGCAGCAGAGTCGTTCTACACCGGTGACGTGGAAGCCATGTCCCGGGCGGCCTCGCGGCTCGCCGAAGGTGTGTTCGAACCCTTGACCCCGGAAGAGGCCGACGCACTGAGACAGGAAGAGTGGATGCCGTCGGAGGATGCCCCGTTCCAGGCGGTAATTCTGCCGGAAGGTGGCGTTCGACTGCGTGCCCTGGCGCCGCTCCTGATCAGTCAGCCTGTGGATCCGCTTGTTGTCCGTTTCCTGGGAACGGGTCTGTGGATGGATGAACGGCTGCAACGCGAACCCGCACTGGCAGGAGGCTGGTTTGCCGGTCCGGACCAGTCCTCACGCTCGCGCTTTAAAACATCCTATGAAGTCGCTTATGGCAGTGAACCCTCGCGTATCGCCAGCCTAGCCTATGATGCCATGGCTCTGGCCGCTCACCTTGATGGCGGCGAAGACGGATACAGCGCGGCCGCGCTGGAAAATCCGGAAGGGTTTTTTGGAGCCGATGGCCTGTTTCGGTTCGGACCTGATGGTGTCATCGAGCGAGGCCTTGCCGTCTACCAGATGCATCCGCGCGGTTTCCGTGAGATCGAGCCTGCACCCCAGAGCTTTGAACCCGAAGCCTTCTAGCTCAGCTCATTCAGGCACCAGTTCCTGGGCGATCCGGTCGGCATAGAGTCGACCGGCTGGTGTCAGGGCAATTCGGTCTTGCGACAAAGACACCAGGCCCTGCCGGGCAAAGTCGAGACTTGTGTCAGTGTCTATGTCATGGCTCGTCTTGGCTCGCAGACAATCGCGATCAAGCCCGTCCATTGTGCGCAGCCCCATCAGGATACGTTCCGCAGCCTCATCTTTTGAGGAGAGGATCTCAATGGGCTCCAGGCCCGTACCGGCTAGCGAAACCCGGGCGATGTAATCGGCCGGACGCCGCAGCGCCGCGGTGGCGCGCCGACCTCCTCGACCAGACTCTCCCCATCGTCCATGAGCGCCGGGTCCCAGGCCGAGCCAGTCCGCCCCTTCCCAATACAGACGATTATGCCGTGACTGATCCGAGGCAGACGCTGCATGATTTGAAATCTCATAGGCCGGCACGCCCCCGTCTGACAGCACGCTCTGCGTGACCTCGAAAAACCGGGCACCCTCATCCTCGTCGACAATCAGGAGCTCGCCCCGGTCCGCACGCTTGCCAAAGGCGGTTCCCGGCTCAATCGTCAGTTGATAGGGCGAAACATGGCGAACTCCGGCCCCGAGCAGCGCGTCCATTTCTGCTACCCAGTCATCCAGCGACTGGCCGGCCCACGCATAGATCAGATCCGCAGAATGGCGCACATCCAGTGCGAGCAATGTGTCGAGTGCGCGTCGGGCACTATTGCCATCATGATCGCGCCCAAGACGGCGCAAAACGTCATCATCAAAACTCTGCACCCCCAGCGAGAGACGGTTCACGCCGGCAGCAACGATATCGGCAAAACCTGCTGCCTCCTTGGGATTGGCCTCCAGCCCGATTTCGATACCGTCTTCGAAGCCAAACCACCGGTCCGCCGCCTCGATCAACGCCGCGATCTGATCCGGACGCATCAAAGACGGCGTACCACCCCCGAAGTGAAGGCTGACAAGGGGGCGATGCATGCCCTCGCGCTCCAATTGACGCGCCTGTCCTTCCAGATCTCTTAGCATGGCAGCCAAGAGTGTGTCGGTCTCACCGCGCGCGCGGTAGACATTGAAGTCACAATACGGACAGATCCGCGCGCAAAACGGCCAATGAATATAGAGGCCAAGCGGAGCGAGGCCGGGTGTCATGACCGGTCCGGGAACTGATCGGTCAGCATAGCATCAAGGGCACGTGCACGGTGACTCAGTTGGCGCTTTTCGTCAGAGGTCATTTCGGCAAAGGTCCGAGTCTCGCCCTCAGGCTGAAAGATAGGATCATACCCAAACCCGCCTTCGCCGCGCGGCGGCCAGACGATTTCACCGACGACCTCTCCTCGATACAGATGTGTTTCGCCCTGTTCCGTCGTCAGGGCAATGACACTGACAAAACGCGCCGTACGATCGGCAGATCCCGACGCCGTCAATTGCGTCCAGACTGTTTCCATCGCCTTGTTGAAGTCACGCGGCTCCCCAGCCCAACGTGCTGAATATATTCCGGGATCTCCATTGAGCGCATCCACGGACAGGCCGGAATCATCTGCCAGAGACACCAGTCCTGTCCGTCGAAACGCCGCCTCCGACTTCAGGGCCGCATTACCCTCAAAGGTGGATTCTGTTTCCTCCGGTTCCGGGAGATCATGGCTGGCCGCATCCCCAATCTGGATACCCAAAGGCGCCATCATTTCTGTCAACTCTTTGATTTTGCCTACATTATGGCTTGCCAGCACCCAGGTCTTCGACGTGAAATCGGGGTTTTGTGTCATGGAGGTTACCTCGGGCTTCATATCGCATTTCGAAAAATTCATATCGAGAAACGATATTTTTCGCTTGCGCGCTTCGATCTTATCATTTATCGATAAACAACAAGGACGGGAGACATCGTCCTGAACACACGGAATGACAACGGTTGTTGGTCAGATGCAAGTCAAAGGAGACATTAAGATGGTCAGGCCCCAAGGTAACGCAGCTCGCACGTTCGCTTCTATTGCGATCAACATGATGCTGCTGGTGTGCGCGGCTACGGGAGCGTTCTACGCTTTCGCTTCCACCGTCGCATGAGTGCGGTAACAAGCTAACATTGCCTGGGGATGCGGGTGCCGTTTGACCCAGGCAGTGTTTGCGAAGAGGACTGAACAGGAATGAAGGCATTAGGACAGGGTTCACTGGCGTCCGTGCTCAAGGTCGGGCTCGACATTGTTTGGTACGGGCTATGGGCCTTCATGGCGATGATCGGATTGATCCTGCTCGCCACCATCACCGCTTTCATCATGGATGTTATCGGCCACACACCGAGTGTCCTGTCGGAACTCTTCGACTACCTGATGGTCCGGGGCCGAATGGTGCCCCTGGCGATCCCGCTTATGATCGCAGCCCTTGTGCTGATCGATCGGCTGCGCCGGATCTTCGCCACCCTGGTGGCCGGTGATCCATTTGTGCCGGAAAATGCCGGCCATTTGCGGGTGATCGCGATAACGATCGCGGTCTTCCAGCTACTGCGCCATGCCATCCAGGGCATACTGGCGATGGTTCTGACCGTTGCCGACCAGCCCATCGAAGGGGGTTATGCGCTTGAGTTCAATGCCTGGAATGTAGATCTGGGCGCCTGGTTCGCGGTGGGTGTGCTGCTCATCTTTGCGGAAGTCTTCCGCGAAGGAGCCCGCATGCGCCAAGAACAGCAGCTGACGATTTAAGGAGGACGCCCATGCCCATTCGCGTCACCCTGGATCGCATGCTGCTCGAGCGGCGTATGTCGCTCACCGAATTGTGTGATCGGGTTGGTATCACGATGGCCAACCTGTCGATTTTGAAAACCGGAAAGGCCAAGGCCGTCCGTTTTTCAACACTCGAAGCCCTGTGCCGGGAGCTGGGTTGCCAGCCCGGGGACCTGTTGAGCTTCGATGATGAGGATGATGACAACCAGGCCTCCGAGTAGTGGTGGCCTGAATACTGAACGCCCCGGTTGGGCGATCAGGACAGACGGCGGGAGTGGGTCTGCACGTTCGCCCTTCCCAAGAGGTCGTGCGGGCCATTTCCAGCCCCCCAGCGCGCTCCCGCCGTCTGATCTCCTATGATTCCCGTTTCAGGAAACCATGCCGTCTGAGCCCTCCGCGCGATGGCTCGATGGATCAAGCAGCCCTACTCGGGTGCCAATCTATTTCCAGGCCCAACCTATTTCTTGGCAAGAGCCGCGATTTGCAGCTCGGCCAGCTCTGTCACACCCTTGCGCGCCAGGGCAAACATTTCATCAAACGCCTGACCGGAGAACGGCGTGTCCTCGGCCGTCGCCTGAACCTCGACGATACCGCCATCGGCCGTCAGGACAAAATTGGCATCCGCCTCGGCCTTGCTGTCTTCTTCATATTCAAGATCAAGACGGGTTTCACCGTCAATCACCCCACACGAGATCGCTGCCAGTTGACCGTGCACCGGGTCAGACTCGAGCACGCCCTCCTCGATAAGATAGGCCGTCGCCATTTTCAAAGCGACCCATGCCCCCGTGATCGACGCCGTGCGTGTCCCACCATCGGCCTGGATCACATCACAATCCACCGTGATCTGGCGCTCTCCCAGAGCCTTCAGGTCCACCACAGCCCGCAGTGACCGACCGATCAGACGCTGGATTTCCTGGGTTCGACCTGATTGTTTTCCCGCTGTGGCCTCCCGGCGCATGCGCGAATGGGTCGAGCGCGGCAGCATGCCGTATTCTGCTGTCACCCAGCCCTTGCCGCCACCGCGCAGCCAGGGCGGGACATTCTCTTCCACACTCGCCGTGCATAAAACCTGCGTGTGACCGCACTGGATCATGCAGGCCCCCTCGGCATAACGCGTGGGCTGAAGGGTGAAACTGACCTCGCGCAGGGCATCACGGTCACGACCAAAAGGTCTCATGTGGATCTCCAATATCTGTCTGATGCCGCTCGTAGTCTGCCGCGCCCGCTGCATCAACTCCCTGCGTGAAAGAAATCTGGGCGGTCCGGGCAATTGAACCGGCTCAAGAGGCAGATTATCTGTGGTCCCATGAGTGACTTCACCCCGCCCACCTCCGGTCTGGCCGATCTGGATCAACGCATGCGCGTGATCTTTCGGCAAATCGTGGAGTCCTATCTGGAAACCGGTGAACCGGTCGGGTCGCGCACCCTGTCGCGCACACCCGGTCTCGATCTCTCTGCTGCATCGATCCGCAACACGATGTCAGACCTGGCCAGTCTTGGCTTGCTGACCGCCCCGCATAGCAGCGCCGGACGGCTTCCGACCCATCACGGCCTGCGTCTGTTTGTGGACGGGCTGTTGCAGATTGGCGAGCTGAGCGATACCGAGCGCCAGGCCGTTGATACCCGGATCGGCAATACCTCGCGAACTACAGATGATCTGGTACAGGACGCATCGGATCTTCTTGGCGGTCTGATCGGCGGCGCCGGCCTCGTCGTCTCGCCAAAACGCGAAGCGCCGCTGCGCCATATTGAATTTGTCCCGCTATCGCGCACGGAAGTGCTTGTTGTCCTGGTTCTGTCTGATGGCACGGTTGAAAACCGGCTGATGCCCTCACCGCCTGGCCTGCTGCCTTCCAGCTTGATCGAAGCGGGGAATTATCTGTCATCCCGCCTGGTCGGTCGTACGCTGAGCGAGGCCCGGACGGAAATCGAGCGGGAGATTGCCGACCGCAAGGCGCAGATCGACAAGGCCGCCGCGACCCTGATCCAGGCCGGACTGGCTGAATGGAGCGGTGGAGAGGGCGAACGCTCCCTGATCGTACGCGGCCAGTCTCGCCTGTTGAATGATCTCGATGCCACAGAAGATCTCGAGCGTATTCGACATCTGTTCGATGATATCGAACGCAAGCAGGATCTGATCTCCCTCCTCGACCAGGCCGGTGAGGGCAATGGAGTCCGCCTGTTCATAGGATCCGAAAACCCCTTGTTCAGCCTGTCCGGTTCCAGCGTGATCGTGGCGCCCTATCGCAACAGCGAACAGCAGATCATCGGGGCCCTGGGTGTAATTGGCCCCACCCGTTTGAACTATGCCCGTGTTATCCCCCTGGTGGATTACACGGCCCGTGTCCTGGGCAAACTCCTGGACGATGCCAGACTATGAGAGCTTGAAAATGAGCGATAACGACAAGACCGTTGAAGACACCGAGATGGACGCCGCCACCGAAACCGCTGAAACGTCACCGGAAAATGGCGGCGAGCCCACGCCGGAAGAGCGCGAAGCCAAGCTCGTGGCCGACCTGGATGCCATGCGCGACCGCCTCCTTCGCGCTGTTGCCGAGTCCGAAAACACCCGCAAGCGGACGGAAAAAGAACTCCAGGACACGCGCCAGTATGCCGTCAGCAAGTTTGCGCGGGACATGCTGGAAGTCGCCGACAATCTGTCTCGGGCTCTGAGCGCTCTCGACGCCGCCGAGCTTGAAAACGCCTCCGAACCGCTTCGCAATCTGGTCGAAGGCGTGGCCATGACGGAAAAACAACTCGTACAGAAAATGGAATCGCATGGCGTGACCAAGCTGGCTCCGGAACCGGGCGAGGTCTTTGACCCGAACCTGCACCAGGCCGTTGCGCAGATCCCTTCCGATCAGCCCGCTGGCAAGGTCGCAGCCCTTATGCAGCCTGGATACACGATCGGCGCGCGAACACTGCGTGCGGCCATGGTCGCCGTGTCGGCCGGCCAGCCCGCCGCACCCTCCGGAGACACGGGCGGATCCGTGGATGTAACCGCATAATCTGTCAAAGCCAGACCACGAAGACCCGGTTTTACTCGCCTTGGACCACGGCCCCGCTATGATGCGAGCAGGTCGAGTTTTGGGGGTGTTACATGCCGGGTCTTCCAGGATGGGCGCTTGAAGCGCTGAGTATTCTCACACAGTTATTCATCCTGGCCGTCGGCCTGGGTGTGCTGGTGGTCATCGTCTTCTATCTGCGCGATGTGACCCAGCAGAAGGATGCCGTCCGGCGAAACTATCCGGTGTTTGGACGGTTTCGCGGCCTGTTCACCACGCTCGGCGAGTTCTTCCGCCAATACTTCTTCGCTATGGATCGCGAAGAATTGCCGTTCAACAGGGCGGAACGCGACTGGGTCTATCGGGCGTCGAAAGGCAAGGGCGGTACTATTCCGTTTGGTTCCACGAAGCCCCTGGACAAGACGGGAACAGCCATCTTCGTCAATTGCCCCTTCCCGCTGCTCGATGATGACGCCGCGGCAACCCAGCCATTGCGGATCGGACCCCATTGCCGTCACCCTTATGACGCACCCTCCTTCTTCAATGTTTCCGGAATGAGTTATGGCGCTCTTTCGAAACCGGCCGTGCGCGCCCTGTCGATCGGGGCAGGCCAGGCGGGGATCTGGATGAATACCGGTGAGGGTGGGCTTTCTCCCATGCATCTGGAAGGCGGTGGAGATATCGTCTTCCAGATTGGCACGGCCAAATATGGCGTCCGGGATGCTGACGGTCATCTCTGCGATGACAGGCTGCGCGAGATCGCGGCGCATAAACAGGTGCGCATGTTCGAACTCAAGCTCAGCCAGGGCGCCAAACCCGGCAAGGGCGGCATTCTGCCAGCCTCCAAGGTGAACCGGGAAATCGCCAAGATCCGGGGCATTCCCGTGGGACAAGCCTCGATCTCCCCCAATCGCCACCCGGAAATCGGCGATGTCGACAGTTTGCTCGACATGATCGCCCATATTCGTGAGGTCACGGGCAAGCCGGTCGGATTCAAGGCGGCCCTGGGCGCCTATGGCTGGCTGGACGAGCTCTGCCGCGCCATTCTTGAGCGTGGCCCGGAATCGGCACCGGACTTCTTCACGCTCGACAGCGGGGATGGCGGCACAGGCGCGTCTCCCATGGCCTTGATGGATAATGTGGGGCTGCCCATTCGCGAGAGCCTGCCCATTGCGGTGGAAATCATTGGCAAGCACGGGCTGCGCGAACGCATGCGCATTGTCGCATCCGGCAAGCTGGTCATTCCCGGCTCCGTCGCCTGGGCGCTGGCCGCCGGGGCCGATTTTATCCAGTGTGGCCGCGGCTTCATGTTCTCGATCGGCTGCATCCAGGCCCTGAAATGCCATCAGAACACCTGCCCCACCGGCGTTACGACCCACAAGAAACACCTCCAGCGCGGCCTCGTGGTGAAAGAGAAATCGGCCATGGTTGCACAGTATGCCCGCACCATTCACGAGCATGTCGAACTGATCGCTCATTCATGCGGCGTTGCCGAGCCGCGTCAGCTACGCCGCAAACATGTCCGGATTGTCCAGGAAAACGGACGCTCCATACCCATGGACCATCTCGATTTCCTGCCGCGCGACGAGTTGGCCGACTCACATTTCCCTGATGCGTCCTGATCGATGAAAACCCGCCTTTTCCTGCTCCAGGCTGTCCACACGCTTGTGACCCTCCTCGCCTTGTCGAGCCTGGTGCCCATGGCTGTGTATGCGTGGACGGGAGAGGGGCTCAATCTGGCCCTGTGGGCCTTGTGCCTGCCGCTGGGGATTCTCTCCGGGCTCTTGCTGAATGATGGCCGCTGCGTCCTGCAGGACCTGGCCCGCAAATGGTCCGGTCAACACGAAGGCTGGGCCCGTGATATTCTGCTTCTGCCCGAGCGCTGGGCCTTGAACCTCGTTCCGGCCACCACACCCTTTTTTTCGCTCGTGATCGGCGCGCTTTGCATGCGGCTTGTTCTTGATTTCCTGCGCTAGCACGGTTTCGGGGCGCTCGGGATCGTGACCCGGCGCAGGGTCAGATTGATACGCCCGCCACCCGGGAAACTCGTTTCGTCGAGCAAGGTCGATGTCCCTGGATAAATGCGGTCCACACCGTGATAGCAGCGGCGCGATGCGCCACCGAGCACAACCACATCCCCCGACGACAGGATCATCGATTGTGTCGTTCCGCCGCGGGTATGATTGCCCAGACGAAAGCGCGCCTTGTCCCCCAGCGATACCGATATGACGGCCGCATCCGTCGCAGCCTCATCCCAGTCGACATGCATGCCCATGCGACTGTCCGGCGCATACCAATTCACCAGACAGGCTTCCGGCACAGCCGGATAATCCGCGTGAGCCTCCCAAAGCGCCATCAGGGGCTCGGGTATGACCTGCCATGGCGCTCCCGTTTCGGGATGGTGGGTCACGTATCGGTATCCACCCGCCTTGTCGGTCATCCATCCCAGAGACCCGAAATTGGTCATTTTTACCGATAAGGGCTTGCCTGTCCGGGGCATGGTCGGACGCCAGAACGGGGTCATCGCCTGCACATTGCGAACATGCGCCAATAATTGAGCTTGAGCCTCACGATCAAAATAGCCCGGCAGGACACGGAAACCGGCGATCATCTCATCGCGATTTGTCATTGTAGTTCCGCCCCTTGTGTTGACCCGTCGACCGTCCTGTCAGCTCAATATGGTCGCTGCGGAGATAACATCCACCCGCTTTCAGCTCGCAGCACGTCACGGATCTCGGCCCGCCCCAGCCGGTTGCGCAATGCGGACAGGCATAAAGCATGACTGAAGGCAAACTGTCCCCACCTTACAGCAACCCTTGCGTTGGCCCGCCAAGCTACCTAAATCGCCCATGAGCGTCGGATAGGGCCAAAGGCTTTGTCCGCACACGGAACCACACCGGTGTCGGCATCACCGGTTTTCGGAACCACCCCGAACAAAGGGGGCTGAGGGACGGGTATCAGGTGCTTCCTGTGGAAGGCCCGGTATTGCTGTTTCGGCCCCGCTGAATGAACGGAGAGACTAAAAATGAGCAAGGTCATTGGTATCGACCTGGGTACAACCAATTCCTGTATCGCCATCATGGATGGAGACCAGGCCAAAGTAATTGAAAACTCTGAAGGCGCGCGGACGACACCGTCAGTGGTGGCCTTTACAGAAGACGGTGAGCGCCTGATCGGCCAGCCCGCCAAACGCCAGGCCGTCACCAATCCGGACCATACCCTGTTTGCTATCAAGCGCCTGATTGGCCGCAAGATGGACGACCCGACCGTGCGCAAAGACATCGACATGGTGCCCTATGCGATTGTCCCGTCTGATAAAGGCGATGCCTGGGTCCAGGGACGCGACAAGAAATACGCCCCGTCCGAAGTTTCTGCCTTCATCCTCCAGAAGATGAAAGAGACGGCCGAAAGCTATCTGGGTGAACCGGTTGAGAAAGCCGTGATCACCGTTCCTGCCTATTTCGACGACGCCCAGCGCCAGGCCACCAAGGACGCCGGCAAGATTGCCGGTCTGGACGTCCTGCGGATCATCAACGAACCGACGGCAGCGGCCCTGGCCTATGGTCTGGACAAGGGTGATAACCGCACCATCGCCGTTTACGATCTTGGCGGTGGTACGTTCGACGTGTCGATCCTGGAGATTGGCGACGGCGTGTTCGAGGTGAAGGCTACCAATGGTGACACCTTCCTCGGCGGTGAGGATTTTGACCTGCGGATCGTCGATTATCTCGCCGACGAGTTCAAAAAGGACAATGCCATCGACCTGCGCCAGGACAAGCTGGCCCTGCAACGCCTCAAGGAAGAAGCCGAGAAAGCCAAGAAAGAGCTGTCCTCTGCCTCGGCCTATGAAGTGAATCTGCCGTTCATTACGGCGGACGCCTCTGGCCCGAAACACCTCAACATCAAACTGTCCCGTGCCAAGCTGGAAGCGCTGGTCGAGGATCTGATCAAGCGCACGCTCGACCCGTGCCAGAAAGCTCTGTCCGATGCGGGCATGAGCGCGTCTGATATTGATGATGTGGTTCTGGTCGGCGGTATGACCCGCATGCCGAAAGTCCAGGACGCGGTCAAAGGCTTCTTTGGCAAGGACCCGCACAAGGGTGTGAACCCGGATGAGGTTGTTGCCATGGGTGCGGCCATCCAGGCCGGTGTCCTCCAGGGCGATGTCAAAGACGTGCTCCTGCTGGACGTGACGCCGCTGTCGCTGGGTATTGAAACCCTCGGCGGTGTGTTCACGCGCCTGATCGAACGCAACACGACGATCCCGACCAAGAAGTCCCAGACCTTCTCCACCGCTGACGACAATCAGACGGCCGTGACCATTCGGGTCTTCCAGGGTGAGCGTGAAATGGCCGCGGACAACAAGTTGCTCGGCCAGTTCAATCTGGAAAACATCCCGCCGGCTCCGCGCGGCATGCCGCAAATCGAAGTGACCTTCGACATTGATGCCAACGGCATTGTCAATGTGTCGGCTAAGGACCAGGCCACAGGCAAGGAACAGAAAATCACCATCCAAGCCTCCGGCGGCCTGTCCGACGCGGATATCGACCAGATGGTGAAAGATGCCGAAGCCAATGCCGAGGCTGACAAAAACGCCCGCGAACTGGTTGAGGCCAAGAACGGCGCCGAAGCCATGGTGCACCAGACCGAGAAACAGCTCGAGGAGTTTGGCGACAAAGTCCCGGCTGAAGACAAGACCGCGATCGAAACCGCCCTGTCCGAACTGAAAGAGGTCAAGGACGGTGAAGATCTCGAAGCCATCCAGCAAAAAACCCAAGCGCTGGTACAGGCAGCCATGAAGCTGGGCGAAGCCATGTATTCGGCCCAGCAGGCTCAGGCGGACGACGCGTCCGAAGCGGCAGGTGATGACGATGTTGTCGATGCCGAATTCTCCGAAGTCAAAGACGACGACGGCAAGAAGGACGCCTAAGACATTGATCGGGCGGTGGGTAACCGCCGCCCGGTAACTGTCCGGTGTAATCCGCCATGAGCAAGCGTGACTATTACGAGATCCTCGGCGTTGACCGTTCGGTTGACGACAAAGCCCTCAAAAGTGCCTACCGAAAACTCGCCATGACCTATCACCCGGACAAGAATCCGGGCGATGAAGCGGCCGAGGCGAAGTTCAAGGAAATCGGTGAGGCCTATGCCATCCTGTCAGATGCCGACAAACGTGCGGCCTATGACCGGATGGGCCATGCTGCGTTTGAGCAAGGCGGCGGTATGGGCGGCGGTCAGGGTCCGTTTGGTGGCGCAGGTGCTGCTGAATTTGCCGATATTTTCGAACAAGTGTTCGGAATGGGTGGCATGGGCGGCGGCCGACGGGGTGGTCGATCCTCAGGTCCGGCCCGCGGTGCGGATCTGCGCTATGATCTGGAAATCACGCTTGAAGAGGCCTTTGCCGGCAAGGAAGCCACGGTTTCCATCCCGTCATCTGTGACGTGTGAACGATGCGATGGTCAGGGCAATGAGCCGGGTACCGAACTGGAAACCTGCCCCACCTGCAACGGGCAAGGTCGTATCCGGCGGAGCCAGGGTTTCTTCACCATGGAGCAGACCTGTCCCCAGTGTGGCGGACGTGGCAAATTCTTCAAAACACCCTGTAGGGATTGTGATGGCGTAGGCCGGGTTCGTCAGAACCGTACGCTCAATGTCACCATCCCAGCAGGAGTCGAGGATGGGACCCGCATCCGGCTGGCCGGCGAAGGCGAAGCGGGTGCCCGCAGTGGCCCACGCGGCGATCTGTATATCTTCATCGCCGTGCGCGAACACGACCTGTTCGAACGCGACGGACCCAATCTCTATTGCCGCGCACCGTCTTCCATGGTCCAGGCCGCCCTGGGATGTGCCATCCAGGTTCCGACCATTGAGGGCGGCAAGGCCGAGATGAAGATCCCGGAAGGCGCCCAGACCGGACGGCGCATGCGCCTTCGCGGCAAGGGCATGCCCCGGCTTCGCGGCGGTCCGCGCGGCGATATGATTGTTGAGCTGTTTGTAGAAACACCCCGGAACCTCTCCGAACGACAAAAGGAATTGCTGAAGGAATTCTGTGATTTGTCTGGCGATGGCTGTAATCCGGATAGTGCGGGCTTCTTCAAGAAGGTCAAACAGTTCTGGGACGATGTCACGACAGAGGATGGCCGTCCGAACGCCTCCTGACACATCAACTCAGACTGGCGGGCCGGGCTAAATCGCCCTAGTGTGCCGCCATGACTGAGACGGCAACCTCACCCCTGCAATCCAGACCGGACGACGACCGGTCTTCCCGCGACACCATGGCTGTATCCACCGATCGGTTCGTCCCGTTTGAGGGGCGATTATACGATCAAAGCCCGCTGGGCTTCTGGGGCACAACGATCGCGATTTTTGGTGTCACGTTCGGCAGTTTTCTGTTGATCGCCCATTTCACGGGACGTCCGCCTCTTCTCTACCCCAGCGAAACGGGTTTTTCCCTGCCCTGGGAGACGAGTGGTCAGACCTACCGGACGCCGGATGTGCTGCACATCGGCTTCACCCTCTCCTGCATTCTCACAACGGCCCTGGCACTGGTCGAGAATGGTCGGCGATTGTGGGCCTATAAACGTCCAGCGCTGATGGCGGTGTTGCCCGAAACGGCGCATGGGGATGTGGAAGGGCTGACCGGAGGCGTGCCGCGCGTGTGGCGCACCCGATACATGCTCTTTTTCCTTCTGGGCGCGCTGGGCGGGGTGAGTTTCAACATCGTGATGATGGTGTCCATGGACGCGTCACCCGGCGTCTATCTGACCTCGATTGGCTTGTGGTTCCTCATATTTTCGCCGCCTCTTTACGGTCTTGGCTTGCGTTCGGGGGTAGACCTCAACCGCGAAGGCAGTGAAATCAAACGGTTGATCCGAACCCACCTGGTCGTTGACCTGCATGATCTTGAAGCCCTGGAAGTGTTTGGACGACTGGGTCTTCACGCCGCCCTATCCTGGTTCATCATGGGGGCTGTTCTGCTGCTGTTTGTGATCAATCCCGACCAGATCTGGTACGCCCTGCCTGGCTGTGTTCTGTCCGTGGGCGGCGGATTGTTTATTTTCTACAGCGCTGTTCAGCCTGTCCGGGAAAAGATCATGGCGGCGAAGGCCGAAACCATGCGGGCCTGCCACGCAGAAATGAAGGTGTTGCGCGAGAGGGGATCAAGGGACGACATGGCGGCCCTGGGGGGGTTGTCAGCCTATTGTCAGTGGGTGGAAAACCGATCGGACTGGCCCATCTCGTCCACCACATCGCTGCGGATCCTGCTTTACATCCTGATCCCTGTCCTGCCGATACTGGGCTCCTATCTCTTTGAAAGACTGGCCGACAGCCTGATTAGCTGAGGACCTGCCATGCAGACCCATTCCATTGCCATTCTGGGTGTCTCCGGCCGCCTGGGGCGCGCCATCCTTCTTGAAAGCCTGCTCTACGACAATTTCAAACTCGCAGGCGCTGTCGTCCGGGCCGGATCAGACTGGGACGGAATAGATCTGGGTCAGGCTGCGGGTATCGACCCGGTCGGAATCAAGGCCACGGTCTCCATCGAAGAGGCCTGTGAAACCGCAGACATTGTGATCGATGCCAGCCAGCCCGATCTCACCGTGATTGCAGCCCAGCGCCTGGCCAGAATGCCCGGCAAAGCCTTTGTCACGGGTGTCACCGGCCTGGACAGCGAACAAGATCGTCTCCTGCGCGCGGCTTCGGGCACGCTTCCCATCCTTCGCGCCGGCAATTTCTCAATCGGCGTTGCGATCATGGAGGCCTTGGTGGCCAAGGCCGCATCCTTGCCGGCCCAGGACTGGGATGTGGAGATCGAAGAAGCTCACCATCGTATGAAGGTGGATGCGCCGTCCGGGACGGCCTTGATGCTGGGTGAAGCCGTTGCACGGGCCAGACAGCTTGATTTTGACCAGGTCAAACATTCCGGCCGGGATGGACAAACCGGACAACGTCCAGCCGGGGTGATCGGTTTCTCTGCGACCCGCGGCGGCGGTATTGTAGGCGAACACGCCGTACGCTTCATCTCGGAACTGGAAGAGATCTCGATCCAACACCGGGCCTTCGACCGCAGGATCTTTGCGCGTGGTGCGCTGATCGCTGCAGGATGGATGGCCGACCGCGAGGCCGGGCTCTATACCATGCAGGATGTTGTAGCGGACGTGTGATTGCTTTTCCGTGCGAACACTGACATCTAACTGACATGTCATGAAGATGTCGGGAGGGATGCATGCGTCGCGCCGAACGCCTAATCCGGATCATCCAGGCTCTGCGCGAAGCCGCACCCGGTGCCGTTACCGCGCAGGAACTCGGTCGGGATTTCGAAGTCTCCGAACGCACAATCTATCGGGATGTGGCCCATCTGATTGAAACGGGCGCGCCCATCGATGGTGAAGCCGGTGTGGGTTATGTCTTGCGGCCCGGTTTTGATTTGCCCCCCTTGACCTTCAGCTACGAACAGCTCGACGCGCTCGCGCTGGGTGCGCGTTTTGTGCAAGCGGTGGCAGACCGTGATCTGGTCCTTTCAGCCAATGAAGCCTTGGCCAAGATCGAACGCGCCTTGCCCGCTACGCATCGCGCCCGGCTACGCAGCGCTCCGCTTTATTTTGCCGGGTCTGACGAAGCCAAAATGCGTCCCGAGGCCTTCGGCCCTGTTCGCAATGCCATTACAGACCGGCGCAAGCTGCGGGTACACTATAATTCGCTCGGTGATGAGAAATCGATCCGGGTCATCCGACCCCTGGCTCTCACCTGTTTTGGCCATGTCTGGCTGCTGACAGCGTGGTGCGAGCTGAGATCGGACTTCAGACACTTCCGTGCCGACCGGATCGAGCGCATGACGGTGCTGGCGGAGAGTTTTGACGACGAAGTCGGAAAACGCCTCGAAGACCTCAACTATGATGACGAGCCCGTCGCCAAAAGCGCCTGAGCCCTACCAGGCGCCCGTATTCTCCATCGAGGCCCAGGGCTCCTGGGGTTCGAGATGCGGTCCGCGCTGCAGGAGTTCAATCGAGATACCATCCGGCGAGCGCACGAATGCCATGTGCCCGTCACGCGGCGGACGGTTGATGACATAGCCCATATCCATCAGACGTTCGCAGACCGCGTAGACATTCTCGAACCGATAGGCCAGATGACCAAAATTCCGCCCGCCGGAATAGGCTTCCGGATCCCAGTTATAGGTCAGTTCCACACAGGGCAGACCGTCAGGAACGCCGTCACCATCATTGATGGTGAATTTGTCCATATCGTCCGGTGCCGCCAGGAAAACGAGGGTGAAGCGACCCTTTTCATTGTCAAAACGGCGCACTTCCTTCAGGCCGAGGCCCTCACAATAGAAACGCAGGCTGGCATCGATATCGGTCACGCGGACCATGGTATGCAGGTATTGCATGGCTCTAGCTCTCGTTTTGCGAACTCTCGGATGAGATAGCGGAGTCTTTGCGTGGCAGTTTGGGCGCCCAGGATGGCCGGGCACGCTTCGCCCATTTGGGGCGCTGGCGTGGAATTTCAACCTGGTCGAGCGGTTCTCCCCGCGCACGCGCCAGCCCTGCATGATAGTTTTCCGGCGCTCGCTGGTGATGCAGACGTGCAAAACCTGCGCCCACCAGAGCCCAAAGAGCACTCATCCCGAAGAACATGAAGAACATCCAGGGATAATATCCCACATCATACCAGGGACCATTCTCCAGCCCCAGGACCAGAACCGGCCACAGGCTCATCAAGAGTACGACCATCACGGGGGAGAGCATGATATTGGCCAGCACAGCCGCAGCGCCATACAGCGCCCATCGGGGTTCATGAGCACCGACATACATTTTTATGAAATCGGGACCATCCATGTGGGTAACGGTGCCCGGCTTGCGCTCACGACGAGCCTCATACTCTTCTGCGGCTTCGACACGCAATTGGCGTCGCGCCAGATACCAGCGCAACATCAGCAAAAGGGCAGCGATAAGGGCACCAAGGCCGGCCAGATAGAAATTCGTAAACATGGCGCCAATCTAGCGCCTAACAGCCTCATAGGCGAGCATGGCCCGCTTGCGATCCACACCCCAGTGATAGCCAGTGAGCTTGCGATTGGCCGAAAGCACCCGATGACAGGGAATCAACCAGGACACAGGATTGGCACCCACCGCTGCGCCGACCGCCTGACTGGCTTTAGGCGATCCGATTTTTTCGGCAATATCCTTGTATTTACAGGTTTCTCCTGAACCGAGAGACAATAGAGCACGCCAGACCTGTCTTTGCCACGGGGTGCCATAAAGCACGAGGGGGAGTTTTTCTGGTTCCTGCGTATTGAACACACGCTCCGCCCAATGTCCGGCCAGAACATCATCTCTGTGATACTGTGCGGCAGGAAAGCGCTGGTACAGATCCGCATAACCCGCATCAATGTCGTCATCACAAAACGCCAGAGCGGACAGGCCGCGCGGTGCGATGAGAAACACTCCCGTCCCGAACGGAGTTGGCGCGGCCCCCCAGCGGAAGGTCAGGCCTTGTCCCCGTCTTCGAGCCTCACCAGGCGTGACCGCCTCATGCGCAATGAACAGATCGTGCAGCCGCCCCGGACCTGACAGTCCTGCCTCAAAGGATGCATCGAGAATATTGGCCCCGGTATCCAATGCCTCGCGAGCCGCATTGTGGGCCAAAGCTCCAACAAAGCGTTTCGGGCTCAACCCGACCCATCGGGTAAACAGACGCTGGAAATGATGAGGGGACAATCCTGCCCGATTGGCGATGTCATCCAGATTGGGATGGTCTTGCCAGTCATCTCCCAGCACAGCGAGGATCCGGCTGATACGATGGTAGTCACGGCGGGCGGAGTCGAGGGAGTAAAGATCGGCGCTCATGACGGCATGATTACGTCTCCGGCGATGCAAAACCACCCGCTTCTTGCGTTCCTGCCCGAGCCTGTTGAAGAGCATTGTCCAACGCCTTCGCGAACTCACCACGTTCTTTGGGGCTCAGCGTACTGGCCAGAACCAGGGATTTTCCCGAAACAGAGACTGCGACCTGGCTATGGTGTTGACCCGCATCGATATGACGAAACTGGGCCCAGGCAGTTGGCATTCTGAACCGGCGCAAATGCCCGGTCGGGTGTCGACGTGTCACTTCAATATCGCGCGCATTCACCTTCACCCATTCACGCGCTCGCCCGTCCCGATAGGAGATCCGAAACGCCAGCCAGACCAGAATGGCATCCAGACCGAAAAAGGGCGCGACGGGCCAGGCCCCCATCGTGAAAAACAACAGACCCGCGGTAAACGATATGGCCGTAATTGCGACCATGAGCGCGATGAAGGCCGGATTGGGCAGAGACCGGTTGGGCGCGATTTCCGCATCCAGGTATAACGGCCCCTCATGGGGATCCGGACTGTCCGTCTCAGCAGGCCAGGTTTCGATCACTGTGGGCATGACACTACTCCTACGACATGACCTAGACCGTTCAGCGCGACAGGCAAAGCGCAAGAACCGGGATGACAGGCCCCCGGCGCACCTGCTAGCCCTGACGGCATGAGCAAAACGACCGACTCCTCTGCCAAGCCGGCACGCAAACCCGCCAAAAAAAGCAAATCGCAACCGCGTGGCCTGACCCGCGAACAGGCTCACGATCTGTTTGCTCGATTGGCTGAGGACCGGCCCGACCCGAAGACAGAACTCAACTACTCCAACGCCTACACGCTCGTTGTTGCAGTCGCTCTGTCCGCACAGGCCACCGATGTCGGCGTGAACAAGGCCACCGAACGCCTGTTCGAGGAAGCCGATACACCTGAGAAAATGGTGGCTCTGGGCGAGGATCATGTCCGTGATCGCATCAAGACGATCGGGCTGTTTCGCAACAAGGCCAAAAATGTGATCGCCTTGTCCCGCATGTTGATCGATGATTTTGGCGGACAGGTTCCTGACAATCGCGACGATCTGGTCAAACTGCCTGGTGTGGGGCGCAAGACGGCCAATGTCGTGCTCAACGAAGCCTTTGGTCAGCCTACAATCGCCGTGGATACCCATATCTTCCGGGTCGGCAACCGGACCCGGCTGGCACCGGGTAAAACCCCCGATGATGTGGAAGCGCGACTGGAACGCATAACGCCGGATAAATACAAACTGGGGGCTCACCACTGGCTGATCTTGCACGGACGCTATTTGTGCAAAGCCCGTTCGCCGGAATGCTGGCGGTGCCCGATCGAGGATTTGTGCCGCTTCAAAGACAAAACTCCCGCGCCCAAATAGCCCAGGCTAGTCAGCACGCCCATCGATCAAATTCATCAACGCCTGAGCAAACACGTTACCCATGTTCGCGCCCTGCTCGGGATAGAGATACGGTTCGATCAATTCCAGCTCGATCAGGGCCAGCTTGCCATCAAGACCGCGCAACATATCGACCCGCGCGTAGAGCAAATCACCCTCCACATGATCGAGTACAGAACGCGCTAGGGCGAGCTCGTCCTCGGACGGCTGATACACGCTTTCTGATCCGCCAAACTCGGATTGGACACGATAATCGCCGGCTGCGGGACGCTTGAGCGCACAGTGTGAGAAGCTGCGGTTGAAGAAGAGGAAGGTGTATTCTCCCTCTTCGGCCACGGCGGGCAAGAAGGGCTGGATCATGCATTCGGCCGGTGGCAGCGCATCTGGTTCAGGCAGATGATCGCCCCGTTTCACACGGGCCTGGCGCCATGCACCGGCACCCAACACCGGTTTGATCACGATATCCTCTGCTCCCAGCGTATCGAAGGCCGCCTCGATCGTCTCAGCTGTGGCGTGATCCGCCCAAACCGTAGGGATCATGGGCGCACCTCGATCGGCAAGATCCTTGAGATAGGTTTTGCGCATATTCCAGGTCAGGGTGGACAGAGGGTTGAGCAGAAGGCTCGCCTGGTCACAGCGCGCGAGCAAGGCTGAGAAGGCGTCTGGTTTTTCCATATAGTCCCAGACCGTGCCCACCATGACAGCATCATAGAGTGCGGGATCAAAATCCGGACTGTCCCAGATCCGCGCTTCGAGCTGGAGACCAAACTTGGCACAGGCCGGTTTCAGAGCATTGAATTCCAGATCATGTTCCCAATAATCCGCACGTGCGTCCGGATGGTCTTTGAACATGCAGCTGGCCGTCAAAAAGGCGACACGTTTCATACGGCTCTCCCACTCTGGATCCAATTTTCAGTTGCGCAGTTAGACCGGCTTCATCCTGCCCGCAAGCCTTGCTCCGTACGGGAACTGCATTTAACCCTGCGACTTGACCCAATTTGCCTGAAACCTGACCGGAGCTCCGCATGTCCTCGATCAAATTCGACGTCCTTGGCGTGGGTAATGCCATTGTTGATGTCCTCGCTCCGGCGACGGACGACTTCCTGAAAACCCATGATATTGCCAAGGGCGGCATGACCCTGATCGACGAGGACCGCGCACGCACGCTGTATGATGCCATGGCCCCCGGCAAGGAAGCGTCCGGCGGTTCAGCGGCCAATACCATGGCAGGGATCGCATCCATGGGCGGCAAGGCCGGCTATGTGGGCAAGACCGCAACGGATCAGATCGGCGATATTTTCCGACATGATATTCGCGCAATTGGTGTCGCCTTTGACAGCGCGCCTCTGGACGATGGTCCGGGATCGGGTCGGTGCCTGATCAATGTGACGCCCGACGCTCAGCGCTCCATGTGCACATTTCTCGGCGCATCTGCGCTGGTCACCGAGAAAGATGTCGAGGATGCTGCCGATGCGCTCAAATCCGCAGCGATCGTCTATCTGGAAGGTTATCTGTTCGATCGGGAAGACGCCAAGCGCGCCTATGTTCACGCTGCGGAACTGGCAGCCGCTGCAGGACGCAAGACGGCCCTGACCCTCTCGGACCTCTTCTGTGTCGAGCGCCATCGGCCGGCTTTCCGGCACCTCGTCGCCCATCACGTCGATATCCTGCTCGCCAATGAGGCCGAACTCCTTGCGCTTTATGAAGAGAGTGATTTTGAGACGGCGCTGGAAAAACTGCGAGCGGACGTGTCCGTGGCCGCTGTCACCCGGAGCGAACAGGGCGCTGTGATTATCCGCGGTGATGAAACCGTCAGTGTGCCTGCGGAACCGATCGACACCCTCGTGGACACGACAGGGGCCGGAGATCTGTTCGCGTCCGGTTTCCTGCTCGGCCTGGCGCGCGGCCGGGACCTCTCCGAAGCCGGTCGCATGGGCGCCATCGCGGCGGCAGAGATTATCTCTCACTATGGTGCGCGGCCGGAAACCGAGCTCAAGGACCTGCTGGAAGCTGCAGATCTGGAACTCGATCGCTAAGCGCTGTCAGGGCTCTCGCAACCTGTTAACGAAACATCTCTTCCGCTTTAACGCTGTTTCAAGTGGTTTCTGAGACATTCATAGCTGAAACCGGCTGGACAAAGTATCCGGTCGAATTTGGTGGTGTTGTATGCGGGCGAATTTCGCCTGCCAGTCTCAGGGGTAGACATGGCTCCTCTCCGCAAAGCGGCGGCGCGTGTCATGCGGTCCTTGGTCGTGAAATTCACGGTCATGACCGGCGCACTGATCTTCGCGACGATCTTCATGCTGATGGCATTGGAGAGCATTTCAGCCGAGCGTGATGCGAAACGCTTGCTGACGGATCGAACGATCTCCGCACTGGAGGCCGCGGCCTCCCGCTTGTCCGGCAGTATCGCCGAGCAGGATCGCGAACATCTCGATGGTCAGCTCTCTGATCTTCTGGAAGCCAATTCCGCCCATGAAGTCTATGCGCTCAACACGCATCGTGAAGTTCTCGGCTATGTCAGCGCTGAACACGCCGGTCAGCGCCCTCAGCGTCAGGCCAATATCGCTGTCATGGCTCTGGGCTCCGGTGACCAACGCCACGCCATTCAGGGTGGCACGCTGGAAGTCGCCGTTCCCGTCTATACCTTGAGCCATCGGCTGGTTGGCGTCATCTATGCGCGCCAGGATCTGGTTGAACTGGCTCAGATGCGCAATGCGATGCTGTTCCGCCAGGCTCTGATTTCGATCTTCGCCCTGTGTATCTTCCTGCCCCTGGCCGCAATCACTGTGGGCAAGGCCCTGCAGCCTGTTCGCAAGCTGACAGAAGCGGCGCGGCTGGCGTCCTCGAAAAATCTGGATATGCGGATCGATGTAAACACCGGCGACGAGCTGGAAGTCCTGGCCAACGCGTTCAACCGCATGTTCGCGCGCCTGGAAGGCAATCTGAAACGCATTCATCGGCTGGCCTATGTCGATATGGTCACTGAACTGCCCAACCGCGAACGCTTCCGCAAGGAAACCGAGCGGGTGACCCGTCGGGCCATGGAAGATGGCACGTCAGGCGCGGTTCTCTTCCTCGACCTCGACCGGTTCAAGCGCGTGAATGACAGTCTGGGCATCGGCGAAGGCGACCGCCTTCTTGAGATGGTTGCCCGGCGTCTGACCGAGGTTGCGCGCGGCTGTGATCTCGCAGCGGGCCGCGGACAGGATCCGTCCCTGGTGGCGCGCCTGGGCGGCGATGAATTCACCGTTCTTCTGCCTGACATCAATGACAGTGCCGAGGCAGCCCGTGTCGCCAACAAGCTGGTTGATGCTATTCGTCTGCCGTTTGATATCTCGGGCCACCAGGTTCACCTGGGTGTCTCGGTGGGTGTCGCCGTCTTCCCGCAGGACGGGGCCGATCCGGAAACCCTGATGCGTCATGCTGACCTCGCGATGGCCCATGCCAAGCGGGCCGGGGGTTCGGGTGCGCAATTCTTCGAACCGTCGATGAACCAGTCAGCCTTTGAGCGCCTGATCCTCGAGAACGAGCTGCGTGATGCTGTTCTGAAAGACCAGCTGGTGGTGTTTTACCAGCCCAAAATCCTGATGCAGGATGGGGCGGTTGCCGGTTGTGAGGCTCTGGTGCGCTGGCAACACCCGACTGCCGGACTGCTGTCCCCGGGGGCCTTCATCGAGGCGGCCGAGGAATGCGGCCTGATCGGTGAAATTGGCGATTACGTGCTGCGCCATGCCTGTATGGAAGCGGCCGCCTGGCGCGCCAAAGGGCTGGAGATCCCAGTGGCAGTCAATGTTTCGGCCATGCAGTTCGAACGCGACGGCTTTTCCGAAACGGTTCTGGAAGCCCTGGCGGACGCAGGTCTGCCGCCTCATCTGCTGGAACTGGAACTGACCGAATCCATCGCAATGGAAAATCCGGAACGGGTCATCGAACAGGTTCAGCCTCTGCGTGATCGTGGTGTGCGTTTTGCCATCGATGATTTTGGCACGGGCCATTCCTCGCTCGCCTATCTGACGCGCATGCCGTTTGATGTGTTCAAGATCGATCAGAGCTTTGTGCGCAACATGACGACGGACAAGCACTCGCGCATTGTGGTCGAGACCATTCTGGCGATGGCCAAGTCCCTGAAGCTGGAAACCGTCGCGGAAGGCGTCGAAACGCCGGACCAGATGCACATGCTGCGGGCCCAAGGCGCGACACTGGCCCAGGGTTTCCTCTTCGGTCGTCCGATGCCGGTGGTGGATTTTGTCGACTACGCCTCTGAACAGATGCGGTCTCGCAAGGCTGCGGGCTAACTCGCAACAGACGCACATATGGTGCGCGGGCTTGATTGACCCGGAAGAGACCGCCATCTCTGTTCCAAGCACATCTGGGAGAGAGATATGAACGCGGCCGACCACGAAATCCCGTCCTACACGGATGCATCCGCCTGGCGCGGCACAACCATTCTCGCCGTCCGCAAGAATGGCAAACTCGTTCTCGCGGGTGATGGACAGGTCTCCATTGGACCCACCGTGATGAAAGGCAATGCCAAGAAAGTCCGTCGCCTGGCCGGTGGGCGTGTGATTGCCGGTTTCGCCGGGTCCACGGCTGATGCGTTTGCGCTGTTTGAACGTCTCGAAGCCAAGCTCGAACAATACCCGTCACAGCTGACACGCGCCTGTGTGGATCTCGCCAAGGATTGGCGGACTGATAAATACATGCGCCGTCTCGATGCCATGCTCATTGTCGCAGATGCCGAGTCGACCTTCCTGCTCACCGGTGCCGGCGATGTTCTGGAACCGGAAGACGGTATCGTGGCTGTTGGATCGGGCGGGAATTATGCGCTCTCGGCAGCGCGGGCAATCTTCGAGTACGAGGATGATCCCGAGCAGATTGCGCTCAAATCCATGGCCATCGCGGCCAAGATCTGTGTGTACACAAACGATAATCTGACAGTTGAGATCATCGGATCCTGATCCGGCACATCCCGATGACGTCGCCGAACAACCATGATGGAAATGTAATACGGCGGTAAAATCAGGCGATCATGACCACTTCTATGGTCCCGCCTCGCTCGTCGGGAGGCTTCCATGCGTTTTTCAGACCGTTTTCAATTTGCTGCTGCCTGCGCTCTAGTACTGGCCGGTTCAGGATTGGTCTCGGTGTCCGCCCTTGAGCAAGTCGGCCCGCAGAATCTGACGACAGAAGACGCTGTCGCCCACACCCTTGCAGACTCGGTCGAGACCTGGGTCAATTCCACGCAATTCAGTGGTCAGGTTCTGATCTCCCGCGCTGGCGAGACAGTCTATGAGCTCAACACGGGATTGGCGGATCGCGACACCGGCACACCCATCACAGCGCAATCACGCTTCGCCATTGCGTCACTGAGCAAGACCTTCACCACCGTACTGGCGCTGCAGGCCGTGGAGGCAGGGCAGCTCTCTCTCGATGACACCCTGTCTGACTGGTTGCCCGAATATGACGCGCCCTATGCCGATGTCGTCACTGTGCGTCACCTGTTGCAGAACCGCAGTGGCATCCCGCACTACATCGACTTGCCGGACTGGTTCACGCCGCAAGGCAAGGCCGCCTACACGCCGGATCACCTTCTGAACACTCTGTCGGACTTGCCGCTCCAGTTTGAACCCGGGTCAGACTATCTCTACTCCAATTCGAACTTTTATCTTGTAGGCCTCATACTCGATCGGGCCACGGGCCAAACCTATGAGGACCACCTCGCGCAAACCCTTCTGGAACCCCTGGACCTGACGTCCACCGGCCAGATCTATGAGACGCAAGGCCGTGTAGGCCTGGCTCACAACTACCTTCCAACCGATAATGGCGAATACGAGCGGATTGAGATTGTGAATCCCGCCGTGTTCCGTGCAACCGCAAGCCTCTCGTCCAACGCCCGTGATCTGCAACGCTGGGGGGAGGCGATCATGGATGGTGACCTGCTGGACACAGACAGTTCAGACATCATGCTGGATGTGGATCGCCCGATGGCCTGGACCCTCGCGCAACTGCCGGTCGAACACGCCGACACCCCGATCACCCTTCAAACCTATAATGGCCGCCTGGTTGGACATACCAGCATGCTGACACTTCTTCCCGACAGTGAGACGATCATTATCGTGCTCAGCAATAATGCGGTGGCCTATAGTGAGCTGGCCGAGCTGACCGTGGAACTCGCAGGCCTTGTCAGCACGCCCGAGGACTAGCGCGCAAACACATGCGCATCGATGTCGCGAAACGTTTTGAACTCCAGAGCGTTGCCTGACGGATCGCGGACGAAGAACGTGCCCTGTTCGCCCGGCTGGCCCTGAAACCGGACATAGGGTTCGATCACAAAGGGAGTGCCGGCCCGTCGGAATCGCTCGGCCAGGGCCTCCCATTCCTGCCACTCCAGGATCAGGCCAAAATGTCGAACCGGGACTGACTTTCCGTCAACCGAGCTCGTATCGGCTGGCATGCACTCGTCCGGCGCCAGATGCGCGACGATCTGGTGCCCGAACAGATCAAAATCAATCCAGCTGGATGAAGACCGACCTTCAGGGCAAGCCATGAGACCGGCATAGAAAGCCCGAGCCGCCGCCAGGTCATGGACCGGAAAAGCCAGATGGAAGCGGGGCCGTTGGCCGTGTTTCGGCGTGGATGTCGGTCCTGATCCAATGCCTGTCAAATCGATCATGTCAGCAGGTGTCATGCGGCGTCTCTGCCTTTCAGGTCTGGTCGTGTCATCACCGGGTTATTACATGAAGGGTATAGACCTCATGACCGCAAGCCCAGACGGGAAACAGATGACAGACTTTTCGCCCCGGGAAATCGTATCCGAACTCGACCGGTTCATTATCGGCCAGGCCGATGCCAAGAAAGCCGTAGCCATCGCCCTGCGCAATCGCTGGCGGCGGCGTCAGCTGGAATCGGATCTCGCGGACGAAGTCACACCGAAAAATATTCTGATGATCGGGCCAACGGGTGTCGGCAAGACGGAGATTTCCCGCCGCCTCGCCAAACTGGCCCAGGCGCCGTTTCTCAAGATCGAGGCAACCAAATTCACCGAGGTGGGGTATGTTGGCCGGGATGTGGATCAGATTGCGCGTGATCTGGTTGAGGCTGCTATCCATCTGGTCCGCGACAAACGTCGTGATGATGTGAAAGCCAAGGCCCATTCTGCCGCGGAAGAGCGGGTTCTCGATGCCCTGGTCGGAGAGACAGCCTCTGCGTCTACACGCGACAGTTTCCGTAAACGCCTAAGAGATGGCGAGCTGGATGACAAAGACATCGATATCCAGATGTCCGACACCAGCTCTCCAATGCAGATGCTGGACATTCCGGGCATGCCCCAAGGCGGGGCCGGCGTCCTCAATCTGTCAGACATCTTTGGCAAGGGTATGGGTGGACGGACAAAATCCGTACGGATGAAGGTTCGCGAAGCCTATGAGCCGCTGATCAATGAAGAAGCCGACAAACTGATCGATGATGCCCAGATTGCGGCCGAGGCCATCGCCAAGGTTGAGAATGACGGAATTGTTTTCCTGGACGAGATCGACAAAATCGCAGCCCGGTCAGACGCCCGAGGCGGGGATGTCTCCCGAGAAGGGGTCCAACGCGACCTTCTTCCGCTGATCGAAGGCACGACTGTGTCGACCAAACATGGTCCGGTTCGCACCGATCACATCCTCTTCATCGCCTCCGGTGCCTTCCATGTCGCCAAACCGTCCGATCTCCTGCCAGAATTGCAGGGTCGGCTGCCGATCCGCGTCGAGCTCAAAGCCCTGACACGTGAAGATTTCCGCCGCATTCTCACCGAGCCGGAAGCCAGCCTGATCAAGCAGTACATCGCCTTGATGGCGACCGAAGGGGTGACGCTGGATTTCACCGATGATGCCATTGATGCCATCGCTGAACTGGCCGCAGATGTGAACGCCACAGTTGAAAACATCGGAGCCCGGCGTCTTCAGACCATTATGGAAAAATTGGTGGAGGATGTGTCCTTCTCAGCCTCTGATCGGGATGGCGAGACCATCCGGATCGATCAGGCCTATGTGCGCGACCATGTCGGAGAACTGGCAGCTAATACGGATCTGTCCAAGTTTATCCTCTAGATCGCGTTTGAGGTGCTGGGCGGTCTAACGCCGCCTCAAAGTGACATAAAACGCACCGCTGCCGCCGTGTCGGAGATGCGCTTGAGCAAACCCACTGACTATACCTGTCATCTGGGGTGATCTCAGCCACTCCGGCAAGCGGCGCTTGAGCACACCTGGCGCTTCGCGCTTTTCCCAGAACGCCGCCAGATCCTCATCCTTGTCGAGGGTCAGACCCTTTCCTGTAATCACCAGGACGGTTTTTTCTCCCCGGCCATGAGCCGCCCGAAGAAATCCTTCAAGGGCCGGACGCGCCTGGGCCTGGGTCATGCCATGCAAATCAATTCGACTGTCGATCTCCACCTGACCCCGACGCATCTTCTTTTCCGATCCACGATCAACCGGAACACCCGGTTTGCGGTGAACGGCCGGATCTGGCGGTTTCAACGTCATGGCCGGCTTGGTCTTCGGGATGTCAGCCTCGCCCGCCGTCTCCGCGCCGTCCCTGTTCAGGTTCTGAAGGCGAGCTCTTGGCTTTCGTAGCGGGTTCACGGACCGTGCAATCCGGTTCCACAGCGATTTTTCTTCCGGATCGAGGTCGCGCTTGCGTGTCATGGGTCAAGCCGGTGGAATGCTGTCCAGAATTTGCTGGGCCAGAGGTTGAGGCAAAAGGATGATCCAGCGGGCGTCGGAGCGCGTTGTACCGGCTCGGCGTTCCTCTGTCTCGCCCCAGCCCCAGAAAAAATCGCCCCGCAAGGGCCCCCGGATCGCTCCACCCGTATCCTGCGCAATTACCAGGCCGTTCCAGTCCGGAAAATCGGGCAGATCTGCCTGGAGCCATATTGGCAATCCATAGGGATGAAAGGCGGGGTCAACCGCCATGGATGCCATGGGAGTCAGGGCCAAGCCCGGCGCACCACGTGGACCCAGCTGGGGGTCGTCAATGTTTTCAAGTCCAAACCAGACGTAACGGGGATTGTGGGCGAACAGGTCCGCCACAGCGTCTTCGCTTTGCTCATTCAACCAGGCTTCAATGCCCTGTTTGGAGGCTTCATGACGGCGCAATTCACCGCGCCGGATCAGTTCACGACCGATCGAACGATAGGGCAGATCATTGTGTGCCGAAAAGGCAGCCCGAATCTGATCGCCATTTTCAAAAACCAGCCGACCTGATCCCTGGATCTGCAGAAAAAAAACATCAATCGGACGACCCCAGGCCAAGACCTCTCCGTGATCACCCGCCTCGATTTCCGAGCGATCATGATAGTGCACCAATCGCCCGTTTTCCGCTCGTCCGTTCAATCGACGGCCGGAGAGGTCTTCAAAAAAATCCCCGAGATTGACGCTGATCAGATCATCAGGTCGCGCGCGTACGGGGTGCGAGAACACCATATCCGGTTGCTCCCGAACATCCACATAGGGCTCATAATAGCCCGTCAGCATGCCCGTTGAACGAAGCGTGTCATCCTCAAGACGAGCCTCCACCACCAGGGGCGTAAACGCCTGTTCGACCATGACACGATAGCCCGACGGATCTTCACCTGCCGGCGTATCATTCAACACATCACAGACAGGCAACCAATCGGAGACACGGCCACTCCAGGGTGCCTGAACATTCAGGTGCGTATCCTCCGATCGGGATCGCCAGAGCGCGCATTGCCGCCTGAAGGCTTGGATGGCCGGTTCAAGTTGAGCGTTGTCCCAACCAGGGACCTCATCCCAGAATATCGGTGTGAGCTGAAGACCTGTAGGCGCAGCGATGTCACGCGGGGCTTCCACCTCAATCGGTGGATCTTCAACCGGGTCCGGCGCTGAACATGCTGTTAACAGGCACAGAAACGCGGTTGCGAATGCCGAATCAAGCGAGCGATGTAACACGGGTGAGTACCCAGTTTGGATCCGTAGACGTTAGATCGCGTTCAAACACCCAAGCTTCGTGAACCTTGCTCAAACGGTCCAGATCGCCAGAGATGGCCTCACCTTGATCATTTCGAGTTTCCGTTCCGATTTGCGCCGCAAACTCGACAGTGACACGTGCTGTGTTCCCGCTCTTCTCTGCTGCGGTGATGTGTGCCTTGTCGATGTGTTCTATGACGGTCAACAGATCTTCGCCACGTGCCTCGCGCGCTTCGATGGCTGTGACATAAGCCGTGTAAACCTTTTCGGACAGGAGGGTTTTCAAAGTTTGCCGATCACCCTTGGCGAAGGCCTCCACAATCGTCGCATAAGCGGATTTGGCGCCTTGGACAAAACCCTGGGGGTCAAACCGCATGTCATGGCGTGCAATGTCTTCAAGACCAGAAATGGCGGAGGCGTCCCATTGGGCAAGAACCGGATCGGGATCGACGGGCTTGGGTGAGGTATCAAGGGTCGGGGACGGTGCCTCCGTCGGCGGCTCCATATGGCCTTCGTGGCGGCCCAGCACCGAGTAGAGTTTGACGGCAAAGAACACCGCAACAGCGGCAAAGATAAGAATGCTGAACAGATCCATGCGGTCAAAAATCCTGATTGATGCACTGTCATTAGAAATAGCACGTGTTGATATAGTGCTATTTGCTCGTGGCGTCAGCCTTGTCAGCTTCAGCGCTGCGCTTGCCCAGACAAGCCCCGCATGCTACCCGGCCCGCTTGCCGTGGAAAACTCACGGCTTATCGTTTTTAACAGTCTCTTCCGACAGGAATTGTCATGACCGACGCGCCTGCTACGCCGAACCAGCCCCAACAACCCCAGCTGACAATCCTGCGTCAGTATGTGAAGGACCTGTCTTTCGAAAATCCAGGCGCGCCGGATACGTTGCGCGCGGGTGCTGCAGCGCCGGCTATTGACCTGTCATTCGATGTCCAGGCTCGTTCGGTGCAGCCGGACGTCTATGAAGTGATGCTGAACGTCGAAGCACGCGCAACGCGTGAGGACAATGTGATCTTCATCGTCGAACTGGCCTATGCGGGTCTGTTCCAGATGACGGGCTTCGCGGATCCGGAACGTGAAGCCATGCTGCTGATCGAATGTCCGCGTTTGATCTTCCCCTACGCACGCAAGGTTCTGGCTGATACCACACAAGAAGGTGGCTTCCCGCCGCTGATGCTGGATCCGGTCGATTTTGCCGGCCTTTATCGTCAACAGCTGGCGAAACGCCAGGCCGCGGCACAAGGCCAGGAGCCGAACGGAACAGCTGACCCGTCCACGGCGAACTGATACAGATCCTGTTCAACAGCTAAAGACCGGCCTCTCTTTGAGAGTGGCCGGTTTTTTTGTGTCTCTTATTTTCAGTGCTGTGTTTTGGAGTCCAGCTCAGCCCAAATCGGGGTCTCGCCAAGGTCGGCGATAAACTCCGCATGTGCCTCAGCTTCTGTGTCTCGAACACGAGAGGGTAGCGGTTGAGCGCGTGTCTGACGGGGAGGAAACTCAACAGGTCCTGTGTTCGCCGATCCGCGCCCTGACAGGTCCAGAGCGCGCGTCCGACCACCTGTTAACTCCAGATAGACTTCAGCCAAAAGAAAACTATCAATCAGAGCGCCGTGTTTCTCTCGGGTTTCCAACGAGATATCGAAACGTTTACACAGGGCATCAAGCGACACGAAGGCTCCTGGGAACATTTCCCGCGCCATGCGGGCTGTATCCTTGAACCGTTCCTCTGGATAGACAGGTTTCCCGAGACGCTCCATCTCCATGTTAATGAAACCCATGTCGAATGGCGCATTATGAGCGACCATTACGGCGTCACCGACAAAGTCGATGAAATCCTGAGCAACCTCCTCAAACAGAGGTTTGTCAGCGAGAAATTCTGTGGTGAGGCCGGTTACCTCTACAACTTCAGCCGGAATCGAGCGTTGTGGATTGACATAGGCATGGAAGGTTCGGCCGGTCGGAATACAATCAATAACCTCAACACAGCCAATCTCTGTCACCCGGTCTCCCATTCGAGCTTCGAGGCCCGTTGTTTCCGTATCAAAGACAATTTCGCGCATGTGTCCAGACCTTTGGCTTTCCTGGCGTTTTCAGCTATTCAGTAGAGCTTCCAGCAAAGTGTCGACCTGTTTGCGGGCATGGTCCACACCCCGATCAGTGTCGATGATATAGTCAGCTTTTGAGCGCTTGAATTCATCATTGCTCTGCCGGCTGATTATCGTGTCAAGCTTCTCTCCAGTCATCCCGGGTCGAGCGAGAACACGTTTGCGGCGTATACTATCTTCAGCCGAGACCACGACAATGCGGTCAACCAAGGCATCTGCTCCGGTTTCAAACAAGAGCGGGATATCGAAAATAACAATCTGATGCCCTTCATGTTTGGCTTTCGCCAAAAAGTCGTCTCGCCGCTGGGTCACTAGCGGATGAATGATCTCTTCCAACTGTTTGAAATCTTCAGGATGACGGTTGAGGTGTTCAGACAGTCGGGCTCGATCAACACCTCCGTTTACGTCGAGACAGTCCGGGCGCCAAGCTCCGATCTGCCGGCTTCCCGCTTCCCCGGGCAGATAAAGAGCATGGACCTCAGCATCACTATCAAAAACAGGAATACCTCGTTCGCTGAACAAACCAGCGGTCGTGGATTTACCCATCCCGATGCCGCCGGTGAGTCCGAGAATAATCACGCCTGTTCTCCCAGGGCCTCAATCAGCGCTGGTCGTGGGTCCAATTGAGGCACAGAAACCCCGAAAAAGGCTTCAAAACTGGGCCGCGCCTGTCCGACCAGCATTCGCAATCCATCAACAGTTCTAAGACCCGAGGAATGAGCCGCCTGTAGAAAGCGCGTGTTCAAAGGCGCGTATACTGTGTCAATGACCACAAGGTCAGACCGGACCGCGCTAAAATCGATCCCCAACTCTCCTTTGCCGTTCAGTCCAAGCGCCGTGACATTTACAACGTGACCGACGGTCCGGGCGGCGTCCGATCGGTTATCCCAATCGATAATCTCGGCGTTGGGGCATAAATCCTTCGCCAGAGTCACAGCGCGTTCACGCGTACGATTGGAGATCAGAATGCGATCCACCCCGGCCTCAAGATAGCTGCACATGATTGCTCGTGCCGCGCCGCCGGCCCCAAGGATCAGAACCGAATCCGGTCGGTCCGCAATGCCTGCGTCTTGAAGGCCGGCCTGATAACCGGGAACATCTGTGTTATCGGCGTGAATTTCACCGTTGCGGAATACGAGCCGGTTCGCTGCCCCTACGCGACGCGCCCGGTCTGTGACGCTGTGTGCGATATCCAATGCCAGCTCTTTGTGCGGCATGGTGACGTTGACACCCACCATGCCCGAACGAGCGTGTGTCTGGAAAGATTGAGCTGCATCGTTCGGAGGGATTTCGATCTTATCGTAAACAGCGTCGAGACCTGCCGCATTAATCCATTGCGACATGATCAGGGGAGAGAGGGAGTGAGAGACAGGATAGCCGGTCACCGCGGCGTGCTGGTTATCCGGTTGTCTCATCTTAAACAGATCCCAAAATCTCGCAGAGCTGAAAGCAAGGGTGAAAGCGGTAATCCCAATACGGCATAATAATCACCCTCCACGCTATCAAATAATTGTGCTCCCAGCGCTTCATACGCATAGGCGCCGACGGCTAGGGTCAATTCCTCTCCGGCGGTCTGGAGGTAAAAATCCAGGAATTCATCGGAAAATTGTCGAACATGCAGGGTCGAAGTCTGTGCATGCGACCAAACAATGTCCCCATTGCGTGCAAGTGCCAAACCAGAGTGAAGATTATGCGCCCGGCCTCGCATGGATCTCAGTCGATCAGCGGCCAAGGACGCGTCGGGTAGTTTGTCGAGAAGCTGTCCATCCAGTTCCATGGTTTGGTCAGCGCCCAACACCAGTCGATCCGCGTGACGTTTACTAACATCCAGGGCTTTTTGCTTGCCCAGAAACAACGCCATGTCAGCAGGTGTCAGATGATCATTTTGATCCTTGAGCGCCTGTTCATCGACACGAGCCTTGCTGACAGAGAAGGGAACAGCCGCGCGCAAAAGGATGTCGCGGCGAATCTGGCTTCCAGAAGCCAATATGAGTTCAGACATCAGGACCGGTTTTTCCGCTCGTTGAGCATATTGATAATCTTTGCGGCTGTTTCTTCGATCGACCGACGTGTCACATCGATCGAGGGCAAGCCATGTTTTGCGTAAAGCCTTTTGGCATATAGAATTTCTTCACGCACGGAAAAGTCATCCACATATTCTGTATCGCGATCTTCATGCAGGCTGAGCAGGCGATTGCGTCGTATCTGAACAATTCTTTCCGGGGACGCAGTAAGTCCCACGATGACCGGACCATCCAGATCGAAAATGTGTGTTGGAACTTCGACGTTGGGGACCAGTGGGATATTTGCGGCACGATATCCGCGATGTGCCAGATAGATGCTTGTCGGAGTTTTGGAGGTTCGACTAACACCCAGAAGGATGATGTCGGCCATCTCATAATGCTCACCCGCACCATCATCATGAGCCATGGCATAGTTCAGCGCATCGATACGGCCATAATATTCAGCATCCAGACCCCTCTGCGCACCAGCCCGACTGGCTACAGGCGTTCCGAGATAAGATGACAGTGTTGCCAACATCGGGTCCAGCACGGCAATTGCAGGGATGCCGATATTCGCGCAATGCGTCTCGAGCTGACGTCTCAATTCGGTATTGACCACCGTGTACATCACAATGCCGGGATAGGACTCAATCTCCTTGAGAACCCTGTCCATCTGTCGGGTTGAACGCACCAGGGCGTATAAATGTTCGAGGGGGTTTGTGCCTTCGAACTGTGCCACAGAGGCACGCATGACTTCCATAAGTGTCTCACCGGTGGAATCGGAGACCATATGGACGTGAAAACAGGTTTCGAAGGACTGTGTGCTGGTATCGGCCATATCTGTGAGAAGCCTTTCAGGTGTTAACAGAGTGTTAACAAGTCTGCCTGTTTTCCCCAAGCCCAAGTTTTTGAATGTCTGCCTGTGAGAAAGTCCGGTCCTACCCAGAACTACTCACGATTTAATCCACAGCCCGTGTTTCTGTGGATCTAGCTGTGGATTTGGCGGGAAATGTGGGGGTTTTGTCAGGAAATCCACAGGTCTAATCGCTAATTTCACTTCACTAGAGGATTGAAAAATATCTATTAATATTGGTCTTTCCCCGGTTCTGAATGGCGGCGTTTTGTCTCTGTTGAAAAAGCTTACAGCCGTGAATTGTCGGGGTAAAAACAGTCATACCCACATTTCACACCCCAACGACTCCGACTCCCTAAGATTCTAAAGATTAGAAGTCAGAGAAGAGGCTCGGGATAAAAGAGAGATAACGGATCATGACCGAGACCGCGAAACCCTTCCTTCAAGTGCTTTCAGGACAAGCCCTGGACACACCGCCCGTGTGGCTCATGAGACAGGCCGGCCGATATCTTTCGGAATATCGAGAGGTGAGGGCTAAGGCTGAGAATTTTGTACAATTCTGTCTGTCTCCCGATCTGGCAACGGAGGTGACACTTCAACCTATCCGTCGGTTTGGTTTTGACGCCTCTATATTGTTCGCTGATATTCTGTTGATACCGATCGCGCTTGGCCGAAAGGTCTGGTTTGTGACGGGAGAGGGCCCAAAGCTTGAACCTTTCGATCCTTTGAACTTTGAGAGCTTGCTCGAGGGGCGTTCAACTGAGGTCTTGGGGAATGTGGGGGAGACAGTTCGGCGTGTCAGCGCCTCTTTGCCTGATCATGTGACGATGATTGGCTTTGCGGGCTCTCCGTGGACTGTCGCGACCTATATGGTTGAGGGCGGTGGCTCCAAGGACCGGTTCAAAACACGGGTATCCGCATGGGAACATCCAGAAGCGTTTGACGCTTTCATGGATCGTATCGCTGATGCCACTATCGACTATCTGGAGATGCAGTATCAGGCGGGCGCTGAGTGTCTGAAACTGTTCGATAGCTGGGCGGAAGGTTTGCCCCGGCCTCTGTTTGAACGGGTGATCATTCGACCCACCAAACGTATCGTCGATGGGCTAAGGGCACGCGGTGTGGATTGTCCCGTCATTGGTTTTCCGCGTGGTGCATCGACGCTGTATCCGTTCTATGCTGAAGCAACGGGAATTACAGGCATGGCGCTGGATACGGGTGTGGATCCGGCCTGGATGAGATCTCAGTTACCAGAAGGTTTTCCTGTTCAAGGGCATTTGGACCCTTCTGCTTTGAGAGCTGGAGGAACCGCGCTCGATTCTGAAGTGCGACGACTGCGGGCTGCCTGGTCAGGACATCCGCATATTTTCAATCTTGGGCATGGTATCACGCCGGATGTTCCGGTATCTCATGTCGAACAATTGCTTCATTTGATCCGTGACGGAGACGTATGATGCTGGCAGCCGCGGCCTATGACTGGTTGAGAGGTTTACACATCCTGTCAGTGATCGCCTGGATGGCCGGTCTACTCTATTTGCCACGCTTGTTTGTGTATCACTGTGATGCTGTGCCAGAGGGTGAGCTGGATCTCACTCTACGAGACCAGGAGAGGCGCCTTCTCCAGCTCATCATGAATCCGGCGATGATCGCGACCTGGGTGTTTGGTCTTCTGCTTATCTGGTCCAATATCGAACGCGCTGGCGGCTGGGCCGTCCTGGGCGGATGGGCCTGGGGTGCCAAATTTGTACTGATTATCGCGATGACCGGTATCCATCACGTTTACGCAGCGCGCCGAAAACGTTTTTTGAATGGAAGCAATGACTGGTCTCAACGCCGTTACCGGATCCTCAATGAGGTTCCCGCTTTGCTCGCTATCTTTATTGTCTTAATCGCAACGGTTGCAGTACGTTAGGCTTATCTTGCTGTAGGGCCTGCATAATCGCTTGACCAATTGGGGTGGACATGGCACCTCAATCGCAATTCCTTCTTGCGAATCCCATTATACCCCTGATCGTGGCTGTCCTGTCTGGATAGCGATTCTGTCCGCCTGAGAGTGGATGATGCCTATGAAACGGCATCGGTCTTGCTTCTGCGTTCAGCATCACCCTCGGGATGGGCCTGTCCGGATTAAACTCACAATGACCGAAGAAACCGCAACGCCTGCTTTGCTGGACGGACTGCAGAAAATGACTCTGCAGGATCTGAAAGAGAAGAAGCCGACTGAACTCCTCGAGTTTGCGGAAGCGCTTGAAATCGAGAATGCATCATCCTTGCGCAAACAAGGTATGATGTTCGCGATCCTGAAGGCTCTCGCTGAACGCGATGTTGAAATTCATGGCGGCGGCGTTCTGGAGGTTCTCCAGGACGGATTTGGGTTCCTACGGTCTCCAGAATCCAATTACCTCGCCGGTCCTGACGATATCTATGTATCACCGACACAGATCCGGAAGTTCGGTCTTCGGACTGGTGATACTGTGGAAGGTGAAATTCGCAGCCCGCGTGACGGTGAACGCTATTTTGCGCTGTTGAAAGTCAACTCGATTAATTTCGAGGATCCGGAACGGGCCCGTCACAAAGTCCATTTCGACAATCTGACCCCGCTTTATCCGGACCAGCGTTTCGTGATGGAGAACCCGAATCCGACAATCAAAGATCGGTCGGGTCGCGTTATTGATATTGTCTCACCTCTTGGCAAAGGTCAGCGCGGTCTTATCGTTGCGCCGCCGCGTACGGGTAAGACGGTTCTGTTGCAAAATATCGCGCACGCGATCGAGACCAATCATCCCGATTGTTATTTGATGGTGCTGTTGATCGATGAACGTCCTGAAGAAGTGACGGACATGCAGCGTACGGTCCGGGGAGAAGTGATTTCATCGACGTTTGATGAACCTGCCACGCGCCATGTCCAGGTCGCTGAGATGGTGATCGAGAAGGCGAAGCGTCTGGTGGAACACGGCCGCGATGTTGTGATTTTGTTGGACTCTATCACGCGTCTGGGTCGGGCTTACAACACGGTTGTTCCAAGCTCAGGCAAAGTTCTGACGGGTGGAGTGGATGCCAATGCGCTGCAACGACCGAAGCGTTTCTTCGGTGCAGCCCGCAATATCGAACACGGTGGGTCATTGTCGATTATCGCGACCGCACTGATCGATACCGGCAGCAAGATGGATGAAGTCATCTTTGAGGAATTCAAGGGTACGGGTAACTCGGAGGTCGTGCTTGATCGCAAGGTCGCCGATAAACGCGTCTTCCCGGCGATTGATATTCTCAAGTCTGGTACACGTAAGGAAGAGCTCCTCGTTGATCGTGCCCAGCTTCAGAAGATGTATATCCTTCGCCGCATCCTGAACCCGATGGGGGCCCAGGATGCGATCGAGTTCCTGCTCGATAAATTGCGTCAAACCAAGACGAATGACGAATTCTTCGATTCTATGAACACCTAACGGGTTGCGTCGTGTCGCCAAGCGGCACACGTATCGGCTTCAGACTGAAGAACGGCCGCTCCGCCAAGAGCTGTGGAGGCCAGGGTCACATCATCGATCGACAGGATTTCGAGACCCGCGGACTTAGCATTTCGATACGCGTCTTCTGAGTGGTTGAAACGGAACAGGCCTGCAGAGGCTTCGATCTCCTGGCGTTCAAGTTCCGCATCGCGGTCTGCATTGATGCGATTGACCCCCAGCCAGACATAATAGTTCTCGTTCGGGATACCAATCGCACTGATCTCTTCTAGTCGGTCCGGTACGGATAGAAAAACGTCCTCGTTCGCAGCGTAGTATTCTGCGGCCTGGTCCACGGTGTAAGCAATGAAGCTCACACGGCTTATAGCGTCATGTCGTTCGACTTCTTCAACGATTTCCGACGGTGTAATGCCTTTAAGATCGATATTCAGCAAAATACCTGTTTCACGTGAAACACGAAGAGCGTCTTCCAGGGTGGGCAGGGTTTCATCGAGCTCCACGCCATTTTGGTCGACAAGCTGGAATGTGTTGATCTGATCCCAAGTTTGATCTTGCCATTCGCCTGTTCCGTTGGTCGTGCGGTCTAAAGTGTCATCATGGATCAGGAAGAAGACACCATCGGAGGTCTTGGCCACATCAATCTCAGCAAACAAGGCGCCGCGTTCAGCGGAGTAGGCAATCGTCGACAAAGCGTTTTCTGCATAGCCTGGAGCCGGTCCCGCGCGGTGTGCTGCCAGAACAGAATAGTCATTGTTGCGGATACAGTTGAAAGTCTCAGCTAATGCGTTCGTAGTGGATTCTTCGACCGGATCAGTGGCTTGTTGTGTGGGTGAGCAAGCCATAACGGCGAGAGCCGAGAGTGAAATGAGATAACGCATGTCTGGATGTCCGTGATGGGAGCTTTAAGATAGCGGGACACTAGGTGGCCATCATGACAGCAACAATACGATAAATCAGAAGGGGATAGGTGATGACGGAAGAATTGGTGCTCTATCATGCGCCTCGAACGCGTTCGGTTCGTGTGCGATGGCTGCTCGAAGAAATGAAGCTTCCCTACACGCTCGAGCCGGTCGCTTTTGATCGTCGTCCCGCCGGGGATGAAAATTATGCCCGTATCCACCCGCTTCGAAAGATACCCGCTTTGCGGCATGGCTCTATGACCATGATCGAGTCAACGGCGATGGTGGAATACATTCTTGCCCGCTTTGGACCATCTTCGCTGGCGCCAGATAGTCAAAGTGAAGATTATGGGCCTTTCCTGCAGTGGATTCATTTTAGCGAGGCCAGCATGTCGATGCCGGTCAATCTGCTGCTGGCACATACAGCAATATTGCCGGAGGCGCACCGCAATCCGGGCCTTGCCCATTGGGCAGAGCAGGAGACGCTTAAATTGCTCGAGTTTATCGGCGAGCATGGCTTGAAAGGGGAAGAGTATCTGATTGGCAATGCGTTCAGTGCGGCCGATATTTGTGTGGGTTACATGTTTTTGCTGCTCAAACTAATCCGCAAATTTGATATGGCCCCACCCGCCGTGAAAGCGTATTTTGATCGTCTGTCTTCTCGCGACGCGTGGATTGTCGCCTCATCCTGAGGCTTGGGAGTTCCGACATGAAAATCAAACTCGATATTGAATGTACACCCGAAGAGGCCCGTAGTGCCCTGGGCCTGCCGGATGTATCGTCGATCAACGAGATGATGACCGAAGCCGTTAGAAAACGGATGGAGGATAACCTCGCCCAGCTGGATCCAGATGTTCTTATGCGTCAGTGGACCCAGTTCGGTACGCATTTCAGCGGCCAGATGACGGATCAGTTTATGTCTATGATGCGTCAGGCCGGAAGTGCCGGCGAAAAGTCGGAATAATCCATCGAAATGGCGGATACTATATTTGCGCTGGCCACACCCCCGGGTCGATCCGGTGTCGCTGTCATCCGATTGTCTGGTCCAGATGCCTTGTCGATTAGTCAGCGATTGGTGGTGGGCGCTTTACCAAAGCCGCGACAGGCGGGATTGAGACGCTTCCAGACCGAAAACGGAGAAGTCTTCGACCAGGGCCTGGTTCTGGTTTTTCCCGGTCCATCCAGTTTTACGGGTGAGGACTGTGTAGAGCTTCATCTTCATGGCGGCTCAGCGATTCTCTCGGCAGCCAGTGAGGCACTTGTCGTTTTGGGGACCAGACCGGCTGAAGCTGGTGAGTTTACGCGTCGGGCCTTCGAGAATGGCAAACTTGATCTGACAGAGGCAGAGGGGCTGGCTGACCTGATCGATGCAGAAACCAGCGCGCAGAGACAACAAGCGCTCGCTCAGTTGTCAGGGAGCTTGCGCCGGGTGTACGAGTCCTGGCGTGAGGATCTGGTAGCGACCCTCGCGGCTATCGAAGGCGAGATTGATTTTCCGGATGAAGCCGATGTTCCCGATGATCAATCGCATCAAGCCTGGGAGCCCTTGTCTCAACTGATCGAGTCCATGTCGGACCATCTTGACGATGATCGTCGCGGTGAACGTGTCAGAACCGGTTTTTCGATCGTTCTGATTGGCGCACCCAATGCCGGCAAATCCAGTCTGTTGAACCGTCTGGCCAGACGGGACGCGGCGATTGTCACTGATACGCCCGGGACCACTCGCGATATTGTCGAAGTACGTTTGGTGATGGGGGGGTTCCCGGTTGTGGTGTCCGATACAGCAGGTTTGCGTGATGCCGTGGATGCCATCGAAGCAGAGGGCGTCCGTCGCGCTCTCGACCGAGCAGACCATGCGGACCTTCGCATCGGTGTTGTGGATGCGCGACGTCTGGCCGATCTGGAGGATTTACGCGGACGTTTGAAGGATACGGACCTGGCTGTGATCAACAAGCTGGATCTGGCCCCTGGCGCACCGCTGGACGGTGCTCTCGGTCTGAGTGCCAAGTCCGGTGAGGGACTTGATGCCCTGGAAGCCCGTATCGAACAAATTGTTGTTGATCGTCTGTCAGCGCGTGAAACTCCAGCCTTAAGCCGGGCCCGTCATAGGCGTTCTGTTCAGTCTGCCCGGGACGCACTGGTGCGAGCGCGTACCATGTTGGCCGACGCGCCTGAATTGGCGGGTGAAGATGCGCGTTTGGCCGTCAGAGCGCTGGAAAGTCTCACCGGTCGGGTTGACGTTGAGGATGTTCTGGATCGCGTGTTCAGCCAGTTCTGTATCGGAAAATAGTGTCGACGTGTTTCACGTGAAACATCCTGGATGAGTGATCCGTCTCGCACGCTCGACATTTCCCGCTAAAAGCACTATCTACCCCGCCTGACGATGACCGTGCCTGAAAGGCGTTGCTGCGTATCGCGCACGCCCGGTACGAGAGGATATCTAACATGGACATGTCTGAAACATCCCGGTGGGATGTGATCATTATCGGTGGGGGACATGCGGGCTGCGACGCAGCCGCCGCTTCGGCGCGTACGGGTGCTCAAACCCTGCTCTTGACCCACAAGCTCGAAACCATCGGCGAGATGTCGTGTAACCCTGCGATTGGTGGGCTGGGAAAGGGCCATCTCGTTCGCGAAGTCGATGCTCTGGACGGCATAATGGGGCGTATTGCAGATGCCTCCGGTATTCAGTTTCGTCTTCTAAACCGTTCAAAAGGTCCTGCGGTCCGTGGTCCTCGAACGCAATCGGACCGGAAGCTTTATCGGGAGGCCATGCAAAACGAGTTGAATCGGACCGATAATCTCACCATCCTGGAAGGCGCCGTGGATGATTTGATTGTATCGGATGGGCAGTGCGTCGGTGTCATCACAGAAGATGGCAAGGCCTATCGGGCTGCCGCCGTCGTCCTGACGACGGGCACGTTTTTGCGTGGTGTCATCCACCGGGGTGAGCAGCGTATTCCGGCCGGCCGGTTTGGTGAGAAGCCCGCGCAAGCGCTGGGTGAGCGGTTGTATGCCTTGGGCCTGGACATGGGTCGTCTGAAAACCGGCACGCCGGCGCGGCTGTCCAAAGCGTCTATTCATTGGGATGCATTGGAGATGCAGGCCGCGGACGATCAGCCGATACCGTTTTCTTTTCTGACACCAAAAATCACCGTGCCGCAAATCGCCTGCGGCATTACCTATACCAATGAAGCCACGCACAGGATCATCGAGGACAATCTCCATCACTCGGCGGTTTATGGTGGGGCGATTTCCGGACGTGGGCCGCGTTATTGTCCGTCGATCGAGGACAAGGTCGTCCGTTTTGCCGATCGGACCTCGCATCAGGTGTTTCTGGAGCCGGAAGGCCTGGATGACGATACTGTCTATCCCAACGGCATTTCGACCTCCCTGCCTGATCGTGTCCAGCAGGCCTTCCTGGAGAGTATCCCGGGTCTGGAAGACGTTGTTGTGAAGCGTTATGGCTACGCGATTGAATACGACTATGTCGATCCACGAGAGCTTGGACCGGATCTCCAGGTGCGCCGCTTGCCCGGTCTATATCTGGCCGGTCAGATCAACGGAACGACAGGATATGAGGAAGCCGCCGCTCAGGGTGTGATGGCCGGTTGGAATGCGGCTAGGGCGGCCGGGGGTCAGGATGCGATCATTCTCAGCCGTTCTGACGCCTATATCGGTGTGATGATCGATGATCTGGTCACGCGGGGGGTCTCTGAGCCTTATCGCATGTTCACGTCACGGGCCGAGTACCGACTGACCCTTCGTGCAGATAACGCAGATCAAAGACTGACTCCGATCGGCGTCCAGCACGGTCTTGTTTCGAGCCGAAGAGAAATCGCGTTTGTCGAGAAGATGGACGCGCTCACCTGGACACGAGAGCGGGTTCAGACATTGCAGCTGACGCCGCCCGAAGCGCGCAAGCATGGTCTCAAGGTCAATGAAGACGGCAAACGCCGGTCCATTGGCGAGCTGCTGGCCTATCCTGACATCCAATGGGCCGATGTCACACGGATCTGGCCAGATCTGGCCGACGTCCCGGAAGACATTGCGGAGCAGGTCGAGATCGATGCCCTCTATGCTGGGTATCTGGAGCGGCAACAGGCGGATATTGTCGCCTTCCGGCGAGATGAAGCCATCCGGATCCCAGTAGACTTCAACTATGGAGAGGTAGGCGGCTTGTCGAATGAGGGACGTGAAAAACTCGAGCGGGCTCGACCAGAGACTCTGGGTCAGGCGTCTCGCATCGAGGGCGTCACACCAGGAGCGTTGACTGCCGTGCTGGCTCACATCAAGCGTCGACAGAAAGAGACCGGGTAATGGATCGCAAAGCCTTTGCGTCTGCCACGGGTGTTTCACGTGAAACACTGGACGCCTATCAGCTTTGGCAAGACACGCTTGTTCGCTGGAGCGAGCACACCAATCTGGTCAGTCGCCATACGCTCGATCAGTTCTGGGAACGCCATGCCTATGATAGCTGGCGACTTGCAGAGCTGATTCCGCACGACCGTCACCGCATGGTTGATCTGGGATCGGGTGCTGGATTTCCTGCAATTGCTCTGGCTTTGGCGTTTAGGGACAGAGGGCAGGACTGCCCGATTACCATGGTCGACTCCGTGGGCAAAAAAGTGACGTTTTTGCGTGAAGTCATTCGAGCTCTGGACCTCCAGGCGGATGCCCGCTCTGTGCGCGTTGAAACACTCGATCCGGCTGAAGGGTATGATCTTGTCACAGCGCGCGCCTTCGCCCCCTTGAATAAATTATTGGGCTTTGCGGCCCCGCTGTTGAAAAACGGGGCAATCGGGGTGTTTCCCAAGGGTAGAATGTACGAGGACGAATTGACCGAAGCCCGGAAAAACTGGACATTCGATGTGGAAGTCATACCCAGTCAGACCGGTGATGGCGTTGTGCTCAAACTCGCGCAGGTTCGCCGATGCAGCAGTAAGGGAACCAATCGGTGAAAACGATTGCGATCGCCAATCAGAAAGGCGGAGTGGGCAAAACCACAACCGCCATTAATCTCGGCACAGCGCTTGCGGCCATTGGCCAGAAAGTCGTGATCCTCGATCTCGACCCTCAGGGCAATGCCTCCACCGGATTGGGCGTACCCAAGGCGGAGAGAACCTGTACATCCTATGATGTGCTGCTAGGGGATGACCGACTGTCCAGTGCAGTAATTCAGACCTCGGTGCCCGGCCTGTCAATCGTTCCGTCGGATGTGGAGCTCTCAGGAGCCGAACTCAATCTGGCAGATGACCAACGTCGGTCCTATCGCCTAAAGATGGCGCTGGCAGATTATCGACAGGAGCTAGAGGCAAATGATGATCAATGTGACTACGTGCTCATCGATTGTCCGCCATCACTGAATGTCCTGACCGTCAACTCCCTGGCCGCATCTGATGCTGTGCTGGTCCCCCTCCAGTGTGAATTCTTCGCACTTGAAGGTCTGACCCAATTGATGCGGACGGTGGATCTTGTCCGGGATCACCTCAATCCCAATCTCACCATTCAGGGCGTCGTTCTGACGATGTATGACAGCCGTAACAATTTGTCAGGCGAAGTCGCAGCGGACGTTCGGGAGTTCTTCGGGGACAAGGTCTATCAAACCATGATTCCGCGAAATGTTCGGGTGTCTGAAGCCCCGTCGATGGGCAAGCCTGTTCTGTTGTATGATCTGCATTGCCCGGGTTCGAAGGCTTACCTCAGCCTGGCCAAAGAAGTGGTCCAACAAGAACGTGCGGATACATCTAAGAATGAAAATGAGCCTGCATGACTCCCTCTGAAAAAAGCAAACGTCTCGGCCGTGGACTGTCCGCCTTGCTGGGCGAGCCCGATGTGGAGGCCGCAACGGCCAAACCGGATGACAGTCCAGAACCGGTAAAGCCTGATAGCGCCATTGGACAGACGGTTCGGTCTTTGCCAATTGAATGGATCCGACCCAATCCTGACCAACCGCGTAAAACCATTGGTGACGATGAACTCGCGGCGCTCACAGAGTCGATCGCGGAGAAAGGGGTTGTTCAACCCATTCTGGTTCGGCCAGTTGACCGTTCAGGCGAAAGCTATGAAATCGTTGCGGGTGAGCGCCGTTGGAGAGCGGCTCAGCGCGCTCGACTTCATGAAATTCCTGTTTTAGTTCGGGAACTTACCGATCGAGAAACGCTTGAAATTGGCATCGTCGAAAATGTACAGCGTGCAGATCTGAACCCGATCGAAGAGGCCTATGCCTATCAGCAATTGATTGAAAAGTTTGGACATACCCAGGCCGACGTCGCCAATGCCGTCTCTAAAAGCCGTTCTCACATCGCGAATATGGTTCGACTCCTGAATCTGCCTGAACCTGTCCGTGAGCTTGTCGCTAATGGGGCTCTGTCCGCCGGCCATGCGCGAGCGATCGCGACGGCACCCAATTGCGTAGAGCTGGCACTGAAAATTGTCGAAGAGGGTCTCTCGGTTCGCGAAGCAGAAAAATTCGCGCGCGCCGCTGACGGAACACAATCGAAGACGGCAACCAACCGGGCTCCCGAAACCAAGGATGCGGATACACGCGCGCTTGAATCCGATCTGACAAATCGCCTGGGTCTCACTGTCGACATCCGGCATGGGAAGTCGGGAGGCGAGATTCGCGTTTCATACTCGACGCTTGAGCAATTGGACGACGTCTGTCGCCGACTTGGGAGTAACTAGACCCGGCTGGGAGTATTTAGCGGCTTCTCACAGCCGCTCCACGCGCCAGTCTGAGGACGAGATTACCAACCAGGACAGGCGTGGGGGCGCCACTGCGCTTCACCATCCGTTCAGCCTCAAAAACGAGATTTCGGGCCATTTCAAGCTTTCGACCCTGCCAGATGCGCACGTGTTGCTTGAACACCGTCGCGGCTGGTCCGAAGCGAGGGGCTCCCAGTCTCATGCCGGCTTGCTCTTGTCCGCCTGACGCGTGGATTGCGCCGATCTGATCAAGGCGACGTTGGAGGGCTCGCAATATCGCAACTTCACTCGTGCCTGAGCTTGTGGCTCTCATATAGGCGCTGTCGGCTGCCTGGAGATCACCTAGGAAGACCGGTCCAATAATGTCGTCAAGCGCCGCATCTCCGAGGCCGGACGCGATTTCCGCGATATCCTCCAGCGATACTTCATGACGATCTCGCGTCTCCGCTGGACCCATGTACAAGATCAGTTTTTCGATTTCGTTTCGAGCGAGCGCGCGATCCCCTTCAAGACGAGGTAGCCACTCTTCGCGTGCGGTCGGGTTGAGGGTTAGTCCGGCCTCTTTCAGCATTGTATCGACGAGGTCCGAAAGGTCTCGCGCGCTGTCCGCATAACAGGGAACAGCCAATCCTACTGTGGAGGGTTCAAACCCTTTTCTCAACTTGCCACGAGGCGTTAGATCACCGGACTCAACCAGCATGACCGCCTCGCTGGTCACCATTCCCGTATCGAGTTCCTTGAGGAAGTCGAGAATAGGTCCATTACCAGTTTCGCCATTCAGACGAACACGGACAAGCCGCGCCCCGCCCGTGAGAGACATCGCCACCATGGCATCCGCCAATGCCGCTGGATCTGCCTTGAGATCATCTTCAGTCAGCAAGGTCAGGGCAAAGGGATCGTTGGGATCGTCCAACACAGACTGGGTGAGCAATTCGCCGCGTTCACGGACAAGTCCCCGGTCAGGTCCATAAACAAGATAGGCCCGGATCGCAGGATCGGGCCTTGTCAGTTTTGTGTTGATGTCGCGTGGACTGGCCTTCATTCGGACTGGTCAATAATGGCCCGGGCTAGATCGAGCGCAATACGTTCAGCCGCTTGACGAGCCGCCTGGGCTTCCGCGCTCCGCTGGGCGGTGAGGGCACCATAAACCTGGCGTGGATCATTATAAGCCGCTTCCACGGACTCACGTCCGACCAGAACGGCATCACCTGTTTGGGTGTCTACAAGCTGATAGTCAACAAGGAGAAGGACGGCATAGCGGGTCGCCACATCATCTGCACCGACACCCAGGCGAATTGTGTTTAGATCCGTGAGCGTTTCCAAAAGATAGCGACCTTCGCCCGCTTGAGCACCCAGTTCGTCCTGGAGTGCCTCTTGGAGCAGATAGTCGACCCGTGTTTCACCGGTCTCAACACGAATATCTTGTAGCTGAGCGGTGTAGCTCGCATCGCCGTACATCGGCTTGAAGCCACAGCCGGCCAGCAACACGGTCGAGGCAGCCAGAATGCTCCAGACTTTTAGATGTGACAGGGCCATGTGCTTTATCCCGCGACGATGTTGACGATCCGATCAGGTACGACGATCACTTTGCGAACCGTAAGGCCTTCTAGCGCGCGCGCAATGCTTTCCTGTGACAGGGCGAGATTTTTCACGCTTTCCTGGTCAGAACCTTTCGGCACGCTGATTTCCGAACGTCTCTTGCCGTTGATCTGAATGGGCATGACGACACTGTCTTCGACGAGGAGGGTGGCATCGGCAACCGGCCAGTCCGCATCAATGATCAGTCCCTCACCGCCCAGACGAGCCCAGCACTCTTCGGCGAGGTGCGGCATGAAGGGTGAGATCAGGCGCGCGAGAATGCCCAAGGCTTCAGACCGGGCCGCCAGTATGTCTTCGTCTTCACCTGTTGCCTTGCGTAGTGCATTTACGAGATCATGGATCTGAGCGACGGCTGAGTTAAATCGGAAGCCCTCAATCGCGTCTGTAACGCCTTCGATGGACTTGTGCGCAGCTTTACGAACGTCCAGAGCCGGCCCAGCGGCTTCGGTCGCAATTGTCAGCGGGCCGGGAGCAGCTTCAGGCAAGGAATCAACCGTTGTCCAGAGGCGTTGGATAAAGCGCCAAACGCCTTCAACACCGCTATCAGTGTACTCTACATCCCGTTCGGGTGGGCTATCCGATAGGACAAACCAACGAGCGGAATCCGCTCCATAATCCGCGATGAATGTGTCCAGATCGACGACATTCTTTTTGGACTTGGACATTTTCTCGATCGCGCCCTGGGTCACGGCTTTGCCGTTCGCGATTTCAAAAAACTCTCCGTCCTTCTCCTCAACCTCTGTTGGCGCCAGCCAGCGACCGTCCTCGGATTTGTAGGAGGCGTGTGTAACCATGCCTTGGGTGAACAGACCGGAAAAGGGTTCTGGCGTGTCCATTTGAACGAGGCCCGCGTCATTGAGCGCACGCGTGAAGAAGCGGGCGTACAGCAGGTGGAGGATGGCGTGCTCGACACCACCAACATACTGATCAACCGGCATCCAGTGTGCGGCGTCGGACGGATCAAAGGGCAGATCCGTGGTGTGGGGCGAGGTAAAGCGCAGGAAGTACCAGGAAGAACAGACGAAGGTATCCAGCGTGTCTGTTTCCCGCCGTGCGGGTTTACCGCATTTTGGACAGTGGGTGTGTTTCCAGGTCGGATGTCGTTCTAGCGGATTGCTAGGATGATCAAACGTCACATCCTTGGGCAATTCGACGGGCAATTGATCATCGGGAACAGGGACCACACCGCAATCATCACAGTGGATGATCGGGATTGGACATCCCCAATATCGCTGGCGCGAGACGAGCCAGTCGCGAAGACGATAGGAGATCGCTCCCTTACCCCGAGACTTCTCTTCAAGAATGCCAACCACACGTTCAATACCGACCTCGGTGGTCAGGCCGTCCAGCTCACGCGAGTTATACAGCGTGCCCGACCCGGTATAGGCTTCATTTTCAATGACATGTTCCGAGGGCTGGGTGTCAGCCGGTAGAACGACCGGGGTCACGGGAAGCTCGTACTTCCGGGCGAAGTCGAGATCGCGCTGATCACCGGCCGGCGAGCCGAAAATGGCGCCTGTTCCATAGGTGGACAGCACAAAATTGGCTGACCAGACGGGGATTTCCCACTTGTCATCGAGCGGATGTGTCACGGTGAAGCCCAGATCGACTCCCAGCTTGGGAGCTTTCTCGATTTCTTCCTCCGTATTGCCCATCTTCTGGCATTGGGCCACGTAGTCGGCGATTTGAGGGTTTTTGTCCGCGAGGGCCTTTACGATCTCATGATCCGGTGCCAGCGCGACAAAGGAGGCGCCGTACAGCGTATCCGGACGTGTTGTGAAGACCGTGATATCATTGCCATGCACTTCGCGAATGGACGCATCATTGATCGCCCAATGCACCTCGGCACCCAGGGATTTGCCAATCCAGTTGGATTGCATGGTGCGAACCTTGTCCGGCCAGCGATCCAGTTCGTTCAGGGCTTCTGCGAGTTCATCAGCATATTCTGTGATCTTGAAGAACCATTGGTCGAGCTCTCTTTGCTCGACCTCGGCGCCAGAGCGCCAGCCCTTGCCGTCGATGACCTGCTCATTCGCCAGCACGGTTTGGTCAACCGGGTCCCAATTGACCTTGGCTGTCTTACGATAGACCAGGCCACGCTCCAGCAGGCGGGTGAAGATCGCTTGCTGATGCCGATAATACTCTGGGGAACAGGTTGCGATCTCGCGGGACCAGTCAAGTGCCAGTCCGAGACGCTGAAGCTGGCCGCGCATGACATCGATATTGTCGAAGGTCCAGCCACCTGGATGGACGCCCCGTTCCCGCGCTGCATTCTCTGCGGGCAGACCAAAGGCGTCCCATCCCATTGGATGAAGAACATCAAAACCCCGCGCCCGTTTATACCGAGCTACGACATCACCCATTGTATAGTTGCGCGAATGCCCGACGTGGATACGTCCGGACGGATAGGGAAACATCTCAAGGACGTAGTATTTTTCCTTCCCACTGTCCGGCCCGACGGCGCGGAAGGAATCATGAGCGTTCCAGGCCTCTTGCCATTTTGGCTCAGCCTCGCGGGGATTGTAACGTGTCATAGGCGCGGTTCGCGGCGAACCGCGTCCCTTCAATAGAGGTTAGTTGTCCAGCGAAGAAATTCGCAGCTGGCGGGCGCGGGTCAAAATGGCGTTCTCGATATCGATCGCTGTTTGATCGCTGGTCGGTGCATCAATCCAGTCACCAGCCTCGGAGCGGACCTGGCGGAACACGTTCACAGCCAGTGCGTCCGCGCGCAGGCGTGTGTCGAGGATATAGACTGTCAGTTTGAAACGCTCAGTTGGCATCTGAGGATTGGCATACCAGTCAGTAATGATCACACCACCAAACGGATCGACTTCCTCCAACGGCATGAAGTTGATCGTATCCAGGCTCGCACGCCAGAGAAATCCATTGACGCCAATGCCTTCGGGAAGTTCTGAGGAGCTGGAGCCCAGCGAGGGCAGGCTCGGGATCCAGGACGAACCGCTGCCGGAATCCGACGAAGCGTTGTTGGATGTACAGGCTGGAAGAACAAGAACGCTTGCCGCGAGAATGGCGCTGATGAACCGGCGATCGGTCATGAACCATGACTCCTTAAAAACTATCCGGGCCGCGCAGGCCGCAACAGGGGATGGGGCTGCATTTGCAGCAGTTTGAGCACACTGTATAGCACGCGTTCTGAGCGACGCCAGCGCCGTTCGACACTCAAGTTAACCGTGGCGTGTTTGCAACATGAACGCGCTAACGGGTCTGTTTACCGTCTGGGGCCCTTGATCTTTTGCCGCCGGTCGCGTGTGTTAGCGCCAACGTCCGGGGGGACGGGGCCAATCGGTGGGGCCGTGAGTGCGATGCGGACATTGGGCACGATCAGTGTCGGAATTCTGTCTGTTGCGCTAGCGGCTCCGCCGGTTTTTGCATTTGACGACACGTTTTTCCTCACATCCGAAGATCTTCTTCCTGACGCACCAAATACCGATCTGACGATCGATGGTGATCTAGGCTTGGTCTACGCCTTTTCAGATAACGTTGATCCAGCCCTGTTGTCCGATTTGGAAGTGCGCTTGCTTGGCGAGCACTATCTGGAAAACGGGTGGCAGGTACAGCTGAACTTCGAGGGACGATGGAACCGCAATACGCTGGGTGATCCGTTGGGGCAGCCCCTCCCATTCTGTGACTTGGATCCAGCAGCTTGCCCGTCGGTTCGCCTTAATTCTCGCCTCAGACCGATTGTTGCGGGGTATTCGGGTTTCCGGCCTGTGACAGAGATTTCACCCGACCGTAACCGGGCCTCTCTGGAAACAGCCTCTCTCACCTTGAAAACGGGATGGTTTGACGCGCATCTGGGGTATGGGCCGGGCGCTGCGCGCTTAGATCCGGCAGGAGGGCCCACGGCGTTTCGCCTGACACGGGCCGATGCCGGCCGGGTGAATACAACAGGGATTGATGCGACACGCACGATCAATGAGACATCGAGCCGCTCGCCCAAACTGACCGTTCAAAGTGTGGAACTGGGTCAGGCGAGCTCCGTTGGCTCGGCTTGGGTGGCTGTATCCTTTACACCCGACACCCAAGGATGTTTCGCCGAGGTGTGTCGTGATGCCTTTGGGCCTGAGGGCCAAGTTCAACCCGTCGCGGAAGATGTGATCGAGCTTGCCTTCCGATACGAGATTGAGCGTGCGGGTGTCGAATGGGCTATTTCTGCTGACTGGAGCCAGGCACTCAGTCAGTCCAAACTGATCCGGGACGATGGTTCCCGGCCCGATGCTTTTTCAACCGTTTCAGCAGGGCTCTCGGCGCGATACGACCTGGACAGTGGCGGTCTGGAAGCTGGAATGCGCTATCTGGTCAGTAATAATGGCTGGTCGGATGACGCCCGGTATCACGCGATGTCGGTGTCAGCCGGATTCGAGCAGGGACTTTGGCTGAGTACGATTGAGTGGTCTGGTTTTGAGGATGATCTGTTCTCGGTGGATGGAGAGACCGTTCAGATCGGGACATCACGGCTGATTGGTGACCATTTTGTCGCGGGAGCGGGCTGGCAGGTTAGTAGACAGAAGATGAACCGTGTTTCATCGACCACACTCTTGAACAACTCCTCTCGCGTTGACACTTTCTTTATCGAGTTTGGCGTCCAATTTTGACATATCGGCCACAGTCGTACGGTGAAAACCGTACGGGGCGCAGAATCCCCTGTGACAGGTGCTGACCTGTGATGTAGTCGGGTATGAGGGACTGGAGATGAGCACGGTGTTTTTCACCACACATACGGATGAGCTGGGTAAAGCCCGACGCGCTGGACGACTGGTCCAAGCGACGTCTGCGCTTGTTCTGGGCTTGTCCTTGTGTGCCCCCGCTTTCTCTCAAGACTCGTCAGAGAACTCCGTGTCGTCCTTTGTACCGGAGACTGAGGGCCGGACGTTCGATAGTTTCGAGTTTGCGTCTGACGCCGACATCCAGGAGCTCTGGTCGAACAGCACGAAGTTTGACTGGCAGTCTGAAGGCGGACGCTGGGGTTTTGTTCTTGAGGTTGAAGAAGGCACAAGTGCCAACATCACCGGCGCTCTGGAAGATAATCCCATCTTCGAAACAGAAGAATTGCGTGCAGGCGCTTTTGTGAACGTGGGAGACCGGTTCCGCTTTGGTGGACATGTGCGGTTTTCTTCGCCGGACCTTCCTGACTCTGATCCGCTGATCGAAGAGCATCAACCGGAAGTGAAGTTTGAATCCGCTCTGCGGTTCTAACGGTTAAAAGCTGCTCACGCCTGCGGCACCTGACAAACCCAATCCATTCAAGCGCTTCAGAGTGACAGGCGTGATACCGCCCAGCGCGTAGACCGGAACTTTGAACTTCGATTGCAGACAGGCAAGTCTCCAGGGACCCAAAGGCCGGGTGGCCGTAGGACTTTGGCTACTAAAAGCCGTCGACACGATAACCGCGCCCGGGTGGAGTGAGAGCGTTTTGCGCACTGCGCCCGGAGAGTGGGCAGAGACCGTGAAAAAGCGTTTATCGCCCCGGGCACGGAGTCGTGCGGCACAGGCCTGATGTCGCTCGGGAAAATGGAACCCGTCCAGATGTTTGCATGAGACAAGTCCGGACATCCAAGACGCCAGAAACAAGCCTTGGCGTTCATGGACGATACGCTCAAGTTCGGGCAGGTCGGAGAGAATATCCTCACGACCGAAATGGCGGAGCACATAGATTCCCCCCCGGGGCAGCCGCTGTGCGTGTTCCAGCACATCCGGAATACGTCCCGGGTCACTCATGAGGATCAGAGGTCTGTGATCGGGATTTCGCACGGCAAACACCCGATGTGCCTGTCTTGCCATAGTCCGTGCGTCGTCATATGTGCGGGGCATGTCGGATCTTGTTTCCCAAATCACCGCGCGGCGGTCAGACATTCTCGCCCGCCTTGCCAAGGCCGCGCAAGACGCTGGTCGCAGCGCTTCGGAATGTCAGCTGGTGGCAGTCTCCAAGCGTCAGCCTGATGCGCGTATCGAGGCGATGCTGGAGGCAGGACAGCGTGTATTCGGTGAAAACCGTGTTCAGGAAGCCCAAGACCACTGGCTTGCCCGTCGTGAGCGTTATCCGGACCTGGAATTGCGTCTTATCGGCCCGTTGCAGAGTAATAAGGCGGCCGATGCCGTGGCCTTGTTTGATGTGATCGAGACGATTGATCGAGACAAGATCGCAGGCGCGATCGCCCGCGAGATCCGTCGCCAGGACCGACACCCGCAGCTCTATGTCCAGGTGAATACCGGTGAAGAGGCCCAGAAGGCTGGTGTGACACCCTTGGAACTGCCCGCCTTTCTCTCACGCCTTCGTGAAGTTCACGGTCTGAGCGTTCACGGTCTGATGTGCATTCCCCCGGTCGATGAGCCGGCGGGGCTTCATTTTGCCCTTCTGGCAAAGCTCGCTCGAGAGGTTGGCGTGACGTCTTTGTCCATGGGTATGAGCAGTGATTTCGAGATCGCCATCGGGCTTGGGGCAAGCTCGGTTCGGGTCGGATCGGCACTGTTTGGTGAACGTCAGTCCTGATCGCCGGATGTGAAGCCGACAAGGTCGCCCGGTTTCAGACGCGCCAACAGGGTGCGGACATCCTCAGGCGACAGGGCGATACAGCCTTGCGTGGGTTCATAATCGCCACGCTTGCAATGTAGGAAGATCGCCGAGCCGCGTGGCGCCACGGGTGGATCATCATTGTGTCCCAGAACGAGGATCATGTCGTAGAGTCCGTCCTCACGCCACAGAGTCTCCGCGGAGGCCTTGTAAGGCAGGCGAACCGGACGATTGTAAGCGCGGTCTGACGGGTCATCGCACCAGCCATCATCGCGACGTATCGCCCGGCAGGGCAGTTGTGTAATCGGGCGTTCAACTCGATCGTCGCGGTAATACACGCGCCGTACGGGATAGAAACCCAAGGGCGACGCTCCATCCCCTTCACACTTCTCGATCGCGCTGATTACGCCCGCCTTGCCAATTGCGGCACGGACCCGGCTTTCGCCCAGATGAAACACCCCGTCGGGGGTTGCGTAGAACAGGGAATTATCTGACATGCTGAGGACCGCGGGTTGGCGAGGGACACGGTTTACACCTGAAACAGGCGCCGCGTCCCCTTCGCCTCCCCCACCACGGAACACAGTCCGCTGACGCGAACTCGCTGTTTTGTGAGCAAATATCAGGCCACGAATCGACGCCAAAATAGGATGATTGGACGAATTCAACCGGAAAAAATAACCGGGTCGAATTTACCGCCCGGCAGGAATTGCCTTGTTGGACGAAATCAGCATGATCTAGGGACATGAGCGCACAAAAAACTATTCTGGTCATCGATGATGATGACGACCTCCGGGAAGCCCTCATCGAGCAGTTTGCCCTGCACGAGGAATTCCGGACCATCCAGGCTGATCGCGCAAGCGAAGGCCTGAACCGGGCCAAGGATGAACGGGCTGATCTGATTCTTCTGGATGTGGATTTGCCTGACATGGACGGCCGTGAAGCCTGTCGCCTGATGCGCAAGAACGGTGTCACAGCACCTATCATGATGCTCACAGGGCAAGATACGGATGCGGACCAGATCCTGGGCCTTGAATCTGGCGCCAATGACTATGTCACCAAACCGTTCAAGTTTTCGGTTCTTCTGGCCCGTGTCCGGGCGCATCTGCGCAGTCACGAACAGTCAGAAGATGCCGTCTTTCAGGTCGGACCGTATGAGTTTCGTCCGGCGATGAAATTGCTGGTCACAGGCGATGACAGGAAAGTCCGGTTGACCGAGAAAGAGACCAATATTCTCAAATATCTTTACCGGTCGGGGGGCAAGCCCGTGCCGCGTGATGAATTGTTGCACGAGGTCTGGGGCTACAATCCGGCTGTGACCACACACACTCTGGAAACCCATGTCTACCGCCTGCGCCAGAAGATCGAACCTGATCCCGCGCACGCGCGTCTCCTGGTCACGGAGAGTGGGGGTTATCGCCTCCAGACCTGATTGCCTGCATGATGCAGCGTAAAAATGCCGTCAGCTTTTACTGGCGGCATTTTTTGTGTCTGCATCGCGGTTGGCGAGCCAGGCACTGACCAGTGATACGGCAAAGGGAACAAGAAAGGTCAGACCCGTCTGAAGAGGTGCGGGACCTTGCGTCCAGAGGCGGTCCCACTGATTGATGAGTGTCAGCACCGGCCCGACGATCATCATCACCACAAGAGCCCGTCGGACAGATGCCATCGTCATCTCGATCTCCGTTCAATACGCGTATTGACTATCCGTCGGCGAATATCGACCGGCAAGGCGCTCAACGCGAACGTGATCCTTAATCGCCGAAATCCAGCACGACCGGGGCATGATCGCTGGGTTTCTCCCAACCGCGCACGTCTTCCCAGATCTGGAATCCGTCACGCCCGGTGGCCAGGGCGCGGTCCCGGGCGGCCGGCGCGGCCCAGATATGATCCAGTCGGCGGCCGCGATTGGCCTTGCGCCAGTCTCGGGCGCGATAGCTCCACCAGGAATAGAGTTTCTCGTCCATCGGCACGAGCTCCCGCGCGATGTCCGAGAATTCCCCGGCGAGGCGAATACGCTCCAGGGCATCGGTCTCGACCGGCGTGTGCGAAACCACTTTCAGAAGTTGTTTGTGCGACCAGACATCATGTTCATAAGGCGCGATATTGAAATCGCCGACCAGAACGAGCGGAGCATTCTCCGTCTTGCGCGACGCAAAATAGGCTTCAATCCGCGCCAGAAACTCCATCTTGTGCGCAAAACGCGGATTGGTCTCCGGATCGGGCTCATCCCCTCCGGCAGGGATGTAGAAATTATGGAGTTCCAACCCCTCTACACCCACGCGCTGATGACGGGCTTCGCCCTTGGGGCATAGATCGGCATCGGGCAGGTCTTCGAGTTCATACTTTGACGCAATGGCCACGCCATGCATGCCTTTCATGCCGCGTACATGAAAGTGGGAAAAACCCATCTCCCGAAACGTCCCTTCAGGGAATTCATGGTTCTGGCACTTGATTTCCTGCAGGCACAGGACATCGGGATCGGCCTGTTTCACCCACTCCGCGACCATGGGCGCACGCAGGCGTACGGAATTGATGTTCCAGCTGGCAAGACGTAGAGCGGCCATGGGGATCTCCTGAGAACAAGTCAGGCTGCGTGAACCGCAGCGATGAATGCGTTGAGTTTGACGGGGTCGAGCCTGTCATAGGTACGTATTCCCGAACACAGGTCGAGGCCAAAGGGGCGAACAGCACGAATGGCGTCTGCGGCATTGTCGGGGGTCAGACCGCCGGCGAGGAAGACCGGAATAACTAGATCAGCAACAATTTTGGCGCTGATTTCCCAATCATGCGTGCGTCCAGTGCCGCCGAGTTCGGGAATGGCAGCGCTGGGGCGCCCGCTGTCCAGCAAGAGCGCATCGGCGGTGTGCGCGTAGGCCCGAGCCAGAGACAGTGTTTCTTTTCCCCCGACATGGAGCACTTGGACGAGGCGAACAAAGGGCCTGTGTGCACGGATCTGTGTAAGCACGTCGGGTTCGACAGGGCTGACGACTTGAAGCGTATCCGTGCCAGCTTGATCAACTGCGGCGATGAGGCCGTCCGCTGTTGTGTCGCTGGACAGGAGAAAGCGGGAGACCGACGGAACAATCTGGCGGGACAGCGATGCGATGGTATCTAGATCCAGCGTGCCGGGTCCGGAGGGCATGGGGCCGACCAGGCCTAGGGCATCAGCACCCGCTTTTACAGCGAGACGCGCTTCCTCGATCGATGAAATACAACAGATCTTGATGCGAGTGCGCGCCATGTCCGGGGCCTAGAGGATGTTGAAGCTCGAGCCGATGAGCCCGATGGGCCAACGACCCCGGGCAAACAGACGCCAGCGGGCCACAAACGGATGAGGATCGTCGTCATCCTCAGCTTCCGCCAGAACGACCAGGGCGGCGCCATTGGCCGCCTGAACAAGTGCCCCGGCTCCGGCCTGGATCAGGGCTTCATCTTCCAAATCCGCGATATGAGCGGCGTCTTCCATGGCTTCACGGGCATTGTCAGCGGTGGCTTGCGCCACATAGGTCAGCGCCGTCTGGACCGCGCTTTCATCAAGGCGTTCCAGAGCCCGTCCAACGAGTCCGGAGCGCAACATTTCTTCCGCTTCCCAGGCCTGGGAATTCATCTCAGGGTTTTCTGCTGCGTACCCGGCCTCTTCCCAGCTCTCTACAAGAGCAGGATCGGCATCGGGGAACCCCAGACCGTCGAGATAGAGACGGGCGAGATGTTTCTCACGCTCATCCAGGTGTTCGCCAAGCCGCGAAAACCAGGAATGCGCATTCAGGCCGTCAGCAAACGCGCGCACGCGATAGAGCAGAGGAATTTCTTCCAGCAGACGCGGGATATCGGCGTCAACGCGATCATCATCTTCAAAATCCATGTCCGATATCTAGACCCCGTCGCGCGTGAGCGAAAGGGATGGACTGGCAAAAGCGGTGGGCAAAGGGAGGAGAAAAGCAATGCGCCCGACCTCGAGGGGGGGAGGCCGGGCGCTTAGCCTTGCGCCGGTGTCAGCGCATGCGCCGGGAGGGGATAGTCCGGCGCGACTGTGGGACGGATCCGCAAGCGGGGGGACGACGCCGATCCATGTCGCCCTCAGTCAGCGTCACTATAACGCCACACGTTCCAAAAGAAGACAAATAAAAAATGAGAAAGGAATTGCCTGTGGCGAATATGTCGCAGTGGTTTGTTAAGAAGTCGCGCTAGCGGCGTCCGCGACGGGAATCGGAACCATCATCATCCAGGACAAACAGGCGACGGTCGAGGCGCAGACCCGTATTGACCTCGCTGAGGCTCAAACGTGTTGTCTGACCCAGGCTGTCGGTCGCCCACCACTCTTGCAAGGCATGGGACATGCTATCAAAGCGGAACAGTATTTCTCCGTCCATTTCGCCGTCGGGATCGCGAACACCCAGATAGATCGACCCGGCTTCCTCGAAAACTTCCGTCACCTCGGCATCTTCAGACAGGTCTATATCGCGCTTGAGAATCCACCACAGCGGCGTGGACCGCAAGGGCGCCCGGTCTGTGGTTTCCAGAGCCTGATCCTGGAGGGCAACGGTTGAACCATCTGCAACGATCAGAAACGGGCTCGGATCATCATAGTCGAAGCGCAAGCGGCCCGGGCGCTGGATGGACAGGAGACCACTGGCATAACTGCCATCGGGCGAGACCTGGTGAAAGCGGGCCTGCAGTGTGTCGATAGAATTCATCCAGGCATTGATCTCGACCAGAGCCTGGTCCGCATCAAACAGCACGGGTGACGGGCTTGTCATTGTCTCAGACGGAGTCTGATCCGTTTGTACCTGCCCTGTTTGTGACTGGGCGGGCAGAGCCTGGGACGGGGATGCCACGTCCTGGGCAGATGGAAGAGGTTCGGCCTCTTGCGCGGCAAGAAGGCTGAAGGACATCAGGGCGGTGGTCAGTAGCGTGTTCATGGGCGCAAGCTGGACTGTGATTGCGGCTTGAGCAAGACCGTATCATTCATCCGCGGTTAGATTTCTGAATTGTCATGCAGCGTCATGTTCGGGCAGGAAGATTTCCCGTCGTCCCGCATGATCCGCCGGACCAATCATGCCTTCCTGTTCCATTTGTTCAATCAGGGTTGCCGCACGATTGTAACCGATCTGAAGACGACGCTGGATATAGCTGGTCGAAGCTTTTCGGTCGCGGGCAACAATGGCCACGGCTTGATCGAACAGGCTTGCTTCGACATCGATATCCTCGCCGCTATCACCGCCCTCCAGCTCGTCATCACTTTCCGTGACGGCTTCTAGATAATCGGGAACACCCTGGCTTTTGAGGAAGTTGGCGACCTCTTCAACCTCCCGGTCGGACACAAAGGGGCCGTGAAGACGTCGAAGTCGACCGCCGGATGCCATGTAGAGAAGATCACCCATACCCAGCAATTGCTCGGCGCCCTGCTCGCCCAGAATGGTCCGGCTGTCGATTTTCGAGGTCACGGAATAGGAAATCCGGGTCGGGAAATTCGCCTTGATGGTGCCCGTAATCACATCGACGGAGGGGCGTTGTGTGGCGGTGATCAAGTGGATGCCGGCCGCCCGGGCCATCTGGGCAAGACGCTGAACGGCACCCTCGATATCCTTGCCGGCGACCATCATCAAATCGGCCATTTCATCGATGATAATGACCAGATAGGGCATTTTTTCTGCCGGAATGCTCTCGGTTTCATAGATGGGTTCGCCGGTTTCCCGGTCATACCCGGTCTGCACGGTCCGGCTGAGGTCTTCATCACGCGCCTTGGCTTCAGCGACGCGTTCATTGAAGCCAGCCACATTGCGCACACCCACCTTGGACATGCGCAGATAGCGGCTTTCCATCTCCCGAACGGCCCATTTGAGCGCGACGACAGCTTTCTTGGGATCGGTGACGACGGGGGCTAGGAGATGGGGAATGCCATCATAAACCGAAAGTTCGAGCATTTTCGGGTCGATCATGATCATGCGGCACTCTTCCGGAGGCAGGCGGTAGAGTAGCGAGAGGATCATGGCATTAATGCCCACCGATTTACCTGAGCCGGTCGTACCGGCGATCAAAAGGTGGGGCATGCGTGCCAGGTCAGCGACAAAGGGTTCACCGCCAATGGTTTCACCCAGCGCCATGGGTAGGTCAGCCTTTGTCTCCTCAAATGCTTTCGCGTTGAGCAGGGCCCGCAGGAAGACTGTTTCCCGGCTGGGATTGGGTAGTTCAATACCAATGGCATTGCGTCCCGGCACCACGGCAACACGAGCGGCCATTGTGCTCATGGAGCGGGCGATATCGTCGGCCAGATTGATTACACGAGAGGATTTCACGCCAGGCGCCGGTTCGAATTCATACAGCGTGACCACCGGACCCGGCCGGACCTGGACAATCTCGCCCTTCACGCCGAAATCAGAGAGCACGCCCTGAAGCAATTCGGCATTCTGGCGCAGCGCTGTTTCGTCGATGGCTCCGGTACGAACGGCAGGTTTGGACAGGAGATCCAGCCGAGGCAGTTTGAAACCTTCTGTTTTTACGAAGGGCAAGGCACCTTGGGCTTCACGAATATCGCGGTCGCTCTGACGCGCCTGTTTGCTCGCTGCGACCTTGATATGCTTGCCGGGGTCCGCGTCTTCGGTGTCAACGTGTTCAGTAGACGGACGAACAGGCTCTGGATCTGTGTCGGTGGACCGATTGACGGCAACGGCGGGTAGAACCGTATCTTCGGCAGCTGCGCGCAGGGCCTGACGCAAGACCGGTTCAGAGTGATTGCGTTCCACGGTGTCGTCCGTGGGGGAGAGCCCCATCAGACGCATCAGGTCCATGCCCCGACCGGCCAGTGAATCGATCCAAACACGCACGGTGGCCCAGAAAAGCTGGGCGGCGTCCATGGCAGCCGTGATGTCGGCCGGCCTCAGTCCAAAGGTGAAAAAGACTCCGGCGATCGCCAGGACGAGGCCGAGCAGTGCGCCGATAGATGTCGCGGCTGGTAGGTCCAGTGCGCGGATCGGGGCACTGAGAGTCTGCAGCATCATATCTCCCGACACACCCCCCAGTCCAACGGCATAAGGCCAGGCCTGGGGCAGCGGCAAGGCGCTGACTGCGGCAGCAAATCCCAGCGTGCCCACCAGAGCAAACATCCAGCGAAGGGCGGTGACCAGCCGACCGCGCGGCCGAGGCGATTGGGCCAGCAGCAATCCACCCCACAAGCTGAGCGCCAGGGCCGGACCACCGGATGCCCAGCCCAGGGTTTGCAACAAGGTGTCCGAGATCCCTGCACCAACGGGTCCCATCCAATTGCGGACTGGCTGATCGCTGGCCACATTCCAGCTTGGGTCCAGGATGTTGTGACTCAGCAAGGCGGCAAACAGATACAGACCTGCCAGCAACATGACGGATCCGACCAGCCAGGCGCGCAGACGGGTCACCAAACCCGGACCGGACGCGGCCGTGTCATCCTCGAACTCGGTATCGGAAACAGCTGATCTCGACATGGGGCCGGATTTTACCGGCAGAGTCTTCCAAGAGGGTAAACGCGGCTTAACCCTTTCGATCTGCGACTGCGGCAGCATGGCCGCTTTTTTTTCGCGTGGATCTGCCTATTCTTCGCAGTCATGATGACACACACCGATCAGACCGAAACCGCCTTTGATGGCGATGTGGTGATTGCGGGCGGCGGACTGGCTGGAATGACGCTCGCATTGGCCCTGCGCCAGGCCGGGCTCAGTGTCGCCCTGGTCGACCGTCAGCCCTATGAGACACAGCTCGCTCCTGACTTTGATGGTCGGGCCTCGGCGCTGGCCTACACATCCTGGCGATTGTTCGAGGCATTGGGTGTTGCTGAGCGTCTGAAACCCCACACGGCGCGGATCGAACACATCTTGGTCTGTGATGGCCGACCCTATGGAGGCACGCGGCCGGGTGGACCGGGGCCAGACACGCTGCACTTCGACAGGCGAGAGATCTCAGACGGTGAGACCGGTGAACCCTTGGGCTGGATGGCCGAAAATCGTCACACCCGTATCGCCCTGCTCGATACCTTGCGGGAAGAGGGTGGAACCGAGTTTTTCGCACCGGTCGCGGTGGAGCGGTTCGATGCCCGATCGGATGGGGTGGATGTCTTTCTCGCGGACCAGCGCGTGCTGAAGGGCAAGCTTCTTGTTGCGTGTGATGGACGGTTCTCGCGGATACGTCAGCAGGAGAAAATCCGCACATCGGGCTGGATGTATAATCAGAAGGGTATTGTCACCACGGTGCGTCATGCCGAACCGCATAACGGTGTGGCGTATGAGTATTTCATGCCGGGTGGACCCTTTGCCATCCTGCCACTGCCTGACAATCGTTCCTCGCTGGTCTGGACCGAGGCGTCGGAGACGGCGGATGCGATCGTGGGTTTGGAGGCTGAGGGGTTCCAGGAGGAGCTGGAGAAGCGGTTTGGTGACTTCCTCGGAGAGGTGCGGCCAGAGGGGCCGCGGTTTACCTATCCGCTGGGGCTGACCTATTCGGAACGCTTTTTTGGGGACCGGATTGCCTATGTCGGCGATGCGGCTCGCGGCATTCACCCCCTGGCCGGGCAGGGTTTCAATCTGGGTATTCGTGATACAGCCGCACTCGCCGAAGTGCTGTCAGATGCACGTCGGTGTGGTCTGGATCTGGGCGCTCCGGCGACCTTGTCGCGCTATCAGGCTTGGCGACGGTTCGACAGCGCCACGCTCGCCATGGGTACGGATATTTTCAACCGCCTTTTCTCCAACGATATTGAACCCTTGCGCCGGGTGAGAGGACTGGGCCTGTCCCTGGTCAACAAGATCGGGCCGGCCCGTCGATTTTTCATGCGGCAAGCCGGGGGCGAGACGGGTGATCCGCCCCGTCTGCTCAGGGGTCAGCGACTGGACGCAGCTTGAACCGACACAATGTTGAAAAAAGCCCGGCCATCGGCCGGGCTTTTCCTTGTTTCAAATGGTAGGGACCGCCCTGGGAAGGGTCAGACCTTTGCCGGTTCGCGGAAACACTCCTCGTCCAGCTCGCCTTCCCATTTTGCCACGGCTGTTGCGACAGCGGCATCACCCGTCACGTTCACAGCTGTGCGCGCCATGTCCATGATCCGGTCTACAGGAAGAATAAAGCCGACGATGATCGCGGTATGCTCGGGCGTGACGCCGAAAGTTTCCAGCACAATTGCCAGCAGGAAGAGGGAGGCCGAGGGGATGCCGGCCGCACCGATGGACACCACAGCGGCGGTGAAGGCAATCAGCACATAATTTGCCAGGGTCAGGTCATACCCGAAGGCCTGGGCTGTAAAGAGCGCCAGGATGCCCAGATACAGCGCCGTACCATCCATATTGATGGTGGCACCCAGCGGCAGGATAGAACCGGCCACGGATTTCTTGACCCCCAGATTGTCCGATGCCGCAGCAATGGTTACCGGCAGGGTCGCCGACGATGAGGCTGTGGAATAGGCCACGGCAATCGGGTCGGTCAGGCCGCGCAGGAAGCGGAAGAAGGGAAGGCCCAGGACCACGCGCACCAGGAAACCATAGGTGATCAGGAGGTGAGCCAGCAGACCCAGATATACAGCCACAATCAGTGTGAGGATGGATTGCAGCGCTTCCAAGCCCTGGCTGGCGGCGGTGTAGGAGACAAGGGCAAAAATGCCAAACGGTGCCACTTCCATCACATAGTGGGTCATCTTCAGAACGACGTCTGAAGCGGAGTTGAAAAGGGTTCCCAGCGGTTTTCCCTCTTCCCGCGTGGCCAGGATGGACACACCCAGCAGAACGGAGAAGAAGATAATGGCCAGAACATTCCCATCTGCCAGTGCCGCAACCGGATTGGTCGGGATGATGGCCAGAAGCCGTTCGGTCAGCGAAGGCGCTTCAGTCGCAACCGGAACAGCGTCAACGCCTGCCAGATCGGCGCCGCGACCGGGCTGGAAAATCGTTCCGAAGACCAGGCCGATAATGTTGGCAAAGATAGTCGTGGTGAAATAAAGCAACAGCGCCTTGACCCCGAGTGAGCCCAGCTTGGCCGGATTACCCATCGCGATCACGCCGGAGACCAGGGTGGTGAAGATCAGCGGGACAATGAGCATGCGGATCAGGCGAATGAACAGATCGCCAATCCAGCGGACACGCTGGTCAAGAAACTGAGTTGCAGCGTCCTGACCCATGATCTGGCTCAGACCCAGTCCGAACACCACACCGAGCACCAGCGCGATCAGGACGCGCTGCCACAATTTCATGCCAAACCACCAACCCATGATCACTCCCCGAAATCACGGCGTCCGACGTGGACGCTTTGGCCAGCACACTAGTCACTGACCGGTCAGGGTCAATCTTTGCGGCTGGGTTTGAGCTCGGTCAGGTGATCAAGAAGTCGATAACGCGCGGTGAGGCCTCGTACTGCACCAGCTAGACCCAGACCCGCGCCAAGCCAGAGCAGTCCGGCCATGAGCGGGGTCAGGGCATACAGGGCCAGCAGTGCGAGGATCACGCCCAGGGCCGCTGGCCATAACAAGCGCCAGAGCGGCAGGTCATCGAAATGGCGCGCACTCTCGATCGTGGACCCGGAAAACCAGGTCCGACCGCCCCGCATGGCGTGCTGATCGGGGTCAGCACGCTGTGGTAGCGGGTGAATATCGCGTTCGATGATCGACATTCCGTCATTATACGGAATAAAACGAAATGAAACAACAATCGCAACTGAACGCGAATTTACGCACTTATTCAGATCTTTAACTCATGTATCTGAGTTCAGTAACACAAAATTCATCAACCCGCTTCGGCAGTTTCTGCGCGAATGACGGCGGCAACAGCGTTAACAGTCGCTGCAATCCGGACAGCGGCTTGAATCTGTTGGCTGGTCAGGCCGGCTTTGCGTAATTCCGCCTCGTGGCTGTCGATACACATGCCGCAGCCATTGATCGCGGATACCGCGAGGGACCACAGTTCGAAATCCGCCTTGTCCACACCCGGATTGGCAATGATGTTCATGCGCAGACGAGCCGGCATGGTCGAGTATTCATTGTTCGAGGCCAGGTGTACAAACCGGTAGTAGACATTATTCATGCCCATGATGGCGGACGCGGCCTTTGCGCCGGTCCGGGCGGTGTCATCCAGCTGGTCGCCAATTTCGCCGATAATGGCTTTCAGCGTCGCGGGTTCACCGATCGCGTGGGCCGAGGCGAGAAATGTGCCCCATTTTTGTTGATCCGTGAGGGCTGTTTCGCGGGCCATGGAGGACAGGTTCAGTTTCAGGTCCTTGGCATAGTCCGGCAGGGCGTTTTTGAGAGTGTCCAGGCTCATGGCGGTTCCTTTCTTGGAATTCGGGCACAAAGAAACCCCCGGGTTGACAGAACAACGCTCTGCCCGCCCCGGAGGTCTCGGGGGGTGCATCAAAGACCCCGCTCCGGCCCATTTTCAGGGCCTTGGAGGCATTTTAGAGGGTGTCGCCACCCACCGGACGGTTGCACGGGCACAGCTCGTCCGTTTGCAGGCCGTCAAGAACACGCAGCGTGTCTTCCGGCGCGCGGCCCACATTGAGATTGTTCACGTAGACGTGCTGAACGACACCATGCGGATCGACAACATAGGTTGCGCGCAGCGGCACGCCTTCGTCAGAGCGGATGCCCAGCGCGTCGATCAGGGAGCCGGTCGTGTCGGCAAACTGCCACATGCCCAGCTTGTTCAGGTCCGGATGCTCACGGCGCCAGGCCAGTTTGCAGAATTCATTGTCTGCAGAACCACCGAGGACGACAGCGTCACGGTCGGAAAACTCGTCGTTCAGATTGGCGAACGCAACGATTTCGGTCGGGCACACGAAGGTGAAATCCTTCGGATAGAAGAAGATGACCTTCCACTTGCCTTCAAAGCTGTCCTGATTGATCGTCTCAAACGCGGACTCGCCATTCTCTTCGTGAGCATTGAAGCCCGGCTTCACACCGGTGATTTCGAATTCAGGCAGTTTCTCGCCGACACCCAGCATCACATTCTCCTGTGTTTGGCCCCGGACCGTCCGGGGTTGCTGTTGGTTCGCGGCGGATATGCGCCTGTTTTGTGCATCAATCCAATGGATTGTTTTTGGGGTACCCATAAATTATATCGATAATCATGTCCCAGCTCCCCACACTGCGCCAATTGCAATTTCTTATCGCCTTGTCTGACAAAGGGAGTTTCTCCCGCGCGGCCGAGGCTTGCTTTGTGACCCAGCCGACGCTTTCGGCAGGGATCAAGGAGCTGGAAGCCATTCTTGGCACGGTTCTGGTTGAACGCGGCGCGCGCGGGGCCAGCCTCACACCGGCCGGAGAAGCCGCACTGGAGCGTGCCAAACGCGTCCTCACCGAGGCAGAAGATCTCGTCACAGCGACCCAGGCGGCGGGTCAACCTCTCAGCGGGCCCTTCAGGCTGGGTGTCATCCCGACCATCGCGCCTTTCCTCCTGCCCCAGGTCCTGCCCACCCTGCGCCGGACTTTCCCGGATCTGGAACTGTTTCTGCGTGAAGATCTGACAGGCCGCCTGACTGAAGCCTTACGGGACAGGCGTCTCGATGCGGCATTGATCGCCCTGCCCTATGAGTCGACGATCATCTCCTCGCGTGCCATTGCCTCGGATGAATTCCTGTTTGCCTGTGCACCGGACCATCCGCTGGCCAAGCGGGTGCCGCTGACGGCCGAGGATCTGTCGTCGGAGGCGCTATTGCTGCTGGAGGACGGACATTGCCTGCGTGACCATGTCCTGTCGGCCTGTTCGGCGGGGGCTGCCCGTTCGGATTTTGCCGCAACCTCTCTGCACACGCTGGTGCAAATGGTGAAATCCGGGCTGGGCGCAACACTCCTGCCCGCCATGGCCGTCAAGGCCGGCCTGGTTGATCGTCTGGGCCTGACGGTGAAACCCTTCGATCCTCCGATTGTGGGTCGGGAGATTGGTATCGCCTGGCGCAAGGGGTCGGCCCGGGCGGATGAGGCCGCCCAGCTCGGTGAAGCGATCCGGACATTGCTGGATGCGGACTAGTCGTCGTTAGCGGCGCTGAAGACGGCCGGTGGTGACGTATTCAATGATTTTTGCGACTTGCAACGGATCCTGGGCGGTGGCCAGGGCAGCGCCATCCACCTCTTTCAGGGCATGGGTGAGCGCGGGGTCGTGCAGGGTGATGTAAGGGGTGTTGAGAGCCGCAGCATAGCCTGCATCAAAGGCGGCATTCCACTGTTTGTACTTCTCCCCGAAACGCACGACGACCAGATCCGCACTTTCCATCAGGGTACGAGTCCGAATGGCGTTCATGCGGGCGCCTTTCTGGTCCCGCCAGAACGGATTGTCTTCCTCGCCCAAAATCACAGCGCCGCAATCATCGCTGTCTTCATGCACGGTGACCGGGCCGATGAAATTCACGGGCAGATCTTTCGCTTCACAGGCGGAGATGATCTGTTCGCGCCAGTCCGTATGGATCTCGCCAGACAGGTAGATGGTCCATTCGATCTCAGTCATGTCAGGTCTCCCAGTTCAGCTCGACGCTTTCTTCGCGTTCAACTTCGCCCGTCAGATGGATATGATTGCTGGTGGTATTCCAGTCGACGCTCAGCCATCCGCCATCGGCTTCGATCCGGACGGTTCGTTCGGTCAGTCCCCGACGGTGGGCGGCCACGAGGGCGGCACAGGCCCCCGTACCACAGGCCAGGGTCACACCGGTACCGCGTTCGAACACCCGTAGCCGCATCTCACCCGGCGATCGAATGTGTGCGAAACCGACATTAACCCGTTCGGGAAACAGCGGATGTGTCTCGATGAGTGCGCCTAGACCTTCAATCGGCAAGGCGTCCATGTCGTCGATAAAAAACACGACATGAGGATTGCCCATATTCACCGCACCGGGATCACAGACCCGATAACCTTGGTGTTCGACAGAAAAATCAAGTTTTTGAGTCTCCATGGCCCGGGCGAGGGGGATGGAGGGCCAGTCAAGACGCGGTTCGCCCATATCGACGGTGATGTTCATGGGCCCCGCTTCCCGGGTGAGCAATCGGCCCCCATCCGCGTGCAGAGAGGCATTCTGGGTTTGATCTGATTGCATGACATGCCAGCCGGCAGCGCGTGTGCCATTCCCACAGGCGCCCACCTCGCCGCCATCCCGGTTCCAGAAACGCAGACGGGCATCGCTATTGGTGTCCGGACCGAGCCAGATCAGCTGGTCGAACCCATGCTGTTGCGCCCAGCTACGGACCAGGTTTTCGTCGGGTTCACGGGGGGTTGCGACTGCTCTTTGGTCGAGCAGAAGAAAGGCATTTCCCGTTCCATTCATTTTCCACGCACGCATCGTGCTGCGATACCGCTCTGCGGGGTTTACGTCCAGCCTCCGTCCGGGGTTAATAGCGCCAACCTGCAATTTCGAGGGGAGATCGATATGGGACTGCGCCACACTATCTGGCCGGCTCTGGCTGCCATCAGCCTAGCTGCCTGTAACCCGCCGGCGGATACCGGCACTGATGAAGGACAAGATGTGAGCGATACTGACATGCCCGTCAATGAACGCGCCATTGTCGAGATCGATCCGGCCAATGATCCGCGGGTCTGGCTGGAAGACGTCGAAGGCGATGAGGCCCTGGCCTGGGTCGAGAGCGAGAACGAGCGGACATTTGATCGCCTGCAAGGTGATGATCGTTATCAGGGCCTGTTCGACCAGGCGCTGGAAATCTACCAGTCCGAAGACCGCATTGCCTATGGCGCATATTATGCCGGCTATGTCTGGAATTTCTGGCGTGACGCCGAGAACACGCATGGACTGTGGCGTCGGACGACGCTGGACAGCTATCTGTCGGATGAGACCGAATGGGATGTGATCCTCGATGTGGATGCGCTCTCCGAAGCCGAGGACACCAACTGGGTCTGGCGCGGCTCGTCCTGTCTTGCCCCGGATTATGATCGCTGCATCATCACGCTGTCCGATGGCGGTTCGGACGCCGCGGTGCGCCGCGAATTTTCCATCGCAGATCGCGCCTTTGTCGAGGGTGGTTTTGTCACGCCCGAAGCCAAGGGCGGCGTGACCTGGGTGGATGAGGACCATGTTCTTGTGGGTCTGGCGACGTCTGACGCTGACAGCACGGCATCGGGCTATCCGTCCGTCTCTTATCTCTGGACCCGGGGTACGGACCTGTCCGAAGCCACGGAAGTGGTACGGGGCAATCAGTCAGATGTGGGCCTGTTTGCCTTCCGTGCGGAAGACAGTGATGGCACGGCCTATCTGATGGCGTCTCAGGCCACCACGTTCTACGATACCAATTGGTGGTATTTGCCGATCGATTCCGATCCGGTTCAGCTAGGTCTGCCGACGAAATCCTCCGTCCAGACCTTGTACCAGGGTGAGCTGGTGTTCACGCTGGAAGAGGATTGGACCCATCTGGGAACGGATTATCCTTCCGGTGCTCTCCTCTCTTTCACCTTCGCGGACTTTGTTGAGACCGGCGAAATTCCGGCTGTGAAGACGGTTTTTGTGCCGCGTGAGCGTCAATCCCTGGGATCTGTCTCTGCCACCCGGTCTGCACTTCTCGTGTCGATCGATGAAAACGTGGTGGGGGGTCTGGAAGCCTTTACCTTCGCCGATGGTTCCTGGTCGTCCCAATCCATGCCGGTGCCGGACAATATGACGATCAGCGTCAGCTCTGCCGATAATCAGGAAGACCTCGTCTTCTTCAATGCCGAAGGTTTCCTGACGCCGGACACGCTCTACTCGCTGGATCTGACGTCTTTTGAGGTTGAGCCGACCCAGTCCATCCCGGCCCGGTTTGATGCCGAAGGCCTGGTGGTTGAGCAGCTCGAAGTCGCGTCTACCGATGGCACGATGATCCCCTATTTCGTTGTTCGCGCTGAAGATACGGTCATGGACGGGTCCACCCCGACCCTGCTGTACGCGTATGGCGGTTTCCAGGTTTCGATCCGTCCGTCCTATTCCGGATCGCGGGGTCGACTGTGGCTGGAAAACGGTGGCGCCTATGTCGTGGCCAATATCCGCGGTGGCGGCGAGTTTGGTCCGTCCTGGCACCAGGCTGGCCTGAAAATGGATCGTCAGCGCATCTACGATGATCTGATCGCAGTTGCTGAAGATCTGGCAGACCGGGGTCTGACCTCTCCGGAGCATCTGGGTGTGTATGGGGGCTCAAACGGCGGTCTTCTGACGGGTGTGATGTATACCCAGCGTCCGGACCTGTGGAATGCCGTTGTCTCGGCTGTGCCGTTGCTTGACATGCTGCGTTATCACACGCTGCTGGCCGGCAATTCCTGGATGGGTGAGTATGGTAATCCGGAAGACCCGGATGAAGGCGCATTCCTGCGTTCAATCTCGCCCTACCACAATGTGGATGCGAACGGTGAGTATCCGGAGATCTACATCTACACCTCGACCAAGGACGACCGTGTCCATCCTGGTCATGCGCGGAAAATGGCGCATCTCCTGTCCGATCTCGGTCATGACTACCTGTATTATGAGAATACGCAGGGCGGTCACTCCGCTGCGGCTGACCTCAGCGAAACCGCTCGCCGTGATGCCATGCTCTACGTGTTCCTCATGCAGCGCCTGATGGATGAGGCTTCATCCACGGACGCCGAATAAGGCTCCGCACAGAAATACGGGACCGGCTTTTGTGCCGACCCCAAGTTCAAAAAAGCGAAGCCCCGGTCACCATCTGGCCGGGGCTTTGATTTTGGTGCGGCTTGCAACGATCAATCGTCGAAGGCGGCTTCGACAGGCCAGTTATCCGTTTCGGTACGCCAGAGGATGGAGGCGATCTTCCATTCGCCTTCAACCTTAAACAGCGTGATGAAATTGACGCCGATCAGGAACGTCTCGCCCGTTGCGCTGTTGGTGCCCTCATAGGCCGAACGGGCGGTGGCAATCTCGCCCCAGACCGAGATGTCGGTGCGTGTGGGCACTTCTACGAACCCGTTTTCGACCAGCCAGGGGCCGCTGCGTTCGATATAATCGTCCAGCGTGATCACCCGGCCACGCCCCTGCCCGTCCGGTCCGGGACCAACCGCACCCATGGCGGCACCGTCCATATACATGGATCGCATCCGTTCGAAGTCTCGTTCTTCGCCGACGGGCCCGGAGATCACGTCATAGACTGCATGGATGGCCGCTTCGACGGCTGCGGTATCGTCCACCGGCTCATCGGCTAGCGTGCTCGTTGACAATGACACAGCTATGCCGAGCGCAGTCAGGCTCGTTCTCACAGACTTGAACATGTATTCCCCCAGTTTGACAGATCGGATGAAGAGCGAGTGTGACCGGCTATGGGTCACAAAGACAAGTGACGTCTCCGACAGGTCGGGAGTGCCTTTGAACCTGCGACAATATTGCGCTTGGGGGCAGACCGCATTTGCGCTATTTCTCTCATCACAGAAATAAATGAAAGATACCGCCATGCACCTCTCCGCACCCATGCAACGATTTGTTCTTCACTGGGGTGAGATGGGCGCGCGCTGGGGTGTTAACCGGTCCATTGCCCAGATCCATGCCCTGCTCTATCTGGCCGATACTCCGATGCATGCCGAAGATATTACCGACACGCTGAAGATCGCCCGATCCAATGTCTCCAACTCTCTCAAGGAATTACAGGTCCTGGGTCTGGTACAGCGCGAGCATGTGATGGGAGATCGCCGCGATCATTTCACAGCCAGCCATGAACCTTGGGACATGTTGATGGCGATCGCTGAGGCGCGCAAACAACGCGAAATCGACCCAACCATAGCACTTCTCAAGGAGTGCGCGGCCATGGCAGCAGAAGATCCGGACACGCCGCAAAGCGCTGTTGAGCGCCTCCAGCGCATGGAGAGTTTTGTGTCCAATCTCACAGACTGGTACGGCCAGATCCGGAAACTGCCCCAGGGCACTCTGATCAAACTCATGAATTTGGGCACGCGTATCGCGAAATTTGTTGGAGGTTGATCCGGTCATGGATGCTGTATTCCTTGCCCTTCTCACCGCGCTGGGGGCGCTGCAGGTCCTGCGTACGACCATTGGTATTCGCGCTCGTGCAGGGGGGCGTTTGAGCCGGGTCGTGCACACGCTGGTGCTCGTGGGTCTCTATCTCCTGCTGGCCCAGAGTGACCTCCTCGCCCGGTCGCCCCAGCTGATACTGGGGCTGATGGGTCTTTATGCACTCTTGCTGATGGTCGATATCGGGCTGAGCCGGACCGAGGGGCCCGGCTGGGCGGGCCTCGTTCACCTGATCATGCTGGTTCTTCTGGGCGCAACGCTGATGGCCTTCCTGCCCTTGATGAATCGCCCCGACCTGACCGAGTTTCCGCCCGCCCAGGCGCCCGTCATGTTGTTTGCGGCGGGAGCGGTGCTGGCATCAGGGCTGAGCCGGGGGCTGCCCCGATCTGAAGCGGGTGCGGACCGGGCCGCTGCGTGAAACCGGTCTTGTTTAGTCCCGGTCAGCGGTGGACAGGTCGGTGAAACTAGATCATGTCGGCAAAAGCGAATGGGGACCGAAAACTAGTCCGAAAGGCGAATTTACCCTCTTTTACTGACTCTGCCGGGCCCCGGTGAACGGTTAACCCTCTTTTAACGCCAGAAAAGAGTCTGTTTTCGAGGACTCACCACACAGGGCCTCGACTTGACGATTGCCACGGCCTCCACCACTTATCGACACTTCATGGACACGCCCGAAGACAATCCTGCGGCCTCTGGTGCCGATCGCCCGCCCCAACGGGATGAAAAGCCCGATGAGGCCCTGAAAATCATGACATTCGGCTGCCGGCTCAATGCCTGGGAGAGCGAGGTCATGCACAATCATGCGCGCGATGCCGGGCTGACGGATGCCATTCTGGTCAATACCTGTGCGGTGACCAATGAGGCCGTGCGCCAGGCGCGCCAGTCCATCCGCAAAGCGCGCCGCGATAATCCCGATGCCAAGATCATTGTTACAGGATGTGCGGCCCAAGTTGATCCCGACATGTTTGCCCAGATGCCCGAAGTAGATCGGGTGATCGGTAATGACGAGAAGATGAAGGCGGAGACCTTCCAGCCCGCCACCTTGCTGGGCGGCACCGAGAAGGTGCGGGTCAATGACATCATGAGTGTCACCGAAACCGCCGGCCATCTCGTGGAAGGGTTGGGGGGCCGTGCCCGGGCCTATGTCCAGGTTCAGAACGGCTGTGATCACCGCTGCACATTCTGCATTATCCCCTATGGCCGGGGTAATTCACGTTCCGTGGCAGCGGGTGAGGTGGTGGAAGCGATCAAGACCCTGGTTGGAACCGGTCATAGCGAGGTTGTTCTGACCGGTGTTGATCTCACCTCATGGGGGTCCGATCTGCCCGGTCAGCCGCAATTGGGGCGCCTGGTCCAAGCCATTTTGAAGGAAGTTCCGGACCTGCCGCGTCTGCGCCTGTCGTCAATCGATGCGGTTGAGATCGATGAAGCTCTGTTTGATGCGGTATTGGGCGAAGTGCGCGTGGCGCCCTATCTCCACCTCTCGCTTCAGGCGGGTGATAATATGATCCTCAAGCGCATGAAGCGGCGGCACTCTCGTGAAGAGGCCATCGCCTTGTGTGCACGTTTGAAGGCCGCCCGCCCCGAGATTGCGTTTGGCGCGGATCTTATCGCTGGATTTCCAACCGAGACCGAGGAGATGTTCGCCAATTCGCTGGCCCTCATCGAAGCGTGTGCACTGGCTTATGTGCATGTCTTCCCCTTTTCGCCCCGGCCAGGGACACCGGCGGCGCGCATGCCCCAGCTCGACCGCGCTTTGATCAAGGCGCGCGCAGCCCGTTTGCGATCGGCATCCGCCGATGCCTTGGCGCGTCATCTTGATGGCATGATCGGTCGGGTAGAGGCTGCCTTGGTGGAAAAACCCGGCTTTGCCCGCGCGGCGAATTTCGCCCCCATCCGTTTTGATTCCGCTGCACCGCCGCGGGCCGGGGCTCTTGTCAATCTGGATGTCTCCGGTCATGACGGGCAGGAATTGCAAGGACAGCTTGTTTCATGAGCGAGAAAAAACCCGGCTTCTTCTCACGTCTGGCCGCGGGCCTGAAACGATCCTCGTCGAAGATTGGCGAAAGTGTCAGCGCCATATTCACCAAGCGCAAGCTGGATCAAGAGGCGCTCGATGAGCTGGAAGACCTTTTGATCGCTGCCGATCTGGGGGCGTCCGCAGCCATGAAGGTGACGGCAAAGCTCGCCCAGGACCGATTTGACAAGGAAGTCACCGATGAGGAGGTGCGCGAAGCTCTGGCGGATACGGTCGCGGAGATTCTCCAACCGCTTGAAAGTCCGCTGAGCCTGGACGCCGTGGATGATGGTGCTCGGGTTATTGTGTTTGTGGGGGTCAATGGATCCGGCAAGACAACGACCTTGGGCAAGATTGCGGTCAAGCTGGGGCGCGAGGGCCGCACCCCCCTTCTGGTCGCGGGAGACACGTTCCGCGCGGCCGCGATCGAACAGGTCTCGGTCTGGGCCGAGCGCGCAAATGCCCCCGTGGTCAAGCGAGAGATCGGATCGGATGCGGCGGGCCTGGCCTTTGACGCTCTCGAGCAGGCGGAAACAGACGCGCGTGATGTTGTGCTGATCGATACCGCCGGTCGATTGCAGAACAAGGCCGAGCTGATGGATGAATTGCGCAAGGTGATGCGGGTGATTGGCAAGAAACGCCCCGACGCTCCGCATGATGTCCTTCTGGTGCTGGATGGAACTGTGGGGTCCAACGCCGTGTCCCAGGCTGAGGCCTTCCTTGAGGCGGCTCAGGTCACGGGCCTGGTGATGACCAAGCTGGACGGTACGGCCAAGGGCGGGGCGCTGGTCCAGGTCGCAGAAAAATTCCAGTTACCGATCCATTATATTGGCGTCGGGGAGGGTGAATCGGATCTCCAGCCCTTCTCTGCGCGAGGGTTCGCGCGTGCGCTCGCGGGCCTAGAGGACACGCCCTACTGATTACCGGAATGGACCCGGTCACGGTGGCGAGCCTCGCGATGCTGGGCTCGGCACTCTGCCATGCCTTCATGGGTCTTTACACCAAGGCCTCGGAGGACACGCTCGTCTTTCGAGCCGTCATGATGCTTGTCGGCGGGATTGCGCTTTTGCCGGTCTTGCTGACCCATGACATCCCCGGGTGGGAGGTCTGGCGATTCTTGCTCGTCGCAGCCGGTCTCCACTGGGCCTTTCAGATGGCCATGATTTCCGCGTTTAACCAGGCAGATATGGGACTTGTCTATCCGGTGATGCGCGGAGCGGCACCGGCTATGGCGGCGGGGTTTGCGCTTTTGTTCCTTGGGGAGGTTCTGTCCTGGGGCCAGACCGCGGGTCTGGCGATCGCCGTCGCTGCTGTGATCGGGTTCGGCTGGTCGGCAAAGGGGGGCTTGCCCGCTGCCAAGCCTCTTGGTTTTGCCCTTTTGGCGGCCAGTATGACGGCTCTGTATTCGGTCAATGATGCGGCGGGCGCACGGGCCGCAGAAAACCCACTTGTCTATCTGGCCTGGCTCTACTGGATGATTGCTCTGCCGGTGGGTCTCACCGCATTGGTGCGCCGAGGGCGCCGCTTGCCGACTTTGGCGCGAGCTGCCCTTCGACCCGCCATCATCGCTGCTCTGTTTGGCATGGGCACCTATAGTCTGGCGATCTATGCATTTTCTCTCGCGCCCGTGGGGCCAATGGCGGCACTTCGGGAAACATCTGTCGTGTTTGGTGCGGGTTTGGCGGCCTGGGTCCTGAAAGAGCCTTTTGGTCGAAGACGCATCCTGCTAGCAATCTGTCTTGCCGCGGGCCTCGTATTCATGCAGGTCAGTCCCGGTGTGTAACGAGGAATTCCCATCATGAGCGAAGCCCAGCCGACCGAGCGCAAAAACGCCCCCTCCAGCAATCTCTGGGTGGATGTGGGACCGATTGCGATTTGGATCCTCGTCTACAATGTAGGGCGACGTATCGCCAAGGATGATGCGATCTACTGGGCCACGGGGGCCTTTATGGTTGCGGCGGTCATTGCGCTGTTCATCGCTGTTCGCGAACAGAAACGCATCCCGCCCATGCTGGCCTTTTCGGCGGCCGTGGTCGTGGGGTTTGGGTCGATCGGCATTATTCTGCAGGATCCGATCTTCATCTACATCAAGCCCACCGTGATCAATTTCTTCTATTCGGTCATTATTCTTCTGGGATTGGCGTTTCGCTTCAATGTCTGGAAATTCGCGTTTGGGTCGATGTTCACTCTGCCGGACGAGATCTGGACTACGCTTGCCATTCGCTGGGCGCTTTGGTTCCAGTTCCTGGCCTTTCTCAATGAGCTTCTGTGGCGCCATATCACCGATACGGTGGTGCCCGAATCCGCCCGCTGGTTTGCCGAATTCAGCATCACGGAAGACATCTGGTCGAATTCGAAACTGGTGCTGATCTTTGCGGCCATGGCTTTCATGGTTGCGAATTTCCCCTTGGTCCGCCCCTATATGGACCTAGACAAGGACGACGATGATGAGGCCAAAACGGACAAGGTTGTGGACAAGGAATAATTCCGTGTCCTGACATTTGTCACAGTCTCGTTATAGTCAGCCCGTAAGACTCTGTAGTCCTCTTGCAGGAGCGGATCGATGGCGGGTGAAGAGCCAGAGACGACCGAATTTGACCTGTCCCAATCGCCCGGGCATTTGCTGCATCGTGCGCAGCAGTTTGCATCCGAGCGATTCATGAAGGCAATGGAGGGTGAGAAACTCACCCAGCGTCAGTTTGCCGTGCTTCATGCCACGGGCTCGCGGGAGGGACTGACCCAGACCGAGCTGGTCAAAGCGACCGGTATTGATCGCTCGACACTGGCTGAACTGGTCTCGCGCATGCAGCGCAACGGGTTTCTTGCCAAGGAAAAACTTCCCGACGATGCCCGCGCCAACGCCATTCACCTGACGGCCCATGGGCGCACCGTGCTCGACAAGATTACACAGGGCGCACAGGACGCGGATTCCGATATTCTCTCGGCGATACCCAAGAACAAGCGCACAAGTTTTCTGAAAACCTTGCGGCGGATTGCCGAGGTGCTCGAAGAAGGTGAAGCAGCGGAACGGCTCGCTCGCGAGAAAGAAAAAGAGAAAAAGAAAAAGAAGAAGGCAAAGGCTAAGGAAAAGGCCAAAGCCAAGCTCAAGGCCAAGGAAAAGACGCGTCGAAAAAAGAAGGAGCGTCAGGCGGCCTGAGCAGGGTCTGTCTCAGCGCGAGGGTGTGCGTTGCCAGGCCTGTTCCAGGGACGGGTAGATTTCCTGACGCAGGGCGTCGACCGTGATCGGACCGCCCCAACGACCAACAATTTCACCGCGGTGATTGATGATCAGCGTTTCGGGTGCTCCGGTGATCTCCAGCAAACGCACGGCCTGGCCGTCCGGGTCGGCCAGAATGCCGTCATAGGGATTGCCCAATTCTTCAAGAAAGGCGTGGGCGTCGCGTGTCTCGTCGCGCCAGTTGATCCCGTAGATCGTGATGCCTTCAGCCTTGAGAGCCATCAAGGTGGCGTGTTCAAAGCGACAGGGCGCACACCAGCTTCCCCAGATATTGATGAGATAGGGCTCACCGGTGGCGCTTGCTTGGAAACCTGGGTAACCGTCAAGCGGAGACAGGTTGAGAACGGGCAAGGGTGTGCCCGGTTGCGGGCGGGGGCTGGTCAGCGTGAAAAACGCGATTGAGCCAGCCAGTGCAGCCAGCAGAAGAATGGCTGTCGCTTGAAAGAAAAACCGCATGTCCCGTGCCCGATAGCTTTGCCCCACGTGCACCGGTCGGGATCAGTGTTCGTCGTTGGCCGTGCCCTCGTGTGCCATATCGGCTTCAAGCTCGGCAAGACGGGCCTGTTTGGACCGGCGTTCGGCGAATGCAAACACGATCAGTCCGGCAAGCGCAAGCAAGGACAATCCCCAGGCCGGCCAGATATAGGCGGCATACCCGCCCATGGAGAAAAATTCGCTCATAAGGCGCCTTTCGCCTCTCTCTGATTGAGAAGGGTCTTGATCCGGCGATCCAGTGCCTGGCTGCGCAGGCGATACATGACCCACCAGCCTCCCAGAAAAGTATAACCGAAGATCATCAAAATGAGCGGACCGAGCTGACTTCCATGAATGGTCGGGCCATCTAACCGGATCAGGCTTGCGGGTTGGTGCAGGCTGGACCACCAGTCGACCGAGAACTTCACAATGACCAGATTGACGGATCCGGCCATGGCCAGAATGGCTCCAAGGCGCGCAGCGTGTTGCGGTGTCTCCATCGCGGCACGCAAGGCCATATAGCCCAGATAGACGAGCAACATCACCAGGACCGAGGTCATGCGGGCGTCCCATTCCCACCAGGTGCCCCACATGGGCTTGCCCCAGAGCGACCCGGTTGCCAGGGCAAGAAGGGTGAAGAGAGCTCCGGCCGGCGCGATGATTTCCGCAGCAGCATCGGCCAAGGCATGGCGCCAGACGAAATAGACAAAACTGCACACAGCGAGGGCCGCATAGAATGCCATCGACATATAGGCCGCGGGGACATGGATATACATGAGGCGGATTGTGTCGCCCTGTTGATAATCGGGCGGCGAGATGAAGAGCGACATGTACACGCCCACGGCCAGGCAGAGCGTGGCCAGGACCGCGAAAATCGGTATGGCGCGACGGGCAAACCCGTCAAACCGCTGGGGATTGGCAAGATAGGACAGCATGCCCGTGATTTAGACCGGGCACGCCCGTCCAGCAAGCGTCGTGCTGTCGCAGTGCGGGCCTTGGCGCGCCATGATGGACGATTGGCGCGTGATGGAAGTCGCTGTCCTCTCGCTGGGGCTGAGCCTCTCGGTCAGCCCGGCAGATGCCCTGTCTTCACATAGATCAGACATCCTTCATCGGAGAAGGGTGTGTGCTGGGATCCGTGCGGGCTCCGGATCCATGTCCCTGCGGGATAATCGCCAAACTCGTCCTGAAACATGCCTTCAAGAACATAAATCTCCTCGCCGCCCCAGTGTCTGTGCGGATTGAATTGCGTGCCCGGCTCCCATTTGACCAGGGCGACATTCTCGGTGCCAGCGGTGTGCAGGGGCAGGACGGAGAGACCCTCAACCAGACCCGGCTGAAAGGCCGTTTGACGCGTGTCTATGACTTTGTGAACCCGGTCCATCGGGTCGAACTGGCGGAGTTTCACAAAGATTAGGGCACCGGGGTCGGTGTGGGGACGATGCCGACTGCCGGGAGGGTTTCGCACATAGGTCCCGGCCGGATAGTCCCCGGTCTCGTCGGAAAAGACGCCGTCCAGAACGATGAATTCTTCGCCCAGTTCGTGATCATGCGCGTCGAAATAGGAGCCCGGGGCGAACCGGACGAGCGTTGTTGCCCGGGCGACTTCGTCTCCAATTCGGTCCAGCATCATCCGGTCCACCCCGTTTGCAGGCGAGTGAACCCAGGTGTGGTCATCGGGACGGATAACAACACGCTTGGAAAAATCGGCATGGATCTGCATCTCGGTCTCCCGCATCGGTTCGATAAGACAAGCATAAACTATCTACTGCTAGATAGATAATATCGAAAAGCTGGAGTTCAAGAGCCGACCCATGCTGCGACTTCAGGATGTGAGGGGATGTTGGCACCCTGTGTCATCACACGACGTGTCTGGAGAGGATGACGGTGTCATACTGCGAGACGATGGCGCACCGAGCAGGGCCCCGATCTGTGCCCCCAGTACCAGGTCGTGGACATGACCGAAATGCTGGGCACGCCGCTGTCCGTCCTGGTCTATGATCACCAATGTCGGTGTGCCCTGCATGCCATAGGCGTCCATGGTCTTGGGCAGGTTTCGCGTGCCCCGGGTCGCATCGACAGCGACCGGGAAAGTGATCCGGTATTCCTGCAGGAAGGCTTTGAGTGCAGGAGGCTGCATGGCGTCATGATGTTCGAACACAGAGTGGAGGCCGATGACGGCGACAGCCCGGGGATCAAAATTCTCTTGAATACGTTTAGCCTGGGGCAATCCATGGCTGACACAGCCCGGACACAACATCTGGAAGGCTTCCAGGATGACGACCCGACCGCGGAAGTCAGCCAGCGCGAGATCCTGATCTGTGTTGACCCAATCATCGGCCATTATTTCGGGCGCGGTTCGGGGTGTGGGGTTCATGGAGTCAACTCCTGAACGTCTGGGTGGATAACGGCACAGGCGGCGCGTGGTCCTGACCCGCCCGTCGGCGGTGTTTGACCATCATCGCGTCTGACGTGGATGATCAGCGCGCTGCCGTCTGCATCACGGAGTCCGGACGGGCCGGAATCCAGCCGCACGCGATGATGGACCAGATTGACCCTGACGGCTCCGCTGGAGGGTATGATCAGATTGGGCAAGTCACCGTCATGGGGGCCGTGAGGGTGTAACACGCCATGATGTCGACCTGACGCATCAACATGGCCCCCGGCACTGACAAATTCCGCATTAGCATCACAGCGGCCGATTTCGTGAAAATGCATACCGTGCGCTCCCGCACTCAGGCCGGCCACAGTGATGTCCAGATACAACGCATCACGTCCCTGCCAGACTGTGACGTGGCCGATTGTCTCTGCCGAAGTATTGATGACGGGTGCAGTGATCCTGTGACCGAACGCGGTATCGCCCCCCAAAAGGGGGGCGCCGAGAACGGTTCCTCAGGGCAGTGCAATGCACAGGCCCAGAAACACAGACCGGATCATTCGGTTTCACCCATGATCACGCCAGGCAAGGACAGATCACCTGACCCAATATCATAGACGCCCGTGACACAGAGCAGGGGCTGAGCCCCATCCGGGTGAACTTCCAGCCGCGCCGTTACAGCGTCGAACGACTGATGTTCGGCCTCGGAAACCGGTACGGTGATACGCGCGGTGCGACCTTGCAGAACCGGACTCATGCCAGGGCTGTCGAGGGCGATCGGCAGACCCGGAGCCGTGGCTGGCAGGAGATCCTGACCGGGCGAGACGTCTCGCACCTTCAGTCCGGCGCCACACGCGTCCTCAGGAACCAGAACAACCCAGTGGGAGTGCCAGTCGGCACCGTCATTGGCCGGATCCCCATCATTGTTTTCATCAAACAGCGGCGTGTCATCGAAATCGGGATGGGCTGTGATCGCCAGCGCGAGACGTCCGCTTCCGGCATCGAAACCAACCGTGGCAGGGTCCAGAGAGGTCGGCCACACGTAGGCATCAACCTGGGAACCGGTGAGCTGGCCCACGGCCTCCGGTTTTACACTTCCCGCCATGCCATTGAGCTCCATCATGAAAGTCACAAGGCGGCCATCCGTCGTGGCGTGAGCGTCGAGAATATCGAAGGCAGGTGTGAGCGTGTCATCTGCGGGTGAGCGAACCGGGTGGGCCAGCGCCGTCGCCGTGAACACAGTCGAGAACAAAAGAGTGGGGATAAGGTGAGACAGGGTCATGTAATCCTCTAAGGTGTCGAGTCGAAACGATCTTGCATTTAGGGTATGGAGCCCGATCTGGCAAGATGGTATTTACTCGATACGAAAGAGAGGCTGGATGTCTGATACCCTTAATTTGCTCGATCGCCTGTCCCGCATTGTGGTCAATGAGCGCCATGCGCTGGGCCTCAAGCCCGTACAGTGGGAGGTTCTGGGGTATCTGCGAGTCGCCAATCGTGTCTCTCGAACCCCGGGCGGGGTCGGGGCCTATCTCGGCCTGACCAAGGGCACGGTGTCTCAGACGCTCTTGGCCCTGGAGCGCAAGGGTGTGATGACCCGGTTGGCGGATCCCTTCGATGGTCGCAAGCAGAACCTCAGTCTGACGCCGGCGGGTGAGGCCCTGGTCTCACGCGATCCGTTGAACACTCTGGGAGAGGCACTGGACAGGTTGTCCGAAACTGATCAGGTCGCTTTGCAAACCGGTCTGGCCCGTCTTCTGGACCAGAGTCTCAAACGTCGAAACGGCAGGCCTTTTGGTGTATGTCAAACTTGCCGGTATTTCCGGTCGGACGCTGGCGAATTTTCGTGTGGCTTGCTCGAACAGCTCATTCCCGCTGGTGACGAAAAGGCCCGCTGTATCGAATACGCGGCGGAATGATCAGCTGATCCGGGCCCGCAGGGCCGCAGCCATTGCAAACGGGAACAGCGCCAGTGATCCTAGAGACAGGGCCGCGGTCACCATGACGGTCGCGAAGGCCTGATCCGGATTATTATCCAGAGCAGCCCGTCCCGTCCCTGCGGCAAAGACCAGAATGGGCACCATCAAGGGTGCGGCGATGAGGGCGATCAGGAAACCGGCGCGTTTGATACCGGCACCCAGCGCACCGGTAAAACCAGCAATCATCACCAGGCCGGGCAGGGCTGCGAGCAGCCCCAGACCCAGCAGAAGTGCCGCCATGACGGGCACGCCGAACATGATACCGCCCAGAATGCCGATAAATGGCAGGGGCCAGAGCGTGGCGAAGCCGTGTCCGAGGGTTTTGGCGAGGCTGATAGCCACAAGCCCGGACGGCGCCAGGGCGTAGAGATCGAGTGTACCATCAGAGAGGTCTTCGCCGTGCAGGCGCTCTGCAGACTGCAGGACCGACAGAAGAGCGAGAAAGGCCATGATCCCCGGGCCTGCCTGGCTGAGGAATTGCGGATCGGCACCCATGGCCAGCGGGGCGAGGGTCAGAGCCGAGAGGAAAAAGGCAGCCGGACCCGCGGCCCCGCCCCCTCCGGCCCATGCTAATCGGGCCTCACGCGTTGCAATGGCGACGAGGTCTCTCATCCGTCCACTCCATCGACAATGCTGACCGGCTTGGCGCCATCTAGCGCGTTCAGATCAATACGCTGGGCGTTGGGCCAGTCGAGAACCTGGTGGGTTGCGGTGATCACAATTCCGCCGCGGGCCCGGTGTTCAGACACCAGCCACGCCAGCCTGTCGCGACCACTTTGATCGAGCGGTCCCACGGGTTCGTCCAGAAGCCAGATCGGGCGTTCACTCATCCAGATGCGGGCAAGACCACAGCGTCTTTGCTGCCCCCGGGACATGCGGGCGGCGGCGCGATCAATCAGGGCATACATGCCCAGATGGTCAAGAGCGGGCCGCAAACGGTTGGGGTCGACCCCGTAAACCCTCGCCCAGAAGGCCAGGGCCTGTCTCGGGGTTTCTCCGGGCTTGATACCGTCAGCATGGCCCAGCCAGGCCAGAACATCCTCCGGACGGGCCTGTTGTGCGTTGCTGGAGAGATGAACATGTCCCGCGTCAGGTTGGACAAAACCCGCCAGGGCGCGCAGAAGCGTGGTCTTTCCCGCGCCATTGCGCCCGGTGAGCTGGATCGCATCGCCGGGTTTCGCCTTCAGGGCCAGCTCGCGGACCAGGACATGGGGACCACGCGAGAGGGTCAGACCCTCGGCGCTCAGGGAGACCGGAGAAAAATCACGTTCATTCATGGATTTCATCTCGCCCAATCCGGGCTGTGGCGTCAACGCACAGTGCATTGCGTTGCAGCTTTGGCCATGTGGCGTTACAACGCGGCCAACCGTGTCACGACCGGATCCGCCGATGCCGACGGATGCGCGTCACCCGCCCCGGGTGGAAGCGCCGCTCAATCATAAGGAAGACCCCACCTCAAATGTTCTGGGGGTGATGGGTCGTGGTTAGAGAAAACGAGGACGATATGGCTTCTCTCGACAGTTTTTCCTGTAAACGGACCCTCACCGCTGCAGGTGAGACCTACACCTATTATGATCTGAAAGTGGCCGAAGCGAATGGTCTGACGGGCGTCTCCCGCCTGCCGGCCTCGCTGAAAGTGCTCCTGGAAAACCTTCTGCGCTTTGAAGACGGCAAGACCGTCACCAAGGCCGATATCGAAGCCATGGCACAATGGCTCACCACCAAGAGCTCCACTCACGAGATCGCCTACCGACCGGCCCGCGTGGTCATGCAGGACTTCACAGGTGTACCGGCCGTTGTCGACCTGGCCGCGATGCGTGATGCCGCTGGAAAGCTGGGCGCCGACCCTGAGCGGATCAACCCGCAAGTTCCCGTCGATCTGGTTATCGATCACTCGGTGATGGTCGATAACTTTGGCGGAGCTGACAGTTTCAAACGCAATGTCGAGCGTGAATACGAGCGCAATGGCGAGCGTTACAAATTCCTGAAATGGGGCGCCAAGGCGTTTGACAATTTCCGTGTTGTTCCGCCGGGAACCGGCATCATCCACCAGGTGAACCTGGAAAATCTGGCCCAGACGGTCTGGACCAAGGATGAGAATGGCGAAACCGTGGCCTATCCGGACACCTGCGTGGGTACTGACAGCCACACCACCATGATCAACGGCATGGCTGTTCTGGGCTGGGGTGTCGGCGGTATCGAGGCGGAAGCGGCCATGCTAGGCCAACCGGTCTCCATGCTGATTCCGGAAGTCATCGGTTTCGAACTGACGGGCAAAATGCCTGAAGGCGCAACCGCGACAGACCTCGTGCTGAAAATCGTCGAGATGCTGCGCGCACGCGGCGTGGTCGGCAAGTTTGTCGAATTCTACGGCACCGGTCTGGACAATCTGTCGCTGGAAGACGAAGCCACGATCGCCAATATGGCACCGGAATACGGAGCCACCTGCGGCTTCTTCCCGGTTGATAACGAAACGCTGGCCTTCCTCAAGGCCACGGGCCGTGATGACAAGCGTGTCGCCCTGGTGGAAGCCTATTCGAAAGCCCAGGGCATGTTCCGCCCGGACTACGAGGCGGACCCAGTCTTCACCGACACGTTGCACCTCGACATGTCGACCATCGTTCCGGCTGTCTCCGGTCCCAAACGTCCGCAAGACTGGATCGAGCTGTCCAAGGCGGCCGAGGGTTTTGCCAAAACCATGGCCGATGAATACGGCAAGGGTGATGAAATGGGCAAATCCGCGCCGGTCGAAGGCGAGGATTATGCGTTCACCAATGGTGATGTGGCGATTGCGGCGATCACCTCATGCACGAACACATCCAACCCGTCCGTTCTGCTCGGTGCCGGCCTGGTCGCTCGCAATGCGCGCGAGAAGGGTTTGACACGCAAGCCTTGGGTCAAGACATCGCTCGCCCCCGGGTCGCAGGTTGTGACGGACTATCTGGAAAAAGCCGGTCTTCAGGATGATCTCGACGCGCTCGGTTTCAACCTTGTGGGTTATGGCTGCACCACCTGTATCGGTAACTCCGGTCCGCTGCCGCCGGCCATCTCCAAGACGATCAACGAGCACGATCTCGTTGCGACATCTGTCCTGTCCGGGAACCGTAACTTTGAAGGCCGGATCTCGCCGGATGTGAGGGCAAACTACCTGGCCTCGCCGCCGCTCGTGGTGGCCTATGCCATCGCCGGTACGATGACCAAGGACATCACCACTGAGCCGCTGGGTCAGGATCAGGACGGCAATGATGTCTACCTGAAGGACATCTGGCCGACGTCTGCTGAAGTGGCTGAAGCCGTTCGCACGGCCATTACGCCGGACATGTTCGCGACGCGTTATGCGGATGTGTTCAAAGGTGATGAAGCCTGGGGGTCCATCGAGGTCTCTGGCGGTTTGACCTATGCCTGGGATCACACCTCCACCTATGTTCAGAACCCGCCTTATTTCGAAGGCATGACGATGGATCCGGAAGCACCGGGTGATGTCGTGAACGCCAAGATCATGGGTCTGTTTGGTGACTCAATCACCACCGACCACATCTCTCCGGCGGGTTCGATCAAGGCCGACAGCCCGGCCGGTCGTTATCTGCAGGAGCGCCAGGTTCCGGTTCTCGAATTCAACTCTTACGGATCGCGCCGCGGCAATCACGAAGTGATGATGCGCGGCACGTTTGCCAATATCCGCATCAAGAACAAGATGCTGGATGGCGTCGAAGGTGGCTACACGCTCAAGGACGGCCAGCAGGTCGATATCTATGATGCGTGCATGGATTACCAGTCTGAAGGCACGCCTCTGGTCGTGTTCGGTGGCAAGGAATACGGTACCGGCTCTTCGCGTGACTGGGCCGCCAAGGGCACACGCCTTCTGGGTGTGAAAGCCGTGATCGCAGAGAGCTTTGAGCGTATTCACCGGTCTAACCTCATCGGCATGGGCGTGTTGCCTCTGCAATTCGAGGACGGTCATTCCTGGGACGGGCTCGGCATGAAGGGTGATGAGACCGTCACCATCACCGGTGTGTCCGAACTGGAACCGCGCGGCTCCATGACCGTTGAGATCACTTTCCCGGACGGCTCGACTAAGTCGGCACCGGTGAAGGCCCGGATCGATACCGAGAACGAGCTGGAATACTTCCGCAATGGCGGCATTCTGCACTACGTGCTGCGCAATCTCGCTCGCGGTTAAGCACGAAACCTGGATTGCTCCCGCCTCGTCACGCGCATTTGATTGGCGCATAGAGGCGGGAGCGTCTAGCAAGACAGTATGCACCATTTTTACGTCACCATATTGTCTGGTCTTGTCTTGGGCCTGTCCGCTGTTTCAGCCGCGGCCCAGACAATCGCCCCCGCATCCACGCCTGCCTCGCAGGACCGCCCGGTCCTTGTGGAGCTGTTTACCTCACAAGGCTGCGGTCTGTGCCCCGAGGCGAATGTGTTTCTGGGCGAGCTGGACCAGGACGAAGATGTTTTTGTGCTCGCCTGGGGCGTGAATTACTGGGACATGTATGGCTGGACCGATACGTATGCGCGTCCGGAATATGTCCAGCGTCAGCGCAATTATCTGCCTAATCTGGGTGCACCGCGTCCTTACACGCCGCATTTCATCGTCGATGGTGTGGTCGACGCTCCGGGCTGGAATCAGGATCAGGTCAGCCAGATTGTCGATGAACGCCTGCAGGCCATGCCGCAAACGCCGTCCATCGCCATCGAGACGGGTCAACCCGGCATGTATGATATCCGGATCAATGGCGACGTTTCCGCCGATGCGCTGGATGTCTGGCTGGTGGCTTACGCGCCCGGCTGGGCCCAGGTCGAAGTCGGTGCCGGAGAGAATGCCGGCCTCGACATGCTCCATTACAACATGGTCAAAAGTGTCACTTACCTGGGTCACTGGGCCGGTGGTGAGGCGCAGTTTTCCGGTGAGTCCTATCGTCGATATGGCATGGCGGTGATCATTCAGGGCGCCAATGGCGGGCCGATCTACGGTTTTGCCCACCGCGAGCCGACGGGCGAAAGCTAGTCTTCGACATACCAGCGGACTGCAAAACCGCCCGTGGTTGACAGAATGGCTGTCCACTCCTGATCCTCAGCGCCCAGTTCAATCTCAGGCGGAGTGGTTGTGCGAGAGGGGCGTTGCGGCCGAATGCGCGGAAGCTGGGCAAAGACCTCATCCCCGAATACCGTCAGAAATACCGCATCCGCCGTGTGCTCGACACGACCCCCCGCCCAGTAGACCCGGATCGGTTTGCCAGCTCGTACGGCTGCAATCAGATCCGCCTTGGATCCGTCTATCTCCTGGCCAGCCTCATCATGAGCGTAGACCAGTGACCAGCGCTCCTGATCATCAAACGGGCCGAACAACCCATAGGAGATCGCCAGGAGAATGGGTGACAGGATGACGAGGAAGGTCCAGAAGGGGAGGCGGTGTCGTGTGGTCATGTCAGTCTGTCACTTTCCAGGGTGGATCGAGGCGGGCCGTACCGCCATTGAAAATCTTGATCTTATGACCATCCGGATCGGCAAACAGGGCCTCGCGCCACAGCCAGCGTTGATCCGTGGGGGGGTCGAGCAGCGTCAATCCAGCAGAAACCAGTCGCTCAACTTCGGCATCCACGTCCTGCGTTTCCAGATACAGGACGGCGCCGGGGGTGATGGGTTGATCCGTCAGGGACAGTGAGAGTGTTGTGTCGCCCTCGGGGGCGAGAAACCGGCAATAGTGTGTTTCGTCAACGATGCGATGAAAGCCAAGCGCGACATAGAAGGCCCGCGAGCGGGCCATATCACTGACCGGAATTGTTATCTGGTTGAGTTTCATCCGGGATCTCCGTCGGGGTGGTCGGATCAGCAAAATCCGCGAGCGGGCGGAGCAGGCGGTCCAGGCTGAAATCGCTGACAAGATAGGCCCAGCCGGACAGGGTGGCATTGAGTTCATCAGCCTGGGCCCGTGCATCATCGCTCAAGGCCTCGGCTCGCAGCAAGGCCCAGCGTGTCTCGCCCTGTGCGATGAGGGTCATGTCAACACGCAGGCCGTCGAAGGTCTCGCTGATATGTCGACCCACGACGGCACCACGCATGCGCTCGGCGGAGCGGACATCGCGGAACCGGATCCGGCCGAGGGCTGAACCGGGACCGTCCGGTGCTCCGGCCGTAATGGGAGACCAGCCGCGAGGTTCACGGAGCGAGAAATTCCGGCTGGTGCGTGATGCGCGTTCGAGAACATAGGGTGGCCCGGTCTCCGGATAGATCTCGGTGCGGGCGATACGGGTTCGGCCCAGTTCCAGAAAATCCAGTTCCAGCCAGTCACCGGCCTGGGCAATCGCAGGCTGGCTCATCCCGTCCTGCGTCGGAGTGGCCGCATAGGCCTGGGGAGTATCGGGACGTCTGAGATAGAGCCGGTTTCCCAGCTCGCGTCCCAACATCCAGCTGTCGAGGACCGCGCCATCTGCCTGTTCGAAACGGATCAATAGACCGCTATTGTCCTCGCCCAGTTCGGCCAATCCCAGGCGGGCAAGACGATCTCTTCGTGCAGTTAGGGCGCGATCGAAGGCGAGGCTGCGCAAATAGGCATCCAGCTCGGCCAGACGTTCCTGGCGGATGGGATAGTCGTCACGCTCGGGCATGACCCAGCCCGTGTCCCGACGCTCCAGGGTGAAACTTCCATCACCTGTGCGGATGTGAATGCGATCGATGTCGGCGACAATTACGTCCCAGCTAGGGAGGACTGCACCGGAAATCTCGGGCGACCATTGCTGGGACAGATGCCGGGCCTGAACGCTCAGGGCCAGCACGGTCAGAACAATCACTGGCACGGCAAGCCAGATCAATTGCTGTCGACGTCGAGGATCCAGGGTCTTCATGATGCGGACCTCCGGCGCCGGACCAGCGAACCGGCAATGCCCACGAGGATGACCAGGGCGGGCGGCAGCCCGATGGTCCAGAATTGAAGCCCCTGTTCCAACGCATCAATGTCGGAGCGGAAACTCCGTTCGATGTCACGCAATTCGGCCTGGCCTTCGGCGATCAGGCGGCGCTGAGCCAGGGCGTCATCGCGTTCAGCTAGGCTGATGGAGGCGCTCAGACCCGTGCTCTGGCCAGAGGCCTGCAGGCGCGCCAGCCGGTCCTCGGCCTCCGCAATTTGATCTTCCAACTCGGATTGGCGTGTCAGATAGGCCTGTTCCGCCGCGTCCCGCAAAACTTCGACGCGTCGCATGGGCCGGATCGAGGGTACGCGGGATCTCAGGGCAATCAGATCGGGATCTCCGGCGGCCATGTCGATCAGGTTGAGGGCAAAAACAAGATTATCCGCCAGCTGCGTCTCGCCCACTGTGGGATCTGTACGCAGGTAATAGATGTCATCCAGCCAGTCCGTATCGCCAATGACCACAAGGTCGACGGGTCGTTCCGTCTCACTGAGATGTTCATCTGGGTTGAACAGACCCTCTCCAGCGGGAGGGCCTCCAGGGAAGGCTGTCGACAGACGTCCGGTCAGACGTCCGGCCAACAAGATGGGATCGCCGGAAGGTGTGTATTCACGCTGCAGGTCTTCCGGGGAGGGCGCCGATGCCGCGATATCCGCTTCGGTCAGTGTGCCATCCTCGGTGGTTTGTACCAGCGGCGTCAGGGTCAGGGGTGAGCCTTCAATCAGGGTCAGGGCTCCCGGGGAGCCGAAATTGACGCCCCGTTCCAGACCGGTCGTGGCCAGATCACCGGACGGCATTTCGGAGGGACCGACCGAGAACCAGAGCGGATAGGGAAGATTGCGTGTCCGGCCATCCTCTCCCACGACACCGACAGTGAGTGCTAAAGAGCGATCCATCGCGACCGTATTGGCATCCCAGCCCAGCCCCCAATGAGCCAGTAGAGGGCCAAGATGACTATCGCGCCGCGTGTCGATCGGGGGCAGGCCATCGGGTCCCGCCTTCAGCGCGATATGCGACATGGGATCGAGAAAGGCGAGTACTCGACCACGCTCCAGCACAAACTGGTCGATCAGGTAAAGCTGTTCCTCGCTGAGCTGGGGCGGGTGGATGAGAAGTAGCGCATCCGCCGCACCGATCTCGGAAAAGTCGCGTCCGAGGAAGTCAATCTCGTAATTGGCCGCCAGCTCCGCGACAAAGCGATTGGGTGCGCCGTCCTCGGGCGTGATCGGCAAGGTAGTCACCACCGCCAGCCGGGCCTGTTCGGCGCGTTCAATATCGCTGATCAGTCGTGTCAGATCGTATTCCAGTCGGTATTCTGTGGTCTCGCTAAACAGCGGGATCAGGGACTGTTGATCCACTGCATTGGCAGCAACCAGTCCAAAAAAGATCCGACCGCCATCCGGCGTCGGCATGGGTACCAGACCGGCGTTCAGCGCGGCATCCTCGTCTGGCGAAAACGGGGCAGGATCAATCTCGACAAGCTGGATCTGACCTCCCGCCTCGGCTTCATAGCCGGCCAGGAACTCGCGGACACGACTGGCATAGGCTCGGATGGCCGGGAAATCGGCGGCCTGGGTCCGTGAGTAATAGAAGGTCCAGTGAACTGGTTCCTCGATCCGCGAGATGACGGCGCGTGAACCCGGTGAGAGGCGATACAGCTGATGTTCGGTCAGATCCAGACGCCAGCTGGAGAAAACCAGGGCGGAGACCAGGTTGAGACTGAAAAAGCCTAGCATCAACAGGCCGATCATCACGGGAAGATAGAGGCGTTTATTCATCGGCCTCCTCCGCGTCGCTCAGATATGATCAATCCTGCCAGCGCCAGGGCGGTGGCGATCAGCGAGGCGAAATAAATCAGATCGGCCAGTCCGATCACGCCAAAACGCAGAGCGTCATACCGTTCCATGGCGCTCAGGCGGGCGATGGATTCCACCAGCCAGGCTGGACTGTTTTCTCCGAGCGCGGACAAGACGAAGGGCAGACCGGCCATGGAGAACAGGAAACACACAGCGGTGCCCAGAACAAATGCAACGACCTGGTTGGATGTGGTCGCGGATACGGCCTGACCGAGCGCCAGATAGGCGCCAGCAAGAAGAAGGGCGCCAAGATAGGCGGTGGCGATCGCCAGGTTATCCGGGGAGCCGAGATAATTGACGGCGATCCACAAGGGGAAGGTCAAGATGAGGGCGATCGCGGCAATCGTCCAGGCGGCGAGAAACTTGCCGGAGGCAGCGGCCCAGATCGGAACCGGCAGCGCCATGAGAAACTCCAGTGTCCCGCGATCACGCTCTTCGGCCCAGGCCCTCATCGCCAGAGCCGGCATCAAAATGACCAGAAGCCAAGGCAGATAGTCGAACAGGGGTCCAAGATCAGCACGCCCGGTGTCAAAGAAACGGCCGATATGAAAGGCAAAGGCGGGCGCACAGAAGGCAAACACCGCCAAAAACACATAGGCCAGCGGGGTCTGGAAGTAGGCCGCGATCTCACGGCGGTAGACAGCCGAGAGGGCAGTCATGAGACCCCCTCACCTGTTGCCGAAGCGCGTGTAAACTGGCCGGGGTTCGAGGTCATGTGACGGAAGGCAGTTTCTACTGTGCCGCCCTCTGATTGCCGGGCCAGGTCATGGGGCGTGCCATCGAACAGAATCCGACCCTGGGCGATGAGAATGCTCCGGGTGCACACGGCGGGCACTTCTTCGAGAATATGCGTGGAGATGATGATGGCCTTGTCACGGGCCAGTTCCTGGATCAGGGCGCGCACGCTGTCTTTCTGATTGGGATCAAGACCATCGGTGGGTTCGTCCAGGATCAGCACGTCGGGATCATGAGAGATCGCTGCAGCGAGGGCCGCGCGTCGTTTATAGCCCTTGGACAGTGTCCCGATGGGTTGGCGGGCCTTGTCGCCCAGTCGGGCGCGTTCCAAGGCCAGATCTCGAGCGTGCGCCAGCTCCGGTCCGGAAAACCCCCGCGCGCGCAGCCCGAACTCCACGAAACTGCGTGGTGTCATCGCCGGATAGGCCGGAGCGCCTTCAGGCAGATATCCCAGACGGGCCTGAGCCTTGAGACGGTCGAGCTGGCAATCATGGCCTGCGATCAGAGCGCGTCCGCCATCGGGTTCCAGACACCCGGCCAGCATTCGCATCGTGGTGGATTTGCCCGCGCCATTAGGACCAAGAAAACCCAGGACCTCGCCCGTGTTCAGGCTGAAGCTGACACCGCCCACTGCGCGATGGTGTCCGAAATCCTTGATCAGGCGATCTGCTACAAGCATGGGCTGAGAAATCCGTCAGGAATGTCCTAGCGTTAGCGTGTGGGAGCAGGTTTGACCAGCCCTGGAAGACGCGTCTGTGTGCAAAGCGCGAAATTTGGCAGACAGGCAAGGAAATGGAGGGTGTCGGCCAGACTGGCTCCATGGATCCGGGGGGCTGGGGGGGCTGTCTAAAACCGGGATCCCGGAGACTGATCAGCTGGCCGACACAGGAACGGTGCCGCTGGTTCGGGGCGTGAAAGTGCCGGAAATGCGGCGAGAGCAAGGCAGGGGGTGAAATCTTTGTAAGCTATCTGCTAGGATTCGTCCTACAGGAGAAGGCGTGTGAATATAGTGTATCCGAACGGGAAAAGACCTGCCAGTTCAGTCATGTGGGACCGGCGCGAGCTGGACACGATTCTCAGGGTCTACGGACATATGGTCGCTCGCGGTGACTGGCGCGATTATGCCATTGATGGCATGGGCGACCGTGCCTTGTTTTCCATTTTCCGGCGGGCCAGCGAAATGCCTCTCTACACTGTGGAGAAAGTGCCTGCGGATCGCTTGCGCCAAGGTCAGTACCGGGTCGTAGCGCTCGGCGGACAAATCCTCAAACGCGGCGCTGATCTCAAACAGGTTCTGCGTGTATTCGAGAAAAAGCGCTTCCATCTGGTTGGCGAGTAGTTTCACGTTCGCGCATGAACAGGCCAGTTTGCCTCAACAAAAAACCCCGGCTGCTTGGGCAACCGGGGTTTCATGTTTTCTATCCGTCAGGATCCTATTCGCGGCTACCGAACAGACGCAGCAGGAAGAGGAACATGTTGATGAAGTTCAGGTACAGCGACAGGGCACCGTGGATCTGCATCTTGCCCGCAATTTCCGGCGTGCCGCCATACTCGTAATAGCTCAGCTTCAGGCGCTGGGTGTCGTAGGCGGTCAGACCCGCGAAGATCAGCACACCGAGCACCGAGATCGCAAACTCCATGGCGGAGGATTGCAGGAAGATGTTCACGATGGAGGCGATGATGATGCCAAACAGGCCCATAATTAGGAAGCTGCCAAAACCTTTCAGGTCGCGCTTTGTCGTATAGCCAAACAGGCTGAGACCGGCGAAGGCGGCGGCTGTCACAAAGAAGGTCTGGGCGATGGAACCGCCGGTATAGACCGCGAAAATGGACGACAGGGACACGCCCATCAGAACCGCAAAGGTATAGAAGGCGATCAGCGTGGCACCGCGGCTGAGCTTGTTGGCGCCGAAGGAAATTAGCATGACCATGCCGAGCGGGGCCAGCATGATGACCCACTGGAGGGGCGATCCGAAGATCATCAGGCCCAGATCTGTCAGCGCGTAGCTGCTGTTGATCATGGCAATACCGCCCTCGATGGTCGCGGCTTGTGAGAGATCGGTCGTGAAGAACAGGCCGGCTGCCGCAAAGGCCACCAGGCCCGTGACCACAAGGCCGATCATCATCGTGTTGTAGATGCCCAGCATGTATCCGCGCAGACCCGCGTCCACGGACATGTCCATGGCGGGTGCGCTGGAGAAGGGACGGGAGAAATCGTTCATGGGTTTGGCTCTTCTGTCCTGCTAACTATCGACGGGGCGGGGCATCCGCAAGTCTGGATCCTGGAAGAAGAAGCCAGATGGTTGCATCAGACACCCATAAGCCCTGCGCGGGCGGATCCCGTGCAGCGGCGATTTCGTCAACAACGAATATTGTCCGACCGAGCGCGCTTGGCAAGGCGGGACAGAGCGGCCTCCAGTCCCGCTTCGCAGTAAAATCATACGTCGCGACCGTGAAATGAGATGACGCTGTCACTTTGGCCTGCTAGGCGCCAAGCCTATGACACTACGATTGTTTGCTGCCCTTCCCCTTCCGGAAGATCTGGCTCGCCGGCTGAAAACCCTGCAAAAGGGCGTGCCTGGCGCACGCTGGCGTCCGGTCGAGAATTTTCACCTCACATTGCGTTTCTTCGGCGAGATGGATGAACGTCGGGCGGAAGACCTCGACGGTGAACTTGCGCATTTAACGGCCAAACGCTTCGACCTCGCGCTCAAAGGAACGGGCTGGTTCGGCAAAACCCAGCCTCATGCCTTGTGGCTGGGTGCACAAGGCGGAGATCGGTTGACGGCCTTGCAGGAAAAGACGGAACGGGCCGCTCGCAAGGCCGGGCTGGATCCGGAGACCCGAAAATTCGCGCCCCACGTCACGCTCGCTTATCTCCAGGGAACGCCGTTGGAAAAACTGATCGCCTATCAAAAACGCCTGGCCGATTTCGAGACGGACAGATTTCCGGTCACGCATTTCTCGCTCTATGCCAGCTGGCCGCGACGGGGTGATGCGAATATCTACGAATGTCTTGCGGACTATCCGCTGATCTGACCGGTTCAGAGGGTGAGATCGTTCAGACTGGGCGGGTGTGGGCGAAAACCCGATCGAGAAGTGCCGCCATTCCGGTTTCTACGAGGTCCAGAGCCCGGATGAAATCTTCGGTTTCACCATAATAAGGGTCGGGCACATCGATCTCGCCGCTCTCAGGAGCCCAGTCTAGGAGCCGGGAGATCTGAGCCAGTTCATGCCCTTGGGCCATCGTCTGCAATTCCCGCAGATGATAGCTGTCCAAGCCGATAACATGGTTGAAGCGATCCAGGTCAGCCGGCTTGATCTGGCGACCCCGGATGGAGGCCAGGTCATAACCACGTTCAGCCCCGATCTGTACGGAGCGTGGGTCGGGGGGCTCACCGACATGCCATGCGCCGATCGCTGCGGAATCGACCTGACCGTCCCACCCCCGGTCAGCCAGCATTTTCCGGGCGACGGCCTCGGCCGTCGGAGAGCGACAAATATTCCCGGTACAGACAAAAAGCAGGCGGATCAAAAGCGGATCAATCTTTGAAATGAAGGGGTAGCTTCAAAAGTCGTGCAACTTCGTATTCAGGTCAAGCTTACAGGACCAGATCATCCAGCTTGATGGAATCCGGATCGCGTTCCACCCGAATGCGGGCACGGATCCGGGTTCCCTTATCCAATTCGGTTTCAACCGCAATATCGCCCTTCATGAGAAGAACCAGCTGGCGCGAAATCAAAAGCCCCACACCGGCTTCGTAGAGACGGTCTGAATCCTCGCTGTTCTGACTCTGGATCTCTTCGATCAGATCCGGGTCAAGACCACGACCGGTATCGCTGATCGTGAAGGAGAGCCACAAATCATCATGCCCGGTGGAGCTGATATCCGTCCGGATGGCGACCTCACCGAGGTCGGTGTTTTTTACCGCGTTGGAGACAAGCTGGCTGAGGATCTGTTTGATGAGTGTCGGGTCGCCCAGCACATTGCGAGCGGCCTGGTGACCTTCAACGGTTTTGAGCACAAGGCCCTTATCCGTAACGAGGGGGGCGTAGAGAGCTTCAACAGCCCGCATCAGATCAGCGGGGGAGAAGCTGACAGCCTTGGGTTCCACGCGGCCGCTTTCCAGACGGGCAAGCTCAAGAACATCATTGATCCGGCCCAGCAGAGACTTGGCTGACTGGTCGAGCGTGGTCAGGAGTTTGCGCTGGTCGGGCTCAAGATCGGTATTGGACAACAGTCCGGTCAAGCCGAGAATACCATTGAGCGGCGTGCGCAATTCATGATTGAGGCTGAACAGGAATTCGGTCTTGGCACGGTTTTGGGCCTGGTGCAGCTGTGCCTGTTCCCGCATTTCCAGATGGGCCGTGGCCTGCACCTGTTTTTGCTCCTGGGCGTCATCGGCCTGCTCCTGCAGAACCGAGAGCTGGGTGCTCAGGCGATAAATCATCCGCAGGAAACCGACAGCCAGCAGAGCGCTGGCGACAAGATCGGAGTACCAGACGACTTCAAGATGCAGGAATTCGCGCACTGATGTGCGATTTGTACCGGAAAGGCCGGGGACCCAGTCCAGAATCAGCAGGATGTCGACGATCGAGAACAGGGCCCAGATGCTCAGTCCGCCTGTCATCAGGCCGACATCCAGACACAGACGGGATGCCTTGAGGAACTGGTAACGCGAGAACATGGCATAAATGGCCACGAGCGCCATCGCGACATAGAACAGGTTCAAAAAACCCGTTGCCGTGATGGAGTTCCACACCATCCGATACCCTTCCTACCTCGCCTCACGATACAGCTCACACGTCGTTACACGCTTGGTGACCCGCATCTCCCCAGAAAGCGCGCATGATTAGCAGTCGTATCGCCGGTGTAAAGACGCAGTCTCTACATACTTTATCAATTTGCGTAAGCGCGAACCCGGCTCGTGGTATTAGTCATTGCGGCCAAGACGTTGACGGCGCTGTGCCAGGAGCTGAAGGCGCAAGGCGTTCAGGCGGATAAAGCCTTCCGCATCGGTCTGGTCATAGACCTCATCCTCTTCGAAGGTCACATGATCGAGAGAGTAGAGTGAGGCTTCGGACTGACGACCGACGACTTTGGCCGAGCCTTTGAAGAGTTTCAGCGTGACCTCTCCGGATACATCCGTCTGCGATGCATCGATCGCAGCCTGCAGCATTTCGCGTTCGGGAGAGAACCAGAAGCCTTCATAGATGAGTTTGGCGTATCGCGGCATCAGCTCATCCTTGAGATGAGCGGCTCCCCGATCCAGCGTGATCTGTTCGATGCCGCGGTGAGCCAGCATCAGGATCTCGCCACCCGGCGTTTCGTAGATTCCGCGTGATTTCATGCCGACAAAACGGTTTTCCACCAAATCCAGACGGCCAATGCCATGCTTTTTGCCCAAGGCGTTCAGACGGGTGAGCAAAGTGGCGGGGCTCAGGCTTTCACCATTGATGGAAACGGCATCGCCACGCTCAAAGGCGATGGTCACGAGTTCGGGCTGGTCCGGTGCTGTTTCCGGGTTGTCTGTACGTTGATAGACAAATTCCGGTGCATCCACCGCCGGATCCTCCAGGGCCTTGCCCTCAGACGAGGTGTGCCAGAGATTGGCGTCTACGGAGAACGGCGCCTCGCCGCGCTTGTCGGTGGGCACGGCAATGCCTTGGGACTCCGCATATTCGATCAGTTTGGTCCGGGAGTTCAGATCCCATTCGCGCCAGGGAGCGATCACTTTCAGGCTCGGATCGAGCGCGTATACACCCAGCTCAAAGCGGACCTGGTCATTACCCTTGCCGGTCGCGCCATGGGCGACGGCATCGGCGCCGGTGGCTCGGGCGATTTCAACGAGTCGTTTGGCGATCAAGGGACGGGCGATGGAGGTGCCGAGCAGATACAGGCCTTCATAAACCGCATTGGCGCGCACCATCGGATAGACATAATCGCGGACGAATTCTTCGCGCACATCCTCGATGAAGATTTCGGAGACACCGGCGGCTTCCGCCTTTTCACGCGCGGGCTCGAGTTCTTCCCCCTGGCCAAGATCGGCGGTGAACGTCACGACCTCTGCATCATAGGCATCTTGCAACCATTTCAGGATGACCGAGGTGTCCAGACCACCGGAATAGGCCAGAACCACTTTTTTGACGCTCGATTTCGCTGTCATTTGATCATCCTTTCCTGATTGAAGATCGCATCGCTACCCCTCCGCTCCGGGACTGGCAAGCCTGCCGCGCTGCATGAGCGATTACACGAACGTTCGCGCGGGCGCTGGACAAGCACGAACCGTCTGTTCCAGACTGTGGTCAAAGGCCATCAAATACAAACGGGACGAGGCATATTATGCGGAAATTCGCTTTGATCACCGGAGCTTCGTCGGGAATTGGCCTGTCTTTGGCGCGGGAGTTCGCCGCGGAAGGCTGGGATGTCGGCCTGGTGGCGCGACGCCGCGAGAAGCTCGAGCAGATCGGTCACGAGATCGAGGACCGTTACGGGGTCGAAGCGGTTGTCATTGTGTCTGACTTGTCCCAACCCGACGCACCACATGCGATCGTCGAGGCCTGTGAGGTGGCCGGTCGCCAGATTGATGCCCTGGTCAATAATGCGGGCGCGGGCATGAATGGCGGGTTTCTCGAACGAAGCTGGGACGAGCAATATGGCTTCCTCGAACTGATGCTACACAACTATCTAAAGCTGGGTCATCTGGTTCTTCCGGGCATGGTCGATCGCAAATTCGGCCGGATCATCAATGTTTCATCCGTCTCGGCGCTGTTACCGATCTCGCCGGCCCATACACGCTTCTCCGGTTCGCTGTATCCGGGCATCAAATCCTTGCTGGTGCGTTGGTCACAAAGCCTGCGTCTGGAGCATGAAGCCGACAATATTCATGTCACCGCCCTGTGTCCGGGCTTCACGCTCTCCGAATTCCATGATGTCAACGGTGCGCGTTCCATGGTGTCGAGCCTGCCCTCGTTCTGGATGCAAACCGCGGATCAGGTCGCGAAATCGGGATATGAGGCCGTGATGAACAATATACCGGTGCGTGTCACGGGGGCGTGGAATAAGTTCATGGTCGGATTGAACCGTGTTCTGCCGGATCCTGTGTCCGAAGCTTTGATGCGTGCCCAGACGAAAAGAATGAAGCGGCAACTGGAAAAGGCGCCAGAAACCGCCTAGACACGGGTTTTATGACCCAGATCCAAGCTGACCCCCGCCTCATCATTGCTCTTGATCTTCCCGACACGGACCTTGCCTGGTCTCTGGTCGACCGGTTGGGAGATGCTGTCAGTTTCTACAAGATCGGGCTTCAGCTCATTCCGGTCGGTGGCATGCAGCTCGCCGAGCGCCTGAAAGCGGCTGGAAAACAGGTCTTTCTCGATTACAAACTGCACGACATCCCGGCGACAGTTGAGAAGGCGACGCGCAATCTGGCGGGCATTGGCGCTGATATGCTGACGGTTCATGCCGAACCGCCGGTGATGAAGGCTGCGGTCGAGGGCAAGGACGGCTCCGGTATGAATATTCTCGGCGTCACGGTACTGACCTCGAATGATGATGCCATGCTGGAGCAGATCGGCTATCGACACGGGGTTCGCGATCTCGTCATGCGGCGGGTCGATCAGGCCGTTTCTGCGGGTGTGGATGGGGTTGTGGCCAGTGCCCTTGAGGCAGAGGCCATTCGCGAGCGGGTAGACAAGGATTTTCTGATCGTCACGCCGGGTATTCGTCCGGCCGGCGCAGACGCAGGGGATCAAAAACGTGTTGCCACGCCGGCATCAGCCCTGGCATCGGGATCCACCCATCTCGTTGTGGGACGGCCGGTCAACGCCGCCGCCGACCCGCGTGGTGCCGCGCAATCCATCCTCACCGAGATATCACCGGTCTAGAGACAATCCATCGCTCATTCGGATGGGCGGGGTCTGTCGAGAGACGTGATTAGTGGGTCCGGCGCACACGCTGGGCCGTACGCGGACGGGTCTGGCGTATCGTGTAACCAGGTTGAACCGGAAGCCATTCGCCCCGTGCGTTCATGACCAGACCCCGACTGTAGAAAAACAGGACCGGGTCATGGCGATCGACACCACCGGTCAGGGCGCCGGTAAAGAAGCTGTCCGGCAGCGTTACCGGATCGACCGACACATTGGCAGAGTTCGCACTCAGATCAGACAATTCCAGGGGTGGAAGGGTCAGGTCATGGGTGATTACATCGCCAACCTGGCCCGTATCACCGGCCAGGCTCGCCGGATTTTGCAGGGTCGGATGGGGTTGATGCGACACTGAGTGTGACGTCGACCGGGTGGAGGTGGTCGCTTGCATCAGCGCCGAGTTGGTGAACCGACAGACCGGCCCGGTATAGACGCCGGCCTGGGCGGCTCGAACCACATCGGGTGTGCACTCCGGCATGTCGCCTTGCGCGAGCGCAGGCGTACTGACCAGGGTCAGACCGGTAGAAACGACGCACAGGGACAAGCTCAAACGTACCATGCGCTAATCCTTAACGAGGTGTTAACGCCCCGCAAGCGCACTCAACCCACAGGGGAGAAGAAACATCAGAAATCACGGGTCAGGCCATTGCGTTCCCAATCGCCAAAACGGGTGGGTTCCGGGCCGCTGGGGCCGCCCTCCTCGTTTGTGTGGGAGTCGGCTCTGTCGCTCTGGGCTGCGTGTTGTTCCGCTGCAGCACGTCGTTCCGCCGCTTCAGCCAGGGCGCGTCGTGCGGCGGGCGTCAAAACCTTGACGACGGGCGTTTCGGTGTCGGGATCATGTTCATCGCTCATGCGTTTGAAGATAGGCGGATCAGGACAAAAGTCAGCCCGGCTCAAACAGGTCTGATCATCAGAAGCGAACAGGAGCAACGGGATTGGGTGTCTGATTGTCCCGTCTTGAGGATGAGGCAAGGCGCCCCCATGTCAGGGATCGATCCCGTGGGTTGCTGAACGCCCCACCGGGAATGTCCGCCTCGTTTAAATGGCTGGCAGGCATAAATGTCTGTCACGGATGAAAGAATGACTGGAAACACACTTCGCACCTTTGCGCTTCTGGCCGGCATGACCGCGCTGTTCATGGGGATCGGTTTCCTTCTGGGCGGAACGGCCGGGGCCTTGATTGCGCTTGTCTTCGCGGGAGGTATGAACCTGTTTGCCTGGTGGAATTCCGGCGACATGGTCTTGCGCATGCATGGCGCTCGGGAAATTCGTGGTGACGAAAACGATCCGGCTTTGCGCCAATATTTTGCCGACACCCAGCACCTGGCGCGCAAGGCCCAGATGCCCGCACCGCGGGTCTATGTGATTGCCAGCCAGCAGCCTAACGCGTTTGCGACCGGCCGGGACCCAAGCCATGCGGCTGTGGCGGCGACCGAGGGTTTGTTGCGGGCGCTCTCGCGCGAGGAAGTCCAGGGTGTGATGGCTCACGAGCTGGCGCATGTGAAAAATCGCGACACGCTCACCATGACCGTGACGGCGACACTCGCGGGCGCGATCGCGATGCTGGCCAATTTCGCCATTTTCTTTGGCGGCAATAATCGTGCTGGGTTTCTGGGCTCTTTGGCGCTCATGATCCTTGCGCCACTGGCCGCCGGACTGGTCCAGTCAGCGATCTCACGCACCCGCGAATATGAAGCGGATCGGGTGGGAGCCGAAATCCATGGCAATCCCATGGCGCTCGCATCCGCGCTTGAAAAGATTGAACGCATGGCTCGGGGCATGGTCAATGAGGAAGCCGAGCGCAATCCGGCGACGGCTCATATGTTCATCATCCATCCGCTGAACGGGCAGCGGATGGATAATCTCTTCTCGACGCATCCAGACACCGCCAATCGCATTGATCGCCTGCGCCAGATGGCCGGAACGGCCGCGATGGTCCGCTCGGGTCCGTGGGGGCCGCGCGGGCCGTGGGGATAGGTCGCCTCGTTGCGCCGCGCTGACCGGTGGATTTGTCCGTATGGCGCGGGCGTGATAGCAGGCGCGCATGACCCAAGGATTGCTCTCCCGCCAGGCCGCCATTCGTGCGGTCCGACATGTGCTTGAAAAAAACACCATGCTCGACATGGTCTGGCCACTCATCGACGGCTATGACGCGCTTGACCCGCGCGATCGGGCCTTTGCTCGCTCCATTGCCGTCACCAGCTTGCGCCGTCTGGGCCAGATCCGCAAAATCCTGGATGAGTGTCTCACACAACCCTTTGAGAATGCGCCTCACGAGGTTCAGGCCATACTGGTGACCGGAACGGCCCAACTGGTCTTCCTCAAATCGCCGCCTCATGCGGTCGTGTCGTCGCTGATGGAGCTTGCGAGTGGCCATCCCCAGGCCCAGCGTCTGAAAAAGATGATCAATGCCGTGCTGCGCCGGATTGATCGCGAAGGCGACAAGATGGTTCTCAAAACTGCTCCACAGGACAATCTGCCTGACTGGATGCGCCAGTCCTGGAAAACCAGTTTCGGGCCTGGTCGCACAGCCCGTATCGCCCGCGCGCTGACCGAAGTGCCGCCGCTGGATATCACTTTGCGTGATGGCGAGGATCTCAACGCCTGGGCTGAAAAACTGGGAGCAGAAATACTGCCGGGTAGTTCCCTGCGGCTGGAGAATGCCGGCCGAGTGACCGAACTGCCGGGTTTCGACGAGGGCGCCTGGTGGGTGCAGGATGTGGCAGCGGCCCTGCCGGTCCGTCTCATGCGCGTGGGTGAAGGTCAGAGCGTGATCGATATGTGCGCGGCCCCGGGTGGAAAGACCCTGCAGCTGGCGGCACGCGGAGCCCGTGTGAGCGCTGTGGACCTCAACGAAAAACGCATGGGACGCCTCCACGATAATCTGACCCGCACAGGATTGAGTGCCGAAGCTGTCATTGCTGATGGTCGGACCTGGAAACCGGACGAGCGGGTGGATGCCGTTCTGCTGGATGCCCCGTGTACAGCTACCGGGACCCTGCGCCGCCATCCTGAAGCCGCATGGATCAAATCGCCCCAGGACGTCCGGAAACTCTCCGGCATCCAGCGCGACCTAGCCGTGGCCTCGGTCAAATGGCTCAAACCGGGCGGCGAGCTTCTGGTTTGCACCTGTTCCCTTCAGGCCGAGGAAGGTGAGGCGCTGGCCCAGCACATCGCGTCCAACCTCCATGCGCTGGATGCAGATCCGGTCACGCCCGAGGAGTTGCCAGGGCTTGAAAACGCGCTGACGGCTGAGGGGCATGTGCGATTGACCCCGGATCTCTGGAGCGAACGGGGCGGTATGGACGGGTTCTTCATCTCGCGTTGGCGCAAAAAAGCATAGCGGCACAGTTCGTCTCACCTCACCCGTGAAGCGCCGGGGCCGCGTTCTCATGCACAGTGATATGCGGTCAGGGCGTCGCCATTGCTTGCACCTGTCACAGGCCACTGTTATCGGGTGTTACATGGCTCAGAACACGATCATCTCCCCGTCTATCCTCTCCGCCGACTTTGCCAAGCTGGGCGAGGAGGTTCGTGCGATCGACGCTGCCGGCGCCGACTGGATCCATATCGATGTCATGGACGGTCATTATGTGCCCAACCTGACGATCGGACCGGGTGTGGTCAAAGCGCTGCGTCCACATTCCCAAAAGCCGTTCGACGTGCACCTGATGATCTCCCCGGTAGACTCCTATCTGGAGGCCTTTGCGGCGGCGGGGGCCGATATCATTACTGCGCACCCCGAGGCCGGCCCGCATTTCCACCGAACGGTTCAGGCCATCAAGGCGCTGGGGAAGAAGGCGGGTGCAGCGCTCAATCCATCGACACCACCCGAGGTGATCGATTATGTGCTCGACGAGCTCGACCTGGTGCTGATCATGAGTGTGAATCCCGGCTTTGGCGGTCAAAGCTTTATTCCCGGACAGCTGGCAAAGATCGAGGTTCTCGCGGAACTGATCGAGGCCCGTGGGCTTGATTGCATGATCGAAGTGGATGGGGGTGTGAACCCACAGACGGCCCAGCAATGCCGGGACGCAGGGGCGAGCGCACTCGTGGCCGGGTCGGCGGTCTTCAAGGGCGGACCAGACCACTACGGAACGAATATTTCCGCGCTTCGGGGTTGAACTCCATGGCGCGCGCTGTGCGAATGACCGATTATGCGCGTGCGGGCTGGATGGCGGCGCGACGCGAACTGGCGCTGACCACGAATGCGCTCGGTCTTGTTCAGCTGCTTCAACAACCCAGCGGCACGCCTGACACCATCGAACTCAGTCCGGAGGACCCCTATTCCGTTCTCGAGGACCGCGGCGATGAGTTTCTGGCCGGACGTTTGGTGTTCGCCGGCGAAACGCTCAGCCTGAATGACGGTGAAACGGTATGGGATCGTCCGCTTCCCTCCGAGGCGTTTGCCCGGCGGTTGCACGGTTTCGACTGGTTGCGTGATGTGAAAGACCGCGGTGAAACCGCGGATGCGACCCGGCTTATTGATGGATGGGTCGCGCGGTTCGGGCGCTGGAATGGCTTTGCCTGGTCGCATGAAGTGTTGGCATTGCGTGTCATCAACTGGCTGCGCGCCGGACCGGAGGTGCTCAACGCGTCTGGCGAGACTGAAAAGGCTCGCAAAGCCCGGTTTAAATCCCTGATGCGACAGGTGCGTTATCTGCAACGTGATCTGGGTCTGGCGCCGGATGGTCTACCACGATTGCGCGGCGCCCTGGCGCTGAGTCTGGCCGGCCTGTGTCTGCCTCGCCAGGATAATGTCTTGAAGTCTGCGCTCTCGGCACTCAGTCGCGAATTGAAACGTCAGATCCTTCCGGATGGCGGGCATGTTTCACGGTCGCCCGAAGCTGGACTGGTCACTCTTGTTGATCTGATGTGCATTCGCGATCTTGCCGACGAACGCGGTACAGTGCTGCCGGACGAGATCCTCAAGACGATTGACCGCTTGGCTCCCATGGTGCGGTTCCACCAGCTGGATGATGGCTGTTTAGCTTCGTTCCACGGTGGGGGTGAAAGTGATCAGGCCGCCCTTGCCTGGGCACTGGAAAAAGATGACAGCCAGGGGCGCCCGTTCGGATTCGCCCCGCATTCCGGGTATCACCGCGCCCATGCGGGTGGCGCCACCGTGATCCTCGATGCAGGGGATACGCCGCTAGGGGAGGTCTCGCGCGGATCCCACGCCAGTGCACTGGCGCTGGAAATGGCCACGCCCGGGGGACGCCTGATCGTCAATTGTGGTTGGCAGGCCGATCAACCACGTAGCTGGCGCGAGGCTGTGCGGGCCAGTGCGGCCCATTCGACCCTGACCCTGGAAGAAACATCTTCGGCCCGCCTTCTCACCCCAGGCTGGAAACGCGATCTTCTGGGCACGCGTCTTGCTACCCATCCCGGACCAGTCACGGCCAGGCGGAATGAAGAAGACATGGGTATCTGGCTCGAGGGCATCCACGAGGGCTATCGCGAGCTGTTTGGCCTCTCTCATCGCCGTAGAGTTTTTCTGGCAGCCGATGGCGGTGATTTGCGCGGGGAAGACGCCCTCTTTCGACCGGTCTCTGATGGCACGCCCGATGATGTGGAAGTGCGCTACCGTTTCGCGATCCGTTTCCATCTGCATCCAGAAGTGAAAGTCTCGTTGTCTCGAGACTCCATGAGTGCGATTTTGGTGCAACCCAATGGAGATGGATGGCGTTTTCGGACGGATGGCGGGCCGGTACGGCTTGAAAGATCTATCTATCTTGCGGCAGGATCACCTCCACAGCGGGCGACCTTAATCATCGTGCGCGGGGACGCCGAACCATTCGGCGCAGGGGATAGACCACCCAATCGTGTGCGTTGGGCGTTTCAGCGCCTGGGCCGGATCGGTGCGACCGAGGGAGAGGTCGGATGAGCACTCCGCGACCGCCAGAGCGGGCGACATCCGTACAGCGGGTTCCAGGCAAGCTAACCCTGATGACCGTTGCGATGTATGATTTGTGGGGCGCAGCCGTCTCGATGGGTCTGGCTGTGTGGATTCGCTACATCATCGAACAGAAAGACGCTCCGCCCTTCATCTATATCCAGTCGATCACGGTGTTTTTGATCACTTGCATGGTCGTATTCCCGGTCAACGGTCTGCATCGCGGCGTCTGGCGCTACACGGCGCTCAACGATATCTGGCGGATCGTGCGTGCGGTGGGGGCGGCCAATCTGATTTTTCTGCCGATACTGTTTCTTATCAACCGGCTGGATGGTTTTCCCCGGACCAGCATGTTGATCGAAATACCGCTATTGCTGACGTTGATGATTGGCGGGCGTTTCGCGGTGGCATTGTGGCGGACACGCGGCCTGGGCTCCCTGCTGGAGCTGGAAGACCGTTCCCGGCCGGCGGCTATCCTTGTTGGGGCCGAATCCGAGCTGGATGGGGCATTGCGTGGATTTGAACTGAACGCGTCCGATACGCCGTTTCGGGTCAAGGCGCTGGTTGCGCCGGGCTCGCAGCTAGGCGGGCGATCCATTCGGGGTGTGGCGGTTCTGGACGGACTGGACAATCTGCCTGAAGCCCTCAAAAGCCTCAAGCGGGCGGAGGATGAACCGCCTCGCCTCGTGTATATCGGGAAATCCCAGGACGTGCGCCTGGTCAATACCTTGATCCGGATTGCCGCGCAGACCGGCGCGAAGCTTACACGCTCGCGGCCAGGTGAGGGACCTGCCGCCTTTTCTCCGATCGAGGCCGCCGACTTACTCAATCGTCCCCCCAATGAACCGGATCTCGAGCCGGCCCGCGCCCTGATCGAAGGCCGCCGCATCCTCGTGACCGGAGCGGGTGGAACAATTGGAGGGCAGCTTGTACGTCAGGTGCTCAATCTGGGTCCTGAGACGATCACACTGCTCGATAGTTCGGAAAACAATCTCTACCAAATTGATATGGACGTGGCCGGCCGGTGTGCGGAGATGGACGTAGCGCCTCGCTGGCGGGCGGTTCTGGCCGATGTGCGTGATACCCAGCGCCTCGAACAGGTATTTGCCGAAGAACAGCCCCACGTGGTCTTGCACGCAGCCGCACTGAAACATGTGCCGTTGAGCGAGGCCAATCCGGCGGAAGCTGTTCAGACCAACCTGCTCGGTACGATCCGGACGATCGAGGCTGCGCGTCGGCAGGACGTGGACGTTGTAGCGGTCATCTCGACCGACAAGGCGGTTGAACCGTCCAATATTATGGGGGCATCCAAGCGTGCCGCCGAACTATACGCCCGCTCGGCGTCCCGGGATCTGGGTGGCACGCGGATTTGTGTCGTGCGTTTTGGCAATGTGCTCGGATCGTCAGGATCTGTGGCGCCCTTGTTCGAGCGTCAGATCGAGGCGGGCGGCCCTGTGACGGTGACGGATCCGGAGGCCACCCGGTATTTCATGACGGTGGAGGAAGCAACAGGCTTGGTTCTGGCTGCGGCGGCGCAGACGGGACAGGATGATAGTCTGAACGGTGCCCTCTATGTGCTCGACATGGGAGAGCCCGTGTCCATTCTGGGCCTGGCACGGCAATTGATCCGCCTGCGCGGTAAGGACCCGGACGCCCCAGGCGCCATTGCGATCATCGGATTGCGACCGGGTGAGAAGCGCCATGAAAAATTGGTCTATGAGTATGAGCGGACCCGCGCGACCGATATTGGCGGTGTGCGGTGCGTTAGCGGCCCGACACCGGAAGGACCGGACGTGGATGCTGTGCTCAAACGTCTGAGTGCAGCGGCGGAAATCCGCGATCTGGACCGGGTTCGAGCCGAGCTTGATCACATTGCGTCCCTTAAGCCCGTCGCGACGGGCCACACCCGGCTCCGGTCGCGAGCTGGCGTGCGTGTTTGACACCTTGCTGGGGCGTGATACGTCCCCGCCCCATTGATTGATATTGCTCCGGGAGGCCTTTTTATGGCTGAGCTTCAACTGGCGCCGGTGCGCCGGGCCCTGATTTCTGTTTCCGACAAGTCCGGTCTCGTGGACCGTGCCAAGGCTCTGGCCGAGGCCGGTGTGGATATCCTGTCGACGGGCGGAACACTGCGCGCCCTCCATGACGCGGGTATCGCGGCGCGTGATGTCTCCGAGGTCACGGAATTCCCGGAAATGATGGACGGTCGCCTCAAGACCCTGCATCCGCGCGTTCATGGTGGCCTGCTCGGGCGCCGGGATCGCGAGGATGATCGTGCCTCCATGAGCGAACACGGCATCCCGGACATCGATCTGCTCTATGTGAATCTCTACCCGTTTGAGGACACCGTGGCCAAAGGCGGTGACTACGCCGCATGTGTCGAGAATATCGATATCGGCGGGCCGGCCATGATCCGTGCCGCCGCCAAGAACCACGCCTTTGTGTGCGTGTGTACGGATGGTGCGGATGTGGACCAGGTTCTCGCGGCCATGGACGAGCATGCGGGCCAGACCCCGCTGGCGCTGCGCCAGACGCTTGCCGCCAAATCCTATGCCCGGACAGCGGCCTATGACGCAGCGATCTCATCCTGGTTTGCGGATACGCTGGGCGAGGCGGCTCCGGCTTATCGCACAGTCGGTGGTGCGCTGAAGGAGAGCCTGCGCTATGGGGAAAACCCGCATCAAAACGCGGCCTTCTACGCCACCAGTGAAAACCGCCCGGGTATTGCCACGGCGCGCCAGGTTCAGGGCAAGGCACTGAGCTATAACAATCTGGCCGACGCAGATGCGGCGTTTGAATTGGTCGCTGAGTTCGACGCGGCGGACACGGCGGCGGCCGTGATCGTCAAACACGCCAATCCGTGCGGTGTCGCTGTGGGAGCAGATCTGGCGCGGGCCTATGAGGACGCGTTTGCAGCCGACCCAATCTCTGCTTTTGGCGGGATTGTGGCGCTCAATCGCAAGCTCGATACCGCAACGGCACAGGATCTGGTGAAAATCTTCACCGAGGTTGTGATTGCGCCGGCGGCAGATGAAGATGCCCTGGCGGTCCTGTCGGCCAAGCCCAATCTGCGGGTTCTGCTGACCGGAGGTCTGCCCCGCCCCGATCAAACCGGCTGGACGACCAAGACTGTGGCCGGTGGCCTGTTGATGCAGGAGCGCGATACGGGCCATGTGGGTGCCTCTGACCTCCAGGTCGTGACCGAGCGTGCGCCCACCGATTCCGAGCTGGCAGACCTTTTGTTTGCCTGGCGCGTTGTCAAACATGTGAAATCCAACGCCATTGTGTATGCCCAGGGCGGTTCAACGGCGGGTATCGGGATGGGTCAGACCAGTCGACTGGAAGCGGCACGTTTGGCTGTACGCAAGGCTGAAGTGACCGCTGAGGAAAACAAGTGGGACACGCCGCGCACCCAGGGCTCGGTCTGTGCCTCAGATGCCTTCTTCCCGTTCGCCGATGGTCTCCTCGCGGCGGCCGAGGCCGGTGCTACGGCCGTGATCCAGCCGGGCGGTTCCATTCGGGATGAAGAGGTTATCGCGGCCGCCAACGAAGCCGGTCTTGCGATGGTCTTCACCGGGATGCGGCATTTCCGCCACTAGTTCAAAGCGGTTTTCAAGCCGAACCGGATGTGAATCCGTTTAACATTGACGGGTAGCGTGGGTGTCTGCAATCAAACGTCCATGCGCCTGATGACGTTCATTCGCCGCGCTTTGCCGCTCATTGCCGCACCCATTCTGGGTGTGGGGGGATGCGCTGTTCTCAACGGTGCGGGCATCACCGTTCCGCAACGCAGTCTTGAAGCCCAGGTCCAGCTGATCAAGAACCATGTCGTCACACGACTACCCGAAAATCGGGCCGGGCCTGTGCCTGTGGTGATCCTGTTTCACGGATGTGGCGGACGTCGGCCCTTGCAGGAGTTCTACGCCGACGCCCTGACGGATGCGGGATATGGCGTTCTGATTGTGGATTCGGCCGGCGCGCGCGATATCGGCCGCACAGAGGCGCTGGCCAGCGTTTGCACGGCCGTGCGGTTATGGGGCCAGGAGCGCGCGGCCGACGTTTATGCGGCTGTCGAGCTGGCGCGCAGACATCCTGATCTTGATGGTGAAACGATCGCCCTTGTGGGTTGGTCTCATGGCGGGTGGACCGCGCTTGAGGCATTAGCCTATGCCGGCGAGCGCGTACGACCACCAACCTTTCAGGACACGATCTACACCACGCCCACGCTGGGCGGACTGGGCCTCGTGATTGGCATGTATCCTTATTGCAGTCCGCCCTTGCGCTCAGAGCCTGCTCATTGGCATCGGGATGTCCGGGTCCGTATGGTTTTGGCGGGGGATGATCGTATCGCCAATCCGGCGCATTGTCGTGCCAAGGTCGACGAGGCCCGCCGGCTTGGCCTGGATGCGGCCTACGTTGAGTGGCCCGGGTTGAGTCATGCTTTTGACGATGACAAGCCGGGCAATTGGTTCATGCAATACGATGCCGACGCAGCTCATCGTGCGCGCGACCATTTGGTCGCCCTTCTCGACGAGTGGCAGGGTGGGCCGGATGATGACGCATCCGAACCTGGCATTGCCCTGACGCCTTAAGCTCAATTCGCGACGAGTGACCGCGTGATCTGCCGAGACCTGAGGACTGACGTCCTCAGGGATCTCGCAGACCCGATTGTCTGTCTATTGGGTCCGGGCGATGGCGGCCATTTCACGCAATTGAGTCGAGGCGATCGCCAGTTTCGAGAGTGTCCAGACACCGGATGTGTCTAGCTGTCGGTAGACGCTGTCGACCCGTCCGGCTTCTTCCTCGTTGACCGTGCTCCAGGCCTCGACCAGGCCTTCAGCCCAATCCCGGCTCGGTTCTTCAATCCCGGCCACCAGCGAACCGCCCACATCCCGCGCGAAACTCATGGCCGACGCAGCAAAGGTCTGTTGCGAGGCGTAGAAGTCTTCCATCAGGCGGCGCACGGCAAGGCGATCCCAGTGCAGGTCGGACGACACTTCCGTGCCCATGCCGCGCAGACGGTCGAATCGGAAGCGGGCTCCCATGGCGTGATAGACCAGTGCAGCCGATTCAAGCGGCCAACCGTGTGTTCGAGCGAGGTCGATGACGTCGGTTGACGAGGTCAGTGGCCGCAGTTCCGCAACGGCGTGTGCGATATCTTCCGGGGCGCCAGCGGCCACAAAGTCATCGCGACGCGTCTCAATGCCTCGGCGTTCATGGGACGAGATAATGTCGTAGGCCATGGATTTCAGTGTGTCCACGCCCGGACGATAGGCGTCGATGACATCGGAGATTTTCTGATGTCCCGAGCTTTCCTGGGCGCGGGAGCGACGGACCAGCCAGTAGGTCTGACGGCGCAGAAGGCGAATAATCTCTTCGTGGAGGCTGACCTGTACGGCGGCGGGCGCCTGATTATCCAACGCATTGATGCGATCCGTCAGCGCTGCAAATCCGAAGATTTGACGACCGGCCTCGAAACCGCGTGCAATCGAGGCGATGTCCGCACTTGTGGAATCGATGGCCCGGTTGATGAAGGTAGGACCACCCAGATTAATCATCTCATTGGCCAGGATGGTCGCATTGATCTCGCGCTTGAGCCGGTGAGACTGCATGCCCTCTTCATACTGGTGCAGAGCGTGCGGGAAGTAATGTTTCAGGGCTGCACGGAAATGCGGATCATCCGGCACGTTCGACGCAACCAGCTGGTCGAATAAGGTGATCTTGGCGTAGGAAATGAGAACTGCCAGTTCCGGTCGTGTCAGGCCACGACCCATGCCTTTCAGGCTCAGAACGCCATCGGTCGACGGCAGGCCTTCCACATCGCGATCGAGACGGCCTGCGCCTTCAAGCTGGGTCATGAACCGCTCATGCGCATCCAGATCGGCCACGGCCGCGCTCTCGGCGAGCGTCAGCGCGAGGGTCTGGTCGTAATTATGGCGCAAGACGTGGTCGGCGACCGTATCGGTCATCGATTCCAAGAGGGTGTTGCGCGCATCCATGCCCATATCGCCACCGCGGATCATCGGCTGGAGCAGGATCTTGATATTGACCTCATGGTCCGAGCTGTCGACACCAGCGGAATTGTCGACAAAGTCGGCATTCACCCGGCCACCATGGCGGGCGAACTCGATGCGTGCGGCCTGGGTAAAGCCTAGATTGGCACCTTCCCCGATGACCTTGGCGCCGACATCGGTGGCGTCGACACGCAGGGAATCATTGGTTTTGTCGCCGACTTCCCAGTGCTGTTCGTCGGTGGCTTTGACATAAGTGCCGATACCGCCAAACCAGAGCAATTCGGTCTGGGTCTTGAGCAAGGCCCGGATCAGCTCGTTGGGTGAGACCTTGGCTTCGGTGAGACCGGTCATTGCCCGGATCTCGTCGGTCAGCTCGATCTGTTTCGCGGCACGCGGGAAAACACCGCCGCCTTTGGAGATCAGGCTCTTGTCGTAATCCTGCCAGCTTGTCCGCGGTAGATTGAACAGGCGTTTGCGCTCGTTCCACAGCGTCTCCGGATCCATTGGATCGGGGTCAATAAAGATGTCGCGGTGGTCAAAGGCGGCCTGAAGGCGGATCTGTTTCGACAGCAGCATGCCATTGCCGAACACATCGCCCGACATATCGCCAACACCGATCACCGTGAAGGGATCGCTCTGCGTATCCTTGCCCAGTTCGCGGAAATGGCGTTTGACCGACTCCCAGGCACCCTTGGCTGTGATGCCCATTTTCTTGTGGTCGTAACCGGCGGATCCACCCGAGGCAAAGGCGTCGCCCAACCAGAAATCATACTCGTCGGTCGCCACGCCATTGGCCGTGTCCGAGAAGGTTGCGGTACCCTTGTCTGCAGCAACGACAAGATAGGGATCTTCCGCATCCCAACGCACGGTCAGATCAGGACCATGAACCGTGTCATCGACGATGTTGTCGCTGAGATCCAGCAAGCCTCGGATGAAGGTCTTGTAGGCTTCGCGGCCTGCTTCGAAAACTTCGTCACGGCTGCCATTGCGAGGCAGGGCTTTGGGATAGAAACCGCCCTTGGACCCGACCGGCACAATGACGGCATTCTTGACCTGCTGGGCTTTGACTAGGCCCAGAACCTCAGTCCGGAAATCATCGCGGCGGTCCGACCAGCGTAGACCTCCCCGTGCGACCGGACCGAAGCGAATGTGCACACCTTCCACCATGGGAGACCAGACGAAAATCTCCCGATAGGGCTTGGGAAGCGGCAATTCTTCCAGCTGTTCGGACGCGATCTTGATGGAGATCCTGGCCTTGGGCTGAGCGTCCGCATCGTGCTGGTAGAAATTCGTACGCAACGTGGCTTCAATCAGGCGCAGAATCCGTCGCAGAGCCCGGTCGTGGTCGAGGCTGGCCACGCTTTCGAGCTGGCTCCGCAAATCATCGGCACAGGTTTCAACGGCCTGGCGGCGGGCATTCATGTCGTTAAAGGCAGCGGGGTCGAATTTGAGACGGGCCAGCTCCAGAAGCCCACGCGCAATGTCCGGATTGGCCGACATCGCCTCTTCCTGGATAGACTGCGAAGGGTCGAGGCCGGTTTGCTGGCGATAGCGTGCGCAGGTCCGCAAAAAGGCGACATCCCGCCAGCTCACGCCCAGATTGACGATCAGGCGGTTGAAGCCGTCATCCTCGGCCCGTCGGTCTGACAGGGCGATCATGGCGTCTTCGAGAATGGGCGCCAGTTCGTCGAGGTTCCTACCTTTAAGCGCATCCGATTTCATCTCGAAATCATGAACATAGGCTCGGTCCGGCCGGCCGGCGCCCTTGGGTTTGCGATCAACCGGGAAACCCGTTTCCTGCACGACATGCAGTCCGAGATGTTCCAGGACTGGCATCACACGCGACAGGGAAACCGGTCGGCCGACGCGGTAGATCTTCAGGCGCAGATCCGTGTCGGTATCATCGGCTTCACGATAGACACGCACAGCGACCGCCTTGGAATCCCGGCCCGTGAGGCTTTCCAGCTTGATGACGTCCTTGAGGGCTTCGGACGGTTCATAGAGCTCGCGATAGCCCGCCTTGAATGCACCGTCATACACCGGCATGCGCAGGCGAATACCTTCGTCGGCCTCATCGCGGACCAGGGTATCGAGATCATCTTCCCAGGTGCGGGACAGGCGAGCGACACGGCGTTCGAGATCCTCGATATCGGGCTCAGGGTGTTCATATGGATCCAGGCCGATAATGAAATGGACACGGGCGAGGGCACCATCGCCAAATTGCGGATAGTAAGCCGACAAACGTCCGCCAAATGCATCGCGGATCATTTCACCCGCGCTCTCCCGGACTTTCGAGCTGTAGCGGTCGCGCGGAACAAATAGGAGCGCAGAGACAAAACGATCAAACTGGTCGCGACGGATGAACAGCTTGGTACGGGGACGGTCCTGGAGATGCTGGATTCCCAGGCAGATTTCGAGCAGGTCATTTTCGTCGGTCTGGAACAATTCGTCCCGCGGGAAGTTTTCGACCGTGTTGCGCAGGCGTTTAGCGTTGTGTGTGCCGGGTGTCTTGCCCGCCCGTTCCAAGACACGACGCACCTTGCGGCGGATCAGAGGCACAGCGCTGGCGCTTTGGTCATAGGCTTCGGCGGTAAACAGGCCGACAAAACGGGCTTCGCCGATCACGGCACCATCTTCGCGATACCGTTTCACGCCGATATAATCCATGTAGACCCGGCGATGGACGCGCGACTTCATATTGGCCTTGGCGACAATGATTGGGCTCGGTTCGCGCAGGAAATTTTCGATCTGGGGCGTGAGCACCGCCGGTTCCGAACCGCGCCGCAGGACATGACGTTCCGGATCGCGCAGAACACCGCGTCCGCTTTCATCACGCACATGGGGCAGGCTGTCGGACATGGAGCCGTCGTCGCCGACCTGGAAATCATAGACCCGGCAGCCCAGGAAGGCGAAATGATCGTCCCGGATCCAGCGCAGGAATGCGAGGGATTCCGCCAGCTCATCGGGTGAGGCATGCGTTGCCGCCTGTTCGAGATGGGCGATGGCTTCGTCCATCTGGGCGCGCATGGCGGACCAGTCCTCCACGGACACGCGGACGTCCTCAAGGGTCTCGGTTACACCGTCGATCAGTGTGCGACGCGAGAGTTCGTCAAGCTGCGGTAGGTGGACCTGGATCATGGATTCGGCCAGGCAGCGACCGCCGCTCTCGGCCCGTTGACCGTCCGAACCTCGACGGGCCTGTACGATGGGGTGGAACATGGCGAGAATGCTGATGCTCTGTGCGCCAATCTCGCCCATGACCGAGTCGACAAGGAAAGGGCGATCCTGACCGATAATCTCCAGCACATCGCGTGTGAGAGGCTTGCCGTCCTCGCCAAGGGCCGGACGAATGCGGATCAGGATGTCATCGGATCCGCGCTGCTGCCCGAAGGCCCAGAAATCGGCGCTGAGTCGTGCCAGATCACCCGCGCTGAGCCCTTCAAGGTCTTCGGCTAGAGCATCATCATGGATCTGGGAGAGATAGGAGGTTTCGGCCGCGCCGATCCCCGTTTTGAAAGACTGGGTCCAGCTCGCACTGGCCTTGTCCATGAACTCGGACCGCGAGAAAGCATATGCCACACCGACGACCGCACCCATGATTACCGCTCCTTCGGGCCTTGTGATTTCGGCCCGACCCTAGTCCAGTTTTTTCAAGGCGCAAGTGGTGTGCACTGCAGCAAACGCATTGAGAAAAAATATTCACGAAAAAAAGAAGTTGGGGGCAATTTGACCGGCGGGAAAAGTGACCGCTCACATCAATGATCGAGGCCTTGTTGAACTACGTTGACGTAAAGGAGAGGGGGTTCATATGGCGGTCACGCCAGACCCAAGTTCCGGGCGTGAGCCGACGATACTTTGAAACCGCTAAGGTGCCGGACCGGTGCCATAAGGGCCAGGAAAGAAACCGGGATAGAAGTGGCACCGCCGAGTAGGGACAGGGGGAACCCGGCGGTGCCGTTCAGACCTCATGCGGCAGGCTGGGGGGACGCACGTCTGAGGCCTGTTCTTGTGTTCTACGTTCGACAGTCGATTTGGATGACTGGCATCCAGATCAGGCTAGGCGATGAAGATCTGGCCTTGCTCCGTTGTCGCAAAGGCCACGATCGTTGCAACCAGGGCCATGCTGGCCAGGGTTACGGCGATTACTCGTGCCATTCTCTTTCCCTCGCTCGGGCACAATGCCCGTCAGTGCCGCTGATATGGGGATGGGAAAGGCGGGTTAAAGGGGCATGGGATGACACAGCTGCTCACAGACGCGTGAGCGGACGCTTTGTCGCAGCCCAGTGGCGCAATCGGTGGGGTTTTTGTCAGTGGCACAAAGGTTTTTCGCCAACCGGGAAACCCATTTCAGGCTCGAGCGTTCGGGCATGGCGGTTGAGAGCCCGCTTGAGCCCAAGCCGCAAGACCTCGGTCATATAGGCAAGATCATCGGCCTTCTGGTCGAGTGCCTTGAGTTGGTGTTCCAGAACATTGAGGGCCTGGTTGGCAATTTCCAGGCGTTCCTGGTCCGATTGGGCCAGCAGAGTCAGATCGGCAGAAGTATGGTCGGTCATGGCGCTGTTATCCGTGTGACTGGAAAAGAGAAGCGGTGTTGCTGCCCAGGCGGGCAGCGTGATCGAGGCCAGCAGCCCAAACGGCATCCCAGTCCTCGGTTCGGGTGAGTCGGTTGATCATCTCCATGGACAGGTCCTGGACCACGGGAGCGGAGCGATCACCGATATCAATGGTGCCGATGGCTTCACGTACCACACTGACCACGTGACCGTGGGCGGCCGCATCGAAGGCCGTCGCGAGAAGCGAAAACGGGGCCCCGAAGCCTGCGAGATAGCACGGGCTGTCCTGGCAGCTATCCATCAGCCTTTTGAAGTTCACATCGGCGTAGGCGGAGTAGGCCGAGCGCACGAAGACGGGCTCCTGCCCTGAGGGGCGAAGGCTGGGAATGGGGCCATTGTCCGGGGCGGGTGAGCCGGGTGTCTGGGCCGGGCGATACTGGCTGTGCACGACATTCCAGCCGGCGCGTCGGCCCAAGGCCAGCAGGCGCCGGAGGCGGTCGATGATGGCCGTATCACCGGGGGTGTCGGGCAGCTGGCTAACCTGGCAATCGAGCAAAATGAGCAGAGGAGGAGTCATGCCGAGTTTGCCGCCTTTTCCAGCCGTGTCAGGGAGTGATCGAACGGGCCGGGTTCATCCCAGGCACCGTCCGGGCGAATGAGCACCATGGGATCGGTATCCATGGTGATGGCATCGACGGGCGGAACGAGAATGTGTTCGATTTCGACATATTCATAGTCGGAGAAGGCAAACAGGGGACGATCCGTGCGGACATGAAAGCCCGCCTTCTTCCAGTACTTGACCCGATCGAGCTGGGCATGCCCCAGCACGCGCCGATAGCCGCGGCGTGCGCAATAGGACAGGGCCTCGCTCATCAGGACTTCCATCACGCCTTTTGCCCGAAAGGCGGGCAGCACAGCCGCGCGCTCCACCTTGGCAAAATCGGCAAACCAGCGCACACGCAGCACGCCGACCGGTTCCTGGCCAAATCGGGCGATGAGATGCGATGTCGCGGCGAGATCATTGCCATCATACTCTTCGTGATAGGGGGCATACTGCTCGCCCAGATAGGTGACGCCGCGCAGGGTGAGCGCCATGACGACCTCATCCAGCGTGCGGGCGACATTGACGGTGATTTCGGGTGTGGAACTCATGATACTAACTCCTTGGACGCGCGGCGGGCGAGCAGAGGGGGTGGTGTATGGCGTACCGAGAGACCCTCAATTGCGTCCTGTGCAGGGCGAAAACCCAGGCGCCGCATAATACTTTGACCTTCCGGGCTGCGCGCCCGGCTATAGATTCGCTTCCCGGCATAGGTGCCGGCCCAGCAATCAAGAAAGGCGCGAATGGCGCCGAGACGATCGGCCGGACGATCACCGGCAAGACCCCAGATCAGGACCGCCGGGCAGGTCTCGCCCGGGCGCGCCATCCAGTCCGCGCGATGATCATCATATCCAAATTGCCCATTGCGCAGGGCCGTCTCACCGGACGCCGTCAACGGAATACCGGCCACTAATGCAACCGGACGCCCTTCATCCCATTTGAGATAGAGCGAGCCGCCGGTGCGGGCCTGCACGCGAGTCATGGTTGAAATGGAGGCGATGTCTCCTGGAATGACGGTATCGGCAAACGCATGCAGTTCTGACATTTGATCAGTCGGCACGAGTGTGAAGCCGCGTTCGCGAAGAAGTGCGTTCTGGCTGACCAAATCAAATTGAAGCGCGGTTGTGCCTTCTATAGTATGGGTTGTTCGGTCGAGCATTTGCGCGCCTCTCGCTTGTGTGCCCGACAGGGTTAACCGGTGTTCATACTGGCCGCCTCTTCGAAGATGGAATGATGGATAGTCTGGAAACAACACTCGACTTGCGCCGCAATGTCTTCGACTGGGACGATCTTCAGATCTTCCATGCGGTCGCGACCACCGGTTCGATGAGCGCAGCGGCCAACGCACTGGGCTGGCAGCAGCCCACCGTGTCCAAGCGCATGCGACAGCTTGAGGCGCGTCTGGGCACCAAGCTTATTGTGCGTCGAGCCGATGGTGTGTCGTTGACGGAGTCCGGTGAGCTGGCCCTGGACTATGTCAAAACCATGCAGCGTTCGGCCCAGCAATTGGAGAGCCGTGTCGCCGGTGCGGACAAGTCTCCCAATGGGACCGTGGTGCTGCGCGCTTCTGATGGTCTTGCTACGTACTGGCTTGCGCGACACATGCCAGCCTTTATGCGGGTAAATCCGGGGATTGATCTGGTGGTGGAAAATACGGCCACAGCATCATCCACGGATCCGGCTCCGGATCTGGCCATTACGTTTACGCCGGAAAAGGATATGGACACCAAGGCGGTTGCGCTGGGCAGCCTGCATTACATGCCGTTTGCGTCGCGTGAATTCATACAGACCTATGGAGAGCCGGCATCGCTGCACGAAGCGCTCAGCCTGAGATTTCTGCAGCTGGGTACCTACAACCGCGATGAGTCCCGTTGGGGAAACCGGGTGCTCGCGGTCGATTCGTATATAAATTATAGCTTTCGCACTCAGGTCAGTTCGGTGTTGTTTGAAACCTTACGTCATGGAGGCGGGATCGCAATGGCCCCAACCTTCTTGGCCGAACTATATCCAGAAGAACTGGTTGTGCTGGATTATGACTTCACTCAAAGCGTACGCTTTTGGCTGAAGTATACGCCCGAAAGCCAGAGAATGAGCAGGACTAAAAAGGTCGGTGAGTGGATTGTTGATTGTTTTGATAGACAAATCAATCCATGGTTCCGCGAAGAATTCGTTCACCCCGAGGAATTCTGCGGCATCGACGTCATCAGGTCCAAGACGTGAGGTAAGATATGAGTGCTCGAGGTCCGACGAGTATTGACCAACATGTAGGCGCACGACTTCGTCTGCGTCGCAGCCTCCTGGAAATGAGTCAGTCCGAGCTCGGAGAAAAGCTCGGCGTCACATTCCAGCAGGTTCAGAAATATGAGCGCGGTGCCAACCGCATCGGCGCCAGCCGCCTGTTCCAGGTCGCCAAGGTTCTTGGTGTGCCGGTGAGCTATTTCTTCGAAGGCCTGGATGAAACCGGCGCTAACGAACTGGGCGGTGACGAATCCGATACGCTGTATGATTTTATCGCGAGCCCGGATGGTCTGGCGCTTGCGTCCGCCTTTAGCGGCATCTCCGATCAGACGGTTCGCCGTCGTGTGATCGATCTGTTGCGCTCCCTGTCCGACTAATATCGACAGGTATGCCATGTCATGAACACCGGTCCTTGCAGGGCCGGTGTTTTTGTTTGCCGATTGACTGCAAACCTTGCCCTGAAATGCCCGAGATTGCGTGTGACTGGAGCATGAACACGCTCGCCTAGGAAACGCCCGCTTCAGGCCCAAGACCTGCCCTGTCCTTTTGCGACACAGTGATTACGCACTTTGGGAGGGCGCCATGACACAGACATCCAACACCAAAACGACGCATCGCACCGGCCGGGAAACATCCGCACAGGGACTGCACCCCCTGTTTCGGATTGGCGGTCTGGGTCCGCGAAATGCGTCTTCCGTCGGACGGCCCATGAGCCAGTCCAGCCATCAGACCCGAAACTAGCGCGGGTCGATAACACTCAATGGACGCCGCGAAGCTGGGTCTGTGCCGGCAGCGAGGATATCGCTTCTGCGGGTGACCAATCGAAATCGCGGCCATCAAACGTCGGGAAAGAAGGATTAAAAATGGAGCGGGCGATGAGATTCGAACTCACGACATTCACCTTGGCAAGGTGACGCTCTACCCCTGAGCTACGCCCGCTCACTGTTTGCAGGGCCGTGGCCCCGCTGGGGAGCGGGGTATATCGCGCAAAGCCGTTCCGATTGCAAGCGGTGATGTGAGACCTTTTGCAGTCGGGTTGATTTCGGCGCGGTTGCGGGTTTGATATCTCCATGCCTGCAAGTCGATCCGATCTTTTTACCTATCTGGACGAGCTGGATATCGCGCATTCCACGCTCGAACATCCGGCCGTGTTCACTGTGGATGAGGGCCGGGAGATCAAGTCTGCCCTGCCGGGCGGGCACACGAAAAATCTCTTCCTCAAAGACAAGAAAGACAATCTGGTCCTGGTCTCGGCGCTCGGTCAGACACCGATCCGGATCAACCGGCTTCATCCGGTTCTGGGGTGTGCCCGCCTGTCGTTTGGCAAGGAGGAGCTGTTGTTCGATGTGCTGGGCGTTCGGCCCGGGTCTGTGACGGCCTTCTCTCTCATCAATGACAGCGAGAAACGTGTGCGTTTCGTGGTGGATGCGGCACTGATGGCCCACGAGATCGTGAATTTCCACCCGCTTGAGAATACCGCCACGACCTCCATCTCGGCCGATGATCTGCGACGGTTTGTTCAGTCAACCGGCCATGGGATGGAAGAAGTCGACTTTGCGGCACTGGCGGCTGCAGAATGAAGACTTGATCGCCTCCGGGTGCAGGTCCACTTAGAGCGTGACAGAACAAGGATGACACTCATGGCAATGACCGGTGATGGCGCTACTGCGGATCTGATCAAGAATTCCTCCGATCAGACCTTTATGGCCGACGTGATCGAACCGTCGCGAGAGGTCCCGGTCCTGGTCGATTTCTGGGCCCCTTGGTGTGGTCCGTGTCGCCAGCTCGGGCCGGCGATCGAGCGCGCGGTCTCTCTGGCCAAAGGTGCGGTTCGCCTGGTGAAGATCAATATCGATGAAAACCCGGGCATTGCCGGCCAGCTTCGGGTGCAATCCATCCCGGCGGTCTTTGCGTTCAAGGATGGTCAGCCTGTCGATGGTTTCATGGGGGCTATTCCGGAAAGCCAGATCCAGGACTTCATCAAACGCCTGACCGGTGACGGACCGAGTGCGGAAGAGCTTGCCGAGATACTCAAGCGAGCCGAGGCGGCCTTTGCTGAGGGAGATCCCGGTGGGGCTTCCCAGGATTATGCGATGGTCGCCCAGATGGATCCGGGGAATCCTGAGGCCCTGGCAGGTTTGGCGCGGATCTGGTTTGATGCCGGTGAAGTGGAGCGTGCCGAGGAAATCCTCAAACAGGTTCCTGCCGAACGGGCAGACCACCCCGCGGTCAAAGGTGTTCGGACGGCGATGGAACTGGCGGCATCTGGCGGAAATGAAGCGACCGCCGAGCTTGTTGTGGCTGTCCGCGATAATCCTGCCAATCTTGAGGCCCGCTTCGAGCTGGCCCAGGCCTATCTGGCAGAGGCCGATTATCAGGCCGCCGCCGATCAATTGCTGGCGATCACTGCGCTGGAAAAGGAATGGAATGACAAGGCGGCACGCGAGCTCCTGCTTAAAGTGTTCGAGGCGGCCGGGCCGAACAGCGAGGTGACCCGAAGCGGTCGTCGCCGACTGTCCTCCCTTCTGTTCGCATAGGAAGAGCATCATGTCTGATACCCAAGAACGCACACTTGATCCCAAACTGCTCGAGGTTTTGGTCTGTCCTGTGACCCGGGCTCCACTGCGGTATGACGCCGAGGCTCGCGAACTGGTCTCCGAGAGTGCCGGTTTGGCCTATCCGGTGCGCGACGGTATTCCGGTTATGCTGGAAGACGAGGCACGTCGCCTGGAGGAGGCGGGATGAGCCGTCCCTGGCCCCAGGCGCTGAATTTCTCCTCTGGCCGGAAGGTCCTCGACATCCAGTTCGATGATGGACGTCGTTTTGCCATTCCCTTTGAAACCTTGCGGGTGGAAAGCCCCAGTGCCGAGGTGCAGGGCCATGGTCCCGGACAGAAAAAAACCGTGACGGGAAAGGCCAACGTGCTGATCACGCAAGCGGACCCCGTGGGACGATATGCCGTGCGGCTGGTCTTTGATGATGGTCATGACAGCGGCATTTTTACCTGGGACTATCTCTACGCGCTCGGCGAGGCCTCCGCCGCCTGATTGGCGAGGTCTGATCTGTGTGGCCTGCGTGTCACGGATCACGCGTGCATACCCCCTCCTCGCGTTATTGCATCCCGCGACATCTGGTTTTCAACCGTCGTTTTCCCATATGAGCGACATCTGAGAGCCTTGATGAGGCGGGAGTTCGACGATGACACGGCTGCGCAAACCTATCGGCATTCAATTGCTCGCCCAGTCCGGCCTGGTCTGGGGGGCAATGGCCATATTCATCGGATTGTTTGCATGGGTCGCCTGGACCAGTCGGCCCGAGCCCATCGAGCTTATGATGCAGGGCGCCATCCCGACGGCGGATGTCCAAAAGCCCCTTTCCCAGAACCTGGCCGCAGAAAACCAGGTCGCGGACACTGACGGGTGATCCGCTGTCCTGTGCCGGGCGTATCGGAGACAGGTTGTTTCGGGAATTTTCATCATGCCTGTCCGCGCACGCTTGCTCATCGCCCTGCTCACTATTGTGCTGACCGGATTGATCGTGTGGGCGATCCAGGCCGGTGAATTTGGTGCAGCCGGCGATTTCCTGACCCAGCGACCCTGGGGCATTGTGACTCTGGTGGACTTGTATTTCGGCTTTGTGATTTCGGCCCTGTTGATTGGCTGGACCGAACGGAAGGTGTGGCTGACGCTGGTCTGGGCGATGCCGATTTTCGTGTTGGGAAATGTCTGGACCGGTGTCTGGCTGGTCTTTCGTGGGCCGCGGCTCTATCGCAAGCTGGTCGATAAAAACGGCCCGGAGCGTGAACCGTCCTGAAGGTCGGCGTGGTTATCCTTGACTCTTTCGTCCTGACGGCGTAAACGCGCCGCTTCATCATTCAAGCTGTCTAGCTTGTCTTACCTGCACAATCTCCCACATGCCGGGAGAGGGAGGCAGGCGAGCCCTCCGCTCGGCGAAGTTTTCGCTCAGCGGGGCTACACTGCTTTGCGTGATGGTCTGAGAAAGAGGCAAGGGTCATGTTTGACACGCTGACAGAACGATTAGGCGGAATTTTCGACGGGCTCACCGGACGTGGTGTGCTCTCGGAAAAAGATGTGGACGCGGCCCTGCGCGAGATCCGCATTGCTCTGCTTGAGGCGGATGTCGCCCTGCCGGTTGTCAAATCGGTGATCAAACAGATCCGTGAGCGCGCCGTGGGTGAGGATGTCATCCGCGCTGTTGCGCCCGGTCAGCAAGTGATCAAGATCGTCCATGATGCCCTTGTCGATCTGCTGGGCGGTGAGGGAGAACCGGTCGGTCTGACCCTCGAGGGCGAGCCGCCGATTGCCATCCTGATGGCCGGTCTGCAGGGCTCAGGTAAAACGACGACCTCGGCCAAGCTGGCCAAACGCATCCAGGACAAGCACAAGAAGAAAGTGCTGCTGGCCTCGCTCGACACCCGTCGCCCGGCCGCGATGCAGCAATTGCAACAGCTGGCGGGGACTGTGGAAGCGGGGTTCCTTCCGATCGTTGAAGGCCAGACCGCTGTCGATATTGCCAAGCGTGCGATGAGTGCGGGCAAGCTTCAGGGCTATGATGTCGTCATTCTCGACACCGCCGGCCGGACCTCGATCGACGAGGAGATGATGGCGGAAGCCAAGGCGATTGCCGAGGTGACACGCCCGCACGAGACTTTGCTGGTGGCTGACAGCCTGACTGGCCAGGACGCGGTGGAAACCGCCAATCGTTTCCATGAGCGTCTGCCTTTGACGGGTCTGGTCCTGACCCGTATGGACGGTGATGGTCGCGGCGGTGCAGCTCTGTCGATGCGCCATGTTACCGGTCTGCCGATCAAATTCCTGGGTGTTTCGGAAAAGCCGGATGGTCTCGATGCGTTTGACGCACGCCGTCTGGCCGGCCGGATCCTCGGTCGGGGTGATATTGTCTCGCTGGTCGAAAAGGCAGCGGAACAGGTCGACCAGGAAAAAGCCGAGCGCATGGCCAAGAAAATGGCCAAGGGCAAGTTCGATCTCGAGGACCTGCGCGAGCAATTCGGTCAACTCAAGAAAATGGGTGGACTGGGCGGTCTGATGGGATTGATGCCGGGCATGAACAAGGCGGCGAAATCACAAATGGCCAATGCCGGCTTTGACGACAAGATGCTCTCACGGCAGGAAGCGATCATCCTGTCGATGACCAAGCAGGAGCGGGCGCGCCCGGAAATCCTTAAGGCCAGTCGCAAAAAGCGTATTGCGGCCGGAGCCGGCGTCCAGGTCGCCGATGTGAACAAGCTTCTCAAAATGCATCGCCAGATGTCTGACGTCATGAAGAAGGCTGGCAAGAAAGGCCGTGGCGGACTGGCAGGCATGATGGGCGGAATGCCCGGCGGCATGCCGCCAGGCGGCATGAATCCGGCCGATCTGGGCGGGGCGACACAGGATTTGCTGGGGGGCAATGCGCCGTCCGGCCTGCCCGGCTTGCCGGGCTCCAAACCCACCCTGCCAGGACTTGGGGGCGGTTCGCCGCTGGGGCCGAAAGGCCTGCCCCCGGGATTTGGCAAGAAATAGACTTTGAACAAGACCTAAGTGACTGAAGGAATACCACAATGGCACTGAAAATTCGTCTCGCCCGCGGTGGCGCCAAAAAGCGCCCTTACTACCGAATTGTTGTGGCGGACAGCCGCATGCCGCGCGACGGCCGTTTCATCGAGAAAGTCGGCACCTATAACCCGATGCTGCCGAAAGACGGTGAGCGTGTGAAGCTGGAGATGGACAAGATCAAGGCCTGGATCGCCAAGGGCGCCCAGCCGACCGATCGTGTCGCTCGCTTCATCAGCCAGGCCGATGCAGAGGCGTGGACGTGGGAGCGCGGCAATAACCCGCAAAAAGCCGAGCCGGGTCAAAAGGCCAAGGAACGTGCTGCCGAGAAGGCCGAGAAAGAAGCCGAGCGCAAGGCGGCTGAAGAAGAAGCTGCGGCGGCCGCCGCTGCTGCTGAAGCCGAGGCGTCCGAAGCTCCGGCGGAAGACGGTGGTGAAGAGGCTTCCGAGTAAGCTCTCACCCTCTATTTCAGTCCGATGGATGCCGGGAGAGAAGGTCTTTCCCGGTGTCCACCGGAATGGCGACCTGACCGGGTGACCTGAGATGAGCGAACAGGATATGGATCTGGTTCTGGTGGCCGCGATCACGGGTGCGCACGGCGTGCAGGGTGATTGCAAGGTGAAAAGCTTCACCCAGGATCCGGAAATGGTGTTCTCTTACGGACCGTTTCTGGACAAATCCGGGCAAACGCTGATGACCGCTCGCTCTTGGCGGGCTGTGAAAGATGCCTGGGTCGTCCGGTTTGACCGCCGTCTCACCCGGGAGCAGGCGGCTGAACTGAGAGGCACACAGCTCTTTGTGTCTCGTGAAGTTTTCCCGCAATTGGCAGAAGACGAATTCTACCACTCAGATCTCATCGGCCTGAAGGTCCAGAACCTGGATGGTGAACCGATGGGTGAAGTGCGGGCCGTGCATGATTTCGGCTCCGGTGATCTACTGGAGATCCATAAAACTCCGGGTCAGAACGGGGCGTGGCTGATTGCGTTTTCGCGTGAAGAAGTTCCCCACGTCTCACTGGCTGATGGCGTGGTGACGCTGGATCCTAAAGAGATGATTGGCGACAAGGCTGAGGAAACACGCGCAGCCCAGGCTCGATCCCAAACAGCCGATCGTCCGGACACCGACTGATCGGCCCACGCCTTGCTCCGTAAAGGGTCAAACGACCCTATAAAGCGGAGCCTGCCATGTATCTTTCAGATTGTATCGGCCGCCGGGAAAACCGGATCGACCAGATTCGCCTGGGCGCAGCATTTGCTGTTCTCGTTGGGCACAGTTGGCATATTTCTCAAGGCCCACAAGCCGTTGTGCCGCTCGAATACAGCACAGGTGTCGGATTTCACGAGCTGGCTGTGCACGTGTTTTTCTTCCTTTCGGGCATGCTGATTGTGGAGAGCGCGCGGCGTTATCAATCTCGCATTTTGCAATTTTCCTGGGCCAGAATGCGAAGGCTGATGCCCGCATTATGCGTCAATGCTGTGGTCGTCCCGCTTGTCCTGGTTGCGACCGGTTTTTGGTCTCCCGCGTCGCCTGAGGCGTTGGCCGAGTACGCCACTCGGCTTGTCATGCTCATGTCGATCCAGTTCACTGATCCCTATGTGTTTGTGGGGCACCCGTTCGAGCACGCGATCAATGGCTCGGTCTGGTCCTTGCGCCATGAGGTCCTGCTCTACGCTGTGATTGGTCTCGGCGGTCTGCTGGGCATGTTCAAACGCCCGCCGGGCTTCTGGCTTGTTGTCTTGCTACTGGCCGGGTGGTCGGTGGCCGGGCATGCGTTGACAGACGAAGCGCAGGGCGGATGGTCCTTTATTCTTGTCGAGGGGCGGTACTTGGCCTTCTCAGGATTGCTGGGTGTTCTCGCACATCGGTATGCCAGCCATGTCCCGGTTCGTCTGGATGTGGCCGTTTGTCTTTTGATCTGGACGGTCGTTGCGAAACTGATGTTGCCCGACAGTCTCTACATGCTGATCCTGATCGTGACGGTCTGTTACGCGACCTTGATGCTGGCCTATGCCGGTGAGGGCCGTAAGGCAGGCCTGCCACACGATATCAGCTATGGTGTCTATATCTATGCATGGCCCATTCAACAGATGATCGTAGGCCTGTGGCTGCGCGAGACCGGACACGCGATCGATCCATGGATGCTGGTTGTGCTCGCGACACCACTGGTCCTGGCCGCCGGGGCGCTCAGCTGGTTCCTGGTCGAACGTCCGGCAATGCGTTTGACCTACCCCTTCAAGCGCGCGACCCGACCGGTGGCCGCCGAATAACAGGAGCGCGCTCTGGTTCTGGCGGGCTGGCTCTGCTAAACCCGCGCGCCATGACCCAGACCCAAGACCCGACTCCCTGGACGGCCAGCGTCCTGACCCTCTTTCCCGGAGCCTTTCCCGGGCCTCTGGGTGTGTCTGTCATCCAGACAGCTGCGAATCGTGGGATCTGGGCGCTAGAAACTGTGGACATCCGGGATTTTTCCCGTCATAAGCACCGCTCCGTTGATGACACCCCTGCCGGGGGCGGTGCCGGTATGGTACTCCGGCCGGATGTCGCAGCGGAAGCGATCGATACGGTGCAGTCCCGCTGGCAGGGCGAGAAACGGCCGTTGATCTATTTGACGCCTCGGGGAAGACCGATCACCCAATCCCGCGTGAGGGAATGGGCGGACGGACCCGGTGTTGTTCTGTTTTGTGGACGTTTCGAAGGCCTGGATCAGCGGGTCATCGAGGGTCGCGAGATGGAAGAGGTCAGTGTCGGTGATGCCGTTCTGGCCGGGGGTGAAGCGCCCGCACAGTTGCTGATTGAAGCCTGTGTCCGCTTGCTTCCCGGTGTTCTGGGCGACCCGATGTCGACTGTTGATGAGAGTTTTGAGGGCGATCTGCTCGAATATCCTCACTACACCCGACCGCGGGAATGGGAGGACCGACAGATCCCGGACATCCTGCTCTCTGGCGATCATGGCCGCATCGCGGACTGGCGTCAGGAACAGGCGGAAGAGATAACGAAGACGCGTCGTCCCGATCTGTGGGGTCGGTACAAGCGACGCAAGGAGAATGCACGATGAACATGATCGAGCAGCTGGAACAAGAAGAAGCCGCCCGCGTCCTGGGCGATAAGGAACTCCCGGCCTTCGATCCGGGTGACACCCTGCGTGTGCACGTGCGCATCAAGGAAGGCGATCGCGAACGCGTTCAGGTCTTCGAAGGTGTTTGCATTGCCCGTTCCGGCACCGGCCTGAACGAAAGCTACACGGTGCGCAAGATTTCCTTCGGTGAAGGTGTCGAGCGTGTATTCCCGGTCTATTCTCCGATGATCGAGCAGATCGAGGTCAAGCGTCGCGGCAAGGTCCGTCGCGCCAAGCTCTACTATCTGCGTGATCGTCGCGGTAAGTCCGCACGTATCGCCGAGCGCACGACCGGTCGCGGTATCGTCAAGCGCGAGCCGAAAAAATAAGCCGACCGGCTTTAAGTTTCGAAGAACCCGTCAGCGCAAGCTGGCGGGTTTTTTCGTATACTGGGCCCCGGGAATCTTGACCGGGCTCATTGCGGTTGCTCCCATATGCAGGCGTTCAGAGGGAGACCGATCATGTCCGGACATCTCGTGATTCTGACAGGAGCCGGGGTTTCTGCCGAGTCGGGATTGGGCACGTTCCGAGATACGGATGGAATCTGGTCGAAATTCGACTGGCGTGAACTGGCCACACCCGAGGCGTTCGCGGCGAAACCCCATGAGGTTCATGCCTTCTATAATGCGCGTCGGAAAAACCTTGTCACGGCTCGGCCCAATGCAGCACATCAGGCCCTCGCCGAGTTGGAGGCGGCCTGGATTGCACGCGGCGGCGAGTTTCTCCTCGTGACCCAGAATGTCGACAATCTCCATGAGACGGCCGGATCCGAGCGTCTGGTTCACATGCATGGTGAGTTGTCTCGGATGCGATGTACCAATTGCCACGCGACGGGCGAGGCTCCGAAAGAGCTCTCATCGCTGGATACGTGTTCCGCGTGCGGATCCACAGGGACTCTGCGCCCTCACATAGTCTGGTTTGGCGAAATGCCTTTGCAGATGGAGCTGATTTATAGCCAGCTGGAATCCTGCAACCTGTTTGTTTCCATTGGGACCTCCGGCACGGTCTATCCAGCGGCTGGCTTCAGCCAGGTGGCCCGCGACGCGGGTGCCCGCTGTATTGAAATCAATCTGGAAGAGACCGACATGTCGCCGGTCTTCCATGAACACCGATTGGGCAAGGCAAGTGAAGCTGTGCCGGCCTTTGTCCGCGAAACCCTCGCTCAGTCCTGATCCTCGATACGGTGCATGTCATCATCGGAAAAGCCGAAATGGTGACCAATCTCGTGCACAAGGACGTGGGTGACCAGTTCGCCGAGGGGGAGATTTCCGGTTTCAACCCATTCAATCAGGATCGGCAGGCGAAACAGATAGACCCGGTCCATATGCGGTGAGGGATCGGTGATGCTCTTGTTCATCAGATCAACGCCCACATACAGGCCGGTCAATTCATAGGGATGCTCCAGGTTGACCGCCTTGAGCATGTCATCATCGGGCAGGTCCTGAATGTGGATTTCAAGCGACTGGCTGATGGACCGAATGGAGTTTGGGAGTGAGTCCAGCGCCGACTTCGCCAATTGCGCGAATGCGTCCGGATCGGGCGGTGTCAGATGTGCAACAGACATGAGGAAAGCAGCGACTCCGGGCTGAAATACTGGGCGGTGCTGCTGAGTCCCGGTTGTATCCGCGTCAGCCCCCGACTACGGCTTAAAATACTGTGGGGGCGAGGCATGACAATGAAAAATCCAATCCGATTTCTGACACTTCTCCTGATTTCACCGCTCTGGGTGGCGGTCGCGAATGCCCAGGTGGATTTCACGCCGGTCGCCGTTCCGACCGAGGCGGTCTGGGATGCTGCTCCGGCTTTTGTGCAAGAGGTGCGTGCCCCGCTCGCTGAAGAGGCTGAGCTGGAGGCTTTTGGCGGCGTGGTCTATCTGCTGACCGACACGCAGCACGATGCGCGCGGGGAAGAGCCTGTCAATTTCCGACGTATCGTGCGTGAAGCGCGCAATATTTCGGGCGTTGAAGAGGTGGCCCAGCAGCAGATTGTCTTCGATCCCAGTTTTCAGCGACTGGTGTTTCATCATGTCTATATTACGCGCGACGGTGAGCGCACGGATCGTCGAGACAGTGTGCGCGTTGATTTTGCCCGGCAGGAGACCGAATTTGATCGCCTGATGCTGAACGGCCAGGTCACCGCGCTGATGCGTCTCGATGATGTCCGCGTGGGTGATGTTGTGGATGTGGCCTATACGATCTATGGCAGCAATCCGGTGTTTGACGGTCAGGATTTCCGTGAGTTTACGCTGAGATGGGCTGTTCCGGTCGAGCGTTTGTTTGTGCGTTCACTCTGGACGGACGGTGATGTGGGATACTGGGACGTCTTCGGTGGAAAGGTGGATGTGATCCATCAGACCGGCGCTGGCTTTGAAGAGTTTCGTTATGACGGGCTTCAGGTTGAGGCGTTGGATCCGGAAAGCGGTGCCCCCTCCTGGCATTACCAATACCCGGCCTTGCGGATTACCGGTTTTGATGATTGGCAGGATGTGACGGACTGGGCCGAACCGATTTTCAACCTTGAACCGAATGCCGCCGTTCGGTCTGAAGTGGAGCGAATTCGGGCGCGCCACGAGACGCCGGAAGATCAGCTGCTGGCGGCCTTGCGCTTCGTTCAGGATGAAGTGCGCTATCTGGCGCTCAGCTTTGGTCAGGGTGGATATGTGCCCGCGAGCCCGGATCAAACCCTGCAGACCCGTTTCGGGGACTGCAAGGCCAAGACCGTCCTGTTCAACCAGATGGCCCGCGAGCTGGGTTTCACAGCCGATCCGGCGCTTGTGAATCTTTATAGTGGGCGAGGTTTGGACAATTACATGCCGTCGCCGGGTGGTTTCGACCATGTCATCACCCGCCTGCGCCATGACGGTGAAACCTATTGGGTGGACCCGACCAATTCGCATCAGGGCGGCACGCTCGCTGCGCTGACACAGGCTGATTATGGTTGGGCCTTGCCTTTGACCGAGCGCGGCGAAGGCCTGGTTTCGATGGCGGCCGAGCGAGATGCCGAGGGGCCATCGCTCATCGTTCGCGAGGAAGTGGATCTGTCAGGCGGTCGTTCTGCGCCGATCCGTCTTTCAGTTGAAACCGTTCGGACACGCGATGAAGCGGATTTTGCCCGTGCCGTGATTGCCGAGGTCGGGCGTAGCGGGCTGCAACGCAATTATCTCGATTTCTACAATGGTGCATTCGGGGACAGTGAGTTTGTGGAACCGCTCCGGTATGAGGATGACCGGGCCAACAACCAGCTCACCGTCTGGGAAGAAGTGGATCTGCACACCCCCTATGAAGATGGAGCCACTCCGTCCGCCTACAGCTTCAACTTCTTTGCCCACGCGCTGACCCGGGTGGTGGAGAATGATGCAGAGCGTCGCCGCGTATCCCCTCTCGCTGTCGGGCATCCTTTCCATATTCGCCATGAGATCACGATCAAGCTCACCAATGGCGGGCGCAACTGGGATCTGGAGAATGAGAGCGAGCGGATCGAAAACTCAGCCTTTGAGTACAGCTACACCGCCCGCCGAAGCGGGGATGAATACCGCATGGTGTACGAGATGAAGAGCCTGGGACATGTGGTTCCGTCCGACGCGGCCTCGGAAGTCCTTCGTGAGCAGGATGATATGATGGACGCCATTTTCTACGGGTTCGATATGACGGAACCGCAGCGGCGGCCCTCGAAATAGGGAACGGACCTCGACGAAACATCGTCTGAGCTCACAGTCGCGAGACCCCGGATCACCTGGTCCGGGGTCTTGTTTTGTGAACAAAGGTGGAACATAGTGCGCGTATGGATATGCACGATGTCGCCTCAGCGAAAAACCCCGATATCGATGATGCCCAGGCCTTGATGCGTGGGGCGGCCCGATTGCTCTGGCAGATGGGCTATTCCTCCATCCCCGAATTCACGCTGCCCGACGGGCGCCGAGCCGATATCGCCGCGATTGGCCGCAAGGGCGAGATCACGATTGTAGAGGTGAAGTCGGGCATTGCAGATTTCCGGGCCGACCAGAAATGGACGGATTATACTGGGTATTGCGATGCGATCTTTTTTGCTGTGTCCCAGCGTTTTCCCCATGACCTGATCCCCCAAGAGGCGGGCCTGATCATCGCCGACGGGTTTGGCGGGGCCATTGTACGCGATAGTCCGGTGTTCAAACTGGCCCCGGCCCGGCGTAAGGCCATCACCCTGCGGTATGCCCGCACGGCGGCTGATCGGCTCATGCGCCAGCCGGGGGAAGAGGATCTTTTGTGACGGCCTAGGCCGGTGCACGGTCCGTTATACGCTCAACCACAGTATTGAAGCTGGCGATACGGGGCGCCAGTCGGGCTTTGACGGCTTCGACCAGCGCGGGATGGGCCCGATCCGGATGGCCGCTATCGAGGACGGGCGCCGGATCATACTCCACACCCAGCTGGATCGCGGAGGCCACTGTGTCTCCTGCAATCTCACGGGCCATGACCAGACCAAAATCAATCCCGGCGGTCACACCACCACCGGTCATGAATCGGCCATCCCGCACAACGCGTTCATTGACCGGTTCGGCGCCAAATGCGCTCAGGGCCTCATGATAGGCCCAATGTGTGGTGGCTTTGACACCCTTGAGCAATCCAGCGGCTCCGAGCACAAAAGCGCCTGTGCAGACCGACGTCACATAACGGGCGCCCTCAGCCTGGGTGCGCAAAAAGCTCAGAAGCGCCTCGTCTTCCATGACCGCATCAATGCCAAATCCACCCGGTACACAGATCACGTCGAGCGGCGGACACGTGTCCGGTGTGTGAGAGGGCATGAGAAACGGTCCGCAATCCGACTGGATGGGGCGAAGTTCCTTGGCCACAATATAGGTCTGCGCATCCGGGATGCGGCTGAGCACTTGCAGGGGACCGGTGAAGTCCAGCTGTGTGACATCATCAAAGATCAAAAATCCGATATTCAGGCTCATGCGAAACTCTCCTGGGCATAAGGACTGCGAAAACGGGCACGAAATTCGCGCGGTGTGGTGCTCATCTGGCGTTGAAACGCCCGCTCCATGCGTTGCAGCGTGGCAAAGCCCGAGCGGCGAGCGATCTGGCCGAGCGGGGCATCCGTCTCCACCAGGTGAGAGCGGGCGCGATCAAGGCGCAGGCGCTCGACGAGTTGTGCGGGCGACAGACCGGTTTCGGACTGACAGAGCCGGGTCAGGGTTCTCCGGGACACATGCAACAGCTCACACAGATTATCGATCTGCCAGTCGGCTTCGGGTTCTCGGCGCACGGCAGAGAACAGGCGCGCCAGGCGCGTTTCACCCTCATCCTGGGCGGCCAGCTCGGCGGAGTACTGGCTCTGTCCACCGGAGCGGATGCGGGGCACGAGAATATTGCGGGCAATCGACAGCGCGGCTTCGCGGCCAAAATCCTGTTCGACCAGGGTCAGCGTCAGATCAATACCGGCGGTGACACCGGCTGATGTCCAAACCGGACCGTCCTGCACATATAGGGCATCGGAATCGACGCTCAGATCAGGGAAGGCGCGGGCCAGGCGCTGCGCAGCCCTCCAGTGCGTGGTCACGCGGCGTTGACGGGCTAAACCGCTTGCAGCCAAGAAAAACGTGCCTGAACAGACGGATATGCGCCGCTGGGCGCGTTGACCGGCTTCGGCTATGGAGCGTGTGAAGGTCTTGTCTGCGATCGCGGCGCCGATCTGGGGCTGGTCGCCGCCGACGCACACCAGGCTGTGCACGCCCTGTTCGGACTGGGCCAGGTCACAAAGCCGGTGCTCCGCCATAACCGTCAGGCCGTTGGCAGAGCGGATCTGACCCGTCTCGCGTGCGGCGACGCACAGTTCAAACCGTTTCTCCGGGTCCTTGCGCGCAGCGGCACTCAGAACCGTGAACGGGCCGGTGAGGTCGAGAAGTTCGAAACCGTCATAGATGACGAAACATATGCGCTGAGGTGAAGTCATGCTTCACCCTAACGCCGGATTGTCCTGGCCTTAAGTGACCAAAGCCGTCAATTTGGGCCAATCAGCGCGGAGCGCGCTTGGCCAGGATGCGCTGAAGGGTCCGGCGGTGCATGTTCAAACGGCGCGCCGTTTCAGATACATTGTGATCGCACAGCTCGAACACGCGCTGAATATGCTCCCAGCGCACCCGGTCTGCCGACATTGGGTTTTCAGGCGGTTGCGGCTTGGTATCAGGCAAGGCGAGTAGGGCCTTGACGACGTCATCCGCGTCAGCCGGCTTGGAGAGATAGTCCACAGCACCGGCCTTCACAGCTGCGACAGCTGTGGCGATATTGCCGTATCCGGTCAGCATCACGACCCGGCAGTCTGCGCGGGCCTTGTGCAGGGTCTGGACCACTTCCAGGCCATCACCATCCTGCAGACGCAGGTCCAGAACGGCGAAAGCGGGTGGATTGGCCACGGCCACTTCCTTGGCTTCATCCACGGAACCGACAGCGGAAACGACAAAGCCTCGTGCCGTCATGGCGCGTCCGAGACGCGTCCGGAAGGGCGCATCATCATCCAGAATCATCAGGGATTTGTCGTCGGGAAGTTCGTATTCGAGTTCGCTCACCGTGTTACCTCTAAGCCGAGTTCTTCGATCAGTTTGATTATTTTAGCGGACGATAGGTGCCGCCTCCACCCGTTTGCGCGGCCAGCGCATCAACACGCGGGCTCCGCCTTGCTGGCCGGCATTCTCGAAACGCACCTGGCCGCCTACGCGTTCTGTCATGGTCTTGGCGATAAACACGCCCAGTCCCAGACCGCCCTGGCCGACAATACCCGGCCGTGTGGTGACATAGGGTTCGCCGATCTTGGACAGGATATCGGCCGAGAAACCCGGCCCGTCATCCTCAATGCGCACCGTGATGGTCTCGCTATCCCAGCTGGCTTCGATGATCACGCGTGTATCGGCGAAGTCGACTGCATTCTCGATGAAATTCCCCAGCCCGTAGAGCAGTTCACCCTGCCGCTGGAGTACGGGCGGCGACCCACTTGAGCTCGTATCGAGCCGCACCTCCAGCTGCGGGCCCAACCCGCGCAGCGGTGCGGCTGCTTCTTCAAGGGCCGCGTCCAGTTCCAGACGGTCATGCCGTTCATCGCTGGCGGCCCGCTCCTCGCCCAGGCGTTTGAGAATATCCCGGCAGCGTTTGGCTTGGGTGACCAGCAGTTCGGCATCCTCCTTGAGCAGGGGATCGTCCTTCATCTCGCGCAACATTTCCTTGGCGGTGAGCTGGATGGTCGCCAGGGGCGTACCCAGCTCGTGGGCTGCAGCGGCAGCGAGGGCGCCAAGCGCGGACAGGCGTTGTTCCCGCGAGAGAACGGACTGGGTTGCGGCCAGAGCGGTCGCCATGCGACGGCCCTCGCTGGTGATGCGCCAGGAATAGATGGCGGTAAAGGCGACCGCGATAAAGATCGCGATCCACAGGCCCAGCAGGTAAAAGCCCGGCAGGTCCAGTGAACCGCCATCCAGCCAGGGCAAAGGCAAACTCCAGAACCACATGCCCAGCGTCCCCAGCAAGGCGGTTGCGGCCACACCTGCGGACCAGCGTGCGGGCATGGTGGCCACGGCAATGGTTACGGGCGCGACCAGCATCACAACGAAGGGGTTTTGCAGCCCGCCAGTCAGCGTCAGAAGGGCGCACATCTGCAGGACATCAAATCCCAGTTGCAGGAAGACTTCCCATTCCTTGGCGAATCGTTGCGGCGGGACGGCCAAAGTAAGCCAGGTATTGATCCAGGCGCTGACGAGAATCACCCCGAAACAGAAGCCGATCGGCAGGGTGAAGCCCAAAACATAGTGAACTAACACAACCGTGACAGTTTGCCCTGCAATCGCCAGCCAGCGCAGCATGGCCAGGGTTCGCAGGCGTAAGCGACCGAAAACAGGTGTTAAATGCGCATCGGCACCGTATGGATCCCAGTCTGCTTGGCTCATTCTCGTCCACTTTCCTGAATGGGTATTCATATCACCGCATGGACTCGCGTCGTGCAAATGTTACATTTCGCGCATGCAACATGCCTCGGACAGCCGAATCCCCTGCTGTCCGGTCTAATAGATGGAACGCGTTCATGTCACGTAATTGGCTCTGGCTTCTCATCGCCGCTCCGATGGTGATGGTTTTGACCTTCATGAGTCTGATGATTCTCGACAGAGATCGCTCCGACTCCGCACGCCCGGCTGTCCGGGTCAGTGGAGAAGCGGATATCGGTGGCCCTTTCACGCTGGTCGACCACACTGGTCGCACGGTGACCGAAGCCGATTTCCTGGGGCGACCCATGCTGATCTATTTCGGATACACCTACTGTCCTGACGTATGCCCCTTCTCCCTGCAAATCATGGACGGCGCACTGCGACAAATGGATCCGGAGGATGCGGCGCGCATTCAGCCGGTCCTGATTTCCATCGATCCGGAACGCGATACGGTTGATTCCATGGCGGCCTATGTTGCCTCCCCTGCCTTTCCGGACGGATTGGTCGGGCTCACCGGGTCCACCGAACAGGTGGCGGCGGTGTTGTCAGAATACCGGGTCGTAGCCCAACGGGCTGAGGACGACCAATCCAATGATTATCTTATGGATCACAGCTCCTTCCTTTACCTTATGGATTCCCAAGGGAAATTCGCCGACGTCTTTCCTCATGGTACCAGTACGGGCGATCTTGCCGCTCGGCTTCAAGACTTCCTTGAGACTGATGAGGCATCCTCCTGAACACGGTGGCGAGCTGAACAAGCGCGCCTGGTGGCGCGGTGTGGAGTAGCGAATGCTGTACAGCATGTATGAAATGAGCCGACTGGCGATGACGCCCTGGCGTGCCGCAGCGGCGTCAACCAAACGGACGCTGGAAGCGCCCTGGAATCCGATGGGCGATACCATCGCCGGCCGGACCATGGTGGCGGCCGCCGATCTGTTTGAAAGTGTGACCCGGCGTTATGGCAAGCCGGAATGGATGCTTGACCAGGTCATGATCGAGGGCGTGGACGTTCCGGTTGTCGAGACCATTGTGTGGGAGAAGCCCTGGTGCAAGCTCCTGCATTTCGAGCGCGAAGAGAGCGGATTGCGCGCTGCGCGGGGCGAGCGAGAGGACCCGAAAGTCCTGTTCGTGGCGCCGATGTCCGGTCACTATGCCACCCTCCTGCGGGGCACGGTGGACGCCTTCCTGCCCGACAGTGAGGTTTATATCACGGATTGGTCCGATGCCCGCATGGTGCCGATGTCTGACGGTCGTTTCGACCTGAATGACTTCGTCGACTATGTGCGCGAGATGATCGCGTTCTTGGGCCCCGATGTTCATGTGGTGGCTGTATGCCAGCCCGGACCGCCGACACTGGCCGCGATTGCCTGTATGGCGCATGAGCAGGATCCGTCGCGTCCCGCCACGATGACATTCATGGGGTCGCCGATCGACACGCGTCTTTCCCCGACCGTGCCGAACAAGCTGGCAGAAGAAAAACCTTATGAGTGGTTTGCCGGCAATCTGGTGCACTCCGTTCCGATGCCCTACCCAGGCGCCATGCGTCGGGTCTATCCGGGCTTTCTTCAACTGGCCGGATTCATGAACATGAATCTGGATCGTCATGTTGATGCGCACTGGAATTTCTTCAATCAGCTGGTTGAGGGCGATGGAGACAGCGCCGACAAGCACCGCACATTCTATGATGAATACCTTGCGGTGATGGACCTTTCGGAGGAATTCTACCTCCAGACGATCAAGGATGTATTTCAGGACCACGCCCTGCCGTTGGGCACGTTTGACCATCGCGGCTGGACCGTGAACCCAGCGGAGATCACTGATACGGCGCTGCTGACGGTTGAGGGCGAGAAGGACGATATCTCCGGTATTGGCCAGACCCAGGCGGCTCACACCCTGTGCAGCAATCTGCCGGAGGGTCTTCGGGAGGACTATATCCAGCCGGGTGTCGGCCATTATGGTGTGTTCAATGGACGACGCTTCCGCGAACAGATCGCTCCGCGGATGAAAGCCTTCATGAAGGAGCAGGGCGCCCAGGCACTGGCGCGTCGCAAATCTCGAAAAACTCGCAAGGCCAGCTAGAGCGTCTTCTCAGACAGAGAACGCGATCAAACAAAAAAGCCCGGCCAATGGCCGGGCTTTTCATGTCAGGGGAATGAGCCCTTATTGTTCTTGCGTGATGGTCAGGCCCAGCGCATTGATATCCAGAGTGTTGGACATGCCATCCTGAACAACTTCGCCGATGGAATAGGGCGTGTCGGGTTCCGAAGCGATCCGCAGTGTCCCGCCATTGGTGATGAAACTCATCAGCGCCGGGGTCAGCTGGCTGGATACTTCACGCGGGATGGCATCGCCCGCGCCCATCATCGAAATCATCACAAGCGCTGACATTTGAGCCCGCATCTCTTCTGCCGTCAGGCCTTGTTCTGCACCTGCCAAGGTGAAGGCGCGCTCCAGCAGGGAGTTGTCCTCAAGCTGGATGTCCAGCCGGTTGAGGTGGAGCAGTTCCAGATCTGACAGTGTCACATCGAGCGGAACCTCGTCCTGTTCCAGCCCATACTCGGCCATGGTGGCGCCGTTGGCATCCTGATAGGCGAGATAACCGGAGAAATCCTGGTCGATCGTGATGCGCAGACCGTCCTCCAGCTCGATAATGCCTGGACGCACGCTGTAATAGCGGTCATTGACCGTATCAATGCGGGCTTCATATGAGGCTGTCAGCGACATCTCGTCATAGCCCAGCCCATCGAGAGCTTCGGCCAGTTCGGTCGCTTCCTGAGACGACCCCTCAGCGCCCAGGGTCAGTGCGCCCAGTTCCATGCGCTCTGTGACGATATCGCCGTTGATTTCATACCCAGAGCGCAGCGCATCCATGGCAATCACAATGCCGCTGGCATTCATAGCGATATCGTCCAGTTGCCAGGATCGGTACACTTCCCAGGGACGGCTCTGGAATTGGCCGACGAATTCGGCAGTGATGTTTTCAATGGCAGACTCGACGCGTTCATCATCGCCTTTGAGAGCCGCCGCTGTCGTGCCTTGCATCAACGGGATCAGTGAACGTGTTGCCAGTCCGGACAAGGTGGCCGCACCAACCGAGAGGCTGACCGGTGTGTCATCTTCCGTGGCGGACAGGTAGAAATCGCTCAGTTCCAGCTCGCCCAGCCCGGTCTCAAGGTCATGATCAATACCCATGCGATCAAGCCGGATCGCAACATCTGAAGCCTCGGCGTCTTTTGTGGCGGGTGTGTTGGCGACTAGCTCCAGATCCTCGATCGCGAGCGTACGGAATGTATATGCCGAAATATCCACCGACTCGTCTTCGAAACTACTGCCGGAGAACAGGAAACCGATATCATTGGCCATCATCGCATTGGGTTGGTCCACAATGATGCGGCGAATGCTCAACTCACTGTCTTCGTCCTGCATGCTGATCTGGTTGAGTGTAAGGCCGTCCAGTTCCAGCATGTCGCCCGCACCTAGACGGGGTGCCGTTACGATCATTTCCGCGACCCGAACCGGGGCCGGGAGCGTGCCTTCATCGTCTGCTTCCGCCTGGAAAACGACATCCCGAAACACCGCCTGATTGTCCGAGACGTCGAGGGTGGCATAGGTGATGTTCGGATTGATATCACCGAACAGGCCCATCTCCGACAGCGCCGTTTCGGCTTGAGTCTGAGTGACCCGAACATTGGACGTGTTTTGATTGTCTTCCGGTGAACACGCGGCCAACAGGGCGGCACTGGCAAGTCCGGACAAAAGAAGATGTTTCATGCAATCCCCCTCAGAAGTGCTCACAGCGAGCAAGGTGCTGGCACGCACTCTAACAGGGGAAATGTGACAGGTCTGCGGCCTGAACCGGTCTGGCAGCAGGGAAAATGATCCTGGCTGTCCCACCTTCCACTAGCCGCCGATGGCCGAGAGCAGGGCGCCGATCGGGTCTTCGGGATCGTCGACCGGCTCGGAGCGCGTCTCCCCTGCCGGAGCAGGATCCGATGGTGTTGTTTGCTCGATCAGATCGGCGAGGTCCGGCGTATAAATCGGTGTGATCTCGGCGGGCACATCCCGCAGATAGGCCGAGAAGATCCGCGCCGGAGGGCCGCCGCCTGTGGCGCGGTCGGTCGGTGAGTTGTCATCATTGCCGGTCCAGACAACAGTGACAACACCGCGCCCGTATCCGGCAAACCAGGCATCGCGGAAATCATTCGTGGTTCCGGTCTTGCCGCCGGCTTGTTCGCCGGGCAAGGCGGCACGTCGTCCGGTGCCTTCACGCACCGTCGTTTCGAGCAGATCACGCATGAGAGCCAGATTGCGCGGAGAGAGGACAACCGGGCCGGGCTGGGGATCCTGTTCGAAGATGACCGTATCGCCTCGTTCAACCCGGCGCAGCCCATAGGGCAATTCGCTGTGGCCACCATTGGCGAAGGGCAGATAGGCACGCGCGAGTTCGAAGGGGGTTACCTCATAAGCGCCCAGTGCCAAAGCCCGGTCCACCTGGAGCCGGCTCTCGATGCCGAACCGGTGGGCCAGTCGTTCGACATGGCCGCGACCAGTCTCCTCGGTGATCCGCACAGCAACCATGTTGGACGAGCGTGAAAACGCCTCGCGCAGGCTCATGGGACCACGATATTCGTTGTTATAGTTCTGCGGAGACCAATCGCCGATCGTGATCGGCTCATCTTCTCGGATATCCTCGGGCGTCAGACCGGCCTCGAAGGCGGAGGCATAGACAAAGGCCTTGAACGCCGAGCCGGGTTGTCGGTGGGCCAGCACCGCCCGGTTGTACTGGCTGGAGGCATAATTGCGCCCGCCGACCATGACCCGTATCGCTCCGTCCGGGGCGAGGCTGACAACCGCACCCTGGCTGGCACCGGCATGGGTGTCGGGGTTGACCAGTACGGTCTCAAGCGCGGTTTCGGCGGCGCTCTGCATGTCGATGTCTAAGGTGGTGTAGACATGCAGGCTGTCCGGCTGGTCGCCGGAAATCGCGCGAACCTGGTCGGTCAGGTAGTCGATGAAATACTGTGCACCGGGAGATGAGGCGATGCGGGACACCCGGATGGGTGTGGAGGCGGCGGTGACGCGTTCCTGGGGTGAAATCCGACCGGTCTGGGCCATCAGATCGAGAACGACGGTCGCGCGGGCTGCTGCCCGTTCGGCATCATTGACCGGAGAGTATCGTGAGGGTGCTTTCAAGAGACCGGCCAGAAGGGCTGCCTCGCCCAGAGTGACCTGGGAGGCCGACTTGCCAAAATAGCGCAGGGAGGCCGCTTCGATACCCCAGGCACCGGAGCCGAAATAGACCCGGTTGAGATAGAGTTCGAGAATTTCGTCCTTGGTGAAACGCTGTTCCAGCTGGAAGGCGAGGATCATCTCCTCGACCTTGCGTTCCACTGTGCGATCAGGGCTCAGGAATAGGTTCTTGGCCAATTGCTGGGTCAGGGTTGAGCCGCCCTGAACAACCCGGCCAGCCCGTATATTGGCCACAAGGGCCCGGCCTGTACCGATCACGTCCACGCCGGGATGGCTGTAGAAACGCCGGTCCTCGACCGCCAGGACGGCGTCAATGAGATAGTCGGGAAGATCGTCCAGGGCTGCAATACGACCATGGGCGGCACCACGACGGGCGATCACTCGGTCATGCCGGTCATAAAAGGTGATCCGCGAGGAACGTTCGACTTCTGCCAAGCGGTCAATATCGGGCAAGTCGCGCGCGACCCACAAGACCCAGCCGGTGAGTATGAGCCCCAGAACCAGGCCGAGTTGAAGACCGCGCTTGATCAGGCGGCCCAGAAGTCCGGGACGACGGGCGGCGCGGCGGCGCGCGGCGGCACGACGACGCGTCCGGGTGCGGGTTGTGGAACGCTCCCGGGACAAACGGCTTTGACGATTGGTCTTGCGTGCCATTCCGGCGCTCTCCCTGTCGGGTTGTTGTGCCCGTATCAGGGTTAAGGTGCGGTGAATCCGGCCTGTCCGGAAAAGCGCTCAAACCGGCATGCACTCCCTTGTCATGACCGGTGCGCTCCCACACAATGACGGTCTGCTTGTGAGGGTGAGTTCATGTCCAACAAACGTCGTCTTGTGCGTGTCGCCGGCCTGGTGCTGGCCGGCATCATGTCTGCCAGCCTGTCTGCGTGTGCGATCTATGAAGGCACGGATGCGGTTTGTCCCAATGGCGACCCAAATGCTGATAACTGGCCTTATTGCGGACCCGCTTCTCCGGGCGGTTATCAGCCGACACAGGATCCGGTCTACGGCTGATCCACGGGTTTGGCCTCATCGGTCTCGGGTGGGGCAAACCGGATAATCAGTGTGCCGGGCGCTTCCGGCGGAGTTTTGCCGGGGCCGAGCATGGCAAATGTGCCATTGGGGCGACGGGCGAGAACGAGGTCCGACCCGGCGTCCGCGTCGGCGAGGCAATCGTCCAGCGTATAGGTCTCTGACAGTTTGGTGGCCCGAAAGCGCCAGCCCGACCACCAGTCGCGATTGAGACTGTCATATCCGCGTCCCCGGTGGATGAGGGTTCGGCCGCGGGCGGTATAGGCAATCGCGCGTGGATCGGTGTCCTGGTCCGGCGGTCCGTCGAAACCGCTCAGCTGAAACACCCGACTTCGTCCCAGTTCCGGCGCATAGTCAACACACACCAGTGCGTTGTACGCATCATTCGGCGTGGCGGCGAGCAGGGCTGAAAACCGTGAAACCTGGAGTTTCCAGTCCGCGGTTTCCGACAGGATTTCCCCGAAATAGACATCATGGCCGGCCAGGCGCGCGGCGCGGAGGCGGCGCCAACTGGTATCGGCGATGGTGACCGGTATGTCCTGGGCCTTCAGCGCGTCCGCTAGGCCCAGCGACCAGGGATTGGCACCGACCAGAAGAAGGCTGTCCGGACCGGTCTGGGAGAGACCAAGGAGCCGGGCCAGGGGAGCCACAGCAAAACCGCAACCAAAAACCGTGATGAATATGGTCAGGAAGACTAGCGGTGCCAGAAGGGCGGCGTCTTCACGCCCTGCAGCAACAAGACTGGCGGCGAGATGGCCGGCGGCAGCGGCTGCCACCACGCCGCGCGGCCCGATCAGCGCAATAAAGCCCGTTTCCTTCAGGCTCAATCCGGAACCAATCATCGAAAGAAACACGGTGACGGGGCGAACGAGCAGCATGAAGGTGAAGATGAAGGCGTAATGGGGCCAGCCCAGCTGTCCCAGCTCGGCCGGAGCCAGGGCCGCCGCCAGCACAACAAACACGCTGGCCACCAGTATCGCGGCAATCCCTTCCTTGAACCGACGCATTTCCTCAATTGATGCGAGGCGCGAATTGGCCACGACCAGACCGAAGACTGTCACCGCCACAAGACCGGTCTCGGACGCCAGGGCATCCGCACTGGCAAAGCACACAAGCACGGAGGCCAGTACGAGCGGGGCTTTCATGGGCTCGGGGGCCCAGCCGCGGCGAAAGGCCTGTGAGAGGCCAAAGCCGAACAGGAAACCGAGCCCGGCACCGATCAGTGCGCCAAGGACCAGATAGCCCGCCGCTGCGTGCCAGGCATGTCCGAGCGCGCTTTGTCGCGCGGCCTCGAACACAAATACAGCCGCCAGAGCGCCGATGGGGTCGTTGACGATGCCCTCCCATTTCAACACGGAGGAAACTCGGCCTGGCAGTTTCGCCTGGCGTAACAAGGGCAGGACGACGGTCGGGCCTGTCGTTGTCAGCAGGGCGGCAATCATGGCGGAGAGGTCGAGGGCGAGACCGGCAAGGGCATGCAGGGCCAGGGTCGTCAGACCCCAGCCGATGGGAAAGCCGAGAAAGACGATCCGGCGTACCGGGACGGACGCATCACGCAGTTCGCGAAAATTGAGCGTTATCCCGCCTTCGAACAGGATCACGGCCACGGCCATGGCGATCATCGGGCGCAGATAATCGCCGAAGGCGATCGAGGGATCGAGCAGAGGTGTTCCAGCGAGGAAGGCCCAGATGGGGCCGAGGATGAGGCCGGCTCCCATCATCAAGACAATGGACGGCCAACGCAGTCGCCAGGCGAGCCACTGGGCCAGCGCACCTGAACCGGCGATGACCGCTATCGTCAGGGTGAGGTCAGAGGACATGTCTATCATGGTCCTCGTTCCATAGCGTGATTGTGCGGCCCGGTCGCCCCTCAATGCAGGTGCGAGCCGAAACCCCGGCAGGGCTGCGGGCAAGGGAGGCAAGCATGGAATTTTCGATGGATACACTCCAGATGGCCGGAGTCGCGGCGGCCACGGCACTCATTCTTGGTGGTTTTGTTCGTTTGATCGGATCCAACACCCTGGCCAGCGGGCTGGGCCTTGTTGTGCGCTTTTTCATTCGCCGGCGCCTGCAAGCCGGGCTGGGCGCGACAGGGCTCAGCCTTGTCGGGGGCGCTCTCGCCTTCATATGGCAGAACCCGCAGAGCGTTGCGTCGCTCATCCCCGGAGTTTGAATTTTACGCGACACGTATGTTCGTTCGTGTCGCAACAGGCTAGGGTCCGCCCCAAATCGTGGTTTGGGGGAATTTATGCCAACAATCAAACAGATGGGCCGATTGGTGACACTCGTCTCTGTCTCCGGCCTGGCCCTGGTCGCCTGTGCGGCCGAGCCGTCGGAGACCGAGCCTGCCGCAGGTTCAACCGAAAGCGTTGAATGGGCCACACTTACGGGTGAGGCACCGCTTGTCATCGCCCACCGTGGCGCTAGCGGGGACCGGCCGGAACATACGCTGGAAGCCTATGCGCTGGCGATCGAGCAAGGTGCGGACATTATCGAGCCGGACCTCGTCATGACGTCGGATGGTGTGCTGGTGGCCCGGCATGATCGTTATCTCTCCACGACCACCAATGTGTCGGACCGGCCGGAGTTTGCCGAGCGGCGTCGTACCGTAGAGGGTCGTGATGACTGGTGGGTGGAAGATTTCACGCTCGCCGAGATCCGCAGCCTGCGGGCGCGCCAGCCTTTCCCCGGTCGCTCGGACGCCTTTGATGATCAGTTCGTGGTCCCGACCTTCGAAGAGGTTCTGGACCTGGCGGCGGCACACGGCGTGCGTACCGAACCTGAGGTGAAATCACCGGCGCATTTTGTCTCCATCGGTCTTGATCCCCTGCCCGAGCTGGTTCGCATCTTGCGCGAGCGGGGGCTGGACGGGTCTGACGCAATGACCGCGATCCAGTGTTTCGAGCCGGAGTTTCTGGCGCGTCTCAACGAGGTCGTGGACACACCGCTCTTGATGCTGGTCTTCCCGCTGCGACAGCTGGACCCGGGCGCTGACCCTCTGGCACCAAGTGTTAGCTTTGACGCCATGGCGGAATTTGCGGACGGGGTTGGTCCCTACAAGGGATTGCTGGTGGATCCGGCTGGAGCGGATACGGGCTTTATCGCTGAGGCCCATGCGCGGGGTCTAGCCGTTCACCCCTGGACCTTCCGGGATGATCAACCGGTCGGTGATGGCAGCAGTATTGAAGACGAGTTGCGCCGGATTTATGCGCTGGGCGCTGATGGCGTTTTCACCGATTTCCCAGAAACAGCCATTCGTGTCCGCAACAGCGTGCAGGCCGAGGCGGAGTAACTTGATCGTGACGCGTTCTCGCTGTGCGCGTTCAGATCGCGTATCTGACGTAAACCGGGTATCTGACATGAAAACGGGGACGCACCGGCGTCCCCGTTAGAAACCTGTGGCCGATTAGTCGGCGGCAGCCAGGTTGACGGCCTTGGGGCCTTTCCCGCGCTTGTCCGGTTCGGTTTCGTAGGACAGGCGCTGACCGTCCGTCAGGGTCGGCAGGCCGGCGGCCTGGACAGCGCTGATGTGGACAAACAGGTCCTTGCCGCCTTCATCCGGAATGATGAAGCCGAAACCTTTAGTTTCATTGAAAAATTTAACAGTGCCCGTGGCCATGCGGGAGGCCCTTCCATGATAGAGTTACCGCGTCCGGCAAGCAGTGCTCCTGCCCGAGGCGTCCCCACGGCAGGGCTGGACGTCGTAAGTCGGGGAAGTCTGACGGGTAGAATCCGGCGGGCGCCGGCATTGCGATCAGTAATTCCGCCGGGTCTATCGGGCCGCCCGAGCAAGTGCGTTATGCGCACGCTTTTGGCCGCAAGGCAAATGAAACTATTGTAGCGTGTGAAGCCTTTCCATGATTGAAAATATCGAAACTCAAGGGTCCTGTTATGGATCCTTCAGGTTCGGGCTGGAATATGAGGGTAACGGAAAAAGATGAGGCGCAGACGCTTCCTTGAGAGAACCCACAAAAATCGAGAGGATCGTGCCCGGTCGGGGAGATTCAACCCTGGCGGGATGATCCGACTGGCCGGATTTGGCGCAGCGATCCTGGTTCTGGTGGCGGTCTATATCGGTTTTCACCGCGACGATGAGATTGTGATCGAAGGCGGGCGCGGAGCCGTGCTCGCGAGCCTTGTTCGCCCTCTGATATTCGGGGTGAATGCCCTGGAAATCCTGTCGGTTGTGGTCGCCGGTCTCATTGCCTGGCGGATCTGGAGCCGGATGAACCGGTCCTGACCCTCACATTTGCATAGCCAGTTGATGAAATCGGCCCTAGTGCTGGAGCAAGAGGGGCGTTAAGTCCGTCGGCCACGTTTCGAGAGGGTCCGAAGGCCCGTAATCCGCCCCCGGGGCGCAAGGAGAGATCAATATGGGTGTGAAGCTAGCCGTATTTGGCGCGACCGGTGCCGTGGGTCGCGAAATTCTCACCATTCTGGCTGAGCGCCTTTTCCCGGCCGATGAAGTCTACGCCCTGGCCAGCCGTCGCTCTATGGGAACAGAATTGTCCTATGGCGATAAGACCCTGGTCTGCAAGGATGCAGAGACCTTTGATTTCTCGACTGTCGACCTGGTTTTGATGTCTGCGGGTGGCGATGTGTCGCGCGAATGGGCACCGAAAATTGTCGCCGCGGGAGCGCGTGTCGTCGACAATTCCTCCGCCTGGCGGACCGATCCCCAGGTGCCCCTGGTCGTGCCTGAGGTCAATGTCGAGGCGCTTGATGGTGTGACGGAGAAGGGCATTATCGCCAATCCCAATTGTTCCACCATCCAGCTCATGGTCGCCCTGAAGCCGATCCATGACCGGGCGGGCATACAGCGCGTAAACTGTTCGACCTATCAGTCGACCTCTGGCGCAGGTCAGGCGGGCATGGATGAATTGTGGACGCAGACCAAGGGTATCTACGTCAACGACTCGGTGGATCCGCAAGCCTTCACCAAACAGATCGCGTTCAATGTCATTCCGCACATCGATGTCTTCATGGAAGACGGTTCCACCAAGGAAGAGTGGAAGATGATGGTGGAGACAAAGAAAATCCTTGATCCCAAGATCAAGCTGTTCGCCACCTGCGTGCGGGTCCCGGTCTTTGTGGGCCATTCCATTGCCGTGCATCTGGAGCTCGAAAATCCACTTGATGCCGAGGAAGCGCGCTCCCTTCTGCGGGAGAGCCCGGGTCTAATGGTCATCGACAAGCATGAGGACGAGGGCTACGTCACGCCGGTCGAGTGTGTGGGTGAGTTTGCCACCTTTGTGTCCCGCGTGCGCGAGGATCCGACGGTTGAAAACGGTCTGGCGCTGTGGGTGGTCTCGGACAATCTGCGCAAGGGCGCGGCTCTCAATGCGGTGCAGATCGCAGAAGGCCTGCTTAATCGCGGTCTCATTGCTTCGTCCTGAGACGAAGAAATAAGCGGATAGCGGGGGTCGCTTTCGGCAAGGGGCGTGCTTAAGTGTGCGTCATCCCTTTCGCCGGAGCGCGCCCCATGTCCTCGCTAACAGCCTCAAACAATGCCGATATCCAGCGTGCCACATTGATTGGTATGTCGGCCTATCTGCTGTGGGGCATTTCTCCGCTCTATTTCCAGCTGGTCGGATTTGCCAGTGCGGCAGAGATCATCATGCACCGGGTGATCTGGGCGGTGATCTTGCTGGGCGCCATCCTGGCCTATGCCGGCAAGGTGAATGATGTCTGGGCGGTGCTGCGTGACCGCAAATCCCTGCTGGTCCTGGTGCTGACCGCCGGTCTGATCTCGATCAACTGGTGGGGTTTTGTGTTTGCGGTCAATAATGGCCAGGTTCTGCAGGCTTCGCTGGGATACTATATCAACCCCCTCATGAGCGTCGCGGTCGGTGTTGTGGTCTTGCGTGAACCACTTGGCCCCTGGCGGATTGCCGCGATCAGCCTGGCAGCGCTGGGGGTTCTGGTTCTGATCATTGCCGGTGGAACCCTGCCGTGGATCTCGCTCCTTCTGGCGATCAGTTTCACGGCCTATGGATATTTGCGCAAAGTGGTCGCGGTGGATGGCCGGGTCGGATTGTTCTGGGAAACGCTGTTTGTGCTGCCCTTTGCGATCGGCGGATTGATCTGGCTGGAAACCAGCGGGCAGGGACATTTTTTCACCAGCCTGTCTTCCGCCATTCTCCTGGCTGCGGGCGGTATGGTCACAATCATTCCCCTGCTTTTTTACATTATCGCGGCACGCGGCCTTCGACTGTCCACCATGGGTCTGTTGCAGTTCACCGCACCCAGCCTGCAATTCCTGATCGGCGTTTTGGGAGGCGAGGTCTTCACGACAGCGCATCTGGTGACCTTCATCCTTATCTGGGCCGGGGTGGGATGTTTCACGTGGAGCCAGATCCGTCGCGACCGCCAGGCCCAGACCGAATAACGCCCTTGGTTGCAATGCGATGAGGCTTGACCCCTCGTCCAGACCAGTGTCCGCTGGACACCAAACCGGCCCAGACCGGTGCAAGTTGAGGATGGTCATGACGCATTTCCCTGCCGCACATCGTATTCAAACCAATGGGGTTGAACTCTCCGTCCACCTTGCCGGGCCGGAAGACGGGCAAGCCCTGCTGCTGGTCCATGGCTGGCCGGAATTGGCTTACAGCTGGAAGAACCAGATCGCGCCTTTGGTAGAGGCCGGATATAGGCTCATCATTCCGGACCTGCGCGGGTTTGGGGCCTCGGAGGGGTTGGACCGGGCCGAGGATTACTCGATCGACATGATGGTCGCTGATCTGACGGGCCTGCTGGATGCGCTGGGGCATGAGACAGCAGTGTTTGTCGGGCATGACTGGGGCGGGATCATCGTCTGGCATGCGGCCATGCTGGCCGCCGCGCGCGTGGCCGGCGTGATCGGTGTGAATACGCCGCATCTGCCCCGCGGTTCACAGCCGCCGCTCGACAGTTTTCACGAGATTGGCGGCGATGATCACTATATCCTGCGTTTCCAGGACAAGGGTTATGCGGAAACCATCTTTTCCGGTCGTGAGGATGCGTTTTTCGAATTCATGTTCGGTTCTCCGCCCGAGCCCGGAGACGTAGAGAACCTCTATCCCGACATCACCCATATTCCGCGCCTGTTCGAAAGCTTTTCTGGCCGACCGGAGGACCGGATTGTGGTGCCCAAGGCGGATCGCGATGTTTACGCCGAGGCGTATCGCCAGTCCGGCTTTGCGGGAGGGATTAATCTCTATCGTAATTTCAACGCCAATTGGGAACGTATGGGCGGCGTCGACCATCGTCTCGCAATGCCCTGCTGCATGATCACGGCAGAGCGCGATTTCATGCTGCCCCCCAAACTGGCGGGCTGGATGCCGGCCCTGTGCCGGGATGTCGAGTTCAATTCGCTCGATTGCGGGCATTGGACGATGTGGGAAGAACCCGATCAGCTGAATGCCATTTTGCTGGACTGGCTCGGGCGCCGGTTTCCCGCCGGAAAATAGGACGGCGTCCTGACTCCCGGTTGCGTTGAGCGGGCGAACCTCGTATGGCGAAAGCCAGATTCAACGTCAGGAGGCAGGCATGACGGATTCTCAGCAAACGCCGGATAGTGGCATCCAGGTTTCGTTCAACCCGCAGGACAAGGGCCAGGCGAATCTTGTCTATATCCTTTACCTCGTGGGCCTTCTGGTCGGCCTGACTGGTATTATCGGCGTAATCATGGCTTACGTCGCCAAGGACCAGGCCGATCCGGTTCTCAAATCGCACTACGATCACCAGATCGCGATTTTCTGGAAAGGCTTTGCCTATTTGGTGGTTGGAACCATTCTGTCTTTTGTTTTGATCGGCATTTTTGTCCTTCTTTGGTGGGCCATCTGGATGATCATCAATGTGGTGCGCGGAATGCAGACCCTGTCACGCGGTGAGCCGATGGCCAAATCCGCAGGCTGGGGCCTCTAGAGACAGGCACCAAATCAGAGCATCAAGACGGGCCGGTCACGGGATCGGCCCGTTTTTCATGGAGCGTATTTTGAAACTCTTCCAGATAACGCTTGTTGTGCCGGACTATGACACAGCGATTGCTTTCTATCGCGACCGGATGGGGTTTGAACTGGTCGAAGACACGGATCTGGGACAGGGAAAGCGATGGGTGGTGGTCCGGCCGGGGGCAGCGGGTGCTGATATCCTGCTGGCCCGGGCTGTCAGCGACCCGCAGATCCGCTCCATCGGCAATCAAACGGGTGGGCGTGTGGCGTTCTTTCTGGAGAGCGATGATTTTGCCGCCGATCACGCCCGTTTGACCGCAGCAGGTGTCACGTTTCTCGAAGCGCCGCGGCACGAAAGCTATGGTTCGGTCGTGGTGTTTGAAGATCCCTTTGGCAATAAATGGGATCTGATACAGCGCGCCTGATCTAGAGACAGGTATAGGCCGTTTCGATCAGGCGGACCGGTCGGGGGTCTCCGGCGAGGAAATGCTGCTGGCGGTTCATCACATAGGCACCGGACAGGCCGGTTTCCGGATCGGCAAAGGCGCATGATCCGCCCCAGCCGGAATGACCGACAGTCTGATCGCCCGGACCATAAAAATGCGTGGTGGTATTGCGCATCACGCCCGCACCCCAGGACAGGTTGAACGGCAGCACCTTGTCATCCCCGCAGATACGTTCCTTGACCAACTGACCCAAGGTCACGGACCGGATGAAGCGGCGACCCTCCAGGCGTCCGTCGTCGGCATACACCGTCATCAGGCGAGCCAGGGCCTTGGCCGTGGCATGACCATTGGCAGCGGGGAATTCGGCCGAGCGCCATTCCGCAGCGCCCCGACGGCCCGGCGATGACCAGGGTTTCATGAAGGCGATCTCGCGAAAGGCATTCATATTGCCCAGTGCAGGCAATTGGCGCGGCATGGCATGCTCGCCGGTCCGGGCGTGTTCGCTTTCGGGCAGCCCGACATGAAAATCAATGTCCTCGGGACCGCAAATATCTTCTCGGAGAATGGCGCCAATGGACCGGCCGTCCGTGCGCCGTGCGAGGGCATCGGCAATGAAACCCACTGTGATGGGGTGATAACCTGACCCATCGCCCAGCGGCCAGAGCGGAGCCTGTCGTGCCAGTTTGTCTTCGATCAGGGCCGCATTGAACCAGTCCCCGGCATCCATCTTTTCGACCAGTCCGGACAGGCCGGCCTGGTGCGAGAGTGCTTGGGCAACCGTGACATCGGATTTTCCGCCTGCAGCGAATTCCGGCCAGTAATCCGCGACGGGGGCGTCGTAGTCGAGGAGGCCGCGATCCACCAGCTTGCCCAGAGTCAATGCCATGACGGCCTTGCCTGTGGAATAGACCGGGATCAGCGTATCGGCCTGCCAGGCTTGGGTTTTCTTGCGGTCTGACCAGCCACCGATCAGATCGACAACCACCTCTCCATTGCGAAGCAGGCAAAAGCCGGCACCGATCTCGTCGTGATCGGTCCAGTTGGCACGGAAGGCCTCGGCCACCGGTTCGAAACCGGGAGCGACATGGCCGCTGAAATTTGGTGTGTGCGTACTCGACATGGTTCATCTGCTAGCCTGTTCCGGGCGGGCCGATCAAGCCATGAAACCGGCCGGTCAGACCGGCTCGGCGACAAGGGTGATATCGGGTTCTCGCAGCAGATTCTGGGCGGCCACGATGGGAAGTTCCGGTGAGGACCATTCCTGCGCCTTGCGCACCAGGGCGAACACAGCCGAACAGGCGTGTTCCAAGGCTTGGCGTGCGTCAGCTCCCCGTAAAAGCGCCCCTGTGAAACAGGCGGTGAGCGCGTCTCCCGTGCCGTTGGGCACTTTGGGCAGGCGATCATGCTTGACCAGCCAGGCCTCGTTTTCATCGGCGAATAGCGTACCGATCTGGCCTTCACACGGTAGGGAGGACACCAGAACCGGTTTTTCAATGGCCCGGGCAGCGCGCAGGATGGAGGCCTGGTCTGTCAGGGGGCGACCGGTGATATGTCCCAGTTCAAACAGGTTGGGCGTGATCATGTCGGCCCGGCTGATGAGCTGATCCTTGATGGCGGCCGCAACGGGTTTGGGGACATAAAGACCGTGAGGTGAATCGCCCATGATGGGGTCGACGATCAGGATGGCGCGGTCCCAGTGGGCCCTGTTGACGGCCGGGCGCGGGGTGGCGCGTACCGCGTCCATGGCTTCGGCGGCGGCAAAGACCTGACCGACTTCGGCAAAATATCCGGTCAGGACAATATCCGTCAGGGCATAGAGATTTTGTTCCGAAATGCCGCGCAAAACAGCACGCACCTGGTCGTCATCCACCGGCCCGCCTCCCGGCTCGCCCCAGCCCGGATGGCGTCCATAGAGCACGGTTGGAACCAGCATGGAGTCCGAGCCCAGCACCTGCAGGATCCGGCTGCTCGCCTGTCCGCCGACACATGATGCGGCAACATGGCTGGAAAGGATGAGGCTCATTGGCATATCATGATCCTAACCGAAAGTGAGAAGGACAAAACCCCCTCATGCGCCAGATGATCCGCTCTGCCCTCTTTGTACCGGCCATTAAACCCCGGGCCGTGGAGAAGGCCGCCCATTTGGGGGCGGACATGCTGGTACTGGATCTGGAAGACAGTGTGGGCCCGGGCGAGAAATCGGATGCTCGGGCTCATATTGCGCCGAGCCTGAAGGCCTGGGAGGCGAGCGGCGCCATTCGGTGTGTGCGGGTCAACGGGCTGGAGACGGAGTGGGGGCCTGCTGATATGCGCGTCGCGGCTGAGGCGGATGCGGTGCTCTTGCCCAAGGTCAGTTCAGTGGGAGATCTGCATGATGCGCGCGCAGCGTTGAATGCTCACGGACGCTCCACACCGATCTGGGCGATGATCGAAACGCCGCTGGGTGTGGTCAATGTCAATTCGATCGCGGGCTCATCCGGAACCGGCCTGGCGGGTTTGATGGCTGGCACCAATGACCTGGCCAAGGAATTACGGTGCGCGTCGGACATGGAGCGTGTCGCTCTGGTGCCCCATCTTGCATCCATGGTCGCTGCGGCCCGGGCCCATGGTCTGTACGTGCTGGATGGAGTGTTCAATCAATTCCATGATGAGGCCGGATTGCGCGATGAGGCGCGTCAGGGCCGGGCGTTGGGGTTTGATGGCAAGAGCTTGATTCACCCCTCACAGATTGAAAGCACGCACCAGATTTTTGGTCCCTCTCCCGATGATCTGGAGAAGGCTGCGCGTATCGTGGCCGCTTTCGCCGATCCCGAAAATGCCGGCAAGGGGGTCATCGCTTTGGACGGTGACATGGTGGAGCGATTGCACCTGGAAGCGGCGCGACAATTGCTCTCCACGGCCGGGCACAATGATGCGTGAATGACGCCAACGCAGATGCGGGGGTTGCCATTGAGCGTCAAGCTTCGTTTTATCCCGTCCCTTCAAAGGACTTCAAACATGACCGAAAAGACCATTATCTGGCACAATCCACGTTGCTCCAAATCCCGTGAAACCCTGGCTCTGCTGGAGTCGCGCGGTGATGCACTCGAGATTCGCGAATACATCGACACGCCCCCCGGCGTTGACGAGCTGAAATCGGTGATGGCGATGCTGGGCTTCCAGTCTGCGCATGAATGGCTGCGCAAGACAGAACCGGTCTATCGCGAGCTGGGCCTGAAGGCGATCGAAGATGAAGCCGTTCTTCTGGACGCCATGTCGAAAAACCCCAAACTGATCGAACGCCCTGTGGTGATCCATGGCGGCAAGGCGATGATCGGACGTCCGCCGGAACAGGTCCTCGAACTGTTCTAGCTGCACGATGATCGCAGAAAAAAGGCCTGCCCGCATGAGCGGACAGGCCTTTTCTGTGTGTGAGCACGGGTGATTACTGCGCGGCCTGTTCGTCAATCCAGGCCAGCATTTTGGCTTCCAGAGCCGAGAGCGGCATCGCCCCGTCATCCAGCAATCGGTCGTGGAAGGCGCGGATGTCGAAATCATCGCCCAACCGGGCTTCGGCCTGGGCCCGCAGATCCCGCATCAGGAGTTCACCGGTCTTGTAGGCCAGGGCCTGACCGGGCCACGAGATATAGCGCAGGACTTCTGTTCTCACATTGTGCGGCGCAAGGGCGGAGTTTTCCAAGAGGCAGGCTTCGGCGTCTTCCTGGCTCCAGCCCATGTAATGCATGCCGGTGTCCACGACGAGGCGGCAGGCTCGCCACATCTCATAGGTCAGCTTGCCAAATCGCTCATACGGGGTGGTGTACAGGCCCATATCCTCGGCCAGGGTCTCGGTGTAGAGGCCCCATCCCTCACCAAAGGCGGTGATATAGGTCTGACGGCGGAAATCCGGCACACCTTCCAGTTCCTGGGCGATCGCGCCCTGGTGATGGTGTCCGGGCACGGCCTCGTGAACGCTGAGTGCCGGCAGGGTGTAAAGCGGGCGCTGATCCAGGGCATAGGTGTTGACCATGTATCCGCCCGCAATGCCGCGTTCCAGATTTCCAGGCCAGTAGCGACCGGTCGTGTAGGTTGGCGCCAGGCTCGCTGGAACCGGTCGCACACCATAAGAGAGCCGCGGCAAATGCCCGAAAAAGCGTGGCATGGCATCATCAGCCCGTTTGGAGATCCAGGCTGCATGCATCAGCAATTCTTCTTCGGTCTCGGCGTAGAATTGCGGATCGGTACGCAGGAAATGCAGGAAATCGGCGAATGTACCTTCGAATTCGACCTCTTCGATGATGGCTTCCATCTCTGCGCGAATGCGGGCGACTTCGGCAAGGCCGCGGGCGTGAACCTCCTCCGGGGAGGTGTCGAGCGTGGTGTGGTAGCGCACCAGCGATTGATAATACTCGCGTCCCCCCGGTACCTCGGAAATGCCCACGCTGTCACGCGATGCAGGGTAGTATTCGTCCCGCAGGAAACGGGCCAGTTCGACATAGGCCGGCAGGACATGTTCGCGAATGGCGGTTTCTGTCTCCGCTCTCAGGCGATCGGTTTCGGCGGTGTCGGTTGACGCCGGCAGGCTGTTGAGCGGGGTCGTCAGGAGCTCGATCAGTGCAGCCTCGTCCGTCAGGCTGTCGACCTGGGCCAGAACCGCATCCACTACGACGCGGGGCGAGGTGAAACCGTCCTCCATACCGTCCCGCATCCAGTTCTGATGGGCCTGGAAGAAGGCGGGCAGCGCTTCCAGCCGATCAATCCAGGCCTCCGCTTCTTCCACATTGCGCGGACGGACCGAGGAGGCCGCGTAACCCGGAGACGAGAAAAAGCCGCTGTCATTGGTGAAGGGAATACGCTGGCTCTCATAGGGGTATTGTTCAACGCTGAAGCTCAACAGATAGTCCAGCACGGCATAGCTCACCCCGTCATTCTCATCGAGTGTCGCCGGATTAATGGCGTCCAGACGGGCCAGAAAGGCTTGATGGGCCTCCTGATTGGTCGCGTAGCGCTGCGCCGACACGTCCTGCCATTGGCGAAGAGCATCCAAGTCTCCGGCCCGCGCGCGAGCGCTCGGATTGTTTTCGGTCCGGAAGGCTTCGTAGTCGGCGATCAGGTCCGCAAAGGTGTTGTCCTGTGCATGGGACGCGCTTGTGGCCAGCCAGGTCGACGCCAGAAGGGCGCCGGTCAGCAAAAGTGTGCGCATGGATATCTCCCCAGTTATCCGCGTATTGGATCCACTGTGTGCGTCCGACCCCGGTGACGCAAGTGCTGCGATGCAAGTCCAGGGGCGCAAGTGCTGTGAGGCGACTGCCTGAAGCGGGCTATTCTGGTGTGTCCAGGTCTTCCGGGCGCAGGCCAATGCGTCTGGCGACGATGTTGTCGACCATGCGTGCCGGCAAAAGCTTGGGCAGGGTCCAGTTGGAGAAACGCTGGGGGACAAGTGCGTAGCGAAAACGCGGGCGGCTTTGAGTCAGGCTCTTGTGGACACGCTTCGCGATGACGTCCGGTGCCAGCCCGGCGGGACCATTGCGGGTCATGTAGTCTCGAATGGCCATCAAGGGTTTGTAGTAGGGTGTGTGTTCATAGGCGCTCGGATCCACCTCCTCGGCCTTCGCCCAGATCGGGGTGGCGACGGCGCCCGGCCCGAGAACCACAACCTGGATTCCGAACAGCATCAGCTCCCGGCGCAGCGATTTGGTCAGGCCTTCAACGGCGTGTTTCGACGCCGAATAGGGTCCGAGGAAGGGGGCGCCCATCTCACCGGCCATGGATGACATCATCACAATCCGGCCGGGTTTGCCGATGCGGTTACTGTCCCGGCCCAGAAAGGGCGCGAAGAGCTGAGTGGTGCGCACGACCCCGGTGACGTTGACGGCCATTTGCCACTCAAATTCATCGATGGGAATGTCGGTCATCGGACCGGAGACGGCGATGCCCGCATTATTCACAAGCCCGCCCAGTGTATTTTCGCCTAACGCTTTTCCGACCTGCTCGGCGGCGGCCGTCATGCCGGCCGCATCGGTAACGTCCATTACGAGGGGCGTCACGGCCGCGCCCAGCTCCTCGGTCAGACGATCCGCGTCGGCCTGTTTGCGAATACCGGCAAAGACATGCCAGCCCATCCGGGCCAGATAAGTCGCACAGGCATGGCCGATACCGGTGGATGCGCCGGTGATGACAACAGTGGGGCTGGGTTTGGACATGGCTCTCTCCGGGTCTGGCCCCACAAACTAGGGGATTGTCCCGCGAAGACCAGCGAGCGCGGCCAGGGAACGCAACTTTAGTCGGATGCGGACGGTCAGTTTTTAAGAGCCCTTCGCAAAAACTCCAAAAATGGCGGGAAGTTGTCAGCGGGGAGTAGGTTCTGTCGTTGACCCTGACACTTACCCGCCTATTGTGCAGCGCGACACTTTATCTTTGGTGCTTTGCTGTCTGCACCAATCCACATCCCAAGACTATTGAAAGGCTGCCCATGGCTTCCGACTGGTCTGATCCTCGCCCGCTTTCGCCGCACCTGCAGGTCTGGCGCTGGCATGCGACAATGGCGTCCTCCATCCTTCACCGTGTTACCGGCATGGCCCTCACCTTCGGTGCAGCGGCTCTTGCGATCTGGCTTGTTCTGCTCGCCTTTGGCGCAGAAGACGCGGTCGCCTTCCTCTTCGAGGGCTGGATGGCTTGGGTCACGCGCTTCGGTCTCATCGCCCTGACCTGGGCGGTCAGCTATCACTGGCTCAATGGTTTGCGCCACCTGATGTGGGATGCGGGCAAGGGCTTTGATCCCAAGGGCTCCAATCTGCGGTCCATCCTGATCATGATCGGTGCCGTCATCCCGACGGCGGCCCTGTGGCTGAGCATCGGAGGCTGAACCATGAGCGATTTTCGTACACCGACCTCTCGTGTGCGTGGCCTGGGCGCGTCCGGCCATGGTGTGGGGCATTTCATCTCCCAGCGCGTCTCCGCGATTGCGCTTTTCTTTGTGATTCCGCCATTTGTGTGGACGCTGGCCACGTCGGGTGCGCCCGATGGGGATGCCATGCGCGCCTATCTGGCCACTCCGGTCGGCGCCATCCTGACCCTGCTTGTCCTGACTGCGGCCTTCTATCACATGCGTCTGGGTGTCCAGGTGGTCATTGAGGACTACATCCAAAAACACGGCATGAAGACATTCCTGCTTCTGCTGAACACGCTGCTGACTGCGGGCCTGTGGCTCGCCGCGGTCTTCAGCCTTGTCAAAATCGCGCTTTAGGACGGATCACATGGCCGAATATGAATGGATCGATCACACGTTTGATGTCGTGGTTGTCGGTGCTGGCGGTTCCGGTCTGCGGGCCGCGCTGGGCGCCTCCCAGGCCGGTCTGAAGACCGCTTGTATCACCAAGGTTTTCCCGACCCGCTCCCACACCGTGGCGGCCCAAGGCGGAATTTCCGCCTCGCTGGGCAATATGGGCGAGGATGACTGGCGCTGGCATATGTTCGACACCGTTAAGGGGTCTGACTGGTTGGGTGACCAGGATGCAATCGAATATTTGTGCCGCAATGCCCCGGCCGCCGTGTACGAGCTGGAGCACTGGGGTGTGCCCTTCTCCCGGACGGAAGAAGGCAAGATCTATCAGCGTGCTTTTGGCGGCATGACCAAGAATTTCGGAGAAGGCGGCCCGGTGCAGCGCACCTGTGCGGCGGCCGACCGTACGGGTCACGCGATCCTGCACACGCTGTATGGTCAGTCGGTTCGCAATGAGACCGAATTTTTCATCGAATATTTCGCGCTCGACCTCATCATGGATGATGACGGCACGTGTCGCGGTATCACGGCATGGAAGCTGGATGATGGCACGCTGCACCGCTTCCGGGCGCAGACGGTCATCCTGGCGACCGGCGGTTATGGCCGCGCCTATTTCTCCGCCACCTCGGCACACACCTGCACCGGTGATGGCAATGCCATGGTGTTGCGGGCCGGTCTGCCGCTTCAGGACATGGAATTCGTGCAATTCCACCCGACGGGCATTTATGGCGCAGGTGTGCTCATCACCGAAGGCGCACGAGGCGAAGGCGGTTATCTGACCAATTCGGAAGGCGAGCGCTTTATGGAGCGTTATGCCCCGTCGGCAAAAGACCTGGCCTCACGTGACGTGGTCTCTCGGTCGATGACGATGGAAATCCGCGAGGGCCGGGGCGTCGGTCCGAACAAGGATCACATCTTCCTGCACCTCGATCACCTGGATCCGGCCATCCTGGCGGAACGCCTGCCGGGCATTTCCGAGAGTGCGAAAGTCTTTGCCGGAGTCGATGTGACCAAGGAGCCGATCCCGGTTCTGCCGACTGTTCACTATAATATGGGCGGGATCCCGACCAATTATCACGGTGAAGTCGTGACCAAGGTGGGTGATGATGCCGACACGGTGGTGCCGGGCCTGATGGCCGTCGGCGAAGCCGCCTGTGTCTCGGTTCACGGCGCCAATCGTCTCGGCTCCAACTCGTTGATTGACCTTGTGGTGTTTGGCCGGGCTGCCGGTCTGCGCGTGGGTGACACCGTGACCGCGGGCGCGACCCAGAAGGAGCTGAGTGCCAGCGATGGTGAGCAGAGCCTGGCGCGCCTTGACCGCTATCGTCATGCCAAGGGCGGCACGCCGACAGCGAAACTCCGTCTGGAAATGCAGCGCGCCATGCAGAATAACTGCGCCGTCTTCCGAACGGGTGAGGTGATGCAAGAGGGCGTTGACGCCATCAAACAGGTCTATGCGGGCATGCCGGACATTTCGGTGTCCGACCGCACCATGTCCTGGAATTCGGATCTCATGGAAACGCTGGAGCTGGACAATCTGGTCAGCCAGGCGGCCGTCACCGTGAATGGCGCGGTGGCTCGTGAAGAAAGCCGCGGTGCTCATGCCCGCGAAGACTTCACGGAACGGGACGATGAAAACTGGATGAAGCACACCCTGGCCTGGTGTGATGAAGCCGGAAACGTGAAACTCGATTACCGGGGCGTGCATACCTACACCATGTCCAACGAGATCGAGTACATCAAACCGAAAGCTCGGGTTTACTAAGGGATAGCGAAATGGTTCAGCTCACACTCCCCAAAGGCTCGCAGCCTAAAAAAGGCAAGGCCTGGCCCAAGCCGGACGGTGCCAAGAAAACACGGTCGTTCAAGATCTACCGCTATGATCCGGAAAGCGGAGAGCAGCCGCGTTGGGACACATACCAGGTCGATATGGATGATTGTGGCCCGATGGTTCTCGATGCCCTCCTGTGGATCAAGAACAATGTCGATAGCTCGCTGGCTTTCCGCCGGTCCTGCCGTGAAGGCGTGTGCGGCTCCTGTTCGATGAATATCGGCGGTCGCAACACCATCGCCTGTACGTCGGGTATTGATGACTACAAGGGGACGATCGCGGTTTCGCCGCTTCCGCACCAGCCGGTCGTGAAAGATCTGATTCCGGATCTGACGCAGTTCTACGCCCAGCATGCGGCGGTGAAGCCCTATCTCAAGACGGACACTCCGGCTCCGGAGAAAGAGTGGAAACAGTCTCCCGAGCAACGCGAAAAGCTCGACGGTCTGTATGAGTGCATCATGTGTGCCTCCTGCTCCACCGCTTGCCCGTCCTATTGGTGGAATGGCGACAAATATATGGGCCCGGCCGCCTTGCTACAGGCCTATCGCTGGTTGGCAGATACGCGAGATGAGGCGACGGGCGAGCGTCTGGACGATCTCAATGATCCGTTCAAACTCTATCGCTGTCATACCATCATGAATTGCGCGCAGGTCTGTCCGAAGGGGCTGAACCCGGCTGAGGCGATTGGCGAGATCAAGCAGATGCTGGTCGAACGCGAAACCTGATCTCTCTGGTTCACACGTTTCAGATCAACCCCGTCAGCCCGGCTGGCGGGGTTTTTCTTTGGGGCGAGAATGCCCTGATCTGGCCCTGTTGCCTCCGCAAAGTCTTGCGACACCCGCGTTCGGCAATCTGCAAAACACGGTAAGGTTCGGCTTTGTTTGAGCTTTTTCTTCGAGATCGAGTAAATAAAATTCACTGTATTTACAAAGACTTGTCTGTGTGCACACTGCGGATTGAGTAGACTTGTATGTGTCTCGAAGAGGAGTGAGGCGATGACACAGTCAACAACAGGTGTGGGGGCTGCGCCGGGGCGCAAGGCCAGCCGATCCCTGGGGCTGAAAATTCTCCTGGTAGGGCTGATCGTTGTGGTTCTGGCCATTCCGCTGGCGTTTGTGAACATGCTGGCGTGGGAGCGCGCGAACCGGGCCAATGAGGCCCTTGTGGAGGTCGGGGCCGCCTATGGCGGGCCACAGGTTGTGCGTGGTCCCTTCCTGACCATTCCCTACCGGGTGACGGAAATCGTCGAGATCAATCGCGGTGACGAAACCATTGAGGAAACCCGGATACGCACCGAGACGGTCGTCTTCTCCGCGGCGGAACTGGATTATCAGGTCGATCAGACCGTCGAGCTATTGCAACGGGCGATCTATGACATTCCGGTCTATGAGGCGGATATCGCGATGCGCGGCCGGTTCAGCCGGTTTGACGTGGCGCAATTCATGCCGGCCGGCGCAGAAATCCTCTGGGATGAAGCCGAGCTGGTGATGGCCGTCAGTGATCTGCGCGGCATCGATACAGATGTTGGCTTCACCATTCTCGGTCAGGACCAGGTGCCGGTTTTCGAGCCGGGCACACCGTTTGACGTGACCAATAACGATATCCGCTTCACTAGGAGTATTCCGTCCTGGCGGGGTGTTCGTGCGCCTGTGACCGGTGTGACCGAGGACTCCGAGTTCGATTTCGAAGCGCGGTTCACGCTCTCCGGTGCAGCCTATTTGCAGCTTGTCGCCTCCGGACGGGAAACCACGGCCACGATCCGGTCCAACTGGCCTCATCCCGGATTTGATGGTCAGTATCTGCCTGATGATCGCGAGATTTCATCAGAGGGCTTCACGGCCAGCTGGAGCGTGCCCTATCTGGCGCGGGGTGTGCCGGCGTCCTGGCAGGAAGGCCGTTATTCCATTCGAACGGCCGACACGGCCCAGTTCACGGTCAATCTGGCGACCCCGACTGATGGCTATCGCCGTGTCAGCCGCGCACTGAAATACGCCATCTTCTTCATTGGCTTTTTGATGCTGATGTATTTCCTGCTGGAAACCACTTCAAAGAAGCGCATCCATGCGGCGCAATACATTCTGATCGGCCTGGCACAGATCGTCTTCTATCTCCTGCTTTTGGCCCTGTCGGAGCATTCGAGTATCAACCAGGCCTTCGCCATAGCCGCGGGTGCCACGATTACGTTGACCAGTCTCTATTCCATTGCGGTGTTCGGTGGATTTGGACGCGGTGCGCTCACCTTCCTGGTGCTCAGCCTCGTCTATATCATGCAGTATGTTCTGCTCTTGCTGGAGGATTATGCCTTGCTGATCGGGGCCGGTCTGTCCTTCACGGCGCTGGCAATCACCATGTATGTGACCCGCCGGATCGATTGGTATGACACGATGAATAACCCGGTCAGCGCGGATATTCCCGCCGTCGCCCCGCCGGCTCAGCCCAAGGGCTAGCCGAACCGGGTCTGACGTCTGTCACCCGATATGAGAAAGCCCCGGCCATTGGCCGGGGCTTTTTGCTGGGTGCGTTAGCGCAAAATGATGCGCGAGAGCACGAAGCTCGTGACGCCCGTTGTGACGGAATAGATGGAAGACGATGTGTTGAGACCCAAGATCGGGGTGAGTTCACCCAGAGATTGAGCCAAATCGAGCGCGGTTACGGTTTCCACAAGCAGGGGGGCGCTCAGTTTGAAAATCCAGATCAATGATGTCAGCACGACAACTCCAACACCGCTTTTTTTACGGGGTGGCGGGCAGTTTTGAGACTCGGTCATCGTCATGGTCGGCTCCCTTTTCTGACCGTTTCGATGCCATCTTAATAGCCAGATTTTGCCGTGATTGACACAATTCAATATCGGTAAGAATTTGATCTTCAAAGATAAATTAGAGGGTAGCTATAGCGGGGCCAACCAGCTGGGTAGTCTTCTGGCTCAACCGGTAACGGGGAGTTCTTTTCAGGGGTGATCGCCCCTTGCCGGTCCGGCCCGCTCCTGGTTGATGCTACAAGCGCTCCTTGTTTGATTTGTTGTTCCGGGTATTGGGGAAGCAAGGCCTTGGGCAAAATCTAGGCAAAAACCCCCCAAAACCCCACGAAAGTATCCAAAAATACCGAAAATACCTATTAACCCTAGGCTGTAATCCTCTAGCCTGGAACAGTAGTATCAAGGTGAAATCTGCGAGGGGTCGCATTCATTTCGGTTATTTGTGTCGAACCATTCGGTTGGGCGCAATAATCGGGCGAGTAGGAGGGAAAGCATGCGTGATGGTGCCCATACGCCCTTGGGTGGCGAGGAAGACATCGATAGCAAGGAGACGCTTGCCCGTCTTTTCGACGCGCGCTTGACGGATAATCCGAGTTGGCTGGAAGCCCTCAAGAACCATCGGGGATTCCGGATCCCCGGATTTGCAGAGCGTCATGGTCAGCTCTATTCTGCTGTGCAGAAACAAGATCCCACGCTCAACCTTGAACAGGTTTTCCTGGATGAGGCGTCGCGTATTTCCGCAGTGCTGGGAACCCGATCAAGTTTGGGGCTGAAGGCTGGCGCCTTTGGTGCATCGCAATATCACAATGCCATCAACAATGATGGCGGTTTGCGTCTCGACAAGGCCGTCGTCACGATCCTGACGTTTAACAATCTTGCTCGACCCTTGCTGTCGTCTGAGCTGCTTTTCTCCTGGCACTCGATTGTGGCCTGCGTCTTTCTCTTTGAACGTGACCTGGGGGGTCTGATCCGGACAGCCGCCAGAGACTTCATGACCCATCATGCCATGCCGTCGGGCGAGCGTGAAATAGAGAAACGGGATAATCTGGAACGCGCGGTGTCCGAAGTTGTCAGCCGGATCGCTTGGGCGGCTCATCAGGATTCCAAAGTGATTATGGACCTGGCCGGGCTGAGCCCGGCCGACGGTGAGTCAAAGAAGGGCAATAAAAAGCGGAGCACCGCATCCTATCCGACATGGAGAGCCATTTACAAAGCGCTGATCCAGTATCCCAGTGTGGCACTGGAGTTTCCGGATCCAAAAGTGCGCTACATCCGGCCGCGTCGTGCTGCGGATTCGAATATCGAAGCCGTCGAGAACGAAACACTGGTCGAACTGCGTCCGATTGAGCGCCCGCCGTTCAACTGGACGGAAAATGATGACCCCGTCTGGGCTCACCCACCCAATATTCCCACGAATTTTGATCCGTTCGGACCTAAACCGGACACGCGTCTGACAGACCGGGACGAGGTCGAGGCCTCAGGTGTAGCGGGCGGAGGACCGGACGACGCGACGGATTAGCGTGTCCAAGCCATGCGTTCGCAGATGTCTCGGACCATTTCGGTGATCTCGGCATCTGTGGCCCCCTGGGCGGCAACGTCGATAGGCTTGCCAAAATCGAGTTGATAGCGTGCCTTTGCCTTGCCCATCAGACCGTGGAAAATAGTCATGTCCTTGAGCTCTTCATTGATCTGCGCGAGCACGTAGTACAGAATTGGCATGCGCTGGCGGACGGCCATGGGGATCAGCGGCACACCAAATTTTCGGGCCAGACTCACACCGGTCGGGGCCCAGGGGCGTTCGGCCAGTCGCCAGTGTTTCCAGCTCCATTCCGACATGCGTCCGGAGGGGAAGATCACCACGCATTTTCCGGCCTTGAACTCGGCAAATGTGCGTTTGAGCACATCACGGCTTTGCTGGCGTGAGCGCTCCTGATCGCGCCACTCCACCGGAATAATGCGTTCTTCCAGACCAGGGCAGACTTTCAACGCGTCGCGGTTGGCAAAAAACACCATGTCCGGGCGTTTGGCCTTGAGCGCATCCCACAGGGCCAGGCCGTCGGCAATGCCGCCAGGATGATTGGCGATAATCACGCAGGCCCCGGTTTCGGGAATGTGATCGAGACCGGATGTGTGGACGTTCAGGTCCAGAAAGCTAGCGGCCCAGTCAAAGCACTGTGTACCGGTCATGGGGGAGATGGTGTCGGCCATCGCGACCGCCCGGTTATAGCCCAGCAGGGGATAGCCCAACGTCTTCACCAGCGGCCATAAGGGCGTGTGGATGAGCTTGGGGGCCCGGTCTTCGATCAGCTCGTCGACAATATGCTGGGCCGGCTGAACCGGCAGGGATTCGATATGAGTCATGACGCTAAAAACACCGGGAGCTTAGCCTTCGACAAGTTGTTTTGCATGACGCAGCTGCGAGATCGGTACCGATAATTGCAGCGCTTCTGTGCTGCTCCTGCGAATAACTGCGCCGCATGCGTCGCAAAAATGTAACCCGTCTGTCATCAGATAGTTCGAAAGCCCTCGTAGTGACACGCGCATGACTGATCGTGACGCACTCGCGGGCTTTGCAGCCCTGTCCCATCCGGTTCGGCTGATGCTGTTCCGTGAATTGGCTTCTTGCGCACCGCAAGGTGTTCCAGCCGGCCAGTTGGCCGAGCGTTTTGATGTGCCGCCGTCCACAATGACCGGCCATCTGCAATCGCTTGAACGCGCCGGCCTGTTGAGCTCTGAACGTCGCTCGCGCTCCATCCTGTACGCGTTGAACATGACCGGTGCCCGCTCGCTGGTTGACTATCTCGTCCATGATTGTTGTGCTGGCCGCTCCGACATCTGTGGTCCGGCGGGTTCGGTTGAGCCGCTGGCCATGCAGGAAGCCTCCTAGTCTCCTCGGCTCCTGATAAACTGGAGATTTGCTGTGAGCACGCCCACAGTCCTGTTTCTGTGTACAGGCAATTCGGCTCGATCCATTCTGGCTGAAAGCCTGCTGAATACCCTGGGTGCCGGACGGTTTAGCGCTGTGTCCGCAGGATCCTTTCCCAAGGGGCAGGTCCATCCAGCGGCGCTCGCTCTGCTCGAGCGCAAGGGGCATGACCTGACCGGTTTGCGGTCCAAGAGCTGGGATGAATTCGGAACGGGACCGGACGCTGCGCCGATCGATTACATCTTCACGGTATGTGACGCTGCGGCGGCAGAAACCTGCCCGGTCTGGCCCGGACGACCTTCATCCGCCCATTGGGGTATTCCCGACCCCGCGGCGGTCGAACCGGCCGGCCCGGAACAGGACGCGGCATTTGAAACGGCCTACGTCCAGATGGAGCGTCGTATTCGCGCTTTTCTCGCTTTGTTTGACGGCGAGACACCGGCCGATCTGACGGCCGAACTCAAGGCGATCGGCCAGATCCGCGATTAAAACCATCCCTGTCGGGTCGGGCCCGGTCAGGTCGCGTCCAGTCGGTTATCTTCAGTCAAGCCCGTGCGACCTCCCCTGCGCTCGCTAGGCCCGCCGCGGCCTCGGGCCCCAGGGCCGCCGCGTTGTGATCCGGGTTGCGCCATCAGGGGCTGGCAATGCGACGGCGCAGACCCCTGGGCCAAGGGCTCGAACTGAAAGGCGTCGGCGCGCGCTTGCACCTCGGACTTCTGGGTATCGTCAAGCATCGTTTCGATCTCGCGCTCCATACTTGCATCCAGGCGATCCAACCCCATCAGGATCTCTCGGCGGTTGGAGCGATAGACGCGAGCCCAAAAGGCCGCTTCGAGGTGTGCAGCCGGTGTTCCGAAAGCCCAATAGGCCATTGCAAGCTCGGACTGTGCGGCGGGCCAGCCTGCCTGCGCAGCCCGGGTGAGCCGGTCGAGACCTTCTGTCTTGTATTCATCCTGAAGGAGAGGCGGGGTTGCTTCATCGTCTGCCAGGGCCAGGGCGCTGACACCGGCCAGATATTCTGCGATCTCGTAGCCGCGTCCCAGGCTGGCATAGCAACGCAGGACGGGGAGCGCATCTCGATATCGTCCCTGCTCCACCATCACGCTGGCGCGGGTGAAGGGGTCACTTGTGCCCCGACCAGGTCTGTCGTCATGAGGGGACCCGTCTCGCATCATCTGCCCGCCGGCGCGGTGTGGGGTATCTGCACCGGAGGTACAGGCCGACAGGGAGATAACGGCAAGCGAGACGAGTAAGGGGACACGTTTCATTCAGACAAATATCCTGTCGTGGCACAAGTGACATACGTACTACGGCCAGCTTCGGACAATCCGTCGAAAAAAGAAAAACCCCCGGCCGAGGCGGCCGGGGGTTGATCAGGTCAAAATGAGATCTGACTAGAACGGCATCTGGTAGTTCACCGTGAAGACTTCCGCCTCGAGGAATTCACGATCGTAATCCACCTCATAAGAGGCAGAGACTTCGGCGCCCCAGGGCAGTTCCGTAGACACGCTGGCAGCAACTTCCTGCCAGCTTGTACCGACGTCCAGACCGGTTTCGAAGCCGACCGTTGCGGCTGTCCCATTCACAAGTGACAACCGATAGGCTTCCCGATCATCGCCAAACTCCTTCGCGCCGCCGACATAGAGGCCGGCAGTGAAAGAGTCGCCGACCCAGCTGAGCACACCGCCACCACGGCCAACCGTGGAATAGGTCGAGCGTTCCTGGATCGTGCCATTACCCAATCCCGGGGTGAGCGGCGCGGCGTCGTAATCGATCTGCCAGGACGAAATGCTAGCCATGGGTACAAAGCGCCAGCCGGTTTCACCGCGACGATTATCCCACTGCACGTGAGCGCTGATGCCGGTGCTGTCGGCGTCATGATCCGACGCAATGGTCGTTGCCACATTGCCCAATGTCGCGGTGCGCGTGCCATTGTGCTCGTGTTGCGCCGCATTGATGTTGATCGTTGCCAGGAGACCACTGCGGGTATAGCTGGCAAAGGCGTTGACCTGGGTGGTGGTGACGCTGGAGCTGGAATTGCCCAGGGCGCTTCCTGCTTCGGTATCACCGTCGGCCCAGCCAAAGGCGGCACCGATCCGCAGGGAATCTGTCACCGCATAATCACCACCCAACAGGGCGAATTCGCCGTCCAGATCGCTCTGCGCCATGTTGGCAAAGGTCAGGGTTTCGCCCGAGATGACACCGGCGGAGCCAAAGGCGCGGAACCCATATCCATTGCGTTCGTGATCACCGTGGCCATCGATGGCGCTGGACATGGCCGAAGCCGCCAGAACCGGCGATTGGCCAAACACACGTGCATTGCCGTTCAGGCTTTTGCCGCGTTGGGACAGAGAGGCCATGGCGATATCCGTGGAGCTCACGGACTGGTAGGTAGAGGAGCTGACGCCCAGCTGCTCGCTCAGAGCCGAAGACAGCGCGTCCAGTTGGCTGCGGACATTCCGGTCAAACTGAACCGCGTCATGCGGTGTCAGTGTGTCGAAGGCCGTTGTCAGATCATCGCCCTGCAGCAGATCGACAACGCCGTAGAGTGTCGCCAGGTCGGCATAGTAGTCGTCCCGGAAGGCGTCCAGTGCGGAACCCCAGGTCTCCTGAGCGCCGTTCGTGAAGGACGCCTGGCTGCTGAAGTCTGCAGCCATCAGCTCGATGGACAGGCTGCCATTCTCTTGGCTGAGGATCGGGGTCAGAACGCCCGGCAGATCCGTGATTGCGGCGAAATCACCGATCATCTCGCCGGACACTGTCAGGAAGGTGAAAGAGTCACCATAACGCGGGACATAACCACCGACCGGGTTGAGAGCCAGAAGGCCATCGATCGACGCGTCACCCAGAATGTTGAAGTGGTCGCTTCCACTTCCATCAAAATCGATGACCAGGCCACCGCCGAGAGTTTGAACGTAATCGCCCCACAGGGTCAGTTCACCCACTCCGCCGACTTCACCTGGGTTGACCGCACCGGCCACGTTCCAAAGAGCAGAGGTGTTGAGCAGGCCAGAGCCGGACAGCATGCCCTGGGCGAGCATGTATTCGCGGGCGTTGACGACACCATTGATCTCAACGTCACCGGCGAACTGGTTGAACGCGATCAGTGTGTTGAAGACATAGTTCTCGCCAACGACGAGAGCGGCATCGGTGTGGGAGATGGTGAAGCCATCCAGCTCCACATTCATATCCACCGTGGTGGTGCCGGCCCGGGACAGGTTTACGTCGTAGAAGCGGGCCGTGGTGCCGCTGGCCGCACCCTGGAAGGTTCCATAGGTACCAAAATCATTGTTTGGAACCCAACCTGCCGGCAGTTGGGCAATCAGATCGCTGGAGACGCCATTGAGCGCGGCCAGCGGATCCGAGACATTCACGTTACCCGTCTTGTTGAGCGAGTCTAAGACATTGACCTGAGCACCTGTGACAGCAGCATCTGGTGTGAAGCCCGGCAAAGTCGCCGTTCCAACCGCATTGGTCGCCGCCACGCCGGTAGAGGCCGTTGTGAATGTGTTGGCATCTGTGGCTGCAGAGCCTTCACCCTCTGTAGCCTGGCCACGCGCACGGATGTCGGACACTGTGGTGTCGAGGATTGTGCCCCAGGCCGGGTCCTGGGTGCCCAGAGCCCCGGTCAGATCGGTTGGCGCATCCGGATTGGTGCCGTTGACGGCATTGCCTTCAGCATCGAGGACATAATAGTTGGGGTCCAGATCCTGTTGCCAGTGGCTGGCATCCGACCAGTTGCCATCACCTTCGACGGCGCTGGCGTAAACCATCGGGTTCGAGTCAATGATCCAGTTCTGATAGAGGAAGAGGGGGTTGTAGTAGCTGACATCACCATATCCGCCGTTCGGGCTGGTGAAGCCCCAGCCACCGGACAGGACGCCAAGGATCAGGTTCTGCCCGCCGATATTGGCGAACATGGCCGATCCGGAATCACCCCCTGCAGTGCCGGTCTCGCCATCGGTCGCGCCACCACCGAACCAGTTGATGTTGTCCGTGCCCAGGAAGACGGAGCTATTGTCGAAGGTCACCAGGCCGGTATTGTCATTGCCGCCAAAGGCCGAGAAACACACATAGTCATTGTCGCCGGCGAACACGGCGCCCCGCGCACAATCCTCTTCGTCGCGGTCCGGGCGGTCGAAATCCATGTGATAGAGAAGCTGGCCGCCGCTTGGGCCGACCAGATTGCTCCACAGACCGGGACCATGGCCGAAGAGACCCGCCAGGAAATCATCCTGGGAGAATAGGCCATCGAGCATGTTGGTGCCCGCGCGGCGACGCCAGTCGATGTCACCGAAATCACCACCGCTTCCGGTACCGTGGCGGCCGTAGCCAACCGTTGAAACGGCCGTGGTTTCCGTGACCGGAGAGAACAGCATGCCATAGGTTGGCAGGCCGATCGCTGGCGTGTCCAAAGTCGCCATGGCCACATCGGCGCCCGGGAAGGGCAGGCCCTGATTGGTCACGGTCTGAACCTGGAGGACGTTATAGGCCAGCAGATCGGTATTGGTCTGGAATCCGCGGTTAAACCAGTCGACAATGCCCGGGAAGGCGTCTGGCGCAAAACTGAACACCATGCCCGTGCCGCCGAAATTCGAGCCATAGGCCTCATCCGGCAGATTGTCGACACAGTGTGCGGCGAAGATCACGGTGCGTGCATTAACCAGCTGACCCGTACACACAAAGCCGTTGGAGAACATCATGCCCACGCCGGCCCACTGATTATTGACGTCAAACGCACCATCCGGCCCAATATCATCCCGAACGGGCAGGGCGTTGGCTGCGCCTGCAGCGATCAGCGCAATGGCAGACGCGCTGGCGGCCATAAGGCCTTTCAGACCAAGTCGGCTCATTGTGTCCAAGTTTTGTTTTTTCATACTCAAAATCCCCTCTGAGTTTCCCCTGATGCCCGTCTGTAGGGCGACGGACAAAGCGTTTTTCGCCATATTCCAGATGACAGGGCGCGTCTGCCTCAATCATGGACACAAGGCTTGTTGGCGCAACAATCCAAGCGTGCATGAATGGGCGGCCGCCCCACATATCCTGCCGATAATTTGAAGCGGTATGAAACTACGGTCAAGGGATTGTGAGCGGCTTTGAGCGCGATAGCGATACCAAAGTGCGGTTGCGGCCCAGCCGCTGGTCTCGACACCGGTGAGGCGATGATCTACACGGGCTGAAAATTCCGGACCGTGTGGTTTGGCCGCACGAAAACACCACAATCCCCGGGGAGTAGGATTAAATGACTCGCGAAATCCATCATTTTATCGACGGACGGTCTTTCATTGGGACGGCTGAACGACAGGGCGATGTCTTCAACCCCAGCACGGGTGAGGTTCAAGCTCGCGTCGGTTTTGCCACGCCGGACGAAGTGGACCGCGCAGTCGCGGGAGCGCGGACGGGCCAAGCCGCCTGGGCTGCCATGAACCCGCAACGTCGCGCGCGCGTCCTGTTCAGGTTCAAGGACCTGGTCGAGCAGGAGATGGATAGCCTGGCCGCATTGCTCTCCTCGGAACATGGCAAGGTGATCGCAGATGCCAAGGGTGATCTGATCCGGGGCCTGGAGGTGATCGAATTTGCCTGCGGTGTGCCGCACCTCATGAAGGGTGAGTACACTGAGAGCGCCGGTAGCGGGATTGACGTGTATTCCATGCGTCAGCCGCTGGGTGTGGTTGCCGGTATTTCGCCGTTCAACTTCCCGGCCATGATCCCGATGTGGTTCATGGGCATGGCCATCGCCACGGGCAATGCCCTTGTGCTCAAACCCTCTGAACGCGATCCGTCCGTACCGGTTCGTCTGGCGGAATTGTGGATGGAAGCCGGTCTGCCGGAAGGCGTGCTGCAGGTGGTGCATGGTGACAAGGAAGCCGTCGATGCCCTCTTGCATCATGATGATATCAAGGCCGTGAGTTTTGTCGGCTCTTCCGACATCGCCCACTATATCGCGCGCACCTGTACCGAACAGGGCAAGCGCTTCCAGGCGATGGGGGGTGCGAAAAACCACGGCATCATCATGCCGGATGCCGACATGGACCAGGTCGTCAAGGATTTCCTGGGCGCCGCGTATGGTTCCGCCGGGGAGCGTTGCATGGCTCTGCCTGTCGCTGTGCCGGTCGGGGAAGACACGGCGGAAGAGTTTGTCACCCGCATCAAAGCGGAGGCCGAAAGTCTGCAGGTGGGTGTGTCGAACGACCCCAATGCTCATTATGGGCCTGTCGTCACATCGACGCATAAGGCGCGCATTGAAAGCTATATCCAGATGGGCGTGGATGAAGGCGCAGATCTTCTGCTGGACGGTCGCGGCTTTTCGCTTCAGGGACATGAAAACGGTTTCTTCATTGGTCCGACACTGTTCGACCGTGTGAAGCCGGAGATGAAATCCTACCAGGAAGAGATCTTCGGTCCGGTGCTCCAGGTGGTTCGCGCGTCAAACCTGGAAGAGGCGGCGGCCCTGCCCAGCCAACACCAGTACGGCAATGGGGTGGCGATCTTCACACGATCGGGCTTGGCGGCCCGTGAGTTTGCGGCCAAGGTCAATGTCGGCATGGTGGGGATCAATGTCCCGATCCCGGTACCGGTGGCCTATCACAGCTTTGGCGGCTGGAAGCGGTCCGCCTTCACGGACACCAATCAGTACGGCACGGAAGGCATCCGCTTCTTCACCAAGATCAAGACGGTGACCCAGCGCTGGCCGAGCGGCGATATCGGTGATCAGGCGTTTGTCATTCCGACGATGCAGTAATGGGTCGAGCATGACGTGAATCAGAAAGCCCCGGCCACAGGCCGGGGCTTTTTTGTCAACATCATTGGGAGAACGCCATCAACTCGCAAGGTCAAGGCGCTCCGTGACCCAGGCCTGCGCCTCATCAGCATTGTCAAACACGACTGGAACCACGGGCATGTCCTCGATCCGGTGACGCAGAGCCGTGCGAAAATTCTCGTCCCAGTCCACCGGACGCACGAAGGCGAGTGTCAGGTGCGGCGGCATGGACAGCAGGAAATCTTCGATCAGATCACCATTCAGCGCAGCGGTGCCAATCGTTTTGTATTGACGGGCATTGGTCAAAAGGGCGCGGGCGGGGCCGTCTTCCAGACGGGATCGGATGCATTGCGTGAGCTTGCGGGTCTCTGTGGCGGTAACTTCACCAGAGAGTTCGACTTTCAGCAGCAGGCCCTGATGGGCGTCTTCCAGGGTAACGGACATGGGTACTCACATTTCAGGCGCAGGTTTAGCGCAAACACTGTTCACTTATCTACCGGATGGCAGACTTGGGAGGTGAGTCATGTTTGATGAGAGTCATTCGCATTTATGGTTAATGTTTGTCAAACGCGCGCGTCGACTGCTGGACGCCGCTTCCTGGCTCTGCCATCACTGAGGCCAATACACATGCCGAGCGGGGACTTTATGCCTGATTTTGCCTTTCGAACCGTGCCCCACATCCATGTCGGGGCGGGAAGCGCACAGCGTCTGGCGGACATTACCGGGGACCATTTCAAGGACAAGCGGACCTGTTTTCTGGTCACCGATCCGGGTGTTCGCCAGGCGGGCCTCATCGAGGGCGCGCTCTCGTCTCTTCAGACCGCAGGAATCACCGTCGTCGTATACGACCAGGTGCAGGCGGACCCACCCGAAGCGATTGTTCGAGCCGCAGCAGAACAGGCGCGGGCTGCAGGCGTGGAGATAGTTGTGGGTCTAGGCGGCGGGTCCTCACTGGATACGGCTAAACTGGTCGCGATGCTTCTCGGCTCAGCGCAGCCGCTCGAGGCGATGTATGGCGTTAACCAGGCCACGGGGCCGCGCCTTCCCCTTATTCTCATACCGACCACGGCGGGCACCGGGTCAGAAGTCACGCCCATCTCGGTTGTCACGGTGGGGGAAACGACCAAGATGGGCGTCAACGCGCCCGCGCTGTATGCGGATCTGGCGGTGCTGGATGCTGATCTGACACTCGGTTTGCCGCGTGCGGTCACCGCGGCCACGGGCATTGATGCGATGGTGCATGCGATCGAGGCCTATACTTCGCGGGTCGAGAAAAACCCGGTCTCCGATGCCCTGGCCTTGGCGGGTCTGAAAAAACTCCACGGCGCCATCGAGGCCGCCTGTCTGGATGGATCGAACCGCCAGGCCCGCGAGGACATGTTGCTGGGGGCCCTTCTGGCCGGTCAGGCGTTCGCGAATGCCCCTGTAGGCGCGGTTCACGCTCTGGCTTATCCGCTCGGCGGGATTTTTCATATCCCGCACGGGCTGTCCAATTCGCTGATGCTGCCCCCGGTGCTGCGTTACAATGCGCAGACGGCCGAGCCGCTCTACGCTGAACTAGCCGCGCATCTGGGTCTGCACCCGTCCACCGAGGCCCTCGTGGATGACATGGAACGCATCGCCGATGCCGTGGGGATCGAGACCCGGTTGAGCCAGTGCGGCATCAGTCACAATGATCTGCCGCAGCTTGCGGAAGATGCGATGAAGGTGACGCGTCTTCTGGTCAATAATCCGCGACCGATGACATTAGAGGCCGCGCAGGCGTGTTATGAGGCGGTACTGTGACGGCGCCGGAACGTTATCCCCGTGCGGCCTATAAATGCTTTCGCGCTCTTCCCACGCGCTGGGCGGATAATGATATCTACGGCCACATCAACAATGCTGCCTATTACGGGTTTTTCGACACGGCGGTGAACAGCTTCCTGATCGAACAGGCCGAGCTGGATATCCAGGCGGGCGAGGTGATCGGTCTGGTGGTTGAAACGGGTTGCGCCTATTTCGCCCCGCTGGCCTATCCCCAGATTGTCGAGGCCGGTATTCGGGTCACGCGCATCGGGACGTCATCCGTGCGCTATGAGGTCGGCCTTTTTGCCGAAGGCGAGGACCAGCCGTCGGCCCAGGGGCATTTCATCCATGTCTATGTCGATCGACAGACCCGACGCCCGACACCCCTTCCGGCCGGGATGCGGAGCGCTCTGGAGACCCTTCATGCGTGAGGTTCGCGAGCCCCGCCTTCTGGTGCTGGCCCTGGTCGTGACCGGAGGTCTCGCAGTGATCGCCCTTTTCTCCCTGCTCGGCGGGCTTTAGGGCTGTGTTGTGTTGATGTGATTGAAACATGCCTGCCGTAAGACCTCTCCCATGACCACGCCTTTGGATATCTGGCGCGCCCGCGTTGCCGACGGTCAGTTGACCGCCGATGCCGACCAAGAGCGTGCTGCCGTCAAGCTCACGGAACTACAGGCGCGCCTGAAGTCCTGGCGACCGGAAAAGAAACCCCTGTTTGGCAAACCCAAACCACCGCCCATCGGTCTTTACATGTGGGGAGGTGTCGGCCGCGGCAAATCCATGCTGATGGATCTCTTCATCGAGACAGCGGGTGTGCGACCGCGGCGGCGCGCGCATTTCCATGAATTCATGCAGGACGTCCACCGTCGCATCGCCGGCTGGCGGGCATTGACCCCGGCTCAGCGCAAGCGTCAGCCTCACTATGTTCGTGGTGCAGGCGATGACCCTGTTCCACCGGTTGCGCGGGCTCTGTCCCGCGAAGCGCGTCTTCTGGCCTTTGACGAATTCCAGGTTACCGACATCACGGATGCCATGATCCTGGGCCGGCTGTTCGAACACATGTTTGACGAGGGTGTTGTGGTCGTGGCCACGTCCAATCGCCACCCGGATGAACTTTACAAGGATGGCATCAATCGGCAGCTGTTCGTGCCCTTCATCGACCTGCTCAAGACCCGTCTGGAGGTGTTTGAGCTGAATGGCGGGGTTGATCACCGTTTGCGCCAGTTGCAGGCCGCGCCCGTCTATTATTGCCCGCTGGGCATGGATGCCGAACTGTCCATGGAACGGGCCTGGGAGCGTCTGACACAGGGCGCCGTGCCGCAGCACTGTATGCTGGAGGTCCAGGGGCGTGAGCTTCATATTCATCGCGAGGCCGCCGGGGTCGCTCGTTTCAGCTTCGAGGAATTGTGTGCTCGGCCCCTGGGGCCGGCGGACTATCTGACCATTGCCGCCAATTTCCACACGGTATTGCTGGAAAACGTGCCGCGTCTGCAGCGCGACAAGCGCAATGAGGCGAAGCGGTTTGTGACGCTGATCGATGCCCTCTACGAGGCGCGGACCAAGCTGGTGATGAGTGCAGATGCGCAACCCCGCGATCTTTATCCGGATGGAGACGGGGCTTTCGAGTTCGAACGGACTGTGTCACGCCTGATGGAAATGCGGTCCGAAGCCTATCTTGCGGCAGAGCGCCGGACGGTTGAGGTGGAGTGATCGCACGCCACCGGGTAGAGGATTTTTCGGGAGACGATCATGTCACACTCCATCGGTCTGAATGAGACCCTCACAGCTTATGTCCAGGCGGCCAACCGGGACGAAACTGCGGCTTTGAAAGCCTGCCGTGAAGACACAATGGCGATGGGCGATGTGGCGAACATGCAGATCAGTCCTGAGCAGGGCGCTTTCCTGCAGATTTGCGCGCGCATGGTCCGCGCCCGTATCGCCGTCGAGATCGGCGTGTTTACAGGTTATTCCGCCCTGGCGACCATTCTCGCGATGAAAGACATGCATGGGTCCGACGCGCGGCTTTTTGGCTGCGATATCTCTCGCGAATACACTGACCAGGCCCGCACGTATTGGGCGCAGGCCGGTGTGGATGACCAGATCGAGCTGACCCTGGGTGATGCCCGCGAAACGCTGTGTGCCCTCGCTCCTTCGATTGTCGGTGAGGTGGACATGATTTTCATCGATGCCGACAAGACCGGATACGATGCCTATTATGAAGCCGGGCTGGATTTGCTGCGCCCAGGCGGGGTGATCCTGTTCGACAATGTCCTCTGGAACGGAGATGTGGCCGACCCGGCCAAGGTCATGGCGGACGCTGACACGGCGGCCCTGCGGTCAATTGCTGAGACCGTAAAGGCGGATCCGCGGGTCGATATGGCGTTCACGGGTCTGGGTGACGGTATCCTGATGGCCGTCAAACGCTGACGAGCAGATGTGTCAGAGCTGGGGTTTCGGGAAAGGCGCTTCGCCGCGAAAACAGGCGGCATGGGCCTTGATCCCGTCTGCCAGTGTATTGAACAGGGTCCGCACGCGGGGTGAACGCAACAGGTCTCGGTGGGTCAGGACCCAGATATCGCGATTGGGCCAGCTCCTGCCCTCGTGCAGTCGAACCAGATCGGGATGGGCGTCACCAACCATCACCGGCAGGGCAGCAATTCCCATGCCCTGGGCGGCAAGTGATAGCTGTGCCCCCATCTCGTCGGCATGCCAGATTCGACCGTGGACCGGGACATCAAGCTCGCGTGCCCACGCTTCCATCTCCCCGGTTGTACCCCAGCCAATCCAGTCCTGCTCAAGACCTTTGGATGCATGGTCCCGATGAGCGTAAAGGGCCACATGATAGGTGGCGGCCTTGCGGCCGATCAGGTGTTCAGGCGGATTATTGGAGCCGCGCACCGCGATATCCGCTTCGCGCTTAGTCAGGCTCGCCTCGGTCATGGAAACATCCACTTCCACATGAACATCGGGATACTGGTGATGGAAGTCCGCGAGGATGGCACCCAGAAACACATCCATGGTGTAAGGCGGGACAGTCAGGCGGATCTCTCCGCTCAAATCGGCATCCTCTCCCATGAGTCTGCGTTCTAGGGCGTGGACCTGGTCTTCCACATCACGGGCCGTTGCCAGCATAGCCTCCCCCGCCGGGGTCAGTACGAGCCCGGTCGGCAGGCGTTCGAACAGGCGTTGCCCCACGGCGTGCTCGAAGGCCCCGATTCGTCGAGAAATCGTGCTCTGATCCAGACCCGTCTCGCGGGCCGCGGCCTGGGTTGATCCGGCCTGGGCCGTCACCAGAAAAGTTTGAAGGTCGCGCCAATCCATGCCGGGTGTATAGCTGATGCAAAATAACATCGCCAGAAGAAAATAAATCATTTCACCTTTGCGCAATCGCATCGGCATAACAGGACACACGCATCATGGAGGTAAGGATGACGTTTGAGCTTTGGATGGCACTGGCGGCCGCGGGATTGTTGTTTCTAGCGGTGAACTACCAGGCTGTCATCGGGATTGGGGTCTACGGTCTCATCGCGCAAATCGGACCACGTGACGGCCGTTATGAATTCCCCAATGTCATCGGCCGGGGACAGCGGGCGGTCCGCAATCACATCGAGGCGATGGCCATGTTTATCCCGGTTGTTCTGATTGCTCATCTGGCCGGCATCAGCAATGAGTGGACGCGCTGGGGTGCGCTGACCTTTATTCTTTGCCGGACGCTCTACCTGCCGGCCTATTGGAGCGGAATTCCCGCAGTGCGCACCTTGTTGTTCTCGGCCGGGTTGATGAGCACGGTCGCAATCGCCCTGCCCATTCTTTTACCCTCGCTGTTTGCCTGAGCCCGGTCGGGCCTTCCTCAGGCCGTATTCTTTGCCCAGTCCAGTCGTGTCCCGTCGGGCGTATGAATGGTGCCGAAGGTGAAAGCACCGGGGCCGGGCCCTTCCGTGTTCAGGCGGTCGAGCCGCGCCTTTGCTTCGGTCAGGTCGGGTCTGTGCCCGGCCTTCACCCACCACAAAACCATGTGATGCGTTTCCATGGCGCCGAACCATTCCTTGCGGCGCCCCATCACCTTGGCGTGGACGGTCTTGTTGACAAAGGCCTCCAGGCTCTCTGCGTCTTCCCAGACGCTGAGATTGACCAGCAAACGCGGATCATCAAACGCCTGGATATCCATCGTGCCCACACCTCCCTTGTCGGTCAGTCGCCAGACATAGCCCGGCATGCGTTCTGCCATTTCATTGACGGGGCCGATCATGTCGACGAAATCCTTGAAACGTGGATCATCGTTCTCGTATCGCGCCTTGGCGATGTTGAGCTCGGCTAGTTGCCAGCCAGCGGTATCGGACATTCTGTGCTCCCTCGTCAGACCTTGGTCTAGTTGGGGTTGCCCGGTCGGGGCCGCAAGCACGCCTTGAAGAAATCATCGCGCAGCGGTAGACCGCATCAACGCCTTACCTTTCCGCAGAGGAGACCTCCCCATGGCACGTAAAAAGATTGCGCTTATCGGCGCCGGCATGATCGGCGGCACACTGGCTCACATTGCTGCTCGCGAAGAGCTGGGTGATGTGGTCCTGTTCGACATCGCCGAAGGCACGGCCAAGGGCAAGGCGCTCGATATCGCCGAAGCCAGCCCGGTGTTCGGCAAGGACAGCAAGCTTGCCGGCTCTGATGATTATGCCGCCATCGAGGGCGCCGATGTCTGCATCGTCACCGCTGGCGTGCCGCGCAAGCCGGGCATGAGCCGTGATGACCTGCTGGGCATCAATCTCAAGGTCATGAAAGCGGTGGGTGAAGGCATCGCCAAATATGCACCGAACGCCTTCGTCATCTGCATCACCAACCCGCTGGATGCCATGGTCTGGGCACTGCGAGAGTTCTCCGGTCTGCCGCATAACAAGGTCGTCGGCATGGCCGGCGTTCTGGACAGCGCGCGTTTCCGTCATTTCCTGGCTGACGAGTTTGAAGTGTCTGTTGAAGACGTGAACGCGTTCGTCATGGGTGGTCACGGCGATACCATGGTTCCGCTGCTGCGTTACTCCACCGTCGCCGGCATCCCGGTTCCGGACATGGTCGAGATGGGCTGGTCCACGTCTGAAAAAATGGATGCCATTGTTGACCGGACCCGGAAGGGCGGCGGCGAGATCGTGGCGCTTCTCGGTAACGGGTCGGCCTTCTACGCACCGGCTGAGAGCGCCATCGAAATGGCTGTCTCCTACCTGCGCGACAAGAAGCGCATCCTGCCGTGTGCGGCTCACCTGACCGGTCAGTTCGGCCAGGATGATCTCTATGTCGGCGTGCCGGTCATCATCGGTAAGGATGGTGTTGAGAAAGTTGTCGAGATTTCTCTCAACGCGGATGAGCAAGCCATGTTCGATCACTCTGTTGAGGCGGTCAAAGGTCTGGTTGAGGCCTGTAAAGGTCTGGAGCCGTCCCTGGCCTGAGCGTATTGACGCTAGTGGATTAAAGGCGCCGGGCTCCTCAGAGTCCGGCGTTTTTTGTGCGTCCGTTAGACCGCGGCTGGGGGGCTGCAGGGGCAGTGCGCTTATAGAGGCGGATTGAGCCGCATAAGCTCGAAATTGATGATCAGCCCACCGCTCAGCATCACAAAGGCGGGCCAGAGCACAAAACCGGCCGGGCGGCTGATCTTGCCAACCAGGCCGATGGCAAAGAGGTTGAACACCCAAATGGCCAGGCTCAGGACAAAACCCAGCTGCACATTCTCTGTTGCAAAGAAGGCAACAATTCTCAGTACCTGAGTCGCAATCACGGTGAGGACGAGCAATTGTCCGAACAGGCGCACGCGGGGCGATTGTGAACGCTCAACCAGCCAGAGGCTGACCATATTGAGATGGATCAAAATGGCCCAGGCCAGGGTCTGCATGGAGAAACCCGGCACCCAGTCCGGATGCACGAGCTGTGAGGTCCACATGCGTGCGCCACTGGCATTGACCCAACCTGCAAGGCTTCCCGTCAACGCGGAGGCGATGATGAGATAGATGATCAGGCGCAGGACGCCGGGCCGGTGCTCCTCTTCCATGTCTCGATCTCCTCACAAAAAATCGACGAGATTGTGAAGTCTCGCAAGAATTGCGCCGGTTGAACGCCCGTGCATACCGCGTATGTCTGACATCATTCCGGTCACAGGTGGTGCACCGGATGCAGTTTATGATTGAGCATCACCGGTATTGCGCTGTGGGGGCGACATTATGATGAAGATTTTCAAAACAGCGGCCGCATTGGCCGTTTTCCTGTCGTCTGCGGTCCTGGCCCAGGAGACGCAAGACGCGATGGCCGTGGCGCAGGAGCGCGCCATGGATCTGGGTCCGGCCATTGGTTCCCAGGCGCCGACGGACTGGTCGTTGCCGGATCAGACCGGAACAGTCCGCACACTGGCGGATATTTCCGGACCTTCGGGTACCGTGATCTTTTTTAACCGCTCGCTGGACTGGTGTCCCTTCTGCCAGAACCAGACGATCGAGCTGGAAATGATGTATGAGGCGTTCGTCGAGCGTGGTTATGGCGTGGCGGTCCTGACCTATGAACCGGTCGAGACCAATGCCCGCTTCGCGGCGGAGCACGCGTCACGGGTTGTCCTTCTGGCCGATGAGGGCAGTGTGGTGATCCGCCAGTTCGACATTCTCGACCCGGTCTATATTGGTCGTTCGGGCCGGTTTGACGGGCTGCCCTATCCAGTCGCATTTGCCTTGTCACCGACGGGGGAGGTTAAGGCCAAGTTCTGGCACGAGCCCGGTTTTGGTGAGGATCGCGGATATCGCATCCGTGTCTCGACGGAAGACGTCCTGACCTCCCTGGACACGTTGAAAGTCGAATAACGGCATTTTACTTGACGAACAGATCGGTCTGGCCTGAGCTGAGGTCATGACCGGTCCTGTTCTGTTTACTGAGCGCCTGATCCTTCGCCGTCCGGAGGAGGATGATTTTCCCGCCATGGCGGCCATGATGGCCGACGACGAGACCACGCGTTTCATTGGCGGTGTGCAATCTGAACCTATTGCCTGGCGCGCCTTTGCCAGTGTGCTCGGTCATTGGCAGCTTCGGGGTTACGGTTTCTTCTCGGTTCTGGAAAAAGAGACCGGCCAGTGGTTGGGGCGGGTCGGTCCGTGGTATCCCCATGGCTGGATCCAGCCCGAAATCGGCTGGACCCTGACCCGCGACAGCTGGGGGCGCGGCTATGCGGTCGAAGCCGCCCGCGCGGCGATGGATTTTGTCTTTGACCGTCTGGCCTGGGACAGCGTTATCCACTTGATCGACGCGGACAACACACCCAGTCAGGCTGTGGCCTCGCGCATTGGTTCGCGTAATCTGGAATATCAGGCAGAGGTGGCCGGTTTTGACATGAAAGTGGATGTTTGGGGACAGAATGCCGGAGATTGGGCGGAGTTCCGCAAGACTCTGGCTTGATAGTTATTCCGGGGCCTGTTGGTCACCCTGAGGCCGGCGGATCATCCCGCAGCCAGCCTGTAATCTGGAAGCGGCCTGCCCCGGCAAAGGGTGAGACCGGGCTGACGGCGTGAATGCGCCGTCCGTCGAACAAAGACAGGACATTGAAGCGCGGCAAAAACGCCTGGCTGACATCCTTGCTCTCATCGAGAAACATCAGCAATCCGCCCCAATCGGTCTGCCAGTCCTGGGTGAAGCCGAACGTCAGGGCAGCCCGGCGCTCATTATCCATCCCCGTATCGACATGCTGGGTCAGAAAATGGCCCCGTGAGTAGAGGGTCGCCTGGACGTCTGCCTTGGTGATCCCTGGCACTCCGATGACGCGGCTCCCGAATTCGAGAAACTCCGGCGAGTTGAGAAACTCGGTGATGCGGTGGATGGGGTGTCCCGGATCCCAGTTTTGCATATAGGCCTGGATCATGGGATAGGCCGAATAGAGATAGCCAATATTGCGCTGGGCGCGCTCCATGACGGCCTGGATTTTAGCCCGGAGGGCAGCTTGCCCCATGGCCTGGATGTCGGCCTGCGACAGCACGTGGATTGTCTCCTTCCCGTTCTCTGGCAAAGGAAAGATCAATCGCCAGGCCAGGTGTTTGGAAAGTACATCGTGAATCGCCTGGGCTGTCTGCGGGGCGAACACGTCAGGTATGCGCACAAGCGGATCTCTTTGATAGGCCGCAGCATAGGCCTCGACATCAATGTCAGGATTGAGTTTGAGCTCCATCTCTCTCTCCGGGCGCGGCAGATAAATCTAAATACCAGTGTTTCCTGCTCGCGAGCGGGTGGCAAGCGGGAGGACTGCGACGTGGCGTCCTCTTTTCGAGTGGACCGGGGAGGCGCACACTCATGATGGCCAACACAGGAGAGGGCAAATGAAGCGCGCACGGCTTGTACTGACCGGACATGATCGGGATGAGAGCCTGCTGGATCAGGGTTTTGCCCTGGCCTCGCGATGGGATTTCTGCCTCGACGCCCTGTTCGTGCGTCCAACCGCCGAAGCGGCTGGTGCGTATTGGGGAGACGGTTTCTCAGTCTACGCCCTGGACAGCATGATGGCGTCTGTCGACAGAACCGGCGCCGAACTCGCGCTGAAGGCTCGCGACCGGTTTGAAGATGCTCGCACCCATGTTTCGGCCGACCATGCCGGTAGTTTTGTCGAGTTTTCGGGCTTGCCGCGTGAGGCCATGGCGGTTGAAGGGCGGCTGAGCGATCTGCTGATTATGGCGGGGCCGGGCACTCGCGATGCTGCGGCCCAGCTCAATGCGATCGAAACCGCAGCGATGGTATCGGGACGTCCGGTTCTGGTCTTGCCGGAGGCGGGTGAGAGCGACAGGGCGGGGCGTCATGCCGGGATTGCCTGGGACGGATCATTGGAAGTCTCGCGCGCGGTGCAGGGCGGGCTGGGTCTGTTGAAACGCGCGGAGCGGGTCTCGCTCCTGCATGCCGGACCGGAAGCGATGGATCTGCCCACGACGGATGCCCTGGCCCGATATCTGGGCGCGCACGGGCTCATGACGGAACAGGCCGAGATGCCTCCGAGCGGTGTGCCGGGTCAGCTCATTCCTGAGATGGCGCGAGCCCTGGACGTGGATCTTCTGGTCATGGGCGGGTTCGGAGCACCGGGGTGGCAGCGCTCGCTGGGGCGGGATGAAACCACGCAATTACTGCGCGATGCGCCCTACGCAATCTTGCTGGCACACTAGTCCGACGCAATAACTGAGGGCTGGCGGGCGGTTCAGTACCACCCGGCTTCGCGAAGGCGCGGTGAATAGGTGCGGCTGACCGGGACCTCAATGTCGTTTTTCAAGGTCAGCACGGCCCGTCCATCGCCCCTCGAGACCTGCACCACCGCCTGCCGCGCAACCCACCAGGAGCGGTGTGTTCGTGCGCCGTCCAGCGTCTCTACTGCGCTCAGGGCATCGCTCAGTCGCATCAGGACGAGCGCGTCGCCGGCCTCGGTATAAACCCGAAGGTAATGATCTTCGGAGGCGAGCGCCAAAATCGATGAAGACCGCAAACGATGGGGCAGTTTGGACACGAGCGCCTCGCCGACTTGCGGCGCGTTCTCTGTTGGCGGGGCGCTGTCCGCCGAGGTTCTGCGTTCGCTCATCCAGGAGAGTGCGCTGACCGCCGCAGAAATAACCCAGACCATCACATAGACGATCGGTGCGGCCTGCCAGGGAAGTTGACCGCCGGTCAGCCATTCAATCGAGATCACCCCGAAGGTGATCGGGATCGAAACCAGAAAGGAATTGAGCACGGAGACGGCCCAGTCAGGCAGGTCTGGCCAGAGTTTCTCCAGCGCCCGGGAGAATATCGTACCGCTGATCCAGCCAATGGCCATCATACCGGTCCAGTAAAACCAGATCGCGGGCCACCCCAGGCGTCCTGACTGGTAGGGGGCCAGGATGGCCATGAACGTGCCTATGCCCAACACCCAACCGATCGTGGGCAGGGCAGGACGCAGGCGGTTAAGGAGGGTGGAGACGGTCATGCTTCGTGTCGTTTGGCGCTTCGCGAACCGACATCTAGCGCGTTTCGCGCATGACGGCAGCCCCTTCATGCAATGTCGATTTTCTTCGCTGCCGAGGCCGGCTTCTCTGGGGTCACCGGCCGGTGCCGGACATTCGACTGATCAACCCTATTGGACCCGGGTCGCCCAAGGAATGGCCCCGTCCAGATCGAAAGGACGCATGAAAATGACCCGCATGATCTCTTTGCCTGCTGTTTTTGTTTCCACTGCGCTGGCTCTGGGGATGACCGCGCCCAGCCTGGCCAACGGCGAATCCCGTATTCAGGTCACGATTTCAGGACTCGACGCCCAGCGTGGCGGCCAGGTTCAGGTCGGCCTGTATGCCAGTGAGGCATCCTGGGATGAACAGGATGCGATCACAGGCGAAATGGCCCATGTTGACGGAGATACTGTCACCGTGGTGTTCGAGAACCTCGCGGATGGGGCTTATGGCATCATGCTGTTTCAGGATTTTGACAGCGATGGCGAGCTGGACATGAACGCGTTTGGCATTCCTTCCGAGCCCTATGCCTTCTCCAATAATGCCACCGGACGGTTTGGTCCGGCGCGATGGAGCGATGCCCATTTCATGGTAGCCGGTTCAGCGGAACAGTCCATCTCGCTCGACTAGGAGATTATCATGGATGTTCAGGCCTTTTTTTCAGCACCCTGGCATATCCAGCTGCACGCGGGAGCGGCGATCGCCGCTCTCGTTGTGGGCACGGTGCAATGGCTGGGCCCCAAGGGCACGCTCCCGCACCGTACGCTGGGCACGCTTTTTGTGGTGTTTATGGCCATCACGGCCGTGACGGCGGTGTTCATCCGTCAGATCAATGCCGGCGGGTTTTCGGCGCTTCACATCTTTGTGCCGCTGACCCTGTTCGGGCTCCTCGGATTACTGGTGGAGATCCACCGCAAGCGGCCGGGCGCACACCGGCGCGCGGCGAGCGCCCTCTATTTTGGTGCTCTGATCATACCGGGTGTGTTCGCCTTCCTGCCCGGCCGGCTGATGCATGAGGTTTTTCTGTCTGCGTGGTAATCTTATCGTCACATGTGTGACACGGGTCAGGCGTAGATCGACCGGACACAACACATTTCGGGAGATGTTGAATGTCCGCTCGCCTGTCTGCCCTGGCCGCTCTGATTGCCAGCACCGCTTTGGTATCCAGCCCGGTTCTGGCCCAGCAATCCGCACCCACCAATGTCGTGGATGCGCTGAAACCCTATTACGACCAGCTGGACATTGAACTGCCACAGGCGTCCTTGGGCATGGGCGAGCCGGCAACGGACGCGGTTTACTCCCGCATTCTGTTCGGGTCGTGTTCGCGCCCGGAAGAGGGGATGGAAATTCTTGATCAGGTCACAGCGGCCGATCCGGATCTCTTCCTGTTCATTGGCGATAACGTCTATGGCGACGCTTATTCCTGGGACGCCACCCTGCCGGAGCTGCGTGATGCCTATGCTGCGCTGGCCGCAGCGCCGGAATTCATTCGACTGCGTGAGAACGCGCCCATGCTCGCGACCTGGGACGATCACGACTATGGCATGAATGATTTTGGCGCCCAGTTCCCGTACAAGGGCTATGCCGAGGAGATCTTCCTCGACTTCTGGAATGTGCCTGCTGATGATGTTCGCCGCACCCGCCCGGGCATTCATGACGCGCGTATCCTCGGACCGGAAGGGCAGCGCATCCAGATCATCATGCTCGATACGCGTTACTTCCGCGGGCCGCTGACCATGACGGACGAGCGGAATGCGCCCGGTCGTGAGCGTTACATTCCGAGTGAGGATACCAGCGTCTCCATGCTGGGTGACGAACAATGGGCCTGGCTGGCGGAAGAATTACAAAAACCGGCCGAGCTGCGCCTGATCGTCTCGTCGATCCAGGTGCATGCCGATGGACACGGATATGAAGCCTGGCGGACGATGCCGCATGAGCGCGAGCGCCTTTACAATCTGGTTGCCGAAACCGGAGCAAACGGTGTGGTTCTCTTGTCGGGCGATCGGCATTCCTCCGGCCTGTATCTGCGCGACGATGTGGCGCCTTACCCGCTGTACGAGATCACCTCTTCCTCGCTGAACCTGTCTTTCCGTGACGAAAACAACGAAGCGGGTCCGAACCGGATCGGTGACATGTATGCGCCCGTGAATTTCGGTGAAGTGGCCGTCGACTGGGCCAGCGGTGATGTGGATCTCATCATCCGCGATGGCGAGGGCGACGCGGTGCGCGAGATCGAATTCAATCTGTCGGATCTGCAAATCGACTAACAGGCTGATGGCCATGGTGTGAGATCAGCGCTGTGGCCATCGATCGAAGGGGCGTTGCCCGGGCGGCGCCCTTCTGTCCTTTGGCTGTCTGTTCGGAGCCTGTCTGTATCGGGATCTGTGGGGGTTAGGTCCGCGTTGTGTGGCCAACAGGGTTAGCGCAGCTTAACCGCCCTCACAGATTGGTGACCCGACTGCGGGTGGACGTGATTCGCTTGTTATCGCCTCATCTGGGACTGTCTCCCTGCCCGCCGGGGACTGTCCCGCCCGGACCGGGAAACGAGGAGATGAGACTGATGAAAGCCGATACCAAAATCGCCGCCGCTGCGGCATCTGCCCTGGCCCTGTCCCTGTCCGCTGCTGCGGCCCACGCTGACACGTCCAGCGCCCTGGACGAAACCGAACAGTGCTATGGCGTGTCCCTGGCCGGTGAAAACGATTGTGCTGCAGGCCCGGGTACGTCCTGCGCCGGTACGTCTACGGTCGACTATCAGGGCAATGCCTGGGTCTATGTTCCTGAAGGTGAGTGCGAAACCATCCAGACGCCGTACGGCAATGGATCCCTGGAGCCGATCGAGCGCCCGTAACGCCTGATCGATCAGGTTCCCGAGCACGCTACCGGTCCTGTGCCCCCCATTTCAGCCGGTAGCAGGAGGCCGCCGACTTGACTTCCGCTGTTTCTGTCCCTTCGGCAAACCCCGTGCCCTCTGCCGGCATTGGTTTGAAACCGGAGCATTATCGCCCGGTTTTGGAAGCGCAGGTCGACGGTCTCTGGCTCGAGATCCATCCTGAAAACTACATGGAAGCGGGGGGGGCGCGCCTCGACTGGCTGACCGCGCTCGCTGAAACCCATGACCTGTCCTTCCATGGTGTGGGTTTGTCGCTGGGCGGTGTGGATCGACCGGATCCGGACCATCTCAAACGCTGGACGCGGCTTATGGAGCGGGTCAATCCGGTCCGTGTGTCTGAGCACCTGGCCTGGTCCGCGCATGCTGGCGTGTTTTTCAATGATCTCCTGCCGGTTCAGATGACGCGATGCGCGCTCGACCGGTTCGCTGATCATGTTGATATCATGCAACAGGCGCTGGGGCGCCAGGTGCTGATCGAAAACCCCTCGCGCTATATCGATCTTCCCGAAGAATTGCCGGAAGCCGAGTTTCTGGCAGAGACTGTCGAGCGAACCGGGTGTGGCCTGTTGCTTGACGTCAATAATCTATACGTGACCGCCCGGAATATGGGTTGGGATCTCGTCGATGATATCAATACGTATCTGGCGACATTGCCGCTGAAGGCCGTGGGTGAGTTGCATCTGGCCGGACATGAAGCCGACAGCCAGCTGGGCGAGGCGCTTCTGGTCGACACACATGGAGCGCCTGTGCCCGACCCGGTATGGAGTTTGTGCGCCCGTGTACTGGCCCGAACGGGTCCCAAACCTGTCCTGATTGAACGAGACAACGATATTCCCCCCTTCGACGTACTGCTGGCTGAGCGGGATCGCGCCCAGTCGCTGCTCGACATGTTGTCGGAACCCCTGATGGGGCGCCGGCATGCTTGAGCGTCTCCAGGACCAGTTTGCGAGCGCCCTTCGTTCGGGTGATACAACCGCCCTGAGTGAGCTCGGCCTGGACGCGGATCAGCGCGCGCGTTTTGCCGTTTATCGCAATACGGTCGTACGTAGTGCGATTGATGCACTCCGAGCAGCCTATCCGTCGGTTCAGGCACGGCTGGGTGAAGAGAATTTCCAGGCTGTAGCGCGCTTTTATTGGGAACGTCGCCCACCGACCGCGCATCGTATGACCTTGTATGGAGAGGCGCTGGCCCAGGTGCTGGAGCAATGGAGCGGGCCGGCCTTCCCCAAAGACTTGCCCGGACTTATTGCCCATGATCGGGCCTGGCTGGAAGCGCATCATTCTGTGAACGCGCCTGCCTTCACTGCAGCGCAAGCGGCCGCCCTGGAACCGACAGAACTGGTGTCACGGGCGCCGGGTTTGCATCCGTCTGTGCGATTGCTGGAGACGGCGCCGGGTCATTATGCGCTGTGGCGCAATCTGAGATTTGAGGCGGCGGTCCAGTCTGATCACCGTCACAGCCTGGTCTGGCGAGTGCGGGGTGAGGTTCGCCACGCTCCGCTTGATCGTGGCGGCCATGAATTCTTACGCCGGGTTGGAGCTGGGGGAACGCTCGAAACGGCAATCGCGGCAACCCAAGAACATGTAGACGGGTTCAACCCGGCCCCTGTGTTTCAATGGGCCCTGTCGCAAAACGTATTGAGCGGCGAAGCCGCCGGAAAGGAAGACTGATGAGTTCAACCCACCGAACCGGTGGCCTGGTCGCAAGACTGCATGCCACTCATATGGCCGCCATCGCCATTCTGCGAACGCCATTGCTGGCTGATGTTCTGGCCTTGCTGGCCCGATTGACGCTGGCTGGCGTGTTCTGGCGTTCGCTATTGACCAAGGTGCAGACCACCAAGCTTTTCACCTACACGGAATACATCAATGATTTCCCGGTGGAACGGGCCCGCATGCGCATCCCCGCTTTGCCGCTGGACATGAAGCCTGCGACGATCACCCTCTTCGCCAATGAATATGATCTGCCGATCCTGCCGCCTGCCGTGGCGGCCTGGATGGCCACACTGGCGGAATTTGTCCTGCCTCTCCTGCTGGTGGTGGGTCTGGCAAGCCGTCTTTCGGCCCTGGCCCTGCTCGCCATGACGCTCGTGATCCAGTTCCTCGTCTATCCCGAAGCCTGGTGGGGGACGCACGCCCTGTGGATCGTCATGGCCGGATATCTGTCTGTTTATGGTCCCGGACGCGCGAGTTTGGATCATCTCGTGGGCGCACGTTTCGCGCGATAGGTGCAGCCGGTTGAAACTGTCACACGAGGCGGGCAAGGTCCGCCCGGAAATGGGGTGACGCATTGGCAGGGGTGCCCAGATGTGTCCGGAAAGGCCCCGGGGGTGACCATGTTGAATATGAATCCGAGCGAGACCCGTCCCGCTGGTCCTGAGCGTTTCATGCCCGACTGGGTGATGGGGCTTGTGGTTCGAGTATGCCTGGTTCCGGGCATCTGGATGTGGGCACGCGAGCATGCGGGTTCCTGGCCGCAGGTCGATCCGGGTTTGGTGGCTGCGGCCGAAGTCTGGGGCCTGCCCATGATGTCGGCAGAGGCTGTTGCCTTTATTGCGGTCTGGGGTGGCCAAATCCTGTGTGGGTTTCTTGTGGCTGGCTTCTTGACCCGCTTGTCCGGTCTTGGTCTTTTGCTCGGCATTCTCGCGTACCTGATCTGGGTGTCGCCTCTCGCCTGGCCGATTGCCATAGTGCATGGCGCGGCCGCGTTTTACCTCTTCGCTCGAGGGGGCGGGGCGTTTTCCATCGATGGTGCGATTGTCGCCACCGCCCGCTAGCAGCCCCTAGCGCGGCCCTATCTGCACGCCATCGGAATACGTCCATCATGAAACTCTTCTTTCAAGGTCTCAAAGCCCGCTTTCGCGACCCTCGCCAGTTCTCCGTGCCGAAAATGGCGCGTCATTGTCCGATTTGTGGCTATGAGGGTGTGTTTCATGCGCTGGGTACGCCGCCGCGCTGGGATGGTCGGTGTCCGTCCTGCGGATCCCGTGAACGTCATCGCTTGATCCATTTATGGCTTGAGCGCGAAGGTCTCGATCTGAAGGACGGCCGTACCATTCTGCATTTTGCGCCGGAGAAGTATTTCATCCGCCAGATGGACGGTGCCAGCGAATACCACACGGCCGACATCGTTCCGGGCAAGGCGCGTCACGCCATGGATATGGCCGATATGACATTCGAAAATGCCTCGGTCGACGTGTTGATTTCCAATCACGTGCTCGAACATGTGCCCGATCATCACAAGGCGATGGATGAAATTGCCCGCGTGCTCAAGCCGGGCGGTTTTGCGCTTCTGACCGTGCCGCAGAACTGGGCACGTGAGGAAACCTATGAAAATCCGGAGCTTTCGACAGACCCGGAGCGTTACGCCCACTATAATGACGTCCACCATCTGCGGTTTTACGGTCGCGACTTCCCGGACCTTGTGGCCGCGCACGGTCTCGACGTGTCGGGCTGGCGTTTGCCGCCGGAAGAAGAGCCCCGATACGGGCTCTGCCGTGACGATGTTTTGTGGATTGCCCGCAAACCGGCCGGGTGAGTCGCCCAAAGTCTAACTGACACATCTGTGAATGCCCGGATAAGGTTTTGAAAACATATCGGGCTTACGGACCGCATTGCACCGGTGTATGCCGGTGTTATAAGGCGGTGCGCCGTCCTGGCCATCCCAACCTCCCTCCCAAGAGGCCTTACATGAATATCCACGAACATCAGGCCAAAGCTGTCCTGAAATCCTTCGGCGCGCCGGTCGCTGAAGGCGTCGCTATCTTCTCTGCCGATGACGCTGCTGCGGCTGCGGATCAACTGCCCGGACCGCTCTGGGTTGTGAAGTCCCAGATCCATGCGGGCGGGCGCGGCAAGGGCAAGTTCAAGGAACTCGGTCCGGATGCCAAAGGCGGTGTGCGCCTGGCCTTCTCCAAGGACGAGGTTGTCGCTCATGCCAAGGAGATGCTCGGCAATACGCTGGTGACGCACCAGACGGGCCCGGACGGCAAGCAGGTCAACCGTCTCTACATCGAGGACGGTGCTGATATCGCGACCGAGCTGTACTGCTCTCTCCTGGTGAACCGCGAAACGGGTCGTGTGGCCTTTGTTGTGTCCACCGAAGGCGGTATGGACATCGAGGCTGTGGCCGAGGAAACCCCGGAAAAAATCCACACGATCGATATCGACCCGGCGACGGGCGTGACCGAAGCGGATGCCGGCAAGGTTGCTGACGCGCTGGAGCTGGACGGCGATGCACGGGCAGACATGCTCAACATTGCGAAGATCCTCTACACCGCCTTCACCGAGAAGGATATGGCGCTGCTTGAGGTCAATCCGCTGATCGTCATGGAGAATGGCCGCATGCGCGTGCTGGACGCCAAAGTGTCCTTCGACGGCAATGCGCTCTTCCGTCACGACGACATCATGGAGCTGCGTGATACGACCGAGGAAGACGAGAAAGAGATCGAGGCGTCTAAATACGACCTCGCCTATGTCGCTCTCGACGGCAATATCGGTTGCATGGTGAACGGCGCAGGTCTGGCCATGGCGACCATGGACATCATCAAGCTTTACGGAGCCGAGCCGGCCAACTTCCTCGATGTGGGGGGGGGTGCCACCAAGGAGAAAGTGACCGCAGCCTTCAAGATCATTACGGCTGATCCGAATGTGTCGGGCATTCTGGTGAATATTTTCGGCGGCATTATGCGTTGTGATGTGATCGCGGAAGGTGTCCTGGCGGCTGTCCAGGAAGTGGGTCTGCAAGTGCCGCTCGTGGTTCGCCTGGAAGGCACCAATGTCGAGCTCGGCAAGAAAATCATCAATGAGAGCGATCTCGATGTCATCTCTGCCGATGATCTCGACGATGCTGCCCAGAAAATCGTCGCTGCGGTGAAGGGAGCCTAAGCCATGTCCGTCATCGTCAACAAAGACACAAAGATCCTCGTTCAGGGCCTGACCGGTAAAACCGGCACCTTCCATACGGAACAGGCCCTCGAGTATTACGGCACTCAAATGGTGGCCGGTGTGCACCCCAAAAAGGGTGGCACGACCTGGACCTCCGGTCTTGATGCCGAAAAAAACCTGCCGATTTTCGCCTCTGTCGGTGAAGCGGCTGAAGCCACCGGTGCGACGGCATCTGTGATCTATGTGCCGCCGGCCGGTGCCGGTGCCGCGATCATCGAGGCCATTGATGCGGGCATCCCGTTCATCTCCTGCATCACTGAGGGTATTCCGGTGATGGATATGGTGAAGGTGAAGGCCAAGCTGGAAAAATCCAGCTCCATGCTGCTGGGGCCGAACTGCCCGGGTATCCTGACGCCGGAAGAATGCAAGATCGGCATCATGCCGGGCTCTATCTTCTCCAAGGGTTCCGTGGGCGTGGTCTCCCGCTCCGGTACGCTGACCTATGAGGCCGTTTTTCAGACCACGGCGGAAGGCCTCGGCCAGACCACCGCAGTCGGCATTGGCGGCGACCCGGTCAAGGGCACGGAGTTCATCGACGTGTTGGAGAAATTCCTGGCGGACGACGAAACCAAGTCCATCATCATGATCGGTGAAATCGGCGGTTCTGCCGAAGAGGAAGCCGCGCAATTCCTGGCCGATGAAGCCAAGAAGGGCCGCTCCAAACCGACCGTCGGCTTTATTGCCGGCCGTACGGCGCCTCCGGGCCGTACCATGGGCCATGCCGGTGCGATTGTGTCCGGCGGCAAGGGTGGTGCCGAAGACAAGATCGCAGCCATGGAGGCTGCGGGCATCAAAGTGTCTCCGAGCCCGGCGCGTCTGGGCACAACGCTGGCTGAGCTGCTCAAGGGCTAGGTCGCGCCAGAATATCGTGTGAGAGCCGCGCTCCGGAGGTGTCCGGGGCGCGGTTTCTTGTTGCGGGCAAGGCGCGAGGGGACAACGCGTTCCGAAATCTCTTTGTCTTCACGCCTTGTCAGGACTATAGTGCTATTGCATTTATGCAACAGGCATCTATATCGGTTCGCTCCGGCGGGTTGTCGCGTGTCTGATGCATGCTGCAGCCGATGTCCGTTTGAAGAAAAATTACGCTGTTCCCATGGTTTATCATTCGCCTTACGCCCACATTCGAAAGAAGCGCGCGTCCGCCAACGAGACGGAGCGGCGGGAGGCCATGACCAAGGCGCTCCAGGCGATCGAACAGGTGATCTCGACCACGGCGAGTGCTGCGACGGTGAATGCCCGGGCAACATCCAAGGGTACTGTTGCCGCAAAGTCGGGCAAGGCTGCGCACAAGCCCGCCGGGAAACGAACGCGAGCGTCTCACCAGGACCTGTCGCAACGGGTCGATCTGGCTCTGCAGGAGCAGGAAGCTTTCTATCACAGCGATGATCCGATCGCGGTCGAGGCTCGCGAGCTTGCCGAGTCTCACGATAAGGCCGAGGTTGAAGCGCTGATCGCAGAAAAGCTCGAAGCCGCTCGCAATGCCGGAGACAAGGAGCAGTTCAACGACGCGCTGAAGCTCCGTGCCGCCACGCATTATCACCGTCACAAGCGTTTGGCCGCTATTCGGTCGCGTAATTGGCAAGCTGATACAGCCGAATAATCTCGCGCGTGTCCCAGGTGTCATGCAGGGCCAGGATGCGCCGGGCCAGTGCAGATCGGGCCAGCTCGGACAAAAGTGGCATATCCTCGAATTCGGTCGGATCATACATGCCGTTTCGGCCTTCTGATATGAGATGACCGACGAGCGCGCGAAAGTTCGAGACAGCGTCCGTTTCGATCTCCAGCAGTTCGATTGCATCGGGCGCGCTCAGACTGGTGGCGATATCAGGATAGAATGAGATCAGAAGATCAGAAATCGTGATGTAGATCTGGTGTTTCCCGGTCATGGACCGATTGTGGAAGAGTTCCTGCCAGTCTTCGGGATAGGCTTCAGAGAAGAGGTGGTCACCAAAGCGGCTATGGAGGTCACCGATCCAGGCCAGGCCTGCATTATCAACGGGTGACTGGCACACGCTCTGCGGGGCGAGGTTAAGCTGGTAATACAGCCAGCGCGCAATGCGTTTGATCTTGCGAGCATTCGCCGGTGCCAGGTTGAAATTGCGGCGCATCACCGCGAACTCGGAATTGGGTGCAGAATGCACACCGGCCGGGTCTTCCCGTGTCATGATCTCGGCCAGTTGTTGGAGGCGAGGCACGTCCTGAACACTGCGCAGGAGTTCGTCCCAGGTTGTGTCCCGGACGGTTTGCGGGATGCCGCGCATTTCCAGTTCGGCATCATTGAGATCGAAGCAATAGAGGAAGAATTTCTCCAGATAACGCCGCGCCCAGGTCCGCGCCGCGATATAGTCCTGATCGCCGGCCATGTGCTGTCGGCCAAAGCGTTGGTCCGTCAGGGCAGCCGTGACCTGGGCTTCATCCAGGGCGAGAATATAGGTGACATCCTCGATCCAGAGGAAGTTCTTCATGGATTCCAGCATGCGACGAACCTGGGAAGGCGAGCACCGGTCCAGATCATCAATCAGGATCACCACCGGGCGACGGAAGGGTTCGCTATCCGTGTTTTGCAGGGTCTCCATATGGCCGCGCGAAGCGAGCAAAAGCAGGTCGCGCAAATCACTCATGAAGGCCTGTTGTTCGCTTTGTGGATAGGAGTATCGGTCTGCCCGTTCCTCATAATAGCTGGCGAAATCCTCACCAATCCGGGTGATATCCTCGCCATCCAGTCCGATTTTCTTGGCCAGCGTGTTTACAGCCGTGCGCCCGGCGGCCCGTGCTGCGCGTCCGAGCAGGCGCATCCCGGTTTCCGCAGCAGCCTTTTTGACGGATTCTTTTTGGATCGAGCTGGCGATCTGAGCACTCAGCTCGGCGAGCAGGGGCAGGATCAGATTATCCTCACCTTCATATCGCCAGGGTTCGAAGCGCAGGGTAAAGGCCTCGGCTTCTGTTGAAATATAGGTGCGGCCTGTAGTGTTGGAGCGGGAGTAAATGCCTTCGATCTGGCGCAGTATGCTGGTTTTCCCCGAGCCCCAGGGACCATAGACGGCGATGGTGATGGGGCCGCGGTGATTATTGTGGTTTTGCTCGTGCAACCTGCCGCCGGGTTGATAGGGGCGGGTCGCCCGGACAATCGCCTCCGCAATGGCGTTGTGATCATTCGACGTCGGGTGATCCTCCGCCCGATCGGACGGGGAACCCTGCAAACCCACTGGTTCATCCCAGAAAAAACTCATGGTGCAGTTCCGCAATTCCTGACCGTATTTCAACCAGAAAAACGCATGGGTAGAGGCGTGTCAAACGGCAAAGTGTGGATGTTCGCTTTACCTCTGTCAGGAAGTTGTCACCAGTCGGGTGAAAATATCTTCTAATCCGAATTAAAGAGGCCTAGACCAACAGTATAAAAGCGCCAAATCCCTCCCGCGCTGATGCTTTCCCACAGGATGATCATGTCCGACCAACACCGTTCCGACGAAAACCAGGCCTTCCTCGACACGTCTTTCCTGCAGGGCGCAAACGCCTTGTATATCGAGCAGATGGCCGCGATCTACGCCCAGGATCCTGCCAAACTTCCTGACAGTTGGCGAAATTTTTTCGCGCAGATGGATGACAGCGCCGCTGACCGCGCGCGGTCAGCATCCGGACCGTCCTGGAAACGTGCAGACTGGCCGCGTCAGGCCAATGGTGAAATGGTGTCGGCCCTGGGGGATATCGGGTCAGACGAAGCCGCCATGGTCGACAAGGTGGCCGCTCATGTCGAAGTCACACGTCCGGACGCGTCTGCGGCTGATCTGCGCAAGGCGACACAGGCATCGATCAAGGCGATCATGATGATCCGCGCTTATCGTATGCGAGGCCATCTGGCGGCACAGCTTGATCCGCTGGGCCTGACCGATTTCGGGCCGCAACCGGAACTTGACCCCGCCACCTATGGCTTTGTTGGCGAGGCGCTGGACGAAGAAATTTTCATCGATGGCTATCTCGGTCTCGACACCGCTACACCGCGCCAGATGCTGGATATTCTGCGTCGCACCTATTGTGGTTCGGTTGGCGTCGAATTCATGCACATCTCCAACCCGGAAGAAAAAGCCTGGCTTCAGGAGCGGTTTGAAGGTCCTGACAAGGAGATTGTCTTCACGCCGGAAGGCAAGAAGGCCATTTTGCAGAAACTGATCGAGACCGAGCGGTTCGAGCAATTCCTGCACAAGCGCTATCCGGGCACCAAACGGTTCGGGGCCGATGGTGGTGAAGCCATGGTTCCTGCGCTGGAACAGGTGATCAAGCGCGGCGGTGCGATGGGTGTCGAAGACATCATCATCGGCATGCCGCACCGGGGGCGCCTGAATGTGCTGGGCGCTGTGATGGGCAAGCCCTATCACCAGATCTTCCACGAATTCCAGGGGGGCAACACCCAGGGTGAGGACGAGTTCGGCTCCGGCGATGTGAAATACCACCTCGGTGCCTCATCGGACCGCGAGTTTGATGGCAATACCGTCCACCTCTCGCTGACCGCCAACCCGTCTCACCTCGAGGCCGTGGACCCTGTCGTGCTGGGCAAGGCCCGCGCCAAACAGGAAGAGAATTGCGTGACGGCACCGGGTACGCCGCGCATGAATGTGCTGCCGCTCCTCTTGCACGGTGATGCGGCCTTCGCTGGTCAGGGTATTGTGACGGAATGTCTGGGCCTGTCGGGTCTGCGAGGTCACCGCACGGGCGGCGCGATCCATTTCATCGTCAACAATCAGATTGGTTTTACGACCAATCCGAAGGACAGCCGCTCCAGCCCCTACCCGTCTGATGTGGCGCTGATGGTGCAGGCACCGATCTTCCACGTGAACGGAGATGATCCGGAAGCCGTCGTCCATGCCACAAAGATCGCGACGGAGTATCGTCAGCTCTTTGGCAAAGACGTGGTCATCGACATGATCTGCTATCGTCGCTACGGCCACAATGAAGGCGATGACCCGACCTTCACCCAGCCGATCATGTATCGCATCATCAAGGACCTGCCGCCGGTCCGTAAAGTCTATCAGGAACGCCTTCTCAAGGAGGGCCTGATCACCGCGGCTGAAGCCGAGGCGATGGAAAACGAGTTCGACGAATTCCTCGACAAGGAATTCGAAGCCGGCAAGGCGTTTGAACCGGCCCGTGCGGATTGGCTGGATGGGCGTTGGTCCGGTCTGGGCCTGCCTGAAGGGGATGATCGTCGTGGCGAGACATCGGCCTCTACAGAAAGCCTTGAGGCGGTGGGCATGGCGATGACGGCGGTGCCGGAGGGTGTGAACATCCACCGCACGCTCAACCGTGTGATCAATGCGCGCCGGACGATGATCGAAACCGGTGAGAATATTGATTGGGCAACCGCTGAACACCTGGCGTTCGGTACGTTGTTGACCGAAGGCTTTGCGGTTCGTCTGTCCGGACAAGATTGTGGACGCGGTACTTTCTCCCAGCGTCACTCGCACATCATCGACCAGCAGACGGAGGAGCGTTACACGCCGCTCAATAATCTGTCTGAAGATCAATCGCGCTATGAAGTGATTGACTCCATGCTCTCCGAAGAGGCCGTACTGGGCTTCGAGTATGGCTATTCCCTGTCCGCGCCGAACACGCTGACCATGTGGGAAGCCCAGTTTGGGGATTTCACCAACGGGGCCCAGGTGATCATCGACCAGTTCATTTCCTCCGGTGAGCGCAAATGGCTGCGCATGTCCGGTCTGGTGATGCTGCTGCCGCATGGTTATGAGGGCCAGGGGCCGGAACACTCCTCCGCGCGGCCCGAGCGCTTTCTGCAATTGTGTGCGGAAGACAATATGCAGGTCGCCAACTGCTCCACGCCGGCGAATTATTTCCACATTCTGCGGCGTCAGATTCACCGCAATTTCCGCAAACCGCTGGTGATCATGACGCCCAAGAGCCTGCTGCGTCACAAGCGCTGTGTCTCCAACCTGGCAGCGTTCGGTCCGGGGTCGTCTTTCCACCGGGTTCTTTGGGATGACGCGGATAAGACGGTGCGTCCCGAGGGCGAGCTCGCCAAGACGTCGGTCAATCTGGTTGCGGACGAGAAGATCCGTCGTGTCGTGCTGTGTACCGGCAAGGTGTATTACGATCTCCTGGAGGCACGTGAGGCCAAGGAGATCGACGATATCTACCTGCTGCGCGTCGAACAGCTCTATCCGTTCCCGTTCAAATCCCTGATCACCGAGCTGGCTCGCTTCCCGCAAGCGGATGTCGTCTGGTGTCAGGAAGAACCGTTCAACATGGGCTATTGGACCTTTGTTGAGCCCAATCTGGAATACGTACTCACAAAGCTGGATGGCCAGTCCAAGCGCCCGCGTTATGTGGGTCGTGCGCCCACCGCGTCGACAGCGACCGGTATCGCCTCCAAGCACAAGCAACAACAGGATGCCCTGGTCGATGAGGCGCTGTCGTAAGACGGCATCGACCCTGCGAATAGGAAAGAGATGATCATGACTGATATCCTTGTGCCCCAGCTGGGCGAATCCGTAACGGAAGCCACGGTTGGCTCCTGGATGGTCAAAACGGGCGATACGGTGGCCCGCGATGATGTTCTGGTTGAGCTGGAAACTGACAAGGTTTCCGTCGAAGTGCGTGCCGAAGCTGACGGTGTGATGGGCGCGATTGCTGCTCCGGAAGGTGAGACTGTCGAAATTGGTGCGAAACTGGGTGAATTGACAGCCGGTGGCTCAGCCGCTGCTGCGCCGACTGCCGCTGAGGCTCCGATTGCTGATGCGGCACCGACCGCAGACACCGCACCGGCTGGGGGTGTGGTCGAGGCCTCAGTCCCTCAGATGGGCGAGAGTGTGGCTGAGGGAACAATCGGGTCCTGGCTGGTGAAGGCGGGTGATACGGTTGAGGTCGACCAGGCGCTTGTCGAGATCGAAACTGACAAGGTGGCTGTTGAGGTGCCGTCCCCCGTCGCGGGTGTCGTGTCCGAACTCCTGGTCGCGGAAGGGGACAGCGTGGCACCGGGTGATGCGGTCGCCAAGATCGCCGAAGGCGGTGCAGAGGCTGGCGCACCGGCTCCTGCGGTTGCGGCTGACACGTCGGCCGCGCCGACCGGCGGGATTGCCATGCCGTCCGCTCAACGCGTGATCGAGGAAAACAAGCTGGACGCCGGTGCCATTGCGGGTACGGGCAAGGATGGCCGGATCACGAAGGCCGATGCCAAGGCGGCCGCCGCCGCACCGGCACCGGTGGCGCAACAAACCACTTCCGCATCCAGCGCAGCGCCGGCCGCGCCTTCGGCACCGCGTGAACTGGGGCCGCGTGAAGAGCGCGTCCGCATGACCCGCCTGCGCCAGACCATCGCGAAACGTCTGAAGGATGCCCAGAATTCTGCGGCCATTCTGACCACCTATAATGAAGCCGACATGTCGGCCATCATGAAGGCGCGCAAGACACATCAGGAGGCCTTTGTGGCCAAGCATGGTGTGAAGCTGGGCTTTATGAGCTTCTTCGTCAAAGCGTGTGTCCATGCTCTCAAGGAGATCCCGGCCGTTAACGCCGAGATCGACGGCACGGACATTATCTACAAGAATTATTACGACATGGGCGTGGCCGTGGGCACCGACCGCGGTCTGGTTGTTCCGGTGATCCGGGATGCAGACCAGATGTCCCTGGCTGAGATCGAAAAAGAGATCATCCGTCTCGGTAAAAATGCGCGGGATGGCAAGCTGACGATCGAGGACATGCAGGGGGCGACGTTCACCCTGTCCAATGGCGGTGTCTATGGTTCCTTGATGTCCATGCCGATCCTCAACGCTCCGCAATCGGGCATTCTGGGCATGCACAAGATCCAGGAACGCCCGGTTGCCGAAAACGGCCAGGTTGTCATCAAGCCGATGATGTATCTCGCCCTGTCCTATGACCACCGTATCGTGGACGGCAAAGAGGCCGTGACGTTCCTGGTGCGTGTGAAGGAAAACCTTGAAGACCCGCAGCGCCTGCTGTTTGACCTCTAGGCGCGCACGCCAAAACGGTTTGAGACGCCCGACCCTGAATCAGGGTCGGGCTTTTCAATGCGTCATTGAGTTTTGTCACGCATCCGATATTCTGAATCGGAAGGGGGTGGCCATGATCTCAATGCGGGTCGTTTTGCGTGTCATCCAGATCCTGATGACAGTGCGTGTCACCTATGCGGTGGGGCTCTTTTACGCGATGCTGTTTTCCCGGTTCGGCTGGAGCGAACTGGCACCGGATGGCAGTTTCATTGGTGAAATCGTCCACAATATGGACTGGCAGAATTTCCTGACCTGGTTTGTCTATGTCCATGCTTATGCCCTGGCGACGTTTTTGGTCTGGAGAGGTCATGTGCTCAGCATCTGGATCTACACGGGCGCCTATGCTGTGGATCTTGCGTCCTGGGTCTGGATCGCATTGTCGCCGACCTATTCCATCGCCCTCAACGGGAAGGCCCCACTCATTGATGGCGTATTCAACGTGTTCGACCTATTGATAATAGCCATGTTGGGTTTTTTGCGGCTACGTGGCCAGCTCGGCGGGCGTTGAATGATGGCATGCAGCCAAGAGCGTGCGACCCCCTTACGTTTTGCTGCACGACGCGTCATATAAGGCGTCAGTCTTCGCGGATTCCCGCACCTCATATTCCTCAAAGAGGCGAGCATGTCTGAAACTTACGACGTCGTGATCATTGGCGGTGGCCCCGGTGGTTATAATTGCGCAATCCGGGCCGGTCAGTTGGGCCTGAAGGTGGCGTGTGTGGAAATGCGCGGCAAGCTGGGTGGCACGTGTCTGAATGTGGGCTGTATTCCGTCCAAGGCGCTGCTCCACGCTTCCGAAATGTATGAGGCCGCCCGCACTGAATTTGCCGGAATGGGGATTGAGACTGGTGAACTGAGCATCAATCTCGAGCAGATGATGTCGCAAAAGTCCGATGCGGTTGACGGTCTGACGAAGGGCGTCGAATTCCTCTTCAAGAAAAACAAGGTCGACTATATCCGCGGCAAGGGCCGGATTGCCGGTGCGGGCAAGGTGGTCGTTGAGGGCGAGGATGGCGAGCAGGAGCTGGCGACGCGCAATATTGTCATCGCGACCGGCTCTGAAGTGACCCCGCTGCCCGGAGTTGAGATCGATGAGACACGCGTCGTGTCTTCCACCGGGGCACTGGATCTCGAAAAAGTCCCGGGCAAGCTGGTTCTGATCGGTGCCGGTGTCATCGGGCTGGAGCTGGGCTCCGTGTGGCGCCGTCTGGGTGCCGAGGTGACCGTGGTTGAGTATCTCGATCGCATTCTGCCGGGGATGGATGGTGAACTGGCCAAGACCGCTCAGCGGACGTTCGCAAAACAGGGGTTTGACTTCCACCTGGGCACCAAGGTGACCGGTGTGGACACCTCTGATGACACGACACTGAAGGTTACAGTCGAGCCCGCCGCTGGTGGCGATGCACAAACACTCGAAGCCGATACGGTGATTGTGTGTATTGGTCGACGCCCTTACACCGACGGTCTGGGTCTGGAGACGGTGGGTGTCGAAACCGATGCCCGTGGGTTTATTCCCAACGATCATTTCCAGACGTCGTCTGAAAATGTCTGGGTTATCGGTGACTGCACACATGGTCCCATGTTGGCCCACAAGGCCGAGGACGAGGGTGTGGCCTGTGCGGAACGTATCGCCGGCAAGGCCGGTCACGTAAATTACGGCATCATTCCGGGTGTTGTGTATACGTCTCCTGAGATTGCAAGCGTCGGCAAGACCGAAGACGAGCTCAAGGCCGAGGGTCGCAAGTACAAGAAGGGCAAATTCCCCTTCCAGGCGAATTCCCGTGCGCGAACAAATCACACCACGGATGGTTTTGTGAAAATCCTGGCGGATGCAGAGACCGATGAAATCCTGGGCGCTCACATGATCGGTGTGAATGTCGGGGAAATGATCAGCGAGGTCTGCCTGGCCATGGAATTCCGGGCCGCCTCCGAAGATGTGGCGCGGACCTGCCATCCTCACCCGACCCTGTCCGAGGCGGTGCGCCAGGCAGCCATGGGTGTCGAGGGCTGGACCATGCAAGCCTAGTCTCGGCAAACTGAAATTGCGTTTTACTCAAGACGCCGCTCAGAGGTCATGACCATTGGGCGGCGTTTTTACGTTCGAACAGGAAAAAACCACTCAACTTCCAGTAAAGGCCATTTTTGAGCGGACAAGAGTCAATCCCTGGGGCATAAGGGGCGCGTGTGGGAGTGTTTCCAGGTTCGGAATCATTGTGGGGATGTTCGGAACGCCATGACCAATTCGACTGAAATCGTGGCCGATATTATCACGCCGCGCTTGCGAATTACGCCCCTGACACGCGAACTGGCAGCGTTGCAGGTCGATGACCTGTCCGGGTTTTTCGACGCCTTGGGCGTGGAATTCGAACCCGCCTGGCCCCCGCAATTTGCCACGCGCGAAAGCCTGGAATGGATGAAGACCAAGCTGGCCGAACGTCCCGAGGATACGGGTTGGTATCAGTGGATCTATATTTCACCCGTCATGAACCGGCTGATGGGCACCGGCGGTTTTGTTGGTCCGGTGGATGCGCGAGGCCAGATCGAGATCCGCTATTCCATGCTGCTCTCGTTCCGTGAACAGGGGCTGGCGACCGAGGGCGTGTCGGCCCTGCTGGACTGGGCGTACGCCCATGACGCGGTCAAGCAGGTCGTGGCCTATCCACGGGCGGATGGTACAGCGGCCATCCGGATTCTCGAGAAACTGGGTTTTGAGCCGACCGGTACCTGCCACACGACGTCAGACGGCGATGTGCTGGATGTCTATCTCCACAAGCGCACCGCGTAAGCTCAATCCGGCTTAGTTTTCCCGGTCAATCTATTGCGGTTTCGGTCTGGACTGGTCGAGCAGGCTCGCCATCTGATCCAGATAGGCAATCCAGGCAGATCGCCCGGCTTCGGTCAGGCCAGCCTCGGTCAGAGGCTTGCGACCTTCAAACCGCTTTTCGATGAACGCATAACCGGCCTCTTCGAGCTTGCGCAGATTGACCGACAAATTGCCATCTGTGGCCTTGGTGCGTGCCTTGATCTCGTTGAACGAGGCCCGCTCCACGCCAGAGAGGTAGGCCATAATGGACAGCCGCAATTTCCCGTGGATCAAATCGTCCAGGGCTTGGGGGTCAAAGGCCTCTGTCATGCATCAGCCGCAGGTTCACGGCCCATCAGAATGAGGCCGGGGCCAATGGAAATCACCAGTTGGGAGGCGGCCGAGAAAAGATAAAGTTCAGGTGTGCCGACCAAGATCAGGGCTCCGGTGCAGAAGGCAAAGCTCAAATACGACAGCGGTCCGAAAAAGCCGGGTCCGCCGAGCGCATTGTTGATGCGGAACGCCAGACCATAAACAAGGAAAGCGAGGGGCGGAATCGTATCGAACAGAATCACGGAACCGCCACGCAGAAGTACCAGAGCTACAATGCCGGCGACATAGGCAATGAAACCGATGGTGGCGGCTGTCCAGAACGCGCTTTCGGCCCGGTTGAGCGCGGCGCCACGGCCTGGCTTGCCTCGCAGGCTGGCGCTCAGAACGGCAGAGCCGGTGACACCGACAAGGCCGTAAACGGCCCAGATCAGACCGATCATGGGCATGGGCAGGGGCGATAGTCCGACGAGTGTGGCCCAGTGTGCCAGCAGTGCGAGGCCTGCGAGACCGCCCCACCACATGAAGAAACGCCCACCCAGTTGGGGCGCACGCTGTCCGGATTCAGCAATGGCACGCAGTTCGGCCAGGTCGGCATTGTCTGACATGTGGTCCTCCAAGAGCTTTATACAATAAAGTACAGAAGATTTATGGGAGAACAAGCGAGTGGGCCAGAGAGATTGGACGTATGGGTGTCCCGCTTCGGCTCACTCGGGGCGGCGGGCGCGCGGGTGCGCCTGATCATACAGAGAGACGAGGCGTTGGGTATCCACATCCGCATAGATCTGCGTCGTCGACAGACGGGCATGGCCGAGCAATTCCTGGATGGTTCGCAGATCGCCGCCATGGCCCAGAATATGAGTGGCAAAGGCATGGCGAAGCGCATGGGGGGTCGCGGTAGAAGGCAGTCCGAGCAGGTGTCGCAGGTCCTGCATGAGATGCTGTGCAGCTCTCGAACCCATGGCTCCGCCCCGAATACCAAAAAAGACCGGCCCGGACGCTTCAACCGCATGAGGCAGCACAGCCAGATAGGCATTCATCGCTTCGCGCACGACCGGCAGGAGCGGGACTGTGCGCGATTTTCCGCCCTTGCCGATGACGGTCAGCATATCAGTCAGAGGCAGATCACGCCCCGTCAGGCCAAGCGCTTCGGAAATGCGCAGCCCACAGCCATACAGCAAGGTGATCAGTGCCGTATTGCGGGCTTGGAGCCAGGGCTCGATATCCTGGTCCGACGGAGCCTCCATGAGGGCTCGAGCCGCCCGCTCCGTGACGGGTTTGGGCTTGGCGGGTGCGAATTTGGGACTTTCCACGAGGCTCAACGCACAGTTTTTGATGCCGTGGCGTTGCTCGAGATAACGAAACAGTCCACGGATCGAGGACAGGCAGCGGGCCAGAGATCGCGCGGACAAGGCATCGGGTGGGCGCCGGCAATCTGCCATGAAGGCGCGGAAATCGGGCAGGGCCAGCGTCTTGAGATCATTGACCAGGAGTTCGCGACCCTTGTGTCCTGTCTGGAAGTCGATGAAGCGGTCGAGGTCACGGCGATAGGCCGAGAGCGTGTGCACACTCACCCGGCGCTCACCGTCCAGATGATCGAGAAATCGCTCCAGAGCGCCCTTGGCTGTGATCGGGGTCAAAGCCAGCGCACCAGAAGGCGTTCCAGGCTTCGCGCGAGGAAGTTGAGCAATTCCGTGCCTTGTCCGGCCTGGAACATGTGTGCATCTCGGGCTGCAAGCGCCAGGACGCCCTGATGGGACCCCATATCCAGTCGGACAAGGGCGTGGGATTTCATGCGCTGCCCTTGCGGCGCATAGAGTGCGTCACCGTCCGCTCCCTCGATCGGTCCGAGGCGTTCCACATTCTGGCCCAGAATGCGGTCAACAAACCCGGTCGCGCATGGTTTAAGGCTTTCGCCGTCCCGCAGCGGTGCATGATCCTCGATGAAGACCCGCGCCAGATCGACACTCAGGGCGCCCGGAATTCGGTTGGCCAGTTTACGGTCGAGCGTGGCCAGGCTGTCGGCTTCCAGCAGCGCCAGAACCGCCATGTGAACCTGGGACTGGATGGCGAGATTGGCGCGTGCGGTCTCGACAATGCCCTCATTGAGGGCTTTGAGCTGTTTGATCTCTGTCATCAACCGGTTGCGAGCGGCTTGTCCGAGGTCGAAAACCCCTTCGCGTTCTGGTGCCGCAGAGAGAATGGCGAAGAGCTCTGCATCTTCGCGGATGAAATCGGGATTCTGGATGAGCCAGGCCCTTAACTGGTCCAGTGCTTCAGGCGCCGGGCTGGACGTGTCGATAGTCGCGCTCATAGTGTCACTGCCTCTTGCCTCGTCGGGGCTGAAGTGTCGCTAGTTAATGGTTTCTGAATTGCAAACCGGACCGCAAAGCCTTGGGTCCGTAAGAAGGATCAAACACGCATGTCCGGGGAAATGATGGATCTTCTGGGGCCACGCAGACGCGCGGCGATCCTCTTTCCCATGCCGATGCCAGAGCCATTTGATTACTGGATTCCAGAGGATATGGAGCTCGCCGCCGGTGATCATGTGATTGCCCCCTTGGGCAAGCGCGAGGCTCACGGTGTGGTCTGGCGCATTGAGGACGGCCATGTTGATCGCAAGCTGAAATCCCTGCTGGAACGTCTGGACGCGCCGCCCATACCCGAATCAACCCGTCAGTTCGTGGACTGGGCGGCCGGATATCTGGTCCAACAGCCGGGCATTGTCCTGCGATCCGTTTTGCGCAGCCGGGAGGCGCTCAGCCCATCTCCGACCGAAACCCTCTATGCGCGATCGGGCGGGGAGCCGGCTCGCATGACCGAGGCGCGACGCAAGGTTCTCGATGTTGCGGACGGTTCTGACCCGATGACGGCCGCAGATCTGGCTCGTTCGGCCGGTGTAACCGCATCGGTCGTCAAGGGACTGGCCGAGGCTGGCGCATTGCAGCCGGAAATCCGGCTGGTTGACCCGCCCTATGAGGTGCCTGACCCGGATGGGGCTGGTAAAGACCTGACCTTGCTCCAGGTCGAGGCGGCGGGAACCCTGCGACGTTTGGCGATGGCCGGGGGGTTCCAGGCCGCCCTGCTCGATGGTGTGACGGGGTCGGGCAAGACGGAGGTCTATTTCGAGGCGATCGCTGAAGTCTTGCGACGCGATCCGACGGCCCAGATCCTGATCATGCTGCCGGAAATCGCTCTGACGGAAGCCGTGCTGGGACGGTTTACTGCACGGTTTGGCGCGGAACCAGCGGTCTGGCATTCAGGGGCAGGCCCGAAAAACCGTCGGCGGGCCTGGCGGGAAGTGGCTCATGGACGGGCGCGCATTGTCATCGGTGCCCGGTCCGCCCTGTTCCTGCCCTTTGCCAATCTCAAATGCGTTGTGGTCGATGAGGAGCATGATCCGACCTACAAGCAGGATGAAGGTCTGGCCTATCAGGCGCGGGATCTGGCTGTGGCCCGGTCGAAACTGGCGGGCGCCCTGGTCATCCTTGCTTCGGCGACGCCGAGCCTTGAAAGTCTCACCAATGCGCGATCAGGGCGATATGTGCATGTGCGTCTGCCTGCACGACCCGGAGCGGCGGTATTGCCCGAAATCGCGACGATTGATCTGCGCGTGACACCGCCGGAACCGGGGCACTGGTTGTCGCCACCCTTGCTCGAGGCCATGCGCGAGACCCTCGAGCGCAAGGAACAGGTCCTGCTCTATCTCAATCGTCGGGGGTATGCGCCGCTTGTGCTCTGCCGGGCTTGCGGTCACCGCATGATGTCGCCGGACACGCATGCCTATCTGGTCGAGCATCGTTATACGGGTCGGCTAGTCTGCCACGTGACCGGGTTTTCCATGCCCAAACCCGATACATGTCCGTCTTGCGGCGCAGAGGATAGTCTGACCAGTGTCGGTCCCGGTGTGGAGCGTGTGGCCGAGGAAGCGGCGCGCACCTTCCCGGAGGCCCGTTGTGCCGTCTATTCTTCCGACAGCGCCTCGGGTGCGCAGATTGTTGCGGCCATGGAGGCGGGCGAGATTGATATCATGATCGGCACCCAGATTGCCGCCAAAGGCCATAATTTCCCCAATCTGACCCTCGTGGGAGTTGTGGATGCGGATCTTGGCCTGGCGGGCGGGGATCCCCGGGCCGGGGAGCGAACCTTCCAGACCCTGGTTCAGGCCGCCGGGCGTGCAGGTCGAGCCGAGCGCCCTGGTCGCGCTCTTTTGCAAACACACCAGCCCGAACATGAGGCGATCCAGGCCCTGGTCGCCGGGGATCGCAGCGCTTTTCTGGATCTGGAAAGTGATATGCGGGCCTCGCTGGGACTTCCCCCTTTCGGGCGTCTGGCTGCCGTGAACTTCATGGCGCGGGAGTTGGAGCCCGTGGAGAGGGTTGCCGGTGATTTCGCGGCTGCGGCGCCACGAAGCGAGGGGGTCGATATCTGGGGGCCTGCTGAACCGCCCCGCGCCATGGTGCGCGGGTGGCACAGGCGGCGCATTCTGGTGCGGGCCGACAAATCCATCGACATGTCCGCCTTCATGCGCAGCTGGAAAGCGCGCGTGAAACTGCCGTCCTCCGTGCGCGTCTCCATCGATATCGACCCCTACAGCTTCATCTGAAACGGTCAGGCGCAGTTGGCCTCAGGCCGTTTCGGCTTGCAAGGACTGCAACAGTTCAGCCAGCACCTCCATGCCGGCGCCCCAGCCCTTGTCGAGACCGGCCAGAGCCATGCGGAAGCAGTCGAGCTCCGCTTGCGTGGCGTTGTGAGGGGTCCAGGTCAGGGTCAGATGTGTGCCGTCCTCGGTATCGGTCAGCGTGATTCTTGTATCGAGAACCCGCGGCCAATCCGGCATTTGGGGCATGGGTGCGATATGCCAGTTTTCGTCCACGGCGGATTGTAGCCATCGGATCTGGTGCGGCGCATCCAGCTCGGTGATCTCGATGCGCTCGTGTTTGGATCCGCCGTCCCACCGCATTTCAAGCAGGATGGATCCGCCCGGTTGAATGTCGAACGTGTGGAGAATGGTGTCCACATTGGGGCCGTACCAGCGGGCGAACAGGTCGGCCTGTGTCCAGGTTTTCCAGACCAGGTCTCGGGGCGCGCTGAACTGGCGTTCGAGTGTAAAAACGGGGCGTTCGGTCATGTCAGTCCTCTTTGTGGGTGTCTGTCGGGTGAGGTGGGTCGGCAGGAAGATCCGGCTGGCGGCCGAGTAATTCATCCATCTGGTCCAGACGGGTTTCCCATTGGGCCTTGAAGCGCGCCAGCCATTCGGTGGCGGCGGCCAGTGTGTCGGGTCGCAGTCGGGCGGGGCGTTGCTGGCCGCGACGATGCCGTTCAATCAATCCGGCCTCTTCCAGCACTTTCAGGTGTTTGGAGATCGCAGGCTGGCTGATCGGGAAGGGGTCCGCGAGGTCATTGACCGTTGCATCGCCCTGAGCCAGGCGAGACAGGAGCGCTCGCCGGGTGGGGTCGGCGAGGGCCGAAAACACCGCATTCATCTGTTGCGGAGACAGGGAGTTGGGGATGGGTTCAAACATAACCATCTAATTATATAACTCAAAAGCTATATACAAGCAAAATTTCAGTCCGGACCCCTCTTGCTCGCATCCGCAATATTCTTGTTGGATTACGGATGAATTCTTCCCCGGTTTTCCTCTGGTGTAAGTTATTGTTTTTTCGTCAAATGTGCGCTCGCGCTGAATCCTCTGGCCCGTTCGGCTTGCTGCGCATGAATGGCTGTGCTATCGCAGCGCCGAACTGGCTGGACACTTTACGCCCTGTGAGGGGTTTGGCTGTTTTATTCGTTGTCTATCAAGGGCTTGCGCCGATTTCGGTGGTTCTCAAGCCCAGACCCAACAAGAGAGCGACGTCACGGTGGATACCGGCGAAGACGTGATGACCGCGAACGCAGCGGGGCGATATGCCGCCGCACTGTTCGATCTGGCTAAGACTGCCGACGCAATCAGCGCGGTGGAAGCGGACCTGTCTGCATTCCGGACTATTCTGGAAGACAATGACGAGCTGAGTGCCATCCTGGCCTCTCCGCTGCACCCGGCTGAAGCCAAGGAAGCCATAGTGGTGGCCCTGGCGGATAAGGCGAAGTTTCACGAATTGACCAAGAATGCGCTGGGCGTGGCGGCGGCAAATGGCCGTGCAGCCGAGCTTGGTGATCTGGCTCGGGCCTTTGCCCGGCTGGCAGCTGATGACCGCGGTGTGGTTGCAGCTGATGTCGCGTCCGCTGCGGCGCTGACAAAAAAACAGGTGGATGCCATCACGGCATCTCTTAAGGGTGCCTTCGGGCGCGAAATCGAGGTCCGCACTTCGGTGCGGCCGGAATTGTTGGGCGGGCTGATCGTCAAGGTTGGTTCGCGCATGTTCGACTCCTCTCTCCGCACTAAGCTGGACGGGGTGAAGAACGCGATGAAAGAGGCTTGAAGCCATGGACATCCGGGCTGCGGAAATTTCTGCGATCCTGAAGGATCAAATCAAGAATTATGGCGCCGAAGCACAGGTTTCGGACGTGGGTAGCGTGCTGTCCGTTGGTGACGGTATTGCCCGTGTCTACGGTCTGGACGAGGTGAAGGCCGGTGAGCTCGTTGAGTTTCCGGGCGGCATCAAGGGCATGGCCCTGAACCTGGAGCGCGACAATGTGGGTTGCGTGATCTTCGGTGATGACCGCGGCATCAAGGAAGGCGACACCGTCAAGCGCCTCGGTTCCATCGTGGACACCTCCGTCGGTCGCGGCCTGCTGGGTCGCGTCTGTGATGGTCTGGGTGAGCCGATTGATGGCAAGGGTGCCCTGACAGACGTTGCCGAACGTCGTCGTGTGGACGTGAAAGCGCCGGGCATCATCCCGCGTAAATCCGTGCACGAGCCGATGGCAACGGGCATCAAGGCGATTGACGCCATGATCCCGGTCGGTCGTGGCCAGCGTGAGCTGATCATTGGTGACCGTCAGACCGGCAAGACCGCGATCGCGATTGACACCATCCTGAACCAGAAGGCCATCAACGAAGGTGATGACGAGAGCGCCAAGCTCTACTGCATCTACGTCGCTGTCGGCCAGAAACGCTCCACCGTTGCCCAGATCGTGAAGACGCTCGAGGAAAACGGCGCCCTGGACTACACCATCGTGGTGGCCGCAACGGCGTCTGACCCGGCACCCATGCAGTTCCTGGCACCGTTCACCGCGTGTGCCATGGGCGAGTGGTTCCGTGACAACGGCATGCACGCCCTGATCGTGTATGATGATCTGTCCAAACAGGCTGTCGCCTATCGTCAGATGTCCCTGCTGCTGCGCCGTCCGCCGGGCCGCGAAGCCTATCCGGGTGACGTCTTCTACCTGCACTCCCGTCTGCTGGAACGTGCGGCGAAGATGAATGACGACAATGGTGCGGGTTCTCTGACGGCTCTGCCGGTCATCGAAACCCAGGCCAATGACGTGTCCGCCTATATTCCGACCAATGTGATCTCGATCACCGATGGTCAGATCTTCCTGGAAACCGACCTGTTCTACCAGGGCATCCGCCCGGCCGTGAACGTGGGTCTGTCCGTGTCCCGCGTGGGCTCGGCCGCCCAGACCAAGGCGATGAAACAGGTTGCCGGCAAGATGAAGGGTGAACTCGCGCAGTATCGCGAGATGGCGGCCTTCGCCCAGTTCGGTTCTGATCTGGATGCCGCGACCCAGAAACTTCTGAGCCGGGGTCAGCGTCTGACCGAGCTTCTCAAGCAGCCGCAATTCTCGCCGCTGTCCATGGAAGAACAGGTCTGCGTGATCTACGCCGGTACGCGTGGCTTCCTCGATGAGGTCCCGGTTTCCGACGTGGGTCGTTACGAAGCGGACCTGCTGCGTCACATCCATGCCGACCATTCAGACCTGCTCGCATCCATCCGGAGCGAGAAGAAGCTGACCGATGACTCTGAAGGCAAGCTGAAGGCGGCTCTGGACGCGTTCACGAAAAACTTCGCGTGAGCCTGATCTGGAACCCCTGACGAGGAGAGCCGAATGGCGAGCCTTAAGGACCTGAAAAATCGGATCGACTCGGTCAAATCGACCAAGAAGATCACGAAGGCCATGCAGATGGTGGCCGCAGCCAAGCTGCGCCGGGCACAGGACGCCGCTGAAGCGGCGTCCCCGTATGCCGAGCGCATGTCTGCGGTCATGGCCAATCTGTCTTCGGCCATGTCCAACACGCCTAACGCCTCACCGCTTCTGGTGGGTACCGGCAAGGACGATGTCCGTCTCCTGGTCGTGATCTCTGCGGATCGCGGACTGTGCGGCGGTTTCAACACGAATATCGTGAAGAAGGCCCGCGAACGCGTGAACGCGCTGCTGGCCGACGGCAAGACGGTGAAGATCATCTGTGTCGGCAAGAAGGGCTTTGACCAGCTCAAGGGCCGCTACAGTCATCTGATCGAGGACCTTATCGAACTGAAGGGCGAGAAGACCATTACCGGTGCGACCGCCACGATGATCGGTGACAGGATCCGTCGCATGTTCGAGCAGGATGAGTTCGATGTCTGCGAACTGATCAGCTCCGAGTTTGTGTCCGTGATCTCCCAGAAGCCGCGGGCCAAGACATTGATCCCGGCAGTGGATGCCATCGACGAGGGTGTCGAGCGTCCTGACCTGGGTGGCGCCGTCTACAGTGCTGAGCCGGACGAGGAAACCATCCTCAATGTTCTGCTTCCGCGCTATGTGGATACGGTTATCCTGGCAAACCTGCTGGAAAATGCAGCCGGTGAGATGGGTGCCCGTATGGCCGCCATGGACAACGCCACGCGTAATGCGGGCGATCTGATCGACAAGCTGAACCTTATCTACAACCGTACGCGTCAGGCGCAGATCACCACGGAGTTGACTGAGATCATCTCCGGCGCCGAGGCACTTTAGGGCCGAAGGAAAAGACGATGAGCACACTTAAAGGCCGCGTTGCCCAAATCACGGGCGCCGTCGTTGACGTTGAATTCGAAGGCGGACTGCCGGACATTCTCAACGCCGTTGAAACCACCAATGATGGTAAGAAACTGGTTCTCGAGGTTGCCCAGCACCTCGGTGAGAACACGGTCCGCACCATCGCCATGGACGCCACCGAAGGTCTTCAGCGTGGCGCTGAAGTGACCGATACGGGCGCGCCGATCATGGTTCCGGTTGGACCGGGTACGCTGGGTCGCATTATGAACGTCACTGGCGACGCGATCGACGAAGCCGGCGACGTGGCTCATACGCAAACCGCTCCGATCCACCGTCCCGCTCCGTCCTTCGACGAGCAGGCCACGGAAGCTGAAATCCTGCCGACCGGTATCAAGGTCGTCGACCTGCTCTGCCCGTATGCAAAAGGCGGCAAGATCGGCCTGTTCGGCGGTGCCGGCGTGGGCAAGACGGTTCTGATCCAGGAATTGATCAACAATATCGCGAAACTGTTCGGCGGCTATTCTGTCTTCGCCGGTGTGGGTGAGCGGACCCGTGAGGGTAACGACCTCTACTGGGAGATGATCGAGTCCGGTGTGAACAAGGACCCGAAAGAAAATGACGGAAACACTGACGGTTCGCGTTGCGCCCTTGTTTTCGGTCAGATGAACGAGCCGCCGGGAGCGCGTGCACGTGTCGCCCTGTCTGGTCTCGCACAGGCAGAGTATTTCCGGGATGAAGAAGGCAAGGACGTTCTGTTCTTCGTCGACAACATCTTCCGCTTCACGCAGGCTGGCTCGGAAGTGTCTGCTCTGCTGGGTCGTATCCCGTCTGCAGTGGGTTACCAGCCGACGCTGGCCACCGATATGGGTGCCCTGCAGGAGCGTATTACCTCCACCAACAAAGGATCGATCACCTCGGTCCAGGCCGTTTACGTCCCGGCCGATGACCTGACTGACCCGGCTCCGGCGACAACCTTTGCCCACCTGGATGCGACGACGGTTCTGAACCGCGCCATCTCGGAAAAAGGTATCTATCCGGCTGTGGACCCGCTCGACAGTACGTCTCGTATTCTCGAACCGCGCATTGTTGGTGAAGAGCACTACAAGACGGCCCGTATGGTTCAGGAGATCCTGCAGCGCTACAAGGCTCTGCAAGACATCATCGCCATCCTCGGCATGGACGAGCTGTCGGAAGAAGACAAGCTGACCGTGGCCCGTGCCCGTAAGGTTGAGCGCTTCCTGTCCCAGCCGTTCGACGTGGCTGAAATCTTCACCGGTTTCCCAGGCATCCAGGTGCCGGTGGCTGACACGGTGAAAGGCTTCAAGGCCATCTGTGAAGGCGAATATGACCACCTGCCAGAGCAGGCTTTCTACATGGTTGGCACCATTGAAGATGCCGTCAAGAAAGCCGAAAAACTGGCTGCTGAAGCGGCTTAAGCCGACTAACCCGGAGGAAGCCGTCCATGGCTGACACTCTCCATTTTGATCTTGTCTCGCCGGAGCGACGCCTGTTCTCCGGCGAGGTCGACCAGGTTGTTGTGCCCGGTGAAGAGGGTGATTTCGGTGTTCTGCCGGGTCATGCTCCTTTCATGTCGGTCATTCGCCCCGGTGCGATCAGCGTGATCAGCGGGTCCGAGACGTCCCGTACGTTTATCCATGGTGGATTTGCTGAAGTGACGGCCGGTGGCCTGACCATTCTGGCAGAGCAAGCTGTACCGGTCTCCGAAATCGACGCCGATGCGCTCGCCCAGGACATTCAGGACACCAAGGAAGACATCTCTGTCGCTAAAAGCGATGAAGAGCGTGAAGAACTGGAGGCCAAGCTGTCCCGGTTCGAGGCGATGCAGGCTGTGCTCTAAGCTTACGCTGAATACAGACAGACTCAATGACGGGCCGCTCCTTGGGGAGTGGCCCGTTTTTGTTGAGATCAGGCGGGCCCCAGATATTCGAGAACAGCCGAGAGCACACCATCGGCGTCTTCCCATTGCGGATAATGACCAACATTCAGGCGTGTCAGGGGAGCGGACGGGAAGAGCTGTGCAAACCGGTCGGCCAGATGGCGTCCGGACACGGGGTCCAGCGAACCGTTGATCATGGCGATACGAGACGTTTGTGTCCTGAGTGCCGCCTCCCAACGCGCGGCGTGGAGTTTACGATCCTCGATATAACGGATAAGGCGATGACCGCGTCGATGGCCGTTCTTGTGTGACAAGAGCGCCCAGAACAGGTCGATTTCCTCGCGGTCCGGCTGTGTGTCCGGACCAAAGACTGCCGAGAAAGATCGCGTAAAGGCACGCCGGTTCACGCCTTGGGACACCAGTCCGCCAAGCGGTGAGTTGAGGAGTTTCTGGATCAATCGGGCCCGATGTTGATCGGGGAAGAGCCCGCCATTGAGGAAGACCACCTTGTCGATACGAACTGGCAGTTGTCCCTCATCCTGACGGGCCAGAAGTTCCTGAGTGACCGAGACGCCGTAATCATGGGTGAGGATGTCACAGGCTTGGACCCCGAGATGACCCAGGAGCGCAAGCTGTAGATCGGCCTGTTCAATCAGATCGTAACGGCATGCGGGTTTGTCAGAGAAACCAAAGCCCAGCATATCCAGCGCGATTACCTGACGACCGCTTGCAAGCAAGCCGGGCCACACTTTCGCCCAGTCCAGACTGGCCGTTGGAAATCCATGAATGAGGAGAAGTGGTCGCCCCTCGCCCTCACGCCACCATGCGATAGTGCCATGTGGACCGTTCAGGCTGTGCTTGGCGGCGTTCCAGGCATCAAAATCGGGAACAAGCCGGGTCTGAGTCTGGGGCATGCAGGCTCTCCTCTCGGCTCATGCTAACAGGAGAGCGAGGATTGGCTAGCGGGCAAAAGGTGTGAAGGCCTCAACCACCGCCGCATAGACGGGCCGTTTCCAGGGAATGATGAGGTTTGGCAAATCGGACAGCTCAGCCCAGCGCCAGGTGTCGAACTCGATCTCGCCATGGGCTTCCAGATCGAAATCCGAGTCCATTCCTAAAAACTCGAAAGCGAACCAGCGCTGTTTTTGACCTAGATGCCGCTTCTTGTGAAAGCGCGGATCATCCCGCACCTCGGGCGGGTAATCATAGGTCAGCCACTCATTGATCGAGCCAAGGAGGCGGACTTTATCAGACCGGATGCCGGTTTCTTCGAACAGTTCACGTTGGGCAGCGTCGAGCGGGTCTTCGCCCTCATCCATCCCGCCTTGAGGCAACTGCCATTGCCAGGGCGGCTCAGCCAGATTGCGCCGACCTAGCCAGACTTTGCCCTCTGCATTGAATAGAGCGATACCGGCATTGGGCCGGTAAAGAGACAGATCGCGTTCCATGATGGATGTCCTAGTGGTCGCCAGCGTCGGCTGTGTGGGTGTCTTCGGCGTCGTTATGGCCGGACTCGCTGCCATGGTCATCACCGATATTGATAGTTCCGTGATAGGTGACGCTGACATCGGGTTCTGCGGCCTGTGCTTCGGCTAGCAGGCGAGCCTCCAGCCGTCGGCGGGCCATGACGGCTGACGGGGGTGCGAGCTGATAGCCGCGCAGATCCAGCCCCTCCGCCCAGCGTTGCACCTGATCCACCGTGGCCGGGAAGGCAAAACCGGATCCGATTGCAGATCCATTCTGCAGCGCCAGGGCCTCCAGCGCGAGCAGATGATTGTCAATGGCGTCCGGTGTCGGGTTTTCATCCAGAATTCGATCGGCAATCGCATATTCCACACCCGCCGAACGGGCCGCGCTGTCGATGGTGTTCCGGCGTCCCGCACCATCATGGAGGAAGGCAACGCCGCGTTCTTCCAGATCCTCAAGCACGTGGGTCAATGCGCCTTCCGAGGCCGAGAAGCGGGCGCCCAGATAATTGGTGATGCCGTAATATCCGGTTGCCCGGCTCATCACCCACAACAGGCGGCGGGTGTTTTCGCTGGGCGTACCATCGGCCAGAAGCGTATAGGGGCCTGGATCATTGTTGGGATAGTCATAGGGCTCCATGGGGGCTTCCAAGAGCACTTCATGACCTGCTGCGCGGGCCCGGTCGATCCAGGTTTGAAGATTGTCTGAGGACGAGGCGAAGCTCAGCGCGACTTCGGGTGGCAGATCATTGATCGCAGCCTGGGTCACCTGGGGGTTGAGGCCCATACCGCCTATGACAATCGCCAGGGTGGGAGAGGCCGGATCACCATGGAAGGGACGGGCATACTCCCGCGAAACCCGTTCGCCATGGCCACCTACGACCGGAAGAGGGCCGCCCGGGCCGGGTTCAGACAGGCCGCTGATGGGAGCGGGTGGCAGGGCGTTGGGATTGGCAGGTTCTGGCTCGATTGCGGCGATCTGGCTGTCTTGCGCATGATCGGCTTCTTCGGCACTCGGCGCGGCAACAAAGACTTCTTCATCAAAGCCTGCGGGCGCGCCAGTCAGCTGGACATCGGCACCAGGCTCGTCCTGCACAAAGGTGATCCCGTCTTCTCCGTTATGAGAAAGGTCATCACTTCGGACCCCATGAGACGTATCGTCATGGCTGTTCTCGGCCGTTCGGGCCATAGAGCTCACTTCACCGCGCGCTTCCGTCAAATGCCGGGGTGCTTCTCCGGTCAGGGTCAGCACCGCCACGGCTCCACCAAACAACGCAAACGTCGCCACAGTCGCCAGGAGCGGGGCTTTCAGTGTGAGCAAGGGCGCAGCAAGAGATGCGATGCGATGGGACATGAACAGGACCGGTGATTGAGATTCCCGGCCAACATGACGACAAAGCCCGAAAAAAACGGTTAATGGACAAAAAAGAACGGACCGTCAGACGACGATCCGTTCCCGTGTCTGGTCAGTTCCGGCTGCTTATTGCAGCGCGGCCTGCTGGCTTTCCATCTGGGTCCGCAAAATCTCGATGGCGCGGGCCAGTTGGTAGTCTTCATCTTCAGGCCAGTCGGCGGGCGGTTGTTCGATCTGGGCAATGTCGGCTTCGTGGCGTTCCTCACCGGTCTCATTGACCAGCGCGCCATCTAGATCAGCCTCGGAATACCGTCCGTTTTCCTCTTCCGGATCAATCGGGAACGAGGAGATATGGATATCCGGCTCAATGCCCGTGGCTTGGATGGACCGACCTGCCGGCGTGTAATACCGCCCCGTGGTCAGGCGAAGGGCGCCATCAGCGCCGCCACGCAGCGGGATGATGGTCTGAACAGAGCCCTTGCCGAAACTGGTCATGCCGACCAGCGTGGCGCGCTGACGATCCTGAAGCGCACCGGCAACGATTTCTGCAGCAGAGGCGGACCCGCCATTGATCAGGATAACCACCGGAGCGCCATTGATACGATCACCCGGCCGGGCATTGTAGCGCTGGGTGTCATTGGGGTCGCGATTACGGGTGGAGACCACTTCGCCTCCATCGAGGAAGACTTCGGTGACGGTGATGGCTTGTTGCAGCAGCCCCCCCGGATTATTTCGCATATCCAGGATGAGGCCGGGCAATTGACCATCCATCTCGTTTTCCAGCTCGGTGATGGATTCCAGCAGCATTTCGGTTGTCCGGTCGTTGAATCCAGCGACGCGGATATAGGGGATGGTTTCGTCTTCCAGACGCGATGCCACGGTGCGCAGCGGAATAGTGTCGCGTACCAGATTGACGTCGAACGGTTCGTCATCTCCACGCGCGATCGTGATCGTCACCGGTTCGCCCACGGCGCCTCGCATCAGCTCGACGGCCTCGTCGATGCTGTGACCGATAATGCTGTCACCATCCACCGCAATGATACGGTCATTGGTCATCAGGCCAGCGCGTTCGGCCGGTGTATCCGCGATCGGTGAGACAACGGTGATGAAATCATCGCGTGAGGTCACTTCCATGCCCAGGCCGCCATATTCGCCGCGTGTCGTCACGCGCAGATCGGCATAGCTGTCCGGGTTGTGGTAGTTGGAATGCGGATCGAGGCTGGTCAGCATGCCCTCGATGGCGGCTTCGATCAGCTCGCTCTGCGCGGTATCGGTGACGTAGTCCTGTTCGATCCGGCTCAGCACGTCGCCAAAAAGCACGAGATTGCGGAAACTGTCTTCCTGGTTGGACTGGGCCCCTTCTGCCGAGACCGCAATGGCTGCGGCGCCCATGCCGAAGGCCACGAGGGAAGCCAAGATATTGATACGCATGTCCGCTTGCGTCCTTTTTCGCGACTGGTTTAGCCGGCGGGTGTGCCGGATTGGAGCCAGGGTTCTGGATTTACGGCTGTCGAACCCCGTCTCAGTTCCAGATAGAGATCCGGTGCGGGATTCGTGCCATCCGGCATGGCGCCCACGGGTTCTCCGGCCAAAACCTGCTGTCCGGCGGTGGCATAGGTCGCTGCCATGCCAGCCAGGACAATATAGTAGTCATCTCCGACATTCAGGATCAAGAGACCGCCATAGGTCGTGAACGGCCCTGCATACTCGATCCTGCCATCAAAGGGAGAGATTACCTGAGCCTGGGGGCGTGTTCGAATGAATATTCCTTCAGCTGTATCACCATTGTCGTCCCGTTGACCAAAACGACGCACGATCTCGCCGATTGCAGGGCGGGGCAGACGCCCGCGGGCATCGGGAAAACGCAAGGTGGCAACAGGTGTCGTTATGGCTCGGGCTGCGACCATGGTTCGAACCGGTCGTGGCCGGGGTGTGGGGATTTCATCCGGTCGCACGCGTCGGGACGGGTGTAGTGTGGGCACCACATCCGACATGCGCCGGATCTCGGCCAGCAGATTGCGGATGTCTTCCGCCTGCTCCGCGAGGGAACTGGCTTGAGTCTGGAAGGCCTCGGCCTCGGAACGACGGGTCCGTTCCAGGGTCTGGCGTTGCTGGATCAGGTCTTCGAGTTGCCGCCTTTGTGAAAACAAGGTGGTTTCGGTCGCTGCGAGACTGGCCTGTTCCTCCTCCCGTGACAGGCGAACGGCCGCCAGGGCGTCCAGCTCGACAAGCAGCGCATCTGCCCGCTCTCGAAGGGCCGGAGCGATTTCGCTCATCAGGGTCGCCGCCCTGGCCGCGTCAGCAGCATCATCAGGCGCAGCCAAGACCGCGGGGGGCGCTTGCAGTTCGATCTGTTGGAGGGCGGCGAGTACATCAATCAGAACTTCACGGTCCTGATCCAGGCGAAAGAGGATTTCGGCCTCGCGATCCGCCAGACGACCCAGCTCGGCTTCTGTCTGATTGGCCCGAGTTTCACTTGATCCAATGGCCTGGCTCAGTGCAATCAGCTGGCCCTGGAGATCGCTGATCTCATCTGAGATTTCTTCAGCTTGCGCTAGCCGGGCCTCGGCCTCCGCACGTGCCGCGTCTTCCGCCTCACTCAGGCGCTCTGCCTCGGCTTCGTCGGGCAGAGTCTCCGGTACGGCGTCCGGCGGCTGGGACAACAGGGCGAGTGACAGGATCAACCACATGAGGTGACGCTAGACCCGCCCCGGTTAACGCTCAATCATCATTTCAGAGAGACAGAAGACAGAGACCGTCTTTTTTCAGACGCGATGATAGGGTGTTCCGGCCAGAATAGAGACCGCCCGATAAAGCTGTTCCGCGAGCATGATTCGCACCAGTTTGTGAGGCCAGACTGCGGGACCAAACGCCAGCATCAAATCGGGGTTGGGCAAGACCGAGCGGTCATGTCCATCTGCTCCCCCAATGCAAAACACGGCATCACGCACACCGTCATCACGCCACTGCCCGATCGTGCAGGCGAGTTCGGGAGAGGTGAGCGATTTACCCCGCTCATCGAGCAGGATGAGTTTGGCACCTGCAGGCAGGCTTGCGGCTAGGGCATCACTCTCGGCGCGCCTGCCAGACAGCGAGCGGGTATCAATCTCATGTTCTAAAAGGGGGCCGAGGCCCAGCGGTCGGCCCGTGGCCGTGGCCCGCTGGCAATACTCATCAACGAGTTCACGCTCGGGGCCGGACTTGATCCGGCCGAGCGCGGTCAGCGTGAGTTTCATGTGTTAGTGTGCGGCTGGAGCGGCATCATCGGTATCCACCGACCACATCTTTTCCAGATTGTAAAAGGTGCGCACTTCCGGGCGGAAGAGATGAATGACGATATCGCCGATATCGATCAAAACCCAGTCGCAGGTTTGCAATCCTTCGATGCGGGCTTTGTTGCGACCTTGTTCCTTCAGGATTCGGGTCAGGTTATCGGCCAGCGCGTTGACGTGGCGCGCCGAACGTCCCGAGGCGATAATCATGATATCCGTGACGGAAGACTTGCCGCGCAGATCAATCGACATGATCTCTTCGGCCTTGTCGGCATCGAGCGTATCCAGCACCAGTGTTTCAAGAGCCACGATCGCGTCGTCATCACCGGTAACGCGAACCTCGGCGGTCCGGCTCGTTTCATCCCGGCGTACAGAGTCCATAGACAGGGCGTAATTCCTTTATGCCATTCCTACAAACAAAGCCCTATATCATGCTTTGCTGTCGGGTTCGAGCCAGTAAAGCGTAAACAGTTCACGCTCGTCGGACCAATGCGTGCGGACCGTGAATCCGGCGCGGGCCGCCAGAGCGGAAAACGCCTCCGGCGTGAATTTATGAGAATTTTCGGTGTGGATGGTCTCGCCGGACTTCATCGCAAACGTCTCACCAGCGATGGAGAACTCAATGTCGTCCACGGCCTGGAGATGCATTTCAATGCGTGAGGCCTTCTCATTCCACAGCGCAAGATGCCGTAGCTTTCCGGCATCGATCGTGCCATCGAGTTCGCGATTGATACGGGTGACGAGATTTAGGTTGAACGCGGCCGAGACGCCCTGGCTGTCATCATAGGCGTCGACCAGGGTTTGTTCGTCCTTCACTCGATCGACACCGATCAAGATGGCATCATCGTCCCGCATGCCCGCGCGAAACCCTTTGAGCAGATCGATCGCATCCTGGATTTCAAAATTCCCGATCGTGGAGCCCGGGAAAAAGACAAGGCGTCGGCCGCCCGGCAAGTCATACCCGTCCAGATCCAGACCGGTCGTGAAATCTGCGCAGATCGCGCCAATGCTCAGTCCTGGATAGTCTTCGGCCAGGACTGTGCAGGCCTGTTGCAGATGTTCCCCGGAGATATCCAGCCCGACATACGCGGCGGGAGTGTCCAGGGCGTCGATCAGCTTGCGGATCTTGATGCTGGATCCGGAACCGGGCTCGACAATAACGGCCCCGGAGCCTGCCCGTTCGGCCAGCTCATTGCCAATCGTGTCGAGAATGGAAAGCTCGGTTCGTGTCGGATAATATTCCGGCAATTCCGTGATCGCGTCGAACAGGGCCGAGCCCTCCGCGTCATAGAAGTAGATCGGCGAGAGATATTTTTGCGGGGCGGAGAGCCCGTCGAGTACATCGCGTCGGAAATCGGCGGCGGACGGATGCTGGTCATCGAAGAAGGCAAGCGGAGTCGACGGCCGGGAAGCCGCCTTCAGTGTCGTCGTCATGGAAAGGAGGCCTTCGGTCAGTCTGCGATCGAGATGATCTCTATTAAAACGTGCCAGCGCGTAAAGCGCTAGAAGATTGATAATGAAAACGTCCGATCAGGTAGGACCAGGCCGGGGCTTTGCGAAGGGGTAAGGTCCGGATTTCGTTGTCACGAATACGTGAATGGGCCTGAAGCCGCGCAACGGGGGCCAGGCGGGCGCGGACGGCATCTTGCGGGCGCGCGATTACGGCGATCGGCAGGGTATGGAGAATATCGCGCCATTCCCCCCATTTGTGAAACCCGGCGAGATTGTCCGCCCCCATCAGCCAGACAAATTTCACCTTCGGATATCGACGGGTCAAAGCGCTGACGAGGTCATAGGTATGCCGGATCCCCATCCGGTCCTCGAGATCTGTGGGAACCATGCCCGGATCATTGGCCAGGGCGGCGATTTCCATCAGGCGCATGTCCAGAGGTCGGGCCAGGCGGGATTTGAGGGGGTTTTGAGGGGAGGCCAGCCACCACACGCGATCCAGCCCAAGCCGTTTCTTGGCCAGTCGGGCGACATGGAGATGACCCGCATGGGGCGGATCGAATGTGCCCCCAAACAATCCAACGGTCATGCCGGCCGCCAGACCGGTATTGCGCAAGGGGAGCGTTGAGCGCCCGGATCGACGGATCAGGCCTTTGAGGCCCATATGCGCCCGTTTCCGGGGCCTGGAGACGGGACGCGCGCTCATTGCAGGACTATTCCGGTGCCCACCCGCTATCATCCGCCTTGGCCGCGGCTTCGGCCTTGCGGCGGGCGACAACCAGATCCCAGGCCCGGGCACACAGCGGTTTTACGCCCTGGCCCGACACGCCGGACAGGGTCATGACCGATTTGCCGGTCGCAACTTCAAGGGCCGCCTGTTTTTCCGCGACGTCCTCATCGCTCATACTGTCCGTCTTGTTCAGTGCGATGATCTCGTCCTTGCCTTCCAGATCGGCGCCATAGGCTTCCAGCTCATGGCGAACGGTTTCATAGGCGCCGACAACATCCTCCTGCGTGCCGTCAATGAGGTGGATCAGCGAAGCACAGCGTTCGATATGACCGAGGAAGCGATCTCCGATGCCAGCACCCTCGTGGGCTCCTTCAATCAGGCCGGGGATGTCGGCGAGCACGAAACGCGCGCCGGGTCCCAGATCGACCACCCCCAGATTGGGATGCAGCGTGGTAAAGGGATAGGCGGCGATTTTCGGATGGGCGCGTGTGGTGACGCTCAGGAAGGTGGACTTGCCGGCATTGGGCAGGCCGACCAGACCGATATCCGCGATAAGCTTGAGCCGGAGCCAGACCCATCTTTCCTCATAGGGCCAGCCTGGCGTGGATTTGCGGGGGGCCTGATTGGTAGAGGATTTGAACCGGGCATTACCATGACCGCCATCCCCGCCGCGGGCCAGCATTACGCGCTGACCAATCTCTGTGAGATCGGCGAGCAATTCCTCGCGATCTTCGTCGAGGATCTGGGTGCCGACCGGAACTTCCAGGGTGACATCCTCGCCGCCGGCGCCGGTGCGGTTCTTGCCCATGCCAGGCGTGCCGCTCTGGGCCTTGAAATGCTGCTGATAGCGGAAATCGATCAGCGTATTGAGGCCCTCAACCGCCTCAATCCACACATCGCCACCCTTGCCGCCATCGCCGCCATCCGGTCCGCCATATTCCACATAGGCTTCGCGGCGGAAGGAGACACATCCACTTCCGCCATTACCGGAGCGGACATAGACTTTGGCCTGGTCGAGAAATTTCATGCTGTTTCCTGTCGTTCCCCTGCAGGTATACGCGTTTTTTCCCGCAGGGACAGGGGCGGCCTCAGGCCGCCCGTTCCATGTATCGCACAGCGGCCTTGCCCAGTCGCGCCATGGACCAGCTGGGCTCCTCTCGCCCGTCATAGGCGAAACCCAGCTTTTCCAGAACACGGCCCGAGGCCGGGTTATCCGCATTATGACCGGCGATGATCCGCTCGGCCCCCAAGTCGTCGATCGCGAACCGGATCAGAGCCTCGCCCATTTCCGTGGCCAGACCCTGGCCCCAGAACGGTTTGGCAATCCAGTAGCCAATCTCCCAGTCGGCATCCGGGCGGCGTTTGAAAATACCGCCCCCGCCTGCGACCTGGCCGTTTCGTATCGCGGTCAGCGCAATGCTCCGTCCCGGCCGATATCCGGCGCGGGTTGAAAGGATCCACATTTCAGCGGCCAGAACGGGATAGGGAGAGGGGATGCGCGAGGTATTCTTCGCAACGTCATAATCTCCGCTCAGGCGGGCCAGATCCGGCGCGTCGTCCAATTCGGGCAGACGCAATTCCAGGCGTTCAGTTTTTATGTGCGGACCCATGGTCTCGCTCCATGTGTGCGGGGAGCACGAAAAAGGGGAGGCGGTGGCCCGTCTCCCCTTGATGCCGATCGGCTGTCCGGGCCCCGCTCAATCGTTGAACGGCCCCGTCATGTCGGTTCCGTTCTATTCGGCGGCGTCTGCGATCGGTTCAACCGATACGAAGGATTTGCCACCCGCCTTCTTGGCGAATTTCACGCGACCTTCGGTAAGCGCGAAGAGGGTATGGTCTTTGCCCATGCCAACATTTTCACCCGGATTTACCTTGGTGCCGCGCTGACGCACGATGATGTTGCCCGGGATCACGGCCTGGCCACCGAATTTCTTGACGCCAAGGCGACGGCCTTCTGAGTCGCGACCGTTACGGGACGAACCGCCTGCTTTTTTGTGAGCCATGAGTTAGTCCTCCTACTCGGCTGCCAGATCTTTGGCAGCGGAAATCCATTCACCCTTCTCGGCCTTGGCCTTGAGACCCGTGATGGTCTCGGAGAGGGCGTCGAGATCGGCATCCGTCCACGCCGCAATCTGGGCGAAGGAGGTGATGCCGGCATCATTCAGCTTGGTAGCCAGAGCCGGGCCAACGCCGGTCAGCTTGGTCAGATCGTCCGCAGCGGCGGCGGCTTTGGGAGCCTCGGTTTTCGGAGCGGTTTTCTTGGCCGGAGCCGCTTTTTCCGCCTTCGGTGCGACTTCGGCTTCAGCAGCCGGCGCAGCCGTGGTGGTTTTCAGCTCGGTCTTGGCCTTGCCGCCCGGTGCGACGATCTCGGCGATGCGCACAACAGAACCCCACTGGCGGTGGCCCTTGGTGCGACGATAATTCTGACGACGGCGCTTCTTGAAGACGATGATCTTGCGTGCGCGATTGGTGTCGACCAGCTCACCGATGACCTGGGCGCCTTCAACGAGCGGAGATCCAACGGTCACACCGTCTTCACCGCCCAGCATCAGAACATCACCCAGAGCGAAGGTGTCGCCGGCTGCGCCTTCGAGTTTTTCAACCCGGATTTCGTCTCCGGCCGCGACGCGGTATTGCTTGCCGCCGGTTTTGATCACTGCATACATTGTATGACTGCCTTATGTATTCGGTACCGGATCTGCCTGGTTTTCAAGGCGTCCCTCGCGGGGCAACCTGTCCAACCTGTCCATCCCGGACCCTTTTTCTTCGCCCTGTTATCGAGATGTCTGACGACCTCTCTCCAGTCAGGGCGTTGTTCCAATAATTTCCCCGCCCAAACGCAAGGCGCAGAGCGGAAAGCGGGCTTTATACGGCGCTTATCCACAGAGTCAATGAAAACTGCATAGGATCGGTGACGCGTTTCGCCCGCCTCGATGCCGGAACCCGATGGGCGCGTGACCCATTGATCTTCGTTCCACTCCGGTTGAAGCTTGCATCAAGGTGAAGATGAACCCATCGGAGGGGACGATGAAACATGTAATGGCTCTGGCGGCGAGCGGTCTCGTTCTGGTGGCGTGCGGGTCCGAAACGCAAACTGCGGCGTCAAACACCCCGTCCTTTCCCGAAGCGCGTCCCGATGTCGTTGAGGATCGTTTTGCGCGTCTGGCGCTGACCTGCGTTCATCAGGAATACCCTAACAAGATCAGCCATGTCCTTCAGGGCGATGGGGATGTGCGTCCACCGCGCGAGCTGTATCCCGCCTTCTACGGGTGTTTTGACTGGCATTCCTCGGTGCATGGCCATTGGCTACTCGTTCGTATTCTGGCCACGGATCCGGACACGCCGATGCGATCGGCCATCGAAAGCGCCCTCAGTCAGAGCTTCACGGCGGACAATATTGCGGGCGAGACAGCTTACTACCTGCAGGACGGGCGACGCTCGTTCGAACGGCCCTATGGCCTGGCCTGGTTCCTCCAGCTCGTCGCGGAACTGGAGGAGAGCGATGATCCGCTCCAGCGGGAATGGCGTGAGACCTTGCGGCCGCTTGAAACCGCGATTGTCGAGCAGATCCAGGCCTGGCTGCCCAATCTGGCCTATCCCATTCGCCTGGGCACACATGCGCAGACCGCCTTCGCCTTCGGGCTCATGATCGATTATGCGCGTACGACCGGCCAAACGGAGCTGGAGCGTCAGCTGATCGCCAAAGTGCTCGACTTCCATGCCGGTGATGAGAATTGCCCACTGGCCTATGAACCGTCGGGAGAGGATTTCCTCTCCCCCTGCCTCATGGAAGCAGACCTGATGCGGCGTGTTCTGGAGGCGGAAGAGTATGCGGACTGGCTGAGCGCCTTCATGCCCGATATTCCTTTGGACGGCCGCGGCGACTGGCTGGCGCCGGGCGTGGTGACCGATGCGACGGATGGCAAGCTGGTCCATCTGGACGGGCTGAACCTGTCGCGGGCCTGGGCCCTGGAGGGCATGGCATCGGGCCTGCCGGAGACGGACCCCCGTCGCTCCGCGCTGCTGGCCAGTGCGGAGCGTCACAGTGCGGTGGGTATCGCCGCCGTGTCGGACGAGCATTATTCGGGCAGCCACTGGCTAGGCAGTTTTGCCACCTATCTGACAACACAGCGGGGATTATAGCGCTCAACGGGACGTATTTTGATCGCGTTCCCGAGGGCCTGTGGAGAGCTGCTACAGCCTGCCTGCGGCAGCGCTGCCCTCGTGATTTTGTTCGACCACTCAGTCAAAACCCCCGCTCCCATACGCAGTGCGTAAGACCCTTTTGCGGAGAGGTGCCGGAGGGGTCGCCCGCGCTGCCTGCGGCAGCGCTCCCCTCGTGATTTTTTTAGACCACTCAGTCAAAACCCCCGCTCCCAAACGCATTGCGTAAGACCCTTTTGCGGAGAGGTGCCGGAGTGGTCGCCCGCGCTGCCTGCGGCAGCGCTCCCCTCTTGATTTTGTTCGACCACTCAGTCAAAACCCCCGCTCCCATACGCATTGCGTAAGACCCTTTTGCGGAGAGGTGCCGGAGTGGTCGCCCGCGCTGCCTGCGGCAGCGCTCCCCTCTTGATTTTGTTCGACCACTCAGTCAAAACCCCCGCTCCCATACGCATTGCGTAAGACCCTTTTGCGGAGAGGTGCCGGAGTGGTCGCCCGCGCTGCCTGCGGCAGCGCTCCCCTCTTGATTTTGTTCGACCACTCAGTCAAAACCCCCGCTCCCATACGCATTGCGTAAGACCCTTTTGCGGAGAGGTGCCGGAGTGGTCGCCCGCGCTGCCTGCGGCAGCGCTCCCCTCTTGATTTTGTTCGACCACTCAGTCAAAACCCCCGCTCCCATACGCATTGCGTAAGACCCTTTTGCGGAGAGGTGCCGGAGTGGTCGCCCGCGCTGCCTGCGGCAGCGCTCCCCTCTTGATTTTGTTCGACCACTCAGTCAAAACCCCCGCTCCCATACGCATTGCGTAAGACCCTTTTGCGGAGAGGTGCCGGAGTGGTCGCCCGCGCTGCCTGCGGCAGCGCTCCCCTCTTGATTTTGTTCGACCACTCAGTCAAAACCCCCGCTCCCATACGCATTGCGTAAGACCCTTTTGCGGAGAGGTGCCGGAGTGGTCGCCCGGGGCGGTCTCGAAAACCGTTGTACCTTTACGGGTACCGAGGGTTCGAATCCCTCTCTCTCCGCCACTCAGACCGGCAGGGCAGTGTCAGATTAAACGCCGCTTGAGCGAGTTCGCTTGATTTCGTAGCGTTTTCTGATGCGTAATCCGTTCCGATACTTCAAGACGTCGCCTGAGATCATCCGCCTTGCCGTAATGATGTACATCCGCTTCCCGCTTTCGCTACGGAACATCGAAGATCTGCTCCACGAACGCGGCATCGACATCACCCACGAGACGGTGCGCTTTTGGTGGAACCGGTTCGGTCCACTCTTCGCGAAGTCGATCCGAAGAGGCCGCGTCCGGAACACGAACTACTCGAACTGGACCTGGCATCTCGACGAAGTTTTCGTCCGGATAAACGGCGAACTCCACTATCTCTGGCGGGCCGTCGATCATGAGGGCGAAGTGCTGGAGGCGTTCATCACCAAACGCCGGGATCGCAAGGCAGCGTTGAAGTTTTTGCGCAAAGCAATGAAGCGATATGGCCGCCCGGATGTCGTTGTGACGGATCGGTTGGGCTCATACAAAGCCGCTATGCGAGAGATTGGAAATGCGGGCCGCCAAGAAACTGGGAGGCGGCTCAACAATCGGGCCGAAAACTCACATCAGCCGCTAAGGGGACGAGAGAAAGTCATGACGCGGTTCAGGTCGATGCGAAGTCTTCAGAAATTCGCCGCCGTCCAGTCTTCCATCCACAACCACTTCAATCTCGAACGGCATTTCTACCGCCGCGAAGAATTCAAGGAAAACCGTACCCAAGCCCTGGCCGAACGGCATCAACTCGCGGCCTGAGTCGGGATCAAACCCGGTCTTTTGAGACCGATCCGTTTTCGTCTGACAGCACCTTTGTCTGACAGCACCCGCGTCTCAACTCGGCCTTTTTCCAAGTTGAGACGACTGTAAGAGCTCACACGCTCCATCATGGCTATGACACAAATTTGCTTTGGAACGTGATGATGACCTCTTTGTTCAGGCGGATCCGCCTGGTGCTAATTATCCTGACCGGTTTGACAGTGACAGGCTGTAACGTCCACTGGCGCGCCGGGTATGGCTTTTTATGGGTGCTCAAGCCCGGTGGCGAAGCCGAAAATGTGGGTGTGCAGCCAGACTATGGTTCGCTTGAGGGCTGGCTGGCCCATCCGCAATCGTTTGAGGCCGCAGACATCCTGCCTGAGCATGTCGCCGCTGCACCGGAGGTCCGCCCCGCCGCCGCGTTTTATGTTCACCCCACCAGCCTGATCAGCCGCGCCGCCTGGAACCAGGCCGAACCCCAACTGTATGACGAGATGCGCGACGGGTTACACCTGCCCAACCAGGCCAGTGCTCTGCAGAGCTGTTGCGATGTTTTTGCGCCGCGCTATCGCCAGGCCACGTTTTACAGCTTTGCAGACCGTGGGCCCAATGGCGCGCTCGCGCTCGATATCGCCTATAGCGATGTTGAAGCCGCGTTTGACGCCTTCCTCGCTCAGATCCGCCCTGATCGCCCGATCATCCTGGCCGGTCACAGCCAGGGTTCGGCTCATATCCAGCGTCTGATGGTGGAGCGGTTCGATGATGCGGCGCTCCGTCGTCGACTGGTGGTATCCTTGGTACCTGGCTATCCGCTGGCCGCTGGTGATGGCGGGCAGGTCCTACCATGCGCTAGCGAAACCGATAGCGGCTGTTTTCTCAGCTGGAATATCCGCACCGACACCGCCTTCATCCCCGGATTTTTCAAGCACGTACCGATCTGGGATGGCAGTGATTATCAACGCGCCGATGATGCGGGTGTCTGCCATGATCCAGGCATCGAGACCGCCGCGCCGAGCGGCTATCTGGGCGGGTTTTACCTGATCGCCGAAGGGGGGCCTGGCCCCCGCCTGCTGGATACCGGCGCACAAGGCCGATGCGAGAGCGGCTGGTTGACCCTGACGGAGCTGACTGATGAGCGCTTTGCCGAGGTCCAGCTATCGGGCGGCTGGCTGCATGCCTATGAGTATGCGCTGGTCTGGGGTGGTGTACGGGCCGATCTGCAACAGCGGCTCGCGGCCTGGGAGTCAGCGCAATGACCCGGCTGATGACATATTTTGCAATCACTCTGGCCGCGGCTGCGGCCTGGTCGATCACCGTTGGGGCCCATGAGCTGGTCGGACATGGCGGCGGCTGTCTAATCGTTGAAGGCTGTACCGGGCGGTATGCCGACGCGATGTATTTCGACTTTGCCTATGATGGCGATGAGCTGGGCCGGGCGATCATTCTCATCGCCGGGCCGCTCGCCAGCTTTGTACTGGGCCTTGTGGGGCTGGTGCTACGGTTGGGATTAAAGCGCCCGCGCCCTGGTCTGGACTGGCTCGCCTGGGCGCTAATCCCTGCAGGCTGGATATCAGGCGGCGCCTATGTGGCCTTCGGTCAATTCATCCATCCAGGCATGGACACCGCCCAGCTCGCCCGCATGGGTGGAGACAATGCCAGCGTGATCATCACCATTATTGGCAGTGCCAGCATTCTGCTCGGCGTGATTGCCTCGGCCCTGTTGATGCCGGTGAAAATCCCAAAGTGGAGCCGGCCGCTGGTCGTGCTGGCAGCTGTCCTCGGCTATGCGCTGTCCGCACTGGGCGCGGCCTATTTTGTTCCCGGCGAGCGTGAGTTTTTGATGATGGGCGCATTTGGGGCCAGCGTTTTGTTCACCACAGCGCTGTGGATCGCCGCCCTGCCCTGGCCCACATTGCGACCACGCCAGACCAGTGGCAGGCCAGGCATACTGGAAAGCCTGGTATTGCTGGCGCTGACCGGCGGGTATGTCTTTATCCTGGGACCAGGAATTAGTTTCGGCGCGGGAGGCTAGCGATGTTCATACTGGGCGCAGGCTTTGCCATGGCGCTGGCGGCTGCTAGCCTGCTGCTCAGCACCGGGCGTAGCGCAGATCGGTGGCTGGCGGCGATGGGCTTGGCGGCGGCTTTGGCCACTGGCGCGATTGCGCTGGTGCGCGCTGAAGTCTCGCTGCCAGGCGTGTGGCCAGCCTATCTGGCCGGGCCAGTTTTCATGGCGACCCCGGCGCTTTTCTATCTGTACATCCGAGCAATGACCGGTGCTGTACGCTTTTTGGACTGGGCCTGGCTGCTGCCTGGTCTGATCTACGGATTGGGGCTGGTCCTGGTGGCGCTCGCAATGCCGGATGCGCTGGGCGTAGAGGCCGGGCTGACTACGTTAAGCGGCGAAGCTGGGGTTTGGTTGACGCCAGTGCCCATTTTGGTGACGCTGATCCTGCCCGTGGTCGGACTTGTTCAGATTTCCCGGCATCGAAAGCGGCTAGAAGCCAATCTGGCAGAGCTGGATAGCCGCGATCTGGCTTGGGCACGGGCGCTGCTCTGGCTGAACCTTTTTGTTATCGCATTCAGTGCGGTCTCAGCGGGCCTGGCCGCCCAGTTCGGCCTTGATGCGTCGGTGCGGATTTTTGATCTGTTTGTTGTGTTCCTTGCGGTGCAACTAGGCGCGATCCTGCATTTCGCCGCGCGCGAACGTCGACCTGTGCTGGAACGCGAGCCAGCCCTCGCAGCAGCTCCGGCGCCAGCCCGGCTCGACGCCAAGGCGCTTAATGCGTTGCTGGATGATGATGCGCTGTTGCTCAGGCCAGACCTGCGCATTCGCGATGTGTCCGATGCAGCCGGATTGCCGGTGGAGGACCTCTCCCACGCGATCCGGACCAGCCTTGATGAGAGCTTCTTTGACTTTGTTAACCGCAGGCGCGTGGAACGGGTTCAGGCGCTGCTTACCACGCCGGGCAATGAGGCGCGCTCACTGCTTGATCTGGCTTTTGAAGCAGGATTTCAGAGCAAGGCGACATTTAATCGAGTCTTCCGCGCCCAGACCGGGCACACGCCCAGCCAGTGGCGCAAGGGCCTCAACCAGTAAGCCGCAACGTCAGCGGGGCGCTGTCAGACAAGAAGAACGGTCTCGAAGGCAAACAAGATCCAAAAGCTTCCGGACCACTGATGGAGCTAGGCAGCAAGCGGCGCGTGGCTCTATCGTCCAAGGTGCTTGAGAGAAGTTTAGTGCTCCAATTTTGTGATGTGTTGATATGAAAAAATATTTCTGTTTGCCTGTAGTGGTTTTGGCGACGGCGTGTGCCGACTTGGACTCTGTACAGGATGCTTCCGTTGCCGAGGACCTCGACTCGACTCTGTCGGCCCTTAGTCGCGCTGGCTCTGTCTACGAGCAATATGGGTTTTCCGGGACAATTCAGGTGTCGCGCTCCGGTCAGACTTTAGTTGAGCAATATTCAGGTTATGCAGACTGGCAGAGCGGGCGTTCTCATGACCAAAGCACTGTTTTTGACATTGCATCTGTCACGAAACACATGACCGCTTTGGTTATCTTGCGGCTGCAAGATCAGGGAAAACTGTCTCTGGACGACCAACTGGTGGCTTATTTTGATGATGTGCCCGAACCGGTAGGTCAGATAACGATCGCTCAATTGCTTGATCATACATCGGGATTGGAAAAAGACCCGGAAGGTGACTTCGGGGCTTATCCTCAGAGCGTTCGAAACGCACTTTCACAAGCTCAGTTGGGATTCCGGCCAGGAACAGATTTCGAGTATTCAAATCTGGGTTATTGTGTATTGGGCAGGATCGCCGAGCATGTTTCCGGTTCAAGCTTTTTAGAGCTGCTTCAAACGGAGCTTTGGGATCCGGCAGGTGTCTCAGCGACACTGTTTGACCCAGCTCATCAAGACAATCTCAGCCTGGGTTACGAGAACCTGGAGAGAAGTCAGCAGCCTGTCGAAAGCACTTATGCTTGGACAGATCTGGACCTTTGGCGGTGTGGAGCGGCCGGTGTTCAGATGACGGGGCCTCAGGTCATCAATTGGATCGAAAGCGTGTTTGGACCGCCTTCGCGGTTTGAGGCCCTGGTTCCTGTGCTTACAGCCAGTGACGGTGTCGCGAGCACGCAAAGAGCCCCTTACGCACAGGGTATTCGTGTCGGTCATCCGGATGTGGATCAACCCGTTTTTTGGCATGATGGTGATACCAGCGGCGGTGAAACCCATGCAGCTTATTTTCCCGATCAGAATTTCGCGGTGTTCGTAGCATCGAATGAGAGAATTGGTTGGCGAGATTTAGTGCGCGATACGGTTTTTCATGTGCTCGAAGGCGGTGATCTTGATCTGCCCCCCAATGCGCGCGGAACCGGTGAAGATCTTGATGGATTAGATTTGGACGGGCTTCGCTTGGAGTATCGCGGCTCCGCGTTGGTCGCTGAAGCTATGACCCAAGAGGGTGTCGACATACTGACCTACACGAGGATTGGTCCCGACGAGGCCCAGATATGGAATGATAGAGGCGATGATCTGGCTGATGCGTTGATCAACCGTAATGCGATTGCTTTTGAAGACCATGTAGCGTCTGACAATCAAACGCCGTCGGAAAGGATGGTCGAGATCGTTCAACGCATCGGATTCGAGCCCAGCCAATTTGAGGTGCTGGGCACGACACCATGGCGTCCGCGAATTTTCCAAACTCATATTGTTTTTCGTGGCGCAGAGGGTGAATCCGAAATATTGAGATTTGTATGGCACCCGCGCACGCAGCAATTGATGTTTGTCGGTAATGCCCCGTCTAGGGCGTTGATATCAAGACAAGTTCGGCCCGTTGAGGTTGGCCAGTTCGTTTTTCTGGACCATCGCGCTCAAAGCTATCGGACCGTCTCCGCCGACATTGGAAATGCCCGACTTGAAACCGCTGACTGGGTCTCGATTTTAAGGCCACAAAGGGACACCGTTCAGGAGCACACGCGATGATCAGATGGTTCGCTATCGCAATGGTTTTTTTGCTCACTTCAGCTTGTGCCACTCAATCTGAAACACGATCAAGCGATACCGTGGGAACTGAAGAGAGCCCAACGTTTCAGACAAGTTTCCGACAGGCTTTGATCCAAGCTCAATCCAAGCATTACGGTATGGCTCAGGCCTTTGCTGAGACCGCTTTGGCACTCGCTGAATCGGATATGCAGAACTATCAGGTGCGTCACCTATTGGTGGATGTGCATGGTCGCCAAGGTCATTGGGATGTGGTGGCTCAGTTTGCCGGAGAAGCCGCAGCCATTATTCGATCAAGTCCAAACCTGAGCAGTCGCCTTATGGTGATGGCGTCACATATGGAAGCCGAGCGTGCTCGCGCCGCGTACCAAATGGGTCAGACACAAATCGTGCAAGCGTCCAATGCTCAGATGATCGAAGACCACCCCGACGCTGGCGAGTTATGGCAACCGGTTGGGGTGGATGGAGCCGAACATGAAGCGGGTTTGTCTTGTCCGTTGCTGAGACAAGGTTATCTGCGGTTTGACGTCTATGACGGAAACTTCGAAGCGCCAGGCTGTGAGTATTGGGGGCATAATGATGTCGGCGCACGAGTGTTCTTAGGTGATGTCGTTGCTAGCGAGGAAGATCAGTTGGTGGCACGGTCCGCGACCGATATGCCTGTGAATATTGACCTCGGTGACACGCTAAATATTAGCAGCCAGTGGCAGGTGCGTTCTGGAGTGACCGCGTTTGTTGCAACTAATGCAGACTCTTCTATAACGCTAACGTTGCAATTTCCCGATGGCCAGCGTGACGCGGCGGAACAATTTGCGCGTGAGCTGGCAGTGTCAGATTAAACGCCGCTTGAGCGAGATCGCCCGATTTCGTGGCGTTTTCTGATGCGTAACCCGTTCAAGTATTTCAAAACTTCACCGGAAATCATCCGTCTCGCTGTGATGATGTACATCCGCTTTCCGCTCTCACCGCGCAACGTCAAAGATCTGCTCCATGAACGGGGCATCGACATCACGCATGAGACAGTGCGTTTCTGGTGGAACCGGTTCGGTCCACTCTTCGCGAAGTCGATCCGAAGAGGCCGCGTCCGGAACACGAACAACTCGAACTGGACCTGGCATCTTGACGAAGTGTTCGTGAAAATAAACGGCGAGCTTCATTACCTCTGGCGCGCCGTTGATCACGAGGGTGAAGTGCTCGAAGCTTTCGTCACCAAACGCCGAGATCGCGAGGCAGCGTTGAGGTTTCTGCGAAAGGCAATGAAGCGATATGGCCGACCAGAGCAGGTAGTCACGGACAAGCTATCGTCCTACAAGGCGGCGATGTGTGATCTAGGAAATGTGAGCCGCCAGGAGACGGGGAGGTGGCTCAACAATCGGGCCGAAAACTCACATCAGCCATTGCGGCGACGAGAGAAGATCATGAACCGGTTCAGGTCGATGCGAAGTCTTCAAAAGTTCGCCGCCGTCCAATCGTCCATTCACAACCACTTCAACCTCGAACGCCATTTCTACCGCCGTGAAGAATTCAAGGAGAACCGATGCGCCGCCCTGGCCGAATGGCGTCTACTCGCAGCCTGAGTTAGACTCAAACCCGGTCTTTTGAGACCGATCCGTTTTTGTCTGACAGCACCGCCACTCTTCTGCCTTAAATCACAAAGCGTGCACGAGCCCTGGAATTCCGGCGGCGCTTTGTTGCGTAGGCGCCACGCGCCACTCGGAACCCGATGTGCGAGGTGGATAGCTCTAGATCCGGGGCTTGGCGCGCGGCAGGTCTGAAGCGAAAACAATAGCAACGCGCGCATAGAAATGACCCATCTTTGACGATGCCCACAGCCCGACCCGGCTGGCTCGGATCAAACCCGTCAGGATCAGCATCCTCTCCGGGAGCATGAGAACCGTGATAGAGCGTCAACTCGCGGCTTGAGTTGGGCGAAAGGGTGTCTTCCGAGACCAGTTCACTTTGGTCTGACACCACTGACCGAAAGGGTGCTTCGCTCTACAGAAACCCGCCGTGTTTGAGGAGTTTTCGATAGTTGGCAAAATTGCAGTACGCACAGAGATGAACCTTTTCCTCGTCGGTCAGGGCTGACCGCTGAGCTTCCAGAGACAGGCTGCGCTCGTGAGCGTCTTGCCAGCCGGAGCGCGCTCCGTCGTTCATCTCGAGACCAAGAAAAGCGTAAACGTTCTCAAACTCCTCAAAATTTTGGAAAATGGTCTCGTAGCGAACAATGTGAAAATCGAGTTGGTCGAGAAAATTGACGGCTTGTCTGATATCGAAATTCCATTGTTTCACGGCAACGCTATAGTCTGTGACAGGGCGCCAACGTTTGTCATTTTCATTGCGCGCCCTTTTGTTGTATGACGCGGCGACGTCAAACGGATTCCGCAACAAGTAAATGATCTTGATGTCCGGAAGAGTCTCTGCGAGCACTTCAAAGCTGTTGGCAGAGCGTGGCAGCTTGTCGCCGATGTAGTCGAGGGTGTCGTAGTTGTCACGAACGCGGTCTATCGCTCTGTTTGCGATACCCCAAGACCGGTGATTGGGCTGCACGTGGGTATCGTTTGGTTGCACGTCGATGAACCGCTCGCGCTCCCAAAGATCAGGCGTCAGTTTTTTATTGATTGAAAGTCTTAGGTATCTCTCGAGGCCGATGGCCAGGCGGGTATCCTGTGTTAGGGTTGTGCGGAACCCTGTTGTGCCGGATCGGGGGCAGCCAGAAATCAGCATGACTTTGGGCATTGTATCTCTTCTTAGCGCACCTGATGCGGAAACGGTATTTCAATTGGCGCGATTGCCGGTTCAACCGAATACACCTATACGTGGTCCGCATACCTTGGAAATTCTTCAGCGACAAGAAGGCAGTGTCAGAGGGTACTCGGCTTGAGTGAGAAGCGTCGGATTCCTAGCCTTATCTGAAAAGTAACCCGTTTTGTTAATGCAAAACCTCGCCTGAGATCTTTCGTCTTTCGGTGATAGGGTGCAGCCGCTTCGCGCGCTCGTTAAGCAGCGTCGAAGATCTGCTCCACGGATGCGGCATTGATATTAATCACGAGACGGTTCGGTTTTGGTGGAACGGGTTTGGCCTGATGATGGTGCGCGATATCAAGAAGCACCGGTCCCAACAGCTTTGCCAGATCCCACACGGCAGACCGCTGACCGCTCCTTCTCACCGAAATGTGTTTTCCGCAACGTGGTGGATGTGTGGGGGGGCTTCTATGCTGTGGGCCAGCAGAGGGAGGCTTTTATGAAAGCTATGGGATATGTCAGCGTGATGGCGCTGGTTCTGGCGGCCTGTTCAAACGAGGCTGCAGATCCGGTCTCACAAGAGACGGATGAAATCGCGGAATCCGGCATGGAATCCGACATGGAATCCGGCACGGATGTGGCCACGCAGAGCACGCAACTGGCTGAGGTGATTGCCCATCCGCGCCGCGATGAACGCCGCGCCCGGGATGACTGGCGTCATCCTGAGGAGACGTTGACCTTCTTCGGAGTTCAGCCGGATATGACGGTGGCCGAGGTCCTGCCGGGCAATGGCGGCTGGTATTCCCAGATCCTCACCCCCTATACGGCGCGTGAGGGCCGCATGATCGGTCTCACCTATCCCGATAGTTTATGGGTTCAGATGTTCTCGTCCTGGAGCGAGGACAATTACGAGCGCTTTGGCGCGGATATCACGCAAATGCACCGTTATCTCGGCGTGGACGGGGTGGAGCCCGCCCAGCCTGTTCTGGGATATACGATCGACAATATTCCTGACGCCGAAAACGGACAGGTCGATGCGGTATTGTTTTTCCGCGCCCTGCACCATCTGTTCCGCTTCGAGGATCCGATGATCGATACGGCTCTCGTTGAGGTCTATGAAGCGCTGGCGCCCGGGGGGCTGGTCGGCGTTGTCCAGCACCGGGCACCGGAAGCGGCGACCGCGGAGTTTGCCAGCGGCAATAATGGCTATCTCAAACAGAGCGATGTGGTGGCGGCATTCGAACGCGCCGGTTTTGTGCTGGAGGCCAGCAGCGAGATCAATGCCAATCCCAATGACCCGGCAGACGGCTTTGTGTGGCGTTTGCCGCCCACGACCCGGGATAATCCGGACACCCAGGCGATCGGTGAATCCGATCGCATGACCCTGCGGTTTCGCAAGCCGGCCTGACGGCGCTGAACTTAGGTGAGCCGGGCGAGGGGGACGGCCTCTCGCCCGGTCACGGATTGATTACTCGGCGCTATAGGGCAGCGAGGAGTGGTGCAGCACGATTTTCAGCTCACCCTCTTCGTCGCGGACATAACCGAAGCTGTACTCGACCTTCACCTCATTGCCTTCTGTCGTGGTGAAGAAATAATTCCCCATCGCCATGGCGCTGTCGCTGTCGATAAACGTGCCCTCATTCTCCCAGCGCACCTGGGTATAGGGCGCGATGGCGAAGCCCTTGTCCTCGTCGATCGAACCGCCCACGAAATAGGACAATGCGCCGGCGAAATCACCGCGGAATTGTTGTTCAGCGGCCAATGTCGGCTTGAACAGGATCGGATGAGAGCCGTAAGCGTAGAAACGCTCGATGTGAGCCGTCGCGGCTGCACCATAGTCTTCGCCAGCGGTATAGGCTTCGCCAATCGTGACAATGCCCTCACCCCAGGCTTGCTGGGCGGCGGCCACTTCGGCCGGTGTGATCTGGTCAGCCAGGGCGGCCGGGCCAAGCAGGGCTGTTGCGGCAATGGCGGACATCAACGTCGTTTTCATGGTGGTCTCTCCTCCCCCTGCGGGGTCTGTGTGGTTTGTTCCGCCACAGATCTAGGCAGGCCCGCGGCCTGTTTCTAATGGAAATCGTGTCCGCGATTGATTACTTCAGGGCATGAATGAAAGGCGGAGCGAGGCATGCGACCCACATTGAGGCAATTGGAATACTTCGTGGCAGTGGCCGAATTCGGCGCCTTTGGTCCGGCGGCCGATAGTCTGAATGTCACTCAGCCCAGCCTGTCCAAACAGATCGCCGTGCTCGAACAGGAGCTGGGTCTGCAATTGTTCGAACGCACCTCGCGCACCGTCTCGCTCAGTGCGCATGGCGATGCCCTGATGGCGGATGCGCGGAACACGCTGGATGCCGCGCGTGCCTTTCGCTCGCGGGCGGAACGTCTCTCGGGTGACGTGAAAATGCGACTGCAGACGGGCGTTCTACCGTCGATCGGAGCCTATTTCCTGCCGCGTGTGCGCGAACGCCTGCAATCGGAGTTTCCCGGCCTGCGGATGTCCCTGGTGGAGGGCACGTCCCGGGATTTGCTCACGCGACTCAATGCCGGGGAGCTAGACCTGGTGGTGGCCTCGAAAAGTGATCTGGACGGGTTTGAGGTCTTGCCTCTGTTTGAGGAAACCCTGTGGGTCTGCAGCGAGGTCGATGATCCGATCATGAAAAGCGACGGGCCGGTCCAGCCCGCTGAGCTCAGGGGGCGGGAAATCTTCGCGCTCAGTCGTGATTATTATCTGACCCGTATCATCCAGGATATCGCCCAGGAAGCCGGGGCAGTGCTGAGCGAGGCCTATCATGGCTCCAGTCTTGATGCGATCCGGCAAATGGCCACAAGTGGCGAGGGCATTGCAATCCTGCCCAGCCTTTATGCGCTTGGCGAGGCGATCCGGGAGCCGAATTTCAAGGTCCGCCGCCTGGACCATTCCCATGCCTCACATCCGGTCTTTCTCTATTGGCGTCGCACCATGCGCAATCAGCGTCTGCTCCAGCGCTTGGGCGCAGAAATGATCGCCGAGAAAATGGCCATTCGCGCCGAGCGTGCCGAGAAATTCCGGCAATAGCCGGTCCTTAGGGCACGCCCTAGCCGGAATTGGCCATGTGGTAGAGCCATTGCAGGTGCCGCTGATAGTCGCGCAGGAATTCCCGGATTAACTGGATCTTGGTGTAGCCATAGATATCGGCCTGACGGCTGCCATCGCTCAGAACAATCTCCGCCTGGGCGTATTCGTCCTCGCCTTCTGCCTCCGTGTCGTCTTCGACATCGTCTGTCTCCGGCGCGGCAAAGTGAGCCTCGTCATAGAAGCGACGCTCCACGGCAAAGAGGAAGGGGTGGTCGCCATGATCAATGGTCAGCGCGACACGGCCTTTTCGGCTCTCCAGTTCGACAGCATAACCCTGTTGCCGGATTTCTTCCGCGACCTCCAGCAACGCGTCTTTTGCGGTGGAGGCGATATAGGCATTGACCTCCTTGCGGGTCGGCTGGGCAAACATCAGTTTTAACCGGGTGCGCCAGGGCACGGCGGCGCCTTCCACGGGCAATTGCGCGGCCGTCTTGTGACCTGCGCGTTTGGCGGTCTCGGCGGTCCAGGCACGGACCAGACCGATCATGGCCAGGAAGATGACCACCGTGAAGGGAAGCGCGGCGGCGATTGTGGCAGACTGCAACGCCGCTAGGCCGCCAACTGCCAGAAGGGCGGCGGCTACCACACCCTCGAGAACCGCCCAGAAAAACCGCTGGGACACGGGCGGATTGAGATTGCCGCCGGAGGCTATGGTGGATTTGACCAGGGATCCTGAGTCTGACGAGGTAACAAAGAAGGTCGTGACCAGAATGATGGCGAGGACAGACGTGATCCCCGACAGCGGCAGGGTGTCCAGGAAGGCAAACAGAGCCAGTTCGCTGTTACCGTTGGCAACGGCATCGACCATGGGCTGAGCCATATCCATCAGGGCCAGGCGCAGCGCGGTATCGCCATACACCGTCATCCAGAAAAAAGTGAACAATGTCGGGCCGAACAGAGCACCGAGAATGAATTCGCGAATGGTGCGGCCGCGGGAAATCCGGGCGATGAACATGCCCACAAACGGAGACCAGGAAATCCACCACCCCCAGTAAAATAGGGTCCAGTCGCCGACCCATTGACCATCGCCATAGGCATCAAGATTGAAGGTGAGGCTGGCCAGCTGGTCGATGTATTCGCCAATATTCTGAATGTAGGCAGAGATAATGAACAGTGTCGGCCCGGCGATCAGCACGAAGACCATCAGGCCGATGGCCAGAACAAGGTTCAGTTCGCTCAAACGCTTGATACCTGCATCCAGCCCGGCGATGACTGAGATCGTGGCAAAGGCCGTGATGATCGCGATGAGGACCAGCTGAACCGTGATCGAGATCTCCAGTCCGAACAGGTCATTCAGACCGGCATTGATCTGTGTGACGCCATATCCCAGCGAAGACGCGACACCGAAGAGTGTGCCCAGGATCGCGATCACATCCACGACATGACCGATCGGTCCGTTCACCCGATCTCCGATCAGCGGGTAGAGCGCGGAACGAATGCTCAGTGGCAGGCCTTGCCGGTAGGTGAAATAGGCCAGGCTCAATCCGACGACCACATAGATCGCCCAGGCATGAACGCCCCAGTGGAAGAAGGTCAGGATCATGGATTGCTGGGCGGCTTCCAGCGTTCCGGCGTCCACCATGCCGGCTTCAGCGCCGGGCGGGTTGAGAAAATGTGTGACGGGTTCGGCCACGCCAAAGAACATCAGCCCGATACCCATGCCGGCGGAAAAGAGCATGGCAAACCAGGGCCAGAAGCCATATTCCGGTTCGCTGTCGTCCGGGCCGAGCCGGATCCGGCCCCAGTCGGAGAAGGCCACGAGCAACATGCCCACGAGGAATGTTCCCACCCCGACCGTGTAGAACCAGCCCACCGTATCGGTGATGCCGACGCGGATCTGGGTGAACAGGGCTTCGGCCTGGTCTCCCGCGGCAACGGCATAGCCCACGCCAAGCGCGACCAGTATCGCGGCAGGATAGAATACAGCGGGTTCAAAACGTTTCATGGGATCAGGTCCTGTACGCGGTCAGGCTCTCACCGAGCGCATGTTTGAGGGGCTCAAGGTGAGGCTCGAAATGGCGCCATTGCTCGACGCCGGAGGTGAAAATGGGCTGGCGGACCTGTTCCGAGCTGGCTGTGCGCACAGCCCGGTCGGTCTGGTGAAAATCAAGGCAGGCGTCTTCAAAGGGCAGGCCACAGAAGTCGAGCAGGCGTCGCACCTGGCTGTCGAGATCCGCCACGACGTCTTCGTAGTGAACACGCAGGATCTCGCCGGGCAGGACGCTGTCCCAGTGCGCCATCAACGCGACATATCCGCGGTAATAGCGCCCGATCTCGTCCAGCCCGTAGGTAAACTCCTGGCCTTCGGCGAATAATTGTTTGAACCCGGAGAAACAGCAGGCCATGGGTTCGCGCCGTGCATCGATGATCTTGGCGTTGGGCAAGATGGATTTGATCAATCCGATATGCCGGAAGTTATTGGGCATTTTGTCGGTAAAAAACGGTGCGCCGGCGCGATGAATGCGGGTGCTTTCGATATACGCCTCACCAAATGACCGCTTCTGTTCGGCGGTCAGCTCGCCCAGAATCCGCGGATATCGGTCCCGATCCGAAAGTTTGGAGCGGCCGCGCAGGGTGTGGGCGAGCGAGAGAATATTGGGCAATTCCAGCGTACCATCCACCTGGCTGTGAGAGGCGAGGATCTGCTCCAGCAGGGTGGATCCGGCTCGGGGCAGGCCCACGATGAAGATCGGGTCCGGGGATGGACAACCTTCTGCGGTCCGATGAGCGAGAATCTCAGCTGTGACATGGCGTTTCTGGGCCTCGAACTCGGCGTCCATCTGCTCCGACGTGTATCGGGTCTGGACCTGTTTCAGGCGATTGCCGGTCTCATAGTGTTCGAAGGCCGCATCATACTGCCCCATGTCCTCGAAGGCCTTGGCGAGGGCAAAATGAATATGGATCCGGTCCGCATACGGAAGGGCCGGGGTGGCCGCAGCCTGGCGCATGGCCTCAGCATCGTCCGCGTCCAGCTTGACGGTTTTCAGATTGGCCAGGCCATACCAGGCATCGCCATGGGTGGGGCTGGCCGACAGCGCCTGGCGATAGGCCTGAACGGCGTCCTCCTGCCGGCCCATTGTCTTGAGCGCATGGCCCCGGGATGTCTGGACCCGAAAGTCCTGGGGATGGGCGGCGAGGATCTCGTCAAACAGGGTCAGGGCATCATCATAGTGGCCGGCCTGCATGTTTTCGATGGCGAGATGTGATTTGAAGAGCGGGTTGTCGGGCTCGCGTGCGTGAAGTGTGCGGGCCTGTTTGAGAGCCAAGGCGAATTTCTGGCGCTTGCGCAAAACCTGGATGTAATCCAGCTGGAGCTGGACATTCTCAGGCTCGAACGCAATCGCACTTTCCAGCAGGAATTCCGCGTCTTCAAGAATGCCCAGCTGAACACCGATCTCGGCCAGCAATCGCATGGCTTCGACATGTTTGGGGTTTTTCTGCAAGAAGGCCCGGCACAGGGTTTCTGCCTTGAGCAGCTTACCCTCGGCAAGCAGGTTGGTGACGGCCAGAACGGGTTGGGGCAGGGCCTTGAGCCGCTGGGCCTGGGCCCGGGCATGCTCGGCCTCTGTCGTGCGGCCCGACGCCTCATAGAGTGAGGCCAGTTCCAGCCAGCTGCTGATCAGGGCCGGATTGAAACGGCAGGCCCGTTCAAACGCGGCGAGCGCCAGATCAGGCTGTCCCTGATCGCGCCGCAGATAGGCCTCTTCCTGGTGTGCCCGGCCAAATTCCGGGGCGCTCTCCTTCAACCGCTCCAGAGCCCGGTTTGCACTGTCGAAATCGCGTTCGTAGCGACCACAGACGGCCAGGGCGTAAAGGGAATCAATATGGTCGGGGTATTCGTCGAGGATGGGGGCCAGTGTTTCGCGCGCTTCGGCAAAACGACCGGACATCAGGGCTTTTTGGGCCTCTCCCACCGTGCGGGCGATGATGTCTTCGGAAAGTGCCAAATGCGGCTCCTGACAAACGCAAAAGGGAAGCGCATATCATGATGCGCTTCCCTTAGAGGTCTAAGCTAAACGAATGGACTTAAAAGTCCACGCCGACCCGGACACCCCAGGTGCGCGGGCGGGCGATCGTGACCCGTTCACGGTCGTTGACAAAGTTATTGCTCAGCTCGGCGCGTTCGTCCGAGAGATTGTTGACGAAGAGCTCGACGCGCCAATCGTCCTCGGACACACCGGCGGAGAAATGAGCCATGGTGTAGCCGTCGATCGAGACCTTGTTGATCTCGATGACATCGCTGTAGCTGTCATCCGAATAGACGATTTGCGGCTGGACGTGCGCCAGCCAGCCATTGGACAGATCCCACTCATAACGAGCCCGGACATTGGCCTGGAAGCCCGGCGCAAAGGCCAGGTCGGATCCTTCGACCACATCATTTGTCGGGGTCAGAACCTCGGTGATTTCGGTGTCCAGGATGGAGAAGGCGCCCGACACGGTCAGGCCCCGTACTTCAGCCGGTGCCCAGGTCACATCACCTTCAATACCGCGGATTTCCGCATTGGCGGCGTTGTCCGAGAAGAAGAGATTGGTGATCGAGGGGTCGAAGATCGTGGTCTGGAGGTTCTCGATCTCGACGAAGAAGGCCGAGCCGTTGAAGCGCAGCGTGTTGTCGAAGAGGTCGGTTTTCCAGCCCAGCTCATAGTTTTTCACATCATCGGTGTCGAGCGCGAACGGGACGGTGAAGCCGTTCGGACCCGCAGCACCGCCCGGACGGTTGAGCAATCCGGGACGGAAGCCTTCCGAATAGGTGGCGTAGAACAGCGTCGTGTCTGTCGGGCGCCAGGTGCCGGTCACCTTGGTGATAATGCCATCGGTGCGGGCAGCATCCGGAGCAGACAGCGCCGCAGCGGCTTGCGCCGGAATGCCGGGCGTATTCGGGTCGGTGTAGGTGATGTGCGTGGAGGTGTCACAGGAACCGCGGAAGGTGATCGCGCCATCGCCGTTGTAAAGGTCGGAAATGTCGGTTCCAAACCCGTTGGCATCGGCCTGGAAACCGTTACAGAAAGACGCGTTCGCGCTGCCTTCCAGATCCACCTCGATATCATACCAGCGGGCACCGACAGTGATGGAGAAGCTGTCGGTCAGATCATAGGAGAACTCACCGAAGACGCCGGTCTGTTCGTCTGTGCGCAGCACGTCATTGCGGAAAATCACACCGGCCGGGAACGGGCCATCATCCGAGCGATAGCCCGTGGTGAACGGAAAGTTCGGGGAGAATCCGGTCTGGCCAAACAGCACCGCATTGACGGAGCCGGGATAGGTGAAGTCATTACGCTCGGCGAGTTCAAGATTGGAGTAGAACGCTCCCACCGTGGCGCGCCAGCGATTGTCGTCTGGCGTGTTGACGCGGAATTCATGGGTTTCAACGGTGGTTTCCGTGAAGCTGTCCACGAACAGGTTCGGTGCCTGACACGTGCCTGCCGGAGCCGCGGCGCCCGGATAGGTGACGGAGCCGTCACAGATGTAATAGGGCAGATATTGGCCGACGAAGAGATAGTCGGTGTAATCCACGCGCTGATCCGTTTCGCGGTCGGTGTAGGCACCGGTATAGACAACGTCCAGCATGCCGAGGCGACCTTCCAGCGTCCAGGCCGTGTTGGTGAACTCGTCATTCAGCTCGTCGCGCTCGTACCGTTGGATCTCCAGATCGTCCAGATTGGGGTCCTGGAAGAAGACGCCCTCGGTCTCCATCTTCTGGCGAGTATGGCTGACTAGAAGCGACCAGTCGGCATTGAACTCATACAGGCCGCTGATGCGGAAGCCGTTATAGGAGGTGTCGTTGAAGTCCTCTTCCACCAGTGCCGCATTGTCGGCCTCGAGGAAGGTGACGCCCGTAAGATCAGCCGTCGACTGGAAACCGGCGCGGTTGGCATTTACGGCGACGCCATTGGCGCGCACGGTGCCTTCCGGACGAAAACGGGCCGACTCTGTGAGGTCGATCGTGCCAGCCACATTGTCGATGTAACCGCCCTGATTGTCGGAATACACGACACCGCGCAGGGCGAAATTGTCAGCGACAGGCAGGTTGAGCACGGCCTCGACCTTGTTGCTCATTTCACCGCCTTCGGTGAATGAGGTGCCGAAATTCGCAGACCCTTCATAAACGCCCAGAACCGGACGATTAGTGATCAGGCGGACCGTGCCGGCCTGGGAGCTGGAACCGAACAGCGTGCCTTGCGGACCGGGCAGGACTTCGATGCGCTGCAGGTCAGCGGCATAGACGTCGAGATTTCGGCCCGGCTGGGCCAGCGGTTGTTCGTCGAGATAGAAGGCCACATTCGGTGCCAGACCGGCCACACCCGATGTGGTCAGGTTCGGCGTAGTGGATGCCAGACCGCGGATATAGATGGTATTTTGACCCGGTCCGGAGCCCCCGGCGGTCACACCCGGCAATTGCTGCAGATAGTCGGTAAAGACATCGACCCGCAATTCTTCCAGCGTGCTTTCCGGCATGGCGTTCACGGCAACCGGAATATCCTGCGCGGATTGTTCGCGCTTGGTGGCGGTTACGGTGATCTGCTCGATCTGGGCTGCGGCCATGCCGGTCCCGATCAGCGAAATGGATGCAGCGGTGAGAATGGTAGACGCGAGTACGCGTTGTTTGAACATGATGGTGTGTGTCCCTATCGATCACATTGTTTGAGCCGGGGTCTATGTCAGCTGCGGCAGTTTGGCCAGTTCCTTTGAAGACTAAAAATAGATGTCTAAGGGATTTGCGTGGCTTGGCGCTTGGCAAAGGATATATTAAACAGCACTTTGCAGCATTTGTTGCTGAAAGAGCACATGTTTTGCCATCGTTCACGAAGCAGTTGCGTGCAGGCCCTGGTCCAAAATAATTTGAGTTCGAACCATGTGTGGGGAACCACCCAGACTTGCGTTTTTGCGATTCTTCACCGAAATGATGGCCATGACTGATCATGACGACATCCTGATCGCGCTGCGCCGCATCACGCGGGCGATTGACCTGCAATCGAAGAAACTGGTGAAGAAGGTCGGCTTGACCGCACCCCAGCTCGTGGTGGTGCAGGCCTTGCGACGGGAAGGCCAGATGTCGCCCTCCGCTCTGGCCAAGACCGTGTCTCTGAGCCAGGCGACGGTCACCACAATTCTTGACCGCCTGGTGCGACAGGGGCTGGTCACCCGCGACAGGTCGCCCAATGACAAGCGGGTCGTTCTGGCCTGCCTGACCGACGAGGGGCGTCAGCGCGCCCTGGCCGCTCCCGAGCTGTTGCAGGCGGGATTTCTGCGTGAATTCCGCAAGCTTCAGGATTGGGAACGGGCCATGCTGGTGGCCTCTCTTCAGCGCATCGCCGAAATGATGGATGCAGATGATATCGACGCGTCCCCGATCCTGGAGACCGGGGATCTGGATCAGACCTGCGTCGAGAAGTAGGGCTCAGGCGAGGCGGGCGCCATTGGGGGCGTCCTGATCCGGTCTTGCGAGCACAATCTCTCCGCTCTCATCGGGAAAACCCAGGACCAGGACTTCGGACCGCACCGGGCCGATCTGTCGGGGCGGGAAATTGACGACAGCCATCACCCGTGTGCCGATCAGCGATTGAGGGGTGTAGTGTGTGGTGATCTGCGCCGCGCTGCGCTTGATGCCCACACCCTCGCCAAAATCGATGCGGAGCTTGTAGGCGGGATTGCGAGCCTCGGGAAATACCTCTGCCTCAACAATGGTCCCCAGACGCATATCCACCTTGAGGAAGTCGTCAAAGCTGATCGTGTCTACCGGCCCGGATTTCGGATCATGTGTCAGGTGCATGAGGACGTCCTTTCATGATGTGTCGATGCGGGCATACCGTCTGCAGACGCAAGGGCAAACCCGGACCCGCTTCCCGATTCTTCTTTCGGTCCAAGTCGAAACCTGAATAAGATCAGGCAAAGACAAAAACCTAGGGGAGAAACATGGTCGAGTCACATGAGGGTGAAAGCCCGCCTGCCAATGCCGGAATCCAGCCTTTAGCCGAGGGCCCGCGACGGTATGCCCTTGGCATGTTGCTGGTGATCTATGTGTTCAATTTTCTTGATCGCCAGGTGGTCAATATCCTGGCCGAGCCGATCAAGCTCGATCTCGGTCTCGCAGACTGGCAATTGGGCATGCTGACAGGGCTGGCCTTTGCGCTGTTCTACACGGTGCTGGGATTACCGATCGCCCGGATGGCCGAGCGCGCCGATCGAGTCAAGATCATTTCCGTCGCCGTGGGTGTGTGGAGTGCCTGTACACTGGCCTGTGGGCTGGCCGGCAATTTCATCCAGCTCCTGCTGGCCCGCATTGGTGTGGGTGTGGGTGAGGCCGGGTGTACCCCGCCCGCGCACTCCCTGATTTCCGACTATACGCCGGCTGAAAAACGAGCCTCCGCGATTGCCTTTTACTCGATGGGTATCCCGCTGGGTTCCCTGGCCGGTATGGCGCTGGGCGGCATGATTGCCGACAGTTTTGGCTGGCGTGCGGCCTTTTTTGTAGCGGGAGCTCCCGGTGTGCTGCTGGCACTGCTCGCCTGGTTCACCCTGCCCGAGCCCAGGCGCTCAGCGGCAGCCATTGCCCCCGCTGACCAGCCTCAGCTTGCGGATGCGATGAAGGAGCTGTTTCGCAAACCGGCTTTCTTCTTTATGGCGATTGCCGCCGCAATCTCCGCCATGGTGGCCTATGGGCATATTGCCTTTTATGGATCTTTCTACCTGCGCAATCATGGTGAAGGCCTGCAAGGCCTCGCGGATGTCGTGAATGGAAGCCTCGGTACACAGTTTGGCGCCATTGGGTTTGTCGGTCTGGTGCTGGGATTGTTGATTGGCGTGTTCGGCGCGATTGGCACTTATCTGGGCGGACAATTTGCGGATCGCTGGGTGGCCCAGGATGCGCGCGCCTTTGCGGCAATCCCGGCGTTCGCCCTGGTTCTGGGTGTCGTGCCGTTTCTTGTCGCCATGCTGGCCGGTTCAACTGTCGTGTCCCTGGTCGCCCTGGCCTTCGTCACACTATTGAACTCGGTGTGGTATGGGCCGGTGTTTGCCTGTGCCCAGAGCCTGGTCAAACCGCGCACACGTGCCACGGCATCAGCGTTGATCCTGTTCATCATCAACCTGATCGGACTGGGAGCCGGCCCTGTCGCCGCCGGCCTGATCAGCGATGCCTTTGCTGTGGAACACGGGGTGGCCGAAGGATTGCGCCTGTCCTTGATCACGATCGGATTGATCGGCCTTTTGGCCCTCCCGGCCTTCTACATGGCGTCACGCACGCTTCGGGACGAAGTGGAGACCTAGACCGCGTCGTGTGGGGCGCATTGTGCGCCCCGCCGTCATCGATCCAGTAAATCCATGACGGCGTGGCGAGTCTCACTTGCCAGCCGTGAGGGTCACCTTTAGGTTTTTAAACGACGTTTTACGTCGGGGGTCGTGCTTTCACACCGGAGTGTGTTTTCCATGTCCAGTCTCAGCAGATCTGCGCCTGCGCGCGGGCGGTCATCTGCGCTCATCTGGGCCGGGGTCGTGGTGCTGGGCGTATTGATCGCCCTGTGGGCTTGGACAAATTCCGGCACATCGGAGACTTCGACGCCCTCCACCTATATAGACGGCGCTGAGCAAGCCCAGCTGCAGATCGATCTGGAACAGCTGGACGCCGAGGATGATTGGCGGGAACGGGTCAATCTCCCCCGTCAGCATGATCGCGATGTCCCGGTCGACTGGTGGAGGAGCCTTCCCATCGGGATCCTGTTGCAAGTCATGTTCTGGGGGGTGTGCGCGCTATTGGTGGCGGGGTTGGCCTATGTGATCTACGTGATCATCCGCAATGGCCGGGCGTCCGGGGTCACTGAAAGTCCAACACCCAAGCACAAACGGTCACGCCATCGCGCGACAGCCATGGCGCCACCAGACGATGCGCCCTTGCGAGGCCTGGATGACATCCTGGTGATGGATGATGTCGAGGCGGCCATGGGAGCGCTCCTGCGCCTTGCCCTGCAAGCGGCCGGACGCCTCACCGGTCGCATGCCGCTCCGCAGTGAAACCGCTCGTGACGTCCTACGCGCACTGCCGATGGATTGGTCCTATCGGGCGCTGATCCGCGAACTGGTTCAGGCTGCCGAACGGTCGCGGTTTGCCGGTTATGAGATGAGTCGCGAGGAATTGGAGCGCCTGGTCGAAAAGGCCCGCCCGCTGATCGCCGAGGCGGAGCGGAATTCATGAACGCAATCCGTAACATACCGGTTCTACCCGTTATCTGTGTGGCTGGACTGGGGCTGTTTATCGTCATCATGTCCAACATGCCGGAGCGCAATCCGCCCCTGCCGCGCAGTGCTCTGGGGTTTGACGGACTGACGCTTTGGCTTGAGGCGAATGACCAGCCTGTCCGGCGGGTCGACAATGCGCGCCGCACTGAGGTGTGGGACGTCGATCTTCGAGTCTTGCCGGTGTTTGTTGGCCGGGACCGGCCTCTTCGGTTTGTGTCTGGAGATCCGGAGACACTCTATCTCCAGGCGCCCGATCATGAAATCTCGATCTCGGTCTTGCGCCGAAAAATTATCAATGTTCCGACATTGTTGGTCTATCCGAAATGGTCAGATGGTGTGCGCCTGTCCGGCTTGATGCATGAGGATTTCCTCCTCCATGACGCAAATCCCGGAGTGGCTCATTTTGGACAGCAGCGTCCTGTCGCGTTGACCGAGACCGACGAGATCGGCGATGCCGATGACAACTCGGACCAAGACTTCGGGCCTGACGGAGCGGTGGAGGCGGCACTGCCGGCTGATCCGCCCGTCTTGAAACTGCCCATGGTGTTTGTGTCGCAGACAGACGTGACACAAGAGGAGCGCATTGCAGTCCCGGACAGGCTGGGTGGAGGTCAATTGACTGTCCGCGCTCCCCAGTGGATGCACGTGCGACAAGACTGCAAGCCCTTGATCGGGGATGCGGAGCGCGCACTTTTGGCGCAATGTCAGCATTCGGGGTGGGATTACTGGGTTCTGTCAGACCCGGATGTTCTCAACAATTTCGGTCTGGCACAGAGTGAGAACAGCCAGGTGGCACTCGCACTGATCGAGTTCCTCTCGGATGCGAGGGATAGCAATGAATATCGCTACCCGGTCATGGTGGACTATTCCCAAATTGAAGAGGGACTTCAGGACGGGCGGGCACGGACATGGGCGGATCTGATGCGATTTGTTCAACCACCCTTCCTGTTTCTGTGGCTGGGCGCGTTTCTATTGTTCCTGCTGGCCTTCTGGCGAGGGACGGTGCGGGACCGGCCCGTGGCCAGCATGTTTGGTTTCGCGCATGGAGCAGCGCGCCGAACCGTGATGCAGAGCCAGGCGCGCATCATGCACTACACAGGACGCAATGGCTCGATGTTGCGGATCCTGGCTGATATCCGTGTCAGCCAGTTGAGCCGCCGCCTGATCGGTCGCGAACCGCGCGCTCTGGATCGACAAGCCTTGCTGATCGACGTCTTGCACCGCCGGGATGAGGGCCTGGCCGACCGGTTGCAATCTCTTCTCAATGAAATCGCCAGCCTGCCTGATCGTTTGCCCATCCAGCAGGCCGAAGAGATGCTGGTACGCCTGGAAACAGTTTACAAAGAGGTTCTTGAACGCGCATGACCGAACTCACGCTCGAAGTTTTTGCCGCCGCAGCTGACCGTCTGCGCTCCGAAATCCGCAAGACCATCATCGGTCAGGATGATGCGATACACCATCTGCTGGTTGCGGCCTTTTCTCGCGGTCACTGTCTTCTGGAAGGGCCTCCGGGAACGGCCAAGACATTGCTGGCCCGCAGTTTCGCCGCCGCGCTGTCCCTGGAGTTCGGCCGGATCCAGTTCACACCGGATCTGATGCCGGGCGATGTGCTGGGCGCCAATCTGTTCGATTTCTCCACCAATGCATTCCGACTGGTGAAGGGTCCGGTCTTCACGGATATTCTTCTGGCCGATGAGATCAACCGCGCCCCGCCCAAGACCCAGGCGGCTTTGTTGCAGGCGATGAACGAGCGTGTGGTGACGATTGACGGGACGGATTATGCGCTGGGCGGGCATTTCCAGGTGGTTGCGACGCAGAACCCGATCGAGCAGCAGGGCACCTATCCGTTGCCCGAGGCGCAGAACGACCGCTTCCTGTTCAAGATTGTGATCGATTACCCCGAGCGCGAGCATGAAATTGCCATTCTGCGCCAGCACGCGGATGAGGCGCTGGACTTTGGGACGCGCACCGGCCGGATCGAGGCTGTGCTGACACCTGAGGTCCTGGACGGCGCTCGCCGCTTGATCGACTCCATTCGCCTGGACGACAAGATCCTGGCCTATATCCTCGATATTGTCCGTGAAACCCGCACCGATCCGGATATTCGCGAGGGAGCGTCAACCCGCGCGGCGGATGCGATTGCCAGCGCTGTGCGTGCGGCTGCTGCTCTGGATGGGCGCGATTACGCCATCCCCGATGATGTCCAGTCCCTGGCCCTGCCGGCCCTTCGACACCGTATCTTGCTCTCGCCAACGGCGGAGATTGAAGGTCGCACAGCTGATGATGTGTTGCAGGCCATTCTTGCCCGTATCGAGGCGCCGCGCTGATGCGGCCCGCGCCGCGTCTGATAGTCTGGGCCTTTGTGGCCCTGGTCCTGACCGGCCTGGCGATTCCGCTCAGCTGGACCTGGCTTCTCTTGGCTCCGTGGGTGGGGCTGTTTGTCCTGCTGGTTGTCGATGTGGCGTCCAGCACCCGGCCGCGCCTGCATGCCCGGCTGGTGGGAGGGCTGGAGATCTTCGCCAGCGAGGTGCGTGATTTCGAACTCCGGCTCAACCCGCCCGCGCCTGTGGGGATGACGTTGAGTTTCGACTGGCCCGATGGTCTTACCGGGCCCGATATCATCGAAGTGGAGCCGGGCACAAAGGCCTTGCCGCTTCCGGTCATGGGACGTCGGCGCGGCGCGTGGACTCTCGACCGCGTCTGGCCGGTCTGGCCTTCCCGCATGGGCCTGGTGGAGTTTGTCCCGAAAGTGAAGCTGGACGCCGTGATCACCGTCCTGCCGGATCTGCGCCCGATCTCGTCCGGGCAGATTGATGTTTCGGTGAATGCTGTCCTGCATGGTCAGAAATCCACATTTGTGGAGGGTGAGGGGTCAGAGTTTCACCAGTTGCGAGATTTTGTTCCGGGCGAGGGTTTGCGCAAGATTGATTGGAAACGCTCGGCCCGTCAGCGGCGCCTCTTGTCCAAGGAGACCCGGTCCGAGCAGAACCATAATGTCATTATCTGCCTGGATTCAGGTTATCTCATGCGTGAAGAGTTTGGCGGTCTCGCGAAGCTGGATCATGCCATCAATGCCGGTCTGGCCGTAAGCTGGGCTGCCTCGATCGGAGGCGATCGGGTGGGGCTGTACACGTATGACAGCCAGCCGCGTCACTGGTTGCCGCCCGCACCCGGGCGCAATGTCTTTGCAAAACTGCGCCAGACCCTCGGTGGGCTCGATTACGATACGCGCGAGAGCAATCACACCCTGGGCATGGCCACGCTCAATGGCCATCTCAACCGACGCAGCCTGGTGATAGTGTTCTCCGATTTTGTCGACACCACCACGTCAGAGCTGATGGTCGAGCAGCTGGCCTACATGTCCAAGCGGCATCTGGTGATTTTTATTGCCCTGCGCGATGCCCAGACGACAGAACGGGCGGAGCGCCCGGCTGAGGATCTGGAAGAGGCGGCAGAAGCCATTGCAGCATCGGACCTCAAGCGAGAGCGTGAAATCGTTCTCGAACGTCTCAACCGGCTGGGGGTGCGGGTTATGGATACGGACCCGCGTGCGCTGAGTGCCAAGCTGGTCTCCACCTATCTCAATCTCAAGGCCCAGGAGGTGGTATGAGCGAGCAACCTCATCTGCGATCGACCCGCTTTCGGGCAGAACGCGAGGCCGATTGGCAGCGCCTGGAAAACCTGGTCGCCCTAGCTGAGCAATCAGGCATACGATCCCTCACCCTGGTGGAAGCCCAGTCCCTGGCGGGTTTGTATCGTAAGGCGGCCACTGGCCTGTCCGTGGCCCGCGATATCTCGCTGGACCGCAGCCTGCGTGACTATCTAGAAAGTCTTGTGGCCCGCGCTTTTCTGGCGGTTTATGCCCCGCGAGAGAATGTCAGCGGTGTGGTGGTTCGGTTTTTCGTGTCGTCTGGACCGCGGGCCATGCGCGAATGCGCGCTGTCTGTGGCCATGGCGTTTTTTGCGCTCTTCCTCGGGGCGATCCTGGCCTATCTGCTCTACTTGGAGGATACGGCCTGGTTCTATACCTTCATTCCCGGTGATCTGGCTGGAAACCGGACGCCGGACGCGTCTACCGAAACCCTGCGCTCCACCCTGTTCGATGGTGATATCAGCATGGCGGGCCAACTGGGCGCCTTCGCCGCCTACCTCTTCTCCCACAATACGCGCGTGGCCTTGTTTGCCTTTGCACTGGGCGTGTTTGCCTGTGTGCCAAGCTTTATCCTGACCATGTATAATGGATTGATTTTAGGTGCTTTTTTCGGATTGTTTGCAGAGCGCGGCCTGGGATATGAACTGTTCGGATGGCTCAGCATTCATGGCGTCACCGAGCTGTCTGCGATTGCGATTGCGGCGGGTGGCGGGTTTCAAATGGGCCGGGCCGTCCTGTTTCCGGGTGTTCTGAGTCGCAAGGACGCTCTGCGAGCCTCTGCCCGTCCGGCGGCGAAACTGGCGGTGATTGCGGCGCTCATGCTGTTTGTGGCGGGCTTGTTGGAAGGATTTGCCCGCCAGCTGGTCCAGGACACGGAGCTGCGCCTTCTGATTGGCTGGGGAATCGGTGCGCTGTGGCTGGCCTGGTTCACCCTGGGTGGGCGGAGATCGTCCTCATGAGCGCGCCACGCAATGCCGCCGAGGCTGCGCGCGCGTTAGAGGCCCAGCGCCGCTGGTTTGCCCTCACGCCACCGGAAGGGGTGGAAATCCGGTTCGAAGTGGCCACTCTGGCGGCGCGCTTCGGCGCACAATTGCTCGATATCCTGATCACGGTGATCGGGGCCCTCGCATTGACCATTCTCATCGCTCTTACCGCATTCCAGGTCGGGGACGCGGCCCTCATCGTGTTCTCGCTCATGACGCTGCTTATTCGGGCACCATACTATATCGCTTCGGAATTGTTCTGGAACGGACAGACGCTGGGCAAGAAAGCGCTCAGGCTGCGTGTCCTGTCGGCCGATGGCCGGGGATTGACCACTCAGGCTGTGGTCATCCGCAATCTGCTCAAGGAAGTGGAAGTCTTTATGCCAGGAACGCTCCTGCTGGGGGCAGGAGGGCTCAGTCCGTTCTGGCTGGTTGTGATGTTGATCTGGATTGCAATTGTGCTGGCTGTGCCACTGTTCAATCGTCAACGTCTGCGTCTGGGAGATATTCTGGGGCACACGATTGTGGTGCAAGAGCCCAAACCGGTTCTTCTCCCCGATCTGGCCGATCAGGCTGTCGACCAAGAGTTTGTGTTCTCGCCAGACCAGCTCGAGCATTACGGCCGTTTCGAGCTGGAGACACTGGAAACCTTCCTGCGAAGTCATCCTTTGACGATGGCTCCCGTCGAGCCCGATTCAGCAGTGGTCTCGATCGCGCGTCAGATCATTCGAAAGATCGGTTACAAGGACCCGGTTCCGGTTCACCGGATGCTCGCTTTCCTGCATGCCTTCTACAAGGCCCAGCGCGCCTTCCTTGAAGGTCGGCAGATGTTGGGCGATGTGCGCGACGACAAACACCACAACCAATAACGCTAACCCCGGGGTGAGAGATGCGGCTCCCAGGCTGGAATGAGGAATAAAATGGCAGACGTGAATTCCTATCCCGAACCTCAAGCACATCTGGGCGTTGGGGCGATCCTGAGCGAAACCTTCGGCCTGTTCGGCAGGAATTTCGTGTTTTTCTTTTCCCTGGGTGCTCTTCCCAGTATTGTTTGGGGTATGATCAATATCGGCGTCGAACGCGCACAGCGCAGTGCGATAATCGAGACTGACGCTTTTCCCTCCACGTTGGTGTACACTTCGTTTGTGATCGGTCTTGTCGCCCTGATCGGTTATCTTGTGCTGCAAGGTGTCATGGCACGTAGTGCCATCGCCTTGAAAACCGGTAATGGAACCCAGCTATCACAGGCTGTGATGTCGTCATTGAGCGGTCTGTTTCCGATCATGATACTCGGCCTGGCCGCGGGCGTGATGATCGTGCTTGGTTTTCTCGCCCTGATAATCCCCGCTCTTTATGTCGCGGCCATGGTATCGGTTTTTGTACCGGCCATCGTGTTTGAAAAACGTGGTTTTGGCGCATTGGGCCGCAGTTTCGAGCTCACGCGCGGCTATCGCTGGGCGATCGCGGGCGTGATGATTGTCATCAACCTCATCGGTACGGTTATCAGTGGTGTGCTTGGCGCCATCGTGGCACTTGTTGTCGTGGGTGGGGTTTACGGCAATGACCCAACGACTTTGGTGATGCAAGATGTTGTGCTGGGCCACCAGCTACTGGGGGTCGGCATTGAGGCTTTGATCAACGGGATCACCTTGCCGCTTTCAATGATTTCAACGGCTTTGATCTTTGTGCGTCTGCGCGAGATCAAGGAGGGCGGTGACGCCGAAGATCTGGTTCGTGTCTTCGAGTAGGACGCACGGACGTGGATGTCGAATTCAGGGGGTAATATGACAGACACGAATTTTACACCGGCACCGGCTGCACCGGCCGAGCTGGGCATTGGCGCGATCATGGGCGAGACGTTCAGCCTGTTTGGTCGAAATTTTGTTTTGTTTTTCGGGCTGAGCGCAACGCCGTTTTTGCTTGTTTTTGCCGTTTTCATGATGGCGCTTTTTCCGGAAGACATTGGCCTGGGTTCTGTTGATGCCGGTCGGATCCTGATCTTTTCAACGCTTCTGGGTCTGGTGACAGGTCTTCTTTATGTGTTGATCCAGGGCGTGATGGCGCGGGCCGCTGTCGCGATCAAGACGGGGCGCGGGCCTCAGCTGGGCCTAGCGGTTCAAGCGACTCTGTCGGGCTTTTTCCCGATCCTCCTTCTGGGCATTCTTTATGCCCTGGCGGTCAGTCTGGGCCTTATTCTTGTGATCGTGCCGGGCCTCTATGTCATGGCGATGTTTTACGTCTATGTTCCGGCCATCGTTTTCGAGCGTCAGGGTTTCAACGCCCTTGGCCGCAGCGCAGAGCTGACAAAAGGGTATCGCTGGGCGGTTGTTGGCGTGGCTCTGATCGTGATCGTGATTGGTGTCCTGCTCGATATCACGGGGTCCGCTATTGTTGGCGCGCTCGATGCTGGCAATGCTTCCGGTCTCGCGACAACCTGGATCTCTGTTCTCATGGAAGCGGTTCTCCAGGGGCTTATGGCCCCGATCGGCATTATCGCTTCGGCTTTGGTGTTTGTGCGATTGCGCGAGATCAAGGACGGTGGGTCGGCGGAAGACCTGATGAGCGTGTTCGAGTAGGGGCGAACCAGGCCGGCTCATCGTCGGCCTGTATCGTTGATGTCGAGCCAGAGTTTTGCACGACACAATCGTGTGCCTGCCTGTCGACGAAAACGGGAATCAGTCTATCGGCTGGCCCCCATGTCCAAGCTCTATTTCACCTATAGCGCCATGAATGCGGGCAAGTCAGCGATCTTGTTGCAGGCGGCCCATAACTACCGCGAGAGCGGCATGGAGGTCATGCTCTGGACCTCCGGGCATCATGCTCATGACCCTCAGGCGGTCATGGGAGAGATCGAGAGCCGGATCGGGTTGAATGCCCCGGCTCATCTCTTTCGGGCCGGAATGGATGTTTACGAGGCCATAAAGGCTCGCCGCGATGCCGGCCCCCTGCACGCGGTGTTTCTGGATGAGGCACAATTCCTGACCCGTGATCAGGTTTGGCAGCTGGCCCGTGTGGGTGACGAGTTCGGCCTACCCGTTCTGTGTTACGGTTTGCGAACCGATTTCCAGGGCGAATTGTTTGAAGGTTCGGCGGCTCTGCTTGCGATCGCGGATGACCTACGAGAAGCTCGCACGATTTGTCATTGTGGACGCAAGGCAACCATGAATCTGCGTCGTGATGCGTCCGGCGAGGCGGTGAGCGAGGGAGAGCAAGTGGGCGTCGCCAAGACAGATTATGTCTCTCTGTGTCGCAAACACTGGCTTGAGAGCCTCGAGCGCTGATCTCATACCGAATTCACTTGCCCGACGGAATTGGCGCTTTACCTTCCCCACATGCCTGATCTCGGGGAGGAGATTTTATGTTTCATTCGTCATTCAAATCAAAAGCTTCGCTACTTGCGGCCTGTTCCGCCTGTGCATTGGTTCTGGGCGCGCCGGCCTTTGCCCAGGACGTCACCATCATTCAGCCAGGGGCTCCGGGCGAGGATGTGCGCACGCTGAGCGCAGATGAAGCGATTGATATTGCGGCCAATCAGTATTCCGAAGCCGATGTCAAATTCATGCAGGACATGATCTGGCACCATTTCCAGGCGACGGAAATGGCTGATCTGGTTGCGGATCGCACGAATGATGAGGGTGTGGTCGATATTGCATCGCGCATCAATGTGACCCAGGCCGATGAGATCGAATTCATGCAGGGCTGGCTGACGGACCGGGGTCAGGATGCCCCCAATCCGGCCGGATCGGAACACAGTGCCGGCCATCATGCGCACCATGGCGGACATGCGGCGCATCACACCATGGCCGGCATGGCTACGCCGGAACAGATGGCCCAGCTCGCCGCATCGAATGGCACGGAGTTTGATGCCCTGTTTCTGGAACTGATGATCGCACACCATGATGGTGCGGTGATCATGGTCGACAATCTCCTGCGCACCTCCGGATCGGCCTTTGATCCGGTCCTGTTCGATTTCATCAATGATGTACGCAGCGAACAGCAATCGGAAATTCGCCGGATGGCGGCCATGCTGACCGAGCTGACTGCTGATCCGCGCTCGGGACTGGCGCCGGGGTTCCGCGATGCCGGCGAAGCGATCCGCAATCTCAGCCATGTCTCGACCCAGCCCAAGCCGACCGGTTTCTTTGACGCCGAAAATCCGGCGGGTCTGCGTCCTGAGATTGAAGACGAGGATGCGGACGAGGATGCCGATCCGCGTTTTGGCTCGCGCTTCCCCTTCCTGAGCTTCTCCAATACCGATATGGCCTTCTCCGGCAATCTGATGGCCGTGGGCAATTATCACGGCTTCAACCTCTATGAGTTGGGCGATGCTCAGCCGGATCTGATCGCGTCCGTGGTGTGTCCGGGCGGTCAGGGCGATGTGTCGATTGTCGGTGATTTGCTGATCATGTCCGTTGAACAGACCCGCGGGCGTCGCGATTGTGGCCGTGAGGGCATCAGCGAAGATGCCAGCCCGGACCGTTTCCGGGGCGTGCGGATCTTTGACATCTCCAACCCTCGTGCGCCGCGCCAGGTCGGGCAGGTTCAAACCTGTCGGGGATCACACACCCACTCTGTTGTCTCCAACTCGGATGGCCGCATTATTGTCTATAACTCCGGCACATCCTCTGTGCGTCCGGAGGAAGAGCTGGAAGGGTGTATCGGCGCTGTCCTGGGTGATGACCGTACCGCGCTCTTCTCTATCGATGTGATCGAGATCCCGGTCGACAATCCGGCCGCCTCTCGCATCATCGACAGCCCGCGAGTCTTCGCGGATGACGAAACCGGTCAGATTGCCGGTCTCTGGCAGGGCGGCAACCACGGTGAGGGTACCCAACGGACCTCGCGGACCGATCAGTGTCACGATATCACTGTCTTCCCGAGCCTGCAGCTGGCCGCAGGCGCATGTTCGGGCAATGGCATCCTGCTGGACATCTCCGATCCGCGCCAGCCGCGCCGGATCGATGCCGTGGTGGATGAGGGGTTTGCCTACTGGCACTCGGCCACGTTCAACAATGACGGCACAAAAGTGATCTTCACCGATGAGTGGGGTGGCGGTGGCCGCCCGCGGTGTCGGGCACAGGATCCGCAAACCTGGGGCGCTGACGCCATCTACGACATCGTCGACGGCGAACTGGTGTTCGAAGGCTATTACAAACTCCCCGGTGCCCAGTCGGACGAAGAAAACTGTGTCGCGCACAATGGCTCGGCCGTTCCGGTTCCGGGGCGCGATATCTTCGTGCAGGCCTGGTATCAGGGCGGCCTCTCGGTGATCGACTTCACCGACAGTGCCAACGCCACCGAGATCGCGTTCTTCGATCGGGGCCCGATCGATGAGCATCAGATGGTGACAGGCGGGTTCTGGTCCACCTACTGGTATGATGGCCGTATCTACGGCACCGAAATCGTGCGCGGTCTGGATGTGTTCGAGCTGGAGCCGAGCGAGTTTCTGACCGCGAATGAAATCGCCGCCGCTGCGCTGGGGGATCAGGGTGAGACCTTCAACCCGCAGCAGCAATTCCCGGTGACATGGCCTGATCACCCGGTGGTGGCGCTGGCCTATATCGACCAGTTGCAACGGTCGGACGTATTGTCCGATGAGCTCGAGGGCGAGCTGCGCACGGCGCTCGGCTCGGCCATGACCCATGTCGAGGCCGGCACGGAAGATCGCGGTCTGTCACGCACCCTGTCTGGTCTAGCGGATGATCTGCCGCGTTCGGCCGAGGGTGTCCGGGATGACCAACGTCTCGAGGCGCTTCGCGATACGCTGGACGGTGTCGCCGGCGAACTGCGCTAAAACACTGAGTGATACCCCTCTCCTGCCCGTCGGTGGGAGAGGGGTATTGTTTGGGCTTTCTACGGTCTTTTTGCATTCCAAAGACACTGGACCCTCCGGGCTGAAGTGCCTGTAGGCTCCCCCGGGTTCGGGCCACGTCTTCACTTATGTGGGACGAAGGTCCTGACAATACCGCTTGGCCTTCTCTGGGCTGCGTGTAGGACCAAGGCGGGCATCGATATCCGGTTCACGGACCGGACAAGATGAAAGCTTTGAAATGTCATTCTTCACTTCGACGCTGTCGTCCCGGCGTTGTTTGCGAGCTGCCGGACTGGGTCTGGCCTGGCTCACCTTGACCCTGGGATTTTCATTCCCGGCGGTCCCATGCCGCTTCGTGATTATAGCTATCTGAATGCCAGCCTGCTGGACGTTCTGATTACGCCCGGCTTGCTCCTGGCGACGATCGCGGCGGCTATGTCAACTATCGCCCTTGCCTGTGCGACACCCCTTGCCGCGATACCGGCTATTCTGGTCAGCCTGTATTATCTTCTGGTGATGTTCGTGCACGGCCATCATGAATTTGTCGCGGCTACACACGGGTTCCATCAGGTCTTGAGTGTGCTGGAGATGTTCGATGTGATCGCGCCCCTTGCGGTGATCCATTACGCGCTTCGTGGATTGCTATTGCGCTGAGGCCATCTCGACGAGTTTATATACAGAATCTCTATCGATCAAATCCAAACTATCGATTATCCAGATGGTTTTGGTCTGGTTACAGTGAGGGTCAGACGGGTGTTGTCCGTCGCACACCTGTCGACCCATTCAGACAAAGGCCATGATCATGAGCAATCCCCCTCAAGGCTGCCCGATGCACGGGCAATCCCAAGCCGGTAATCACGGTACCTCCAACCGTGACTGGTGGCCCAATCAGCTCAATCTCAGCATTCTTCACCAACACAGCGAGCGTTCCAATCCGCTCGATAGTGATTTCGACTATGCTCAAGCGTTCCAATCCGTCGATCTGGATGCATTGAAGCGCGATATCGAAGCGGTGATGACGACATCACAGGACTGGTGGCCGGCCGATTATGGTCACTACGGCCCATTGTTTATCCGCATGGCCTGGCATTCCGCGGGCACCTATCGCACCGGTGATGGACGAGGCGGAGCTGGAACAGGCAATCAACGTTTTGCGCCGCTGAATTCCTGGCCCGATAATGGCAACCTCGACAAGGCCCGCCTGCTCCTGTGGCCGATCAAGAAGAAGTACGGCCAGTCTGTGTCCTGGGCGGATCTGATGATCCTGGCAGGCAATTGCGCTCTGGAGTCCATGGGCTTCAAGACTTTTGGTTTTGCCGGAGGTCGCGAGGACATCTGGGCACCGGAAGAGGATATTTATTGGGGTCAGGAAGCCGAGTGGCTGGGCGATAAGCGGTATTCAGGCGAGCGTGATCTGGAAAACCCGCTCGCTGCGGTCCAGATGGGGCTGATCTATGTGAATCCGGAAGGTCCCAATGGCGAGCCGGATCCTCTGGCGTCTGGTCGTGATATCCGCGAAACCTTTGGTCGCATGGCCATGAATGATGAGGAAACGGTGGCCCTGGTCGCGGGGGGGCACACCTTCGGCAAGGCCCACGGCGCCGGTCCGGCGGATCATGTGGGTGCGGAGCCGGAGGGTGCGCCGATTGAACAACAGGGTCTGGGCTGGAAGAACTCCTACAAGTCCGGCAAGGGCGTAGACACGATCACGTCGGGCATTGAAGGCCCGTGGACGTCCAATCCGATCCAGTGGGACAATGGCTATTTCGACGTCTTGTTCGGTTACGACTGGGAATTGGTGAAGAGCCCGGCGGGCGCCTGGCAGTGGGCGGCGAAAGATCTGGCAGACAAGGACCATGCCCCGCAGGTGGATGGACATGGCCAGGTGGGGCTGATGATGACCACGGCGGATATGGCGATGCGTCTGGATCCGGCTTATGCGGCCATCTCACGCCGTTTCCATCAAAACCCGGATGAGTTTGCCGACGCGTTTGCGCGTGCCTGGTTCAAGCTGACGCATCGGGATATGGGTCCCAAGGCGCTGTATGTCGGGTCCGAGATTCCGGCTGAAGACCTGATCTGGCAGGACACTTTGCCGGCACGTGACTTTGATCTGGTCAATGCCGATGATGTCGCGGAGCTGAAGGCCAAAATCAGCGCGTCGGGCTTACCGGTCTCACGCCTGGTGTCTGCAGCCTGGGCGTCGGCCTCGACCTATCGCGGGTCTGACAAGCGCGGTGGCGCGAACGGTGGGCGTGTGCGTCTGGCACCCCAAAAGGACTGGGCGGTCAATCAGCCGGATGAGCTCGCCGATACGCTGGCGAAACTTGCAGCCATCCAGTCGGAATTCAACGCCGGGCAGAGCGGGGCCACGCGTATCTCCCTGGCCGATCTCATCGTTCTCGCCGGAAACACGGGTGTTGAACAGGCGGCCAAGGCTGCGGGCCATGATATCGACGTACCGTTCAATCCTGGACGGGTGGATGTCGGCCAGGATCAGACGGACGCCGCCAGTTTCGAGCCGATGGAGCCGCAGGCTGACGGGTTCCGCAATTATCAATCCGCACAATTCACCGTCTCGGCGGAAGAATTGCTTGTGGACCGGGCCCAGCTCCTGACTCTCTCAGCACCGGAAATGACGGTGCTTCTGGGTGGTCTGCGGGTTTTGGGCGCCAATGCGGACGGGTCTGCCCATGGTGTGTTTACAGATCGGGCCGGACAGCTGACGAATGATTTCTTTGTAAATCTCCTCGATTTCACGACGACCTGGTCGTCTGCATCGGAAGATGACAGCGTGTTCGAAGGCCGGGATCGCCGGACGGGTGAAGTTCGCTGGACCGGGACGCGCACGGATCTGATCTTTGGTTCCAACTCGCAATTGCGCGCTTTGAGCGAAGTCTATGCGTCCGATGACGGAGCGGCCGTGTTCCGCGAGCAATTCGTGAAGGCCTGGGTCAAGGTCATGGAGCTTGACCGGACCGATCTCGACTAGGTCGAACGGTTCGAAACGACAGGAAATCGGGCGTGTGAATTCCACTTCGCACGCCCGTTTTATTCTACCCGTGTTTATGCCGTACATTTAGGGGAGGTCAGAGGATGAAGGCTTCAATCGCTGACGTGGAGATAGAGCATCATCCAGACCAGTGGCGCGTTCCAGTTGATCGCGACTTCATTGAGGGCGTAGGCATCCACATGATCCTGCCAACAGCGTTGCGCGGCACACTCACCCTCCATCTCCCGGGCAATCGGATCGCGCATGGTCCGGTTATTGGCACCGCCTGACAGGGCACCGGGAGGTGCTGTGGGAAATTCCGGATCAGCCCCGGCGGCCCAGAAACGGTGATGAGCAAATTGCATCGCATTTCGGCCCCAGCCTGAAATATAGGACTGATCCAGGGCATTGCGGCCCAGCAGATAATCGGCCGCATCGACGACACCTGCGCGATATCGGGCTTCACCGGTCAGGCGTTCGGCCATTGCAAGCACAAGGGCCCGGTTGGCCAGATTGCCGTTTGAACCCCAGGAAAACAGGGTCTCGTCGGCGGGGATCAGATAACCGGACCGGTCGCGGTGTTGCAGATATCTATCGGCCCGTTCCAGGATCCAGGTCTCTGCGTGTGTATAGAGAGGGTCTGCTCGATCGAGTTGGATCAAGCTCAATGCGACAAGAAAATCGGCTTGGGCCCAGCCAATATCCGGTGCGTCGCTTGCGCCGTACTGTGCAAACCAGCGTTCCAGATAGGTGCGATAGTGTTTTTCGCCTGTGGTGCGGAACAGTTCCGCTGCAGCCCAGGCAAATTCGTCGGCGATCTGTGTATCGCCATAGGGACCGCCCCCATCGAATATTCCGGCCGCATAGAGATCGGGTTCACGTTCTGCCGCATCAAAGGCCCGCCGGGCTGCGTCGAGGCAGGTTGCAGAACGGTCTGCATCTATCTCAAGCCAGAGACGGGCACACTGCGCCGCGGCGGCGGCTAGATTCAGGCTCGCGGCTGTTGAGGGGGGATAGAGATACCGTGTCTCGCGGGCATCTTCGGGCAAGAGCGGCAGGGGCAGCCATGCGGCTTCATGCGTTTTGTGATGCACAAGGCCCGAGCCATCGATTTCCACGGGCTGTCGGTCGCCATCCCCCGCATCGCCCTGAATGGTCCACACGCGGGCCCCGTCCGGGATCTGCATCGCCATCATGAACGCCAGATGGTACCAAGCTTCGTCCAGCAGGTCGCTGATATCATTGCCGCCTTCGGGCAATCTTTCAGGCTGGTCCAGCCAGCCCGGTTCGCCCGGATTGGCACCCAAAACCTCGTAGGCATGCTGGAGGGTCCAGACGGCAATCCCGCCATTGACCACATATTGCCCGTAATCCCCCGCATCCGCCCATCCACCGGTCACGTCGAGTGAATACTCACATCCCGGCCAGTCCCGACCGCGTTCATCCTGTCCGTCAAAACACGACAACACCATGTTTTCGAACCCGGGTTCACGCGCCCATTGCGGCCCAAGCACATGCCTTTCCAGAATGGGTTCGGCGAGACGGTTCATGTAGAAATAGGCCAAGCTGTCACTGGCCAGGGCCTGATAGTCCGGGGCCTCAAGGACAAAGGAGGCGCTGTCCTGAGCGCACACACGCAGGCGATAGGAATTGTCGTTATCCGTAAAGCCCGTGAAGTCGATCTGATGGACCGGATCGCCGGACAAGACGTCATCGCCGAACACACGGGTCTGACCGCGAAACCGTACGGTGTTGTTCTCGTCCATGATCTGCCAATCGAGAGGCGTGCTTGCAGGGTGTCGGTAGATGGCAATCTTGCGTCCGCCCGGTTCAAAACCGGCCTGTCCCATCACGACGGACGGCGAGAAGCCTGACGGCGCACACATCCCTTGCGGTATTGGACCTGTCATGGCGGGAGACAGTCCTGTCAGGAACAAGGCGGCAAGCATCGCGGTCATGACGGCATCCAGATATGAAAAGAGGTGACCACGGTATTGACAGCGATATCACTAGGCAAGTCATATGCTGACAGACAAGGCGTCACACACGAAGAGGACCCGGGTCAATGAGTCGATTGATCATCATCATGGGTGTGAGCGGATGTGGGAAATCCACTCTGGGTCAGGCGCTCGCGGATCGCACTGGTTTGGCCTTCCTGGAAGGGGATGCCTTTCACCCGGAGGCGAATGTCGAAAAGATGAGCCAGGGCATCGCACTTGATAATGATGATCGAAAAGGCTGGATCGAGAACATAGTTCGCGCGGTCACCCGGCTGGGTGAAGGCGACAAGATCTTGGCGTGTTCTGCGCTCAATCCGGTCGTGCGCGGATATCTCGCGGAAACGCCCGGGCATGCACTTGTCTGGGTCTTTCTGAAAATCAGTCAATCGGATGCGATCCAGCGCGTGTCGTCGCGATCAACTCATTTTATGCCGTCCAGTCTTGTCGCCTCCCAGTTCGAGGCCCTGACCCCTCCCGACACAGCCCTTGTCCTGGACGCGACATCACCACTCGACAGCCTGGTTGACACGGTTCGATCGAAACTGTGACGACAGGTGCAAACTTCAAGCCGGCATGTTTGCGCCCGTTTCGCTCGCGCAATTCTTGCGGATGAAATCGCTGTGAGTGGGCATGTGATTGGCCGATTCACGGACCACACCCAGGATTTGATGCAAGCGGGCATCCACTTCCGCTTCACCGAGTGCCGTGACAAGCGGATGATGTCCCCGGGGCTCAATCCCCTGGCCGTGCATCACGGCCAGCCAGCTGGTTTCGTTGAATAATTCATCCCGCTCACGGCTGACACGACCATTGCCGGCATAGAGGTCGATCTTGCGTTGAAGGTGGTCACTGACGGGCAGGGACTGGCAGTGGCGCCAGAAGTCCGTGTCGTCCCGCTCAGTTTGTCGATAATGAAGGACTAGGAAATCGCGAATATAGGCGTATTCGATTTCGGTCAGCCGATTGTATTCCTCGATCTCGGCCGGGTCGAAGCCCTGGTGGGGGAAGAGGGTCATCAGCCGGGCTATGCCGCTCTGGATCAAGTGAATGCTGGTCGATTCCAGCGGTTCCAGAAATCCTGAGGCCAGGCCCAGTGCGACCACATTCCGGTTCCAGGCCTTTCGGCGTCGACCGGTGACGAAACGCAGCTGGATCGGATCGCGCAAGGGCGTGCCTGACAGGCTGGAGATGAGGTCGTCATGCGCTGCGTCATCGCTCGTAAAACCCGTGCAATAGACATGGCCATTGCCCATGCGGTGTTGCAGCGGGATGCGCCACTGCCAACCGGCCCGTCCGGCGATCGAGCGGGTATAGGGGACAGGATCTCCGGTATGTTCGGCGGGCACCGCCAGTGCACTGTTGCAGGGAAGGTAATGGCTCCAGTCTTCATAGCCTGTTTCGAGCGCCTGTTCGATCAACAGGCCGCGAAAGCCGGAACAGTCGATAAAGAGATCCGCATCGAGGCTTTGGCCATCCTCGAGTGAAATGCGGGTCACATGTCCCGTCTGTGGGTCCAGTGTGTGATCGCAAACCCGTCCTTCAATACGCTCCACACCGCGTGCTTCGCTGTAGTCGCGCAGGAAAGCGGCATAGAGGCCCGCGTCGAAATGAAAGGCATAGGCGATGTGGCCGAGCGGAGAGTTTCGGGCGTTGGCCACAGGCCTCAGGAACCGGTTTTCATCAGCTGCCACAGCCTGCAGGCAATAAGAGGACAGATCCGTCGAATGTCCCCTTTGGCGTGCGTGGAGCCAGAAATGATGGAACATCACCCCGTCCATATCGCTGCCATAGGAGCCGAACGGGTGGAAATAGCGATGATTATTCCGTCGCCAGTTCTCAAAGCGAATGCCCAGCTTGAATGTGCCCTGGGTGCGTTTGAGGAAATCATCCTCATCTAGACCCAGCATGCGATTGAACAGGCTGATCTGGGGAATCGTCGCTTCGCCGACACCCACCGTTCCGATCTGCTCGCTCTCCACCAGCTGGATCTTCGGTCCTTGAGGGCCCAACAGCTTGGACAGGGCGGCGGCGGCCATCCAGCCGGCGGTTCCGCCGCCCACAATCAGAATTTTGGAAATCGGCGTGATCATGAGGTCTCCGCAGACGGGGAAGTACAGAATTGATTCAGATAGGCTGCATGCGGCGGCATATGCTGGGCGGCTCGCGCATAGACATGTTCGAGATTTCCCAGGAATTGCGCGCGTTCGGCAGGCGGGATGGCTCGCGCGAGCGGGTCCGCAGCCCCGGGCTGGATGTTCTGCCCGTAAAGCACAGCGACCCAGCTCGTCAGGGTGAACAGGTCCCGGTCATGGACAAACAGGCGTCCATGCTGGCGGAAGACATCCAGGATGGATTGCAGCCGATCGGGCAAGACCATCTCTCTGAGACCGCGCCAGAAGGCGTTGTCCTCGCGCTGGTTCGCGGCGTAGTGCAGGATGATGAAATCGCGGATGATATCGAAACTCTCGATCATCAGCCGATTATACATTCCGGTCTCGGCCTGGTTGCCCTGGGCGCCCGGGAAGAGCGCCAGAAGTTTTGAAATACCTTCCTGGATCAGGTGAATACTGGTGGATTCAAGTGGTTCCAGGAAGCCGGCCGCCAGTCCCAGCGCAACGCAGTTTTTCTCCCATAACCGGGATCGTCGGCCGGTGGTGAAGCGCAGTTGGTTGGGCTCGCCCAGCACCTCGCCATCCAGACCCGCCAGGAGTTCCTGCAGGGCGGTGTCATCATCCAGTGCGGCGCTGCAATAGACATGGCCATTGCCGGTGCGGTGTTGCAGCGGGATACGCCATTGCCACCCGGCCTGACCAGCACGGGCGCGGGTGAAGGGTCTGAGCGGTTCTGTCCGGGCGCTGGGCACAGCGATGGCCCGGTCGCACGGTAGCCAATGGGACCAGTCTTCGAACGGGACGTTGAGGGTCTGGCCCAGCAAAAGGCTGCGAAACCCGGTGCAATCGATGAAGAGATCGGCCTCCAGCCGGCGTCCATCCTCGAGGAAAAGCGCGACGATGTCACCGGTTTCGGGGGCTTGCTCCACGGTGGCTATGCGCCCCTCATGCCGCACCACCCCCTGGTTTTCCGCCCGTCGGCGCAGAAACCGGGCATAGAGCCCCGCATCGAAATGATAGGCATGACGCAATTGCGAGACTGGCGATTGCGGATCGGTATGCGGTTGCATGAATTTGCCCGACAGGGCGGCCTGGGCACACATGGAAAACGCGTCCAGCGGTGGCGATCCGACCGTCTGACGCTGTGCGTGCCAGATCTGGTGGAAGGGCTGACCGCCAAGATCAAGCCCGTACGTGCCAAAGGGGTGGAAGTAGTGATCCTCCGGCTTGCCCCAGTTCTCGAAGGCAATACCCAGCTTGTAGGTTCCGCGTGTTGCGGCGAGGAAATCATGTTCCTCAATGCCCAGCATGGCATTGAAATCGGCGATATTGGGAATGGTGGCCTCGCCCACACCAACCGTGCCGATCTGTTCGGACTCAACCAGCTCTATTTGTACCCCGGTGGGACCGACAAAGCGTGCGAGGGCGGCCGCCGCCATCCATCCGGCCGTACCACCGCCTGCAATAAGAACGCGTTGTGGTGAGACCGTCATGCGGTCATCCCCTGCATCTTCCGGGCGGTCTGTATCATCATGCTGAGAAAGGCTTCGTGAGGCGGGAATTCAGCGACGACCCGTTCCAGAGTCTGCCGTAATTCAGCCCGTCGTCGGGTGAGCTCCTGGGTGGGCAGGCGTTCACTGAGTGGATCATGATGGCGGGGGAAAAGGCCCACAGCCAGACAATGACGTGTCCAGTCGGCCGCCTCGAGAATGGGGGCATCGTCCGGCACAACATGGCCTCGATGACCGAACAAGCGGGTGCGTACCGCGAGGTGCGGGGGCGTGATGTCATTCAGCTGTGCGTGGCGGGCCGCTTCGTAGATCGCAGACAGATCGGCCAGGGCTGTGCCGCGTTCAACCGCCAGACGGTTGTATTCAGCGCGTTCGGCATCAGGAGCGTTTCCGGCCGGCAGAAGCTTGATCAGTGTCTCGACCTGTTCGAGCAAGGCTCGGGCTGCCAGACCGATCAGGACGGGTTGATCCAGTCCCGCCTGTCCGACGCGCACGACATTGCCTGTCCAGGGCGTCAGGGCATGCCCCGTCTGGATGGCCAGGGCTTGGGACTTGCCGGGTTGATCGTCGATGAAGAATGTGTGGCCTTGCGATCCCGTTGTGATGTCCAGGGTCCAGCCGTCCTCACGCGCTGTGAGACGGGCCTCCGTGCGCGGGTCAACCGGTTCGACGTGGTGTGAGCTCAAATAGACAGGTGGCGGGCCCTGCCAGTCTTCCCGTCCGCCAAGGCGCGATTGGCGCCCGGTGGCGTCCACAAAGAGGTCGGCGGCGTGTACGGTTCCCGACGTGTCACGAAGATGGGTGATCTCACCCGTGTCTGTCCGTTCGATCCCGTCCAGACCCTGGTCCAGAACAGTAACGCCCAGCCGTTTGGCATTGTGAAGCAGCAAAGCCGTTACATCGCGGGGCTGGATATGAAGCCCGGTCTCATGCTGCAGCGTGCCGACGCGATTGCGCGGGTCCGCAGGCGCAAAACGGCCGCTCTTCATCGCCAAGACAGCCGGTGAATAGCTGTAATAATCGTCCAGTGTGGCGTCGGGAGAGAGCCTGCGCCAGTGGTGGAGAAATCCCGTTCCGCCCCAGTCCTCGCCAATACCGCCAAGAGGCAGATAATGCGAGGCCGTCTGACCGGGAAAGCCATCCAGGCGCGTGCCCAGCCGGTAGTTGAACCGACACCGTGAGATCAGCAGCGGATCGCTTACACCCAACGTCCGGAGCATAGCTGCGGGTTCAGGGTCGAGGACAAGATAGGCCCAGTCATCCCGATCATCATGGACGGTGGGCATCAAGGTCACTTTGACCGCTGGGGAGACGGCCTGTGCGAGATGGCAAGCTGTGAGAACCGCCTCGAATCCGCCGCCACAAATCAAGACATGCAAGCTCGGGCTCATGCCACCACTCCCGTATCGAACAGGCTGTCATGATCGGGGTGTTGGGCGACCAGTTCGCGGATCTGCCCCTGCAACTTGTCGATGGAGGCGTTGAGCCGGGCGTTATCATAGCGGGAAAGACGCGGATCCAGCGCGCGCGGGCGCACGCCCTGTCCCAGATAGACTGCGATCCAGGAGGGTTCGAGAAAGAGGCCTTGCTGATAGGTGGCAACACGGCCGGTCGCTTCGAACAGGGCACGTTTCTCCGCGAGACTGTCGGGGATGTCCATCGCCCGCATATACCTCCAGAACTCACTGTCTTCGCGGCGCGTCGCGACATAGTGGAGGATCAGGAAATCGCGAACACGTTCGAATTCCCGGTTCATCAGCGCGTTGTAGGCTGTGCGTTCCACGGCGCAGTCATCGCCCAAGGGGAAAAGCTCGAGGAAATGCGTGATGGCGAGTTGGGTGAGGTGAATACTGGTCGATTCAAGGGGTTCCAGAAATCCACTCGCGAGGCCGGCCGAGATGCAATTGTGCGACCAGATGGATTTGCGCTTGCCCGTCTTGAAAAAGAGCCGTCTGGGCTCGGCCAGAGGCTCACTGTCGAGCGCCGTCAGGAAGGCCTCATCGGCAGCGTCGTCTGACAGGAAATCGCTGGCATAGACATGGCCATTGCCCATACGGTGCTGGAGGGGGATGCGCCACTGCCATCCCGCGTCTCCCGCTGTGGCGCGGGTATAGGGAGGGCGAGGCCCCGTCAACGCTGTCGGGGCGGCGATGGCCTGATCACAAGGCAACCAGTTTGACCAGTCTTCATAGCCCGATGCCAGAGTGTCTTCGATCAGGAGGCCCTTGAACCCGGAACAATCGATAAAGAAATCGCCTTCAATACGTTCGCCCCCGTCCAACCGGATTGCGGTGATATTGCCGGTTAACGCATCCTGATCTGCCCCCAGTGCCCGCCCCTCGATCCGGATGGCGCCCCGGGCTTCGGCATGGCGACGCAGCAAGGGGGCATAGAGCGTGGAATCAAACTGGTAGGCATAGCCATAACTGTCGGCCAGCCCTGGTTGATCACTCTGGGGGCGCGCAAATCGATTGGCACGGCAGGCCTGAATGGGAAGGGAACAGGCCTCCAGATCCGAGATGGGCGCTTCAGGACGACTGGCGAGCCAGAATTGATGGAAGGGGATTCCGTCGGTCTCATTACCAAACGCCCCGAACGGATGGATATAGCGTTCCCCCGGCGCGCCCCAATTGACGAATTCAATGCCCAACTTGTAGGTCGCCCGGGTCTCCCGGATAAAAACATCCTCGGCCAGGCCAATTGTCTCGTTGAACTGGCGCAGATGGGGGAGTGTAGCCTCGCCCACGCCGATAATGCCGATTGCTTCAGACTCGACCAGCGTCACGCTGACCCGGTGTGGGGGCAGCATGGAGGTCAGCGCGGCTGCGGCCATCCATCCAGCGGTACCGCCGCCAAGTATGACGACCCGACGTGTCCTGGCCCCCGAATCGGGCGTGTTCGACATGGTTTTCTCCCCCGAAGGACCCTGTGACATTTTCGTCTCTCTCGTTTGGGTCCGGTCGAATTTTCTACCCACACGATTGACATTTTTTTGTCTTCAGGCAACGTTGTCAGAAATTGACAGCGCTGTCAATTTGTCAAAAAACAGGAATCAGGGGAGAAGGATCAATGTTTAAAGGCGGTTACCGGGGATCCGGGCCTGCATGGCGCAATCGATTGGCGACGGGAGCCTCCGTGACGGCTCTGAGCGTTGCTTTGCTGGCTGTCCCGGCCCATGCGCAAGAGTCCGATGACACTGTTGAGCCGGGCGAGGTGATTGTGGTGCGGGGCGTGCGCGCCAGCCTGCAGAACGCCCAGGCCATGCGTCGTGATGCGGACGTTCTGATGGACGCCGTGACGGCTGAAGATATCGGCGCATTGCCGGATCGTTCCGTGGCGGAAGCCCTGCAGCGAGTTCCCGGCGTGAATATCACGCGTTTCGAGGGCGCTAACGACCCAGACCACTTCTCCGTTGAGGGGACCGGAGCCACGGTGCGGGGTCTGACCTTCACACGCAGTGAGCTGAATGGCCGCGATGTGTTCTCGGCCGATGATGGCCAGCAGATCGGCTTTAACGACATCCCGCCGGAATTGCTGGGATCCGTCCAGGTGTTCAAAAACCAATCTGCCGAAATGATCGAAGGTGGGTTGTCGGGCACGGTAAACCTGAATACGCGCCTGCCGTTTGACAGCGCCGAGAATATCCGCGCCTTCTCGTTGGAGGCCAACTATTCCGATCTGCGCGAGGCGTTCACGCCGGGCGTGTCCGGTGTGTTCTCCCAGCGTTGGGAGATGAATGATGGCAGCGAATTTGGTGTTCTGATTGGTGGCTCGTATTCCGAGCTGGATTCTCGTGCCGACGGCACGCTGATTGCGGACTATATCGATCGTGACGGTAATGGGCAGTATGTCCCGTCCGGTGCGGGTATCCGGACGCAATTGTTTGACCGCGAACGCTCCAGCATCGCGGCTGCGGCTCAGTGGAGCAGTGCTGACGGCCAACTTGAAGCCACGGCCCAGTTCTTCCGCGCGACCTATGAAAATGCCTGGTCCGAACACGCGATCGAACCGAGCATTGATGATGGACCGGGCATTGTCCCCGCTCCGGGCACCAGTTTTAACTTCGACGAAAACGGTTTGTTCGAGAGCGGTGTTATCTCACAATCGGTGGGCTGGCGGTCCAATGATCCGAGCCTCCCGCTCAATGGGGTGCGCAATCTGGTGCTCAACCGCGAGCGCCTGGACCAGTCTGAAAACACCGATTTCGGCTTTAACCTGAAATGGGCGCCGACGGATCGTTTCCGGGCGAATTTCGACTTCCAATACGCTGAATCCACCGCTGAAGTGGCTGATGTCACCTTGCACTCAGCCTTCTTTGCGGACACGGCGCTGGACACGACCACGGATATCCCGTTGGTGACCTACCGCGCTCCGGCCGATGGTACCGATCCGTATTTCGAGGATCTGAACAATTATTACATCCGCTCGGCGATGGACCATCTCTCAGACAATGAGTCTGAATTCATGGCTCTCAAGGCGGATGGTGAATACGATTTCAGTGGTGACCACTGGCTGGAATCCATCAAGTTCGGTGTGCGCGTCTCCGAGCGTGACCAGATTGTGCGTCGCTCCACCTTCAACTGGGGCAATATCTCGGCCACATGGAATACGCCGTTCGCGCTCGACAATGCCGCCATTCCGGCAGGCACGTTCGAATTACGGACCTTGGACAACTTCCAGCGCTCCGGCTATGACAATGGCATCCCCAATGGTCTCCCCTTCTACACGGGCGAGCTGGGGTTCAATTATGATGCAGGTGTTTCGCAGATCTTTGCCTTGCGCGAAGCTGCGGGCAATGGCGGCTGGGTGCCGCTGGCGCAACGCGGCGGTGTCGTCGCAGGCACACCTTTCCTGCCGTCGGAAATCACCGATGTGACGCAGGAAACCCAGGCGGCCTATGTCCAGTTCAACTTCGCCCAGGATGATTTCCTGGGCACCGGCATGTATCTGGACGGTAATTTCGGTGTTCGTTATGTCGAGACCACCACCACTGCGGCGGGCGCGCTGTCCTTCCCGGATAGTGCCTTGTTCCTCAATGGTCTCTCGCCGACCGACTTCTGTGCTGCGGCTGCGGGCGGTGGTGGAGGCTTGCCGGGCTTCTGTCTGCTTCCGCAATCCGAGCAGGACGCTTTCGCGGCCTGGGCAGATGGAACGAACCGTCCGCTCTCGGCTGAAAACGGTTATGAGAATATCCTGCCGAGCCTGAATGCCCGGCTGGAAGTCACCGAAGATGTGATCGTGCGTCTGGGTGTCTCCCAGGCCATGTATCGTCCGGACTTCGGTTTCGCGCGCTCGAACTTCGTGATCCAGGACCGGATCGGTCAGGATGATCCGGTGACCGGTCAGTGGCTGCGTCCGCTGGCCTCGACGGGCAATATCAATCTGAACCCGGCCACAGCGACCAATTTCGACCTTGCTGTGGAATGGTATTTTGCGGATGTCGGTTCGCTGACCCTCACTTATTTCCACAAGGACCTGGATGATGTCGTGACTCCGGGTGTCTCGGTACAGACCTTCGAGAACAATGGCGTCGAGTTCGATGTCAATGTGAACGGTGTGGCCAACGCCCCTGACAGTGGCTCGATCCAGGGCTTCGAGGTGGCGTACCAGCAGACCTATGATTTCCTGCCGGGTCTGTTTGGCAATCTGGGCACCCAGATCAACTACACCTATATCGACGCAAGTGCTGTCCCGGTCCTCCAGCCGGACAACACGGCCGGAAATGGCAGTGCCAGCGCGGTCTTTGATGTGACCGGGTTGGGTTTCCCGCTCTTGTCGGAAGACACGTTCAACTTTGTAGGCTTCTATGAAGATGACCGTTTCTCCGCCCGCCTGGCCTGGAACTGGCGGTCTGACTACACGTTGACGACACGGGATGTGATTTTCCCGTTCTCGCCGATCACACATGAATCGACGGGTCAGCTGGATGGTTCCTTCTTCTACACCGTGAATGACTACTTCACCGTGGGTGTTCAGGCTGTGAACCTCCTCGACGAGGTCTCACAAACTCGCGCCGTTCTGGACGCGACCGGGCTGAATGCGCCCCGGAACTCGTTCACGAATGATCGCCGCTTCGCCTTCGTGGTGCGCGGAACATTCTGATGCAGTGGGGCAGCCTGGTTTAGACCGGGCTGCCCCGTTTTGCTTTTTTAAGAACAAAATATGGGAGAGGTGCGCATGAGCGCAGCGTGGATGACTCGCGCCGCGAGCCTGGTGATGGTGTCTGCGGGATTGTGGGCCTGTTCGCCGTCGGACAATCCGGCCGGACAAACGATTGCCGAGGGTCAGTCTTCAGCTTCAGAGGCGCCATCGGCCTGGTCGCCGCGTGTGACACGCTTGCTGAGCGAGATGTCGGTTGAGGCCAAGATCGGTCAATTGCATCAGGCGGCTGGCGGGCGTTCGCGCAATCTCAATTCCCGGCTGACGCCCGAAGAACTTGACCGGGTGCGAGAGGGTGGTGTGGGTTCCTATCTGCATGTGGCCGGTGCCGAACCTCTCGAAGCCCTACAACGCGTTGCGGTGGAAGAGAGCGAGCACGGTATTCCGCTCCTGTTTGCGATGGACGTGGTGCACGGCTATCGCACGATTTTTCCTGTGCCGATCGCCATGGCGGCCAGCTGGGATGAAGCGGGCTGGGAAGAGGCGGCACGGATCTCTGCCGAGGAGGCCGCGGCTTCGGGGCTGCACTGGACCTTCGCTCCCATGATCGACATTTCTCGCGATCCAAGATGGGGTCGGATCGTTGAGGGGGGAGGATCAGATCCCTATCTCGGCTCTCGCATGGCAGTCGCCCAGGTGAACGGATATCAGGGCGCCGATCTTGCGGCCGGAGACACCATCCTTGCGACGGCCAAACATTTCGGTGCGTATGGCGCGCCAACCGGGGGGCGCGATTACGGGACGGCGGACATTTCCGAGCGCAGCCTGCACGAAATTTATCTGCCGCCTTTCCACGCAGCGACCCAAGCTGGTGTCGGTTCGATGATGACCGCCTTCAACGATATCGCCAGCGTACCGTCGACCGCGAATGGCCATCTGATTGAAGGGGTCTTGCGGGATGAGTGGGGTTTTGACGGCTTCATCGTGAGCGACTGGAATGCGATCGCGGAATTGATGAATCATGGTGTGGCCGAGACCCGGACGGATGCTGCCGCACTGGCTCTGGAAGCGGGTGTGGACATGGATATGACCAGCGCCGTTTATGTGCAGGACCTGGCAGCAGCCATCGAAGCCGATCCGGCGCTTCTGGCTGCGCTGGACCGGTCGGTGGGGCGCCTCCTGGCGTGGAAAGAGGCTTTGGGCCTGTTTGATACGCCCTATATCTACCACGATACCGACCGTGAGGCGGCAGAGTTGCTCGCCCCGGATCACCGTGTCGCAGCCCGGCGGTTGGCAGAGCGCTCTATAGTTCTTCTGAAGAATGACAACAACACCTTGCCCCTGGCCCGCGAGGCAGGCTCGATAGCCGTGATCGGGCAGCTCGCCGAAGATGCCTCCACCCAGCTGGGGAGCTGGCGGGCACAGGGCCGGCCGGACGATGTTGTCTCTCTGCTCGATGGCATTCGCCATGAAGCGGGTGATGCGATGGCTGTGTCTTACGCAGCCGGGGCGGCTCCGCGCTCTGATGATATGAGCGGCCTGCCGGATGCCATCGCGGCTGCTGAAGCGGCCGACCGCGTGGTGTTGGTGATCGGTGAGGATTACGACCTGTCCGGAGAGGCGCGTAGTCGTTCCGATATCGCACTTCCTCCGAGCCAGCAGGCATTGGCCGAGGCGATCTTCGCGACGGGCAAGCCTGTGACCGTGGTTCTGGTGTCGGGTCGGCCTCTGGCCATTCCACGTGTGGCCGAGGAGGCTGATGCGCTTCTTGTCAGCTGGATGTTGGGTGTAGAGGCCGGCCCGGCCCTGGGGCGCATCCTGTTCGGTGATGTCTCTCCCGCAGGTCGCTTGCCGGTGAATTTCCCGCGGGCGACAGGCGCTGTGCCGTTCACCTATTCGGAAAATCCGGGCGGGCGTCCCGCGCATCCCGATCTTGAGCGCGACACCAATCGCTATATGGACCAACCCATTACCCCGCTTTTCCCGTTCGGACATGGTCTGGCGTATTCGCAGTTCGAGTATGGCGAGATGGAGGTCCGCGAAACACAAACGGGCTATCGCTTGTCCGTGACGGTGCGCAATTCGGGCGATCGCGAGGCTGATGAGGTGGTGCAGCTCTATATGCGCGACCCCGTGGCACGTGTCGCGCGCCCGCGTATCGAATTGCGAGGTTTTGAACGCGTCACGCTCGCTCCGGGTGAAAGCGTTGAAGTCGCCTTTCATTTGACACCGGCTCAGACGGCGATTTTTCAGGCACCCGGGCGATGGCAGGTCGAAGCGGGCCGGATCGAGGTGATGATCGGTGCCAGCTCCGCGGATATTCGCGCGCGCGGTGAGATCCAGATCGTTGAGGCGCAGACCGGTTCGGCTCCGGCAACGGCTCTGGAAACCCGGGTCGAGGTGATCCGATGATGGACCGCAGAACCCTTCTGGCGGGCGGGTTGTCCGGTCTGGCGCTGGCAGGGTGTACCCCGGGGCGGTCTGTAGACGCTGCAGGTGGGCTGGGGGTCGAGATCCGGGACAGCGCTGCTCGCCGCGTGCTCCATCCGGGGATGCGGCCGCAGGTTCTGTCTTCAGGTTACATCTGGTCGGAAGGCCCGGCCTGGGATGAGAGACGTCAGTGTCTCTATTTTACGGACGTTCCGGGAAACACGGCCTATCGTTGGTCCGAGCCGACGGGCACCCAGGTCTGGCAACAGCCCTCCGGCATTGCCGCACAAGAGGCCGTCGGGATGCGCGAGGCCGGGCTGAACGGGTTGTGGTGCAATGCGCAGGGCGAGCTGTGGGGCTGTAATCACGGTCGTCGCCGGGTTGAACGGATTGATCCGGAAACGGGCGAACGTACGGCGCTGGTCGAGCGTTTCGATGGGCAGGCCTTTAATTCTCCCAATGATCTGGCGATATCCTCTGCCGGGGCCATCTATTTTACAGACCCGCCGTACGGACTTGAGGGCCTGGATGCCTCGCCGCTCAAGGAAATGTCGGTGAATGGTGTCTATCGCCTCGATCCGGATGGGCATTGCGTGCGCCTGATCGACGATATGACCTTTCCCAATGGAATTGGTCTGTCGCCCGACGAACGATGGCTCTACGTGGCCCAGTCTGATCCCGATGCGCCTGTGATCCGGCGCTTCCGGCTGGATGCCGAAGGGGGTGTCAGCGGTGGCGAGGTCTGGGTCGACGCCCGAGACGCTCTTGCCGCCGGCGAGCAGGGCCTGCCTGATGGCATGAGCGTCTTGCCCAATGGTTGGGTGTTCGCCACAGCCCCGGGCGGCGTCTCGCTGTTATCCGAGGCGGGTGATGTGCTGGCACGGATCCGTACGGCCAGTGCGACGGCAAACTGCACTCTGGGCGAGGATGGCGGAGCTCTGTTTATCACAGCTCATGATCGTTTGCTGCGCCTCGAACTGCGCCGTGAAGGTGTGCGTTGATGTCTCCGCTTCTCGTGACCGGTCTCGCGGTTCTGGTGTTGCTGATCCTGATCTTGCGTTTCAAGATTCCGGCCTTTGCCGCCTTGATCGCGGTCTCACTTGTTGCAGCCCTCGCGGCCGGCATGGACTGGGACAGCGCCACGGATACGGTCGTGCGGGGCATGGGCGGGACGCTGGGCTTCATCGCGGTCATCATCGGTCTGGGTGCCCTGTTCGGCACCTTGCTCGAGGTCAGTGGCGGACTGGAGCGACTGGCCCGGCGGCTGGCGGGCTCCCGATTGTCCGGTCCCGGCCTGGGGTTTGTCGGACTGGTTGCGGCCATTCCGGTCTTTTTCGATGTGGCGCTGTTGATCCTGGCGCCTGTCGCGCTGGCGCTCAGTCGCAAGGTCAAGCGGCCGGTCATGCTCTATGGCCTGCCCCTGCTGGTCGGACTGGCTACGGCCCACGCCTTTATTCCTCCGACTCCCGGCCCGGTCGCCATCGCCGATATACTCGGTGTGGAGCTGGGCTGGGTAATTTTTGTCGGGGCTGTGTGTGGTCTTCCGGCGTTCCTTCTGGCCGGTCCGGTCCTGGTCTCTACACTGTCGCGGTTGAACTGGCTGCCTGAACGTATTGCTGATGACAATGCCGACGGGTTTCACGCGCATGACCGTGAACAGCTATCGGGTGGGCTGGTTATCTTGCTGATCCTCCAGCCGCTGGGGCTGATACTGGCGGGCACCCTCGCCACGATGCTGCTTGAGCCGGGGCCCTTGCGTGATGTGATGCGGATTGCCGGCCACCCCTTTGTCGCCTTGATGATCGCCTGCGGCCTGGCGGCTGTTGCCGTGTCAGGCCTGGGTGAGGAGGTCCGGTCGCGCATGGCGTCCGGCATGGTGCGGGCGCTGGAACCGACCGGCGCGGTTATTCTGGTGACCGGGGCCGGAGGCGCATTCAAACAGGTTCTGGTCGATACGGGTGGTGGCGAACAACTGGCCCAATGGGCGCTCGGGCTGGGTATCTTGCCTATTATGGCCGGTTTTCTGCTCGCTCTTCTGGTGCGCGTCGCCCAGGGCAGTGCCACGGTGGCGATGATCACGGCCGCAGGCCTGATCGCGCCTGTTGCGGATACCGCGGGGCTCGGCAACTGGGATCTGGCTTGCTTGGCCATAGCGATCGCGGCGGGCGCCAGTGCGCTCTCGCATGTCAATGACTCCGGATTTTGGCTGGTGTCGCGCGTGTTTGGCTTGAGTGAGGCACAAACCCTGCGCAGCTGGACCCTGGCGACGGGTGTTCTGGGCATCAGCGGGCTTGCATCCGCGCTCACACTATCGGCACTATTCTGACAGGGTTGTCAGAACGGAGCCGATACATGCTCGGACGTCTCGGGCGATATCTCGGCTATGGCGTCGGGGATTTCGGCCTCAACATCTTCTGGAATACACTCTCTCTCATCCTCGTCTTCTGGTATGTGGAGGTGGTCGGGCTGGATCCGCGGGCGGCCGGGCTGGTCTTCTTTATCGGTGTGGTCTGGGATGCCCTGGCGGATCTGTGGGTTGCCGACCTTGCCCAGAGGACACGGACACGCTTTGGCACCTATCGGCCCTATCTGCTGGTAGGAGGCGTGGTCCTGGGTGGATCCTTCTGCCTGTTATTCTGGATACCGCCCTGGCAAGGCCTGCCGCTGGTCCTGACCCTGACCGTTGTGCATATCCTCTTTCGCACGGCCTATACGTTTGTCGCTGTGCCCTATGCTGCGCTCGCCTCACGCCTGACCTTTGATTCCGGTGAGCGGACCTGGCTCGCTGGCATTCGCATGGGATTTGCCTTTGCAGGTTTATTGTGGGTGTCCGGTTTTATCTTTCCGCTGGCCCGGACGTTCGGTGAGCGAGAGGGCATGGCAGCCTGGGCCTATTTTGGTGCGGCCGCTGTCGGGGCTTTGACAGCCTTCGTGGCCTTTGTGATCTGTTTTTTCGGGACGCGTGAAAAAGCGCCACCTGGCCATGTCGAGGCTCCCTCTGCCCGCAGTGGCTTTATCAAGCTGATCGGGGAGTGGCGGGAAAATCCGGCCCTCTCGCGTCTTCTGCTTCTCCTGTTTGTGAATTCAGTAGCTGTTTCAAGCTTTCTGCTCCCGCTCTCCTTCTATCTCGAAGCCTCGTCGGGCCTTCTTGCGGAGAAGGAAGTCGTGCTTTCGGCCTACGCATTGGCGACCGTGCTATCTGTGCCGGTCTGGACGGTGGTCTCCAGTGTGATCGGGGTCCGACAAGCCTGGTTATGGGCAGTCGGAGTTTTGTCCAGCAGCGCCCTGGCTTTCGCCCTGTTTGGTCCGATTATTGTTGGCGGCATTCCCATCCAGATCTTCGGGTATGGGGCGGGATATGCAGCGTTTGGCGTCTATATCTGGGCATTGATCCCCAATGCGATCGAAATTGGTCAATGGCATTCGGGAAAGCGTCGCGAGGGGGCGGTATTTGGCGCGTCTCTTTTCGTGCAGAAGACCGCGGGGGGTGTTGCCGGTATTCTTGTGGGTCTGATGCTCGCTATGATCGGTTATGACCGTGAACTGGGTATGCAATTGCCTGAGACTCTGGCACGGCTAAGCTTGTATCTCTATATTGTACCACCGCTTCTTGTCGTGCTCTCAGGGGTTCTGGTCTTGCGCCTGCCCTTCACCGAGGAGGAGCATCGCAAGATCGTGTCCGATCTGGACAAGCGCACGCGCTGACCCCGGGAGATCCATCTCATGGCCCGCATGATTGATATTGCAGAACGTGCTGGTGTGTCGCTGAAAACGGTCTCGCGCGTCCTCAATAATGAGCCCCACGTCAAAGACGAGGTCCGTGACCGGGTGCGGCGTGCGGCCGAGGATGTGGGTTATGTGCCCAGTACATCGGCACGGCGCCTGGCAGGAAGCCGCAATTATGCCATCCAGCTGATCAGCCATTCCAGTCGCTCCAATTACGTCAATGCGATCCAGTTTGGCGCGGTTCAGGCCTGCCAATCGCTGGGGTATCAGCTGATCGTGTCTTTGCTCGCCGGGGCCGACAAAATGGACTGGTCCGAGCTCTACAAAAACGCGGAAATCCTGGTCAAAACGGCTCGTCCGGACGGCATTATCCTGGTGCCGCCCCTGTCCAATGACGGGCGTTTGGCGGAAGTGCTCCAGCAGCTGGGTGTACCCGTCGCGCGGGTCGATCCCCGGGCGATAGACGGATCGACGATTGTGGTGCGGATCAATGAACGTCAGGCTGCATGTGAACTGGTCGAGTATCTCCTGCAACAGGGGCACACCCGCATTGCCTTTATCCGCGGCAAGGAAGACCAGAATGCCACCCATGAGCGGTTTGCCGGCTACCAGGACGCGCTGAAGGCGGCGAATATTGATCTGGATCCGTCCCTGGTCCTGCCCGGGACATTTGATTTTCCGTCGGGCTTTTCCGGGGGAGAACATTTGATACGCCTCGACGACTCCCCAACCGCGATTTTCGCCGCGAATGATGACATGGCTGCTGGCGTATTGATGGCCGCATTGCGCAATGGTGTCTCTGTGCCAAACGATCTTTCAATTGTCGGGTTTGATGATGCGGACGTGGCCGACAAGACTTGGCCAGCTCTGACAACGGTGCGACAGCCCCTGTTGGAGATCGGGGAGGCTGCAGCGTCAGAACTGATCCGCTTGGTCTCAAACAATGGCCCGGTCCGCGCTGAGACACTGAACCGCGTTCTCGACCACGAGATCGTGTATCGCAGCTCGGCGGGTGCACCGCCAAATGCTAGCTGATCTGGTCTGCGAGACCTCTGATGTCGCCAATGCCAGATTGGAAAAATGGCGGCCGGGATCCGAGGGAAGATGCAGGGGGATCCCGGCGCGCCAACGGGGAAGATCAGATATTCCCGCAGTCTGTGGCTGCATCCGTATCCGGACGCAGTTGAATGTCTCCCAGCCCGATCTGCCCGGCGTCATCGCGCGTGGTGAGCAGGAAGGGGCGGGTGATTGCTGTCAGCGGTCGGCCGGCCTGACTGAAGCATGAGAGGCTGATCCGGTATTCGGTCCAGTTGCCCTGTGTGATCTCCATGTCGATGGCGTCCGCACATTCCGTGTCGGCGCAGTCCACACCGATCGCGATGCGTGCAGGTTCAGCACCGACGGAGCGGGCCTGGAAGCTCAGCTCCATGGCCCCATTGGCCTGACGGCTGAGATCAACGGCATCAGGACCTTCGATCATCATCACGGCGCCGGCCTCGTTCCAGACCAGCTGAAGGGAATCTTCCTGTGCGGTGCGATCTGTCGCGCTCACATCCATGGACCGGGTGGAGATGGCCCACGGCGCTATGGCCTGACCCTGGCTGTAGTATTGCTCCACATAACTGGTGTCGCGCACCTCAACCCCTGACTCTTCGGACAGTTGACCGAGCTGGTGGACGTCGCCGAAGGACAGGCCATACCCGTACGCAAACAGCGGGGCGTAGTCGGTATCACCGCGATTGAGCTGGCCTCCCAGGCCGTCCGAGGGCCAGGAATAGGACAACCGACCCGTGAAATCAAAACCCGACTCACTCTGGAAGAGCAGGTCGGCGACACCCGCCCCTTCGCTGCCCGGCAGCCAGGCGGCGATAAAAGCATCCGATGCGTTGATTTCGGGATTAGTCCACATGGGGCGGCCCGACAGGAATACGCTGACGACGGGCCGTCCGGCGTCCTGATGCGCGGACAGGGTTTGCGGTGTCAAACTTGTGGACTGATAGTCCAGATGATCACGATCCCCCTGGAATTCCGCATAGGGGCGTTCGCCATACACAGCGATGACGACATCGGCCTCAATTTCGCTCGTTCCGTCTGCATCATAGAAAAGTTCACCGCCCGCCTCGGTCACGGCCGCTTCGATGCCGGACAGGATGCTATCCGCATTGGGGAATTCGGAGTTGGGGAAGTCGCCCCCCTGCCAGGACAGGGTCCAGCCCCCCGCGGCTGCTCCGATATTGTCGGCATCCGGTCCGATCACCAGAACACGGCTGCCGGCATCCAGGGGCAGGAGCTGGTCGTTGTTTTTAAGCAGGACAAGGCTTTCGCGAACCGCCTGTCGCGCGATGGCCCGGTGTTCGTCCGAGCCCAGCAGGTCCTCGCGCCCGGCGTAAACACGTTCGCTCGGGCGGGGCATCTCGAAGAGCCCCATATTGATTTTGACACGCAGGATGCGTCGCACGGCATCATCCAGACGTTCCATCGGAATCTCGCCGGACTGAACATGGGCCAGTGTGCTGTGCCACAGGCCTCGCCAGCTGTCGGGAGCCATGTACATATCGAGCCCGGCATTGAGGCTTTCCGGGCAGTCCGTTGCGGTACAGCCCTCAATCAGGCCGTGGCCATTCCAGTCACCCACAATGAAACCCTGAAATCCCATGCGGTCCTTCAGAACGCCGGTCATCAGACTTTCATTGCCGTGCATACGGATGCCGTTCCAGCCCGAGAAAGAGGCCATGACCGTTTGAACACCCGCAGGAATGGCCGTGTAATAGCCTGCCGCATGGATGTCGCGCAGTTCGGTCTCCGAGATCAGCGCATCTCCCTGGTCACGACCATTCTGAGTGCCGCCATCAGCGAGAAAATGCTTGGCGCTGGACAGGACACGGCCTTCGCCCAGGAAATCATCCTGACCGGGATGCCCTTGCAGGCCATAGACGATGCGGGGTGCATAGTCGGCGACGATTGCAGGGTCCTCGGAGAAACCTTCATAGGTGCGACCCCATCGGTCATCGCGCGGGACCGCCAGAGTGGGGGCAAACGTCCAGTCATGGCCGGAGACCAGCAATTCAAGCGCGGTTACCCGGTAGATCTCCTCGATCAGATCTGGGTTTCTGGCAGCGCCCAGTCCGATGTTATGCGGGAAGACCGTGGCACCGCGCAGGTTGGCATGTCCGTGCACGGCATCAATGCCCCAGATGATCGGAACAGCCAATTCGACAGCGCTGTCATCGATAGATGCGTCGAAATAGGCATCCGCAGCGGCAAGCCAGGTCCCGGTATCAGCATAGGGCAGTGGGCCCGGCGCAGAATTGCCTCCGCTGAGCACAGAACCCAGATGATAGTCACGCACCTCGTCCGGGGTGACAGAACCGCTATCGGCCTGGATGATCTGTCCGACTTTCTGCTCCAGCGTCATTTGCGCCATGATGCTGTCGATCCGCGCCTCTACAGCCGGATCCAGTGGTGCGGCAGGCAGGGCCGGCCAGGTGTCAGGATTGGCGATGGCGGACATTGAGGGCGTCGCCTGCGGGGCGGCTTCCTGCACCTCAGCCTGGGTCTCTCCCTGTTCGGTATTGAGCGTTTCAGATTGGGCGCAAGCCGCCAGGGCGGTCAGAAGCGCAAGGCTGGAGACCTGGCAGAACCGGGACAGGGGCGTCGTCATTATTATCCTCCCAAGGACGTAACGTGCGGGCGGTGCATTGCCGCCAAGGCTGAGTTGAGGGGCACCATGCCCGACTATGACAGCGATGTCAAAGTGAACCGAGCCGGCCTTGCCAGTTTCTCCCTTGGTCCTAATTGCGGTCATGAATGGCCGTTAAACGCAGAGGTGATCAGGCGTTATCTTGATGTTGGCCGTCGTTGTCATAGTTTGTGGCGAAGTCGCTGTGTCCTGTGGGGCAGGGACGGGCAGGTACGCGCTACAGCGTGCGACTGACAGTCCGCACCTTGCCGAGGAGAGTATTTCTGCGCATGGTTTTTGATACGAGCAGGCTGGGGGAACGGCCAGTATCGTCAGGGAGAATCGGTCAGGGGTGTCCACCCCGTCGCCGGTTGTCATGGGACTTTGAAAGGATGATGCATGGCGCGCATGATTGATGTCGCGAAAAAGGCCGGCGTTTCGCTAAAAACCGTCTCGCGTGTTCTGAACAATGAGCCCCATGTGAAAGATGTCTTGCGGGAAAGAGTGAAGACCGCCGCTGAGGAAGTGGGTTACGTCCCGTCGGCTTCGGCGCGACGTTTGCGGTCCAATCGGAGTTATAATCTGCAACTCCTCTCCCACTCTGATCGAAGCAATTATGTTAACGCTATCCAGTTCGGAGCGATCGATGTCTGCCAGACATCGGGCTATCAGCTGGTGATCGCCCTGCTGGAGGGTGTGTCCAAGCGCACCTGGTCGGAATTGCATGACGAGCTGTCGCGTATACTCAACCAGGCGAAGCCGGATGGATTGATTCTGGTGCCGCCGCTCTCCAACGATGAACGCGTAGCCGGAATTCTGTCCGAGTTTGACATTCCCGTGGCGCGGATCGGGCCGACACACGGGATTGAATCCCCGATTACCATCGCCATTGATGAACAGGCCGCTGCACAACAGCTGACCGATCTGTTGATTGCAGCGGGACATGAGAAAATCGCTTTCTTGCGCGGCAAGGAAGATCAGGCGGCCACGCATTTGCGCTTTCGCGGGTATCGCGACGCTCTGGACGCGGCGGGTCTGACATTCAACCCGGAATGGGTGTTGCCGGGTAATTTCGAATTTCCATCGGGCCTGGCGGCCGGAGAAGCGCTTCTGGCAATGGAGGATCGTCCCACCGCTGTATTCGCAGCCAATGATGATATGGCTGCCGGCGTCATCATGGCGGGCCACCGTGCAGGTCTGGATTTGCCCGCAGAGCTGAGCGTTGTCGGATTTGATGATTCCGAGATCGCCGACAAGACGTGGCCAGCGATCACTACCGTTCATCAGCCGCTGGTCGAATATGGACGGTTGGCAGCACGGCTTCTGATTGAAAAGTTAGGCGGTATTCCCGTTATCGGTGCGTCTGTGGACGCGCCTGAATTGTCTCCGGGAATGATCTCCTATTCCCTGGTTGAACGCGATTCAATCAGCGATAAATCTATTAAAACAAAGCAATAGCCAAAATTGTCTTTCGTTGTCAGAATCTAATTGATTTGCCTCATCTGAGCATGATAACGTTGTCAAAATAACAAATATGACAACAGTGCAAGTGGGAGGACACTATGAAGTTTGTGCTGACAACAAAGCGGCCTGCGCGTTTGGCGGGGGTCTCGGCTTTGGCGATTGCCATGTCGTTGGGGAGCGGCGTGGCACTGGCTCAGGACGAGGCAGAAACGACCGAGATCGCTGATACCATCCGGGTTCTTGGTTTCCGCCAGGCGGTTCAGGATGCCCTGGACACACGTCGAAACTCAAACGAGCTGGTTGAGGCCATCGCGGCCGAGGATATCGGCAAGTTTCCCGACCAGAATATCGCGGAATCCCTGGGGCGCCTGCCGGGCATCCAGATTGACCGCGAAAACGGTCAAGGCACACGCGTCCGTATCCGGGGGCTTGAGCAGAACGAAACCGTGCTGAACGGCGATACATTCCTGACGGGGATGGAGTTGTTCACGATCGGTGAGGGGCGCGACCGGGAGATCAATTCGCTCGAAGGTATTCCGTCCGAACTGCTGGCGGGCGTCAATGTCTATAAATCGCCGAATGCGTCCCTGGTTGAAGGCGGTGTGGGCGGTCTTATTGATCTGCAAACCCGAAATCCGCTGGATCTCAACCCGGATGAATTGCTGGCGGCGGGCAATGCGCGCTTCTCGTTCAGTTCGGAAGTGGACGATCTGCGTCCGACCGGTGCCGCGGCGCTCGGATACAATTTCGATGACCGTTTCGCGGTCATCGGGACCTTGTCCTATGATCGTCAGGATATACAGACCGATTATCTGGGCGGTCAGAACCGGGGCAACTGGGCCTTTTCGGACCGTGGTGACGCAGCCAGCGTGCCGACAGACTACTTCGCGCCGGAGTATCGCTACGCCACCGATCGCTTTCAGGAGCGTGAACGGCTGGGTGCGTCCCTGAGCCTTGCCTGGCAGGCGACCGACCGTCTGGAGATCACCGCTGACTGGTTCCACTCCGACCTGGAGATCCTGACAGAGGAAGCCTCTCTCAAATTCCCGTTCACCGTGGAAAGCCCAGGCCTGGACACCAGTCGCCCCTACGAGATTGACAGCAATGGTGTGCTGCAATCGGGCACGTTCATCGCGAATTCCGCGGAGGCGATTTCCTTCGTGAAGAATTTTGAAGCGCAGACGGACAATTTCCGGCTGGCCTTCGACTATGATGCCAGCGACCAGCTGCGCGTGTCCGGTTCTATCGCCCATGCCATGGCCGATCAGGAATCCAACTCCGCCAATAGTGATGTACGCTACACGCGCTATAACGTACCGACAGCGGATCCGTCCTCACCGACCGGATACAGTCATCAGCCTGCCAATCCCAATGCGCCGGCGAATTTCCTTTTCACCTACGATAATAATGGCGGCACGCTGCCGTCCTTCTCGCTGGTGGACGTGCAGGACCTCTTCTCCAACCCTGATTACGGCTATTTCAAATCGCACTGGGCCTTCGGTGATCGCGCCGAAATGGAAAACACCTCGGCCCGTCTCGATTTTGAATACACCCCGGACTTCATCACCAATACGGATGTGATGTTCTCCTTCGGGGCGCGTTATTCGGATCGCGAGATCGACTATACGGCTGGCCGTTATCTCGCTGATTATTCCGGTCTGGGTGAGTTGAGCGGTCTTGATTTTGGTGAGAACTGGACCCCTTACGGCTACTTCCAGGATGGCGCTATCGGTTTCCGGTCCTGTCAGCTTCCCGCAGCCACGCCGGGGCGTGGTGCAGGCACGGCACCCAATGGCTGTACCAACCGGTTTGGCGATTCTCCGCCTCTGATCACACCCTTTGAAACCTTCGTCTCCAACCCGGGCCGGGTCGAGACCATCAGCGGGTTCTGGGACAGCGGCACGGCCGGCAATGGCACGGTTCTCGTCCAGGATCGCAGCCAGATGAGCGATGCGCTGGGGTGGATTCAGGCGCTTTATCCCAACACGCCGTTCAGCTTCTTCGAAGAACCGCTGGAAAGCTTTGTGATCGGCGAGGAAACCACCTCTGCCTATCTGATGATGGATGTCGGCGGGGTTGATGACCGTTTTCACCTGAATGCCGGTGCGCGCATTGTGAACACCGAGCTGACGGTTAATCAGGGGCAGGCGCCGTTCAGCCCGACCTATTTCGGCACGGACAGCTGGAATGGTGTGACGGCGAATGCCGAACGCACGATCACGTCGCGTGACTATACGGATATCCTGCCGAGCGTGAATGCGGTGCTGGATGTGACTGACTCGATCAAGGTGCGCGCGGCCGGCGCCCGTGTGGTGGCCCGTCAGAACCTGTTCGAACTGGGCCGAGGATCGGCGTTTGAGTTTACCCGCGATCCGGTGTCCGACCTGTTCACCTTCACCAATGGCTCATCCGGCAATCCGACCCTGGATCCGTATCGGGCCAATCAGTTTGACCTCGCTGTGGAGTATTACTTCGCCGAGAGCGGGCTGGCCTTTGTCACCTTCTTCCGCAAGGATGTGGACAGTTTCATTCTCAATGAAACGCGTCCGGAATTCGTCAATGACCAGGCAGGCGGGCGTGAAGGTCCGGTCACCCGTCCGGTCAATGGCGAGGGTGGCGAGATCATGGGTCTCGAACTGGGTATCCAGAACAGCTATGATAACGGCTTCGGCTTCATCGTGAACTACACGTATTCAGACTCTGAATCGCCGTTCTTCAATGATGTCGACGATAACCTGCCGATCCCGGGCGTGGCCGAACATGCCTTCAATGCCCAGGTTTATTACGAGCGGGACCGTCTGCAGGCTCGGGCCGCCTATTCCTGGCGCGACGAGAGCTTCGACAGCAATTTCGGCTTCAATGACGGATCTGCGGGCACACGCACATTCGGCATCTGGAACCGTGCCTATGGTCAGCTCGATGCCCAGGTGGCCTTCGAGGTGATGCCGGGTCTCTTGCTGACGGCGGAAGGGGTCAATCTGACCGAGGAGGAGCAAAGCCAGTACCTCCAGTATGACAATCTTCCCTTCACCTATTCCTCTGGCAGCGCTCGCTACATGTTTGGCGCGCGCTATACCTTTGGCGGATAATCCGTCTGTTGGGGCGGTGGGGGTCTAACCCCGCCGCCTTTTTCTTCTATGAGACTGCCATGACCCATGCTCGTCGGCCTGACACGCTCTCCCGGATTCTGATCGTGGGAGGAGGAACAGCGGGCTGGATGTCAGCCGCTCTTCTCGCCCGTTCCCTGCATGGCAGCGGATGCCGGATCGAATTGGTTGAAGCCCCGGACATTCCGACTATCGGTGTGGGAGAGGCAACCATTCCTCCCATCCGGCAATTCAATCAGCTGATCGGACTGGATGATCGCCGCTTGTTTGCCGAAGCATCAGCCAGTTTCAAACTGGGCATTGAGTTTGTGGACTGGCTGGAACCCGGGCAGCGTTATTTCCATCCGTTCGGGGTTTATGGCGCGAATCTGAACACACGTTATACTCATCACAAATGGGCCCGCCTGGCCGCCACGGGTCGACTAGATGCGGATCTGTCGGATTTCTCCCTGTGCTCAAAAGCAGCGCTCTCCGGTCGCTGCGGACTACCGCATCCCGATCCCACGCAGTGTCAGTCGACGCTGACCTCGGCCTATCACTTCGATGCCGGGCTTTATGCCAAGCTTTTGCGGGATCATGCGCAAGGGCTGGGCGTTGTCCGGATTGAAGGGCGTGTCGAGACGGTGAATCTCGATGCGCAGACCGGTTTCATTCAATCGGTACGCCTCGCCAATGGTCGACAGATCGCTGCGGACTTTTATGTGGACTGTAGCGGACAGCGTAGCCTGCTGCTGGGTGAGGCACTGGGTGTGCCCTTTGTGGACTTCAAACACTGGCTGCCGTGCGATCGTGCTGTGGCAGCGCCCGCCAAACGTTCAGGACCCAGACTGCCCTATACACGTTCAACGGCACGGTCGGCCGGATGGCAATGGCGTATTCCCCTGCAGCACCGTCTGGGACAGGGATATGTCCACGCCTCCGATTTCATCGATGAGGCTGCGGCTGAGGCTGAGTTTATCGAGGGGCTGGACGGAGAGTTGATCGCCGAGCCGCGCTTTATCCCCTTCCGAACCGGACGTCGGGCGGTGATGTGGGACAAGAATTGCCTGGCTGTGGGGCTGAGCAGTGGTTTTCTCGAACCCCTGGAATCAACCAGCATCCACCTGATTCAGACCGCTTTGACGCGATTGCTCGACCATTTCCCGGACCGTCGTTGTGAGGTCGCTAACACCCGGGCCTATAATGATCTCGCTGTTGCCGAATTTGATTCCATTCGTGATTTCCTGATCCTTCATTACAAGGCCACGCGCCGTCGTGATACGGCCTTCTGGCGCCATGTCGCGGACATGGATATTCCCGATGCCCTGGCAGAGCGTATTGCTTTGTTTGAAGAAACAGGGCGTGTGCCCTTGCGGACCGTGGACCTGTTCACCGAGACCAGCTGGGTCGCGGTGTTCATCGGACAGGGCATTGTCCCCGTGACCTGGGACCCGCTCGTGGACAACATGTCGCTGGACGCATTGGCAGCCGAAATGACCGATCAGAAGACGCGTATCGACCAGACGGTGTATGCGCTGCCGCGCCATGACCAGCTTATCCAGGCGATGTCGGGTGCCCCCGTGTCGGAGACGGCCTAAACGCTCGGCATCCGGTCTCGGCCTGCCCCGAAGCATGGTGATCGCTCCGGGCGGCACTGACCTTCCCTGCAAAAAAGCATTCTGTTGCTGTCCGGTTTTGCGTCCATGCCGCGTCTAGTCTGTGTCACATGCGCAAAGGCAGGCGATCAAAGGTTATGTCCGGCACTCCCTACAATCCAGGATCTGACAGACTGCTTCGGGAGTTGGGCCTTGTGCCCGGTGCCGTAAACGGATCGTCGCAAAAGACGGCTACCACCCATAAGGCGACTGATGGGACCGAGGAGCGGCCGGGCATGGCGGACCTGGATACGGAACTCACCGCATCGCACCGCAAGGATATCTTTGCGTATATCCTGAAGCGCGTGCGCGATCGTGACCTGGCAGAGGATCTGACCCAGGATACGATGACGCGTCTCTATGAGTATTCCAGCCGAGCCGATGTCCGTTCGATGCGCGCACTGGCCTACAAGGCTGCAGAAAATGTTGTGCGCAGTCAGTTCCGCAAGGCCGGTCGTCGGCATCACACGCCGATCGACAGTGACCTGCCGGATACGGCGCCGTGTTCCGAACAGGTGGTCATGGACCGTCAGCGGCTGGACCTCCTCAAACAGGTTATCGCCAGCCTCTCGCCTCGCCGACGTGAAGTTCTTCTGCGCCGACGTGTGCAGGGTGAAAGCTATGATGCGATCGCCTCGTCGATGGGCTTGTCCCGTGCCGGTGTTGAAAAACACCTCACTCGGGCCCTGGGAGATCTACGTAAGGGCATGGATGAACACGCCCTGCCGCCCTCTCTTCGTGAGGAGGGCCATTCTTGATGATGACTGAACACGATATTCGAAAAACCGCTCTGGATTGGGTGATTGCCCAGGAAGCCGGGCTGGACGGTGCGGAAACGGCCGCACTGCGCGCCTGGCTGGATGAAAGCCCCGAGCACCTGGAAGAGTTCGAGCTGTGTCGGGATCTGTACCGGGCACCGGAGCTGGATGAGGTGCTGGCCGGTTTTACCACTGACCCCGTTGAAGAGCAGTCGGATTCTGCGATCACGGCCGGACCGTCCCGCTGGTGGACGACATGGCGCGGTGCAACGGCCGGCCTGGCTGTGGCCGCCAGTGTGATGCTGGCATTTGTGATCGGTGTGCCTTCCCTCAATTCATCCAGCCGCCCGGCGGTATCAGACATTGTGCTGGCCTATGACACGGCGCGCGGTGAAACCCGCGATGTTACGCTTCCCGACGACAGTGTCATTCGCCTGAGCGCTGATTCAGCGGTGCGGGTCCGGCTGACGGCGGGGCAGCGCCAGGTTCACCTGGATCGGGGTGAGGCCTATTTTGATGTGGCCTCCGATGCGACACGCCCGTTCATGGTGGTGGCTGGATCGCAGATTGTTCGGGTTCTGGGCACGCGCTTCAATATTGATCGCCAGAGAGATGTCTTCGAACTGAGTGTCTATGAGGGCCGGGTTCAATTGTTTGAACCGGGAGAGGCCAGTGCGGACGCACCGGTCTTCACGCGGGCCACACGGGTAACTCAGCCGCACGGCGGCGAGCGTGTGGTCACGGCGTTGCCGGGCGTGGATGAGCCCGATTGGATGCAGGGTTGGTTCGAAACGGAACTGATCACGCTGACACGTCTGGAAGAGGAATTGCAGCGATATTCCAGCCGGGAGATCGAATTTGACGAGAGCCTGTCGGATCTGACCCTGTCCGGTCGGTTCCGCCTCGATCAACCGGTTGAAGTGTTGAACAATCTGGCCCTTCTGTATGATCTTCAGCTCGAGGAAAACGAACAGACGATCCAGCTGCGATCGCGTGACTGAGTTGACCTTTTCCGACATTTGCGAAGTGTGTCGTTAAACTTTCATTCAATTCCCTGTCCGGTTTGCGGGGTTAGGGGCGTCTTACCCGGCGCAGTCTGATCGGCCGCGCTGTGGCGGCCATGTGTTGGGGGATCAAATGACCGTCACCTGTAAAGTTTCCACGCGGGCCCGCTTGATTGCGTCCGCAGCTCTTCTTCTGGGCGCTCCGGCGCTGGCCACTCCGGCCCTGGCCCTGTCTGTCCAGCAGGACGAGACGACGCGCTATTCGGTTGCGGCCGGCAGCATGTCCGACGCTCTGGCCAATGTCGCCCGTCAGGCGGGATTGCAGCTGATTGCCAATCCGGCTGATCTGAGCGGTCTGCGTTCAGACGGTTTCGATGGCGACAGCAATGCGCGCACGGCCATCGAGGCCGTGATAGGCGGGGCGCCGCTGACAGCCACGTTCAATGGCGACACGGTGATCATTCGCGCCGGTCAAGCCGCACGCCAGACTGCTCCGGCCCCGGTGTCGCAGCCGCAACAACCCACCGAAACAATTGTTGTTCAAGGCTTCCGTTCTTCCTTCGCTTCCTCGATCGAGACGAAGCGGAATGCGGATCAGGTGCTTGATGCCATTACGGCAGAAGATATTGGTCAGTTTCCGGATCAAAACATCGCCGAGGCTGTTCAGCGGATCACCGGCGTGCAGATCACGCGGAATAACGGCGAAGGTGAAAGTGTCGCCGTTCGGGGTCTGAGCCCGACCTTCACGCGTGTGGAAGTCAATGGTCGGACAACATCGGTGACGATCGACAGCGCCAATCCGGAGCGTCAGTCTGTTCTATCCGTGTTCAATTCCGATCTCTACAACTCCATCGAAGTGATCAAATCCCCGACGGCCGCGGATGTCGAAGGCGGTGTTGGCGGTATTGTGCGTCTCAACACGCCACGTCCGCTGGATATTGGCGAGCGTACCTTCGGTTTCGACCTGGCCTATACAGACGCGGATCTGCGCGACGAGGCCGAGCCGGCTGTATCTGTATTTTATTCCGACCTGACCGCGGACGAGCGTTTCGGTGTGCTGCTGGCCGGCACCTGGGAAGAGCGTGATCGTCGTATCGATAAGGTCCAGTCGACGAATGGTTGGCGTGAGCTTGGCGATGCCGCCTTTGCTGAGCGTCACCGCTTCGAACAGCGTCAGGGCACGGCGCCGAAGCTCAACATGAACCTGAACCTCCAATTCCAGCCGAACGATAATCTCGAAGTCTTCGCCGATCTGCTCTACACCTCCGAGGAGCGTGAAGAAGACCGTTCGCGTCTGCAGATTGATTGGACGCGCGGCAAGACCGACCCGACGGATCTGGTCGTCAATGATAACGGTTCGATCATTGCTGGCACGTTCGCGGCGCCGCGTGTGGAATTCCGCAGTTTCACCCGCCAGGCAGATATCGTTACGCAGGGCCTGACCACCGGTTTCAACTGGGACCGCAATCGCTGGCATGTCCAGGGCGAGATCAGCATCACGGAATCTGAAGAGGATTTCGTGGAATATCGCGCAGACGCCCGGATCGACGACAAGAAGGGTTTTGGCACTTATTCCCTGGAAGACAATGTGCTCTTCCCGGTTGTCACGGCCGGCCCGCTGACCCTTGACCTGGGGGATATCGATTTCCGCCGCATTCAGCTCCAGCGCCGGATCATCGGTCTGGAAGAGAGCGATGCCGAGCTGGATGTTGAGTATGATCTGGGCGCAGGCTCGGGCATGTTCACCTCCATCGAATTCGGGGCGCGCATCGCATCGTCCGAGTTTGACCGTCGCCAGGGTGCGATTTCCGGTGATACGAGCGGTCTGACCTATGCCGATGGACAGCCTTTTGTGATCGACGGGTCCTACGGCCATGGCCAGACCCCGTCCGGCTTTGTGACCGAATGGCCATCCGTCGACCCGGTCCCGCTCTACGAGGACAATCCGTCCAGCGAACCTTTCAGCTTCAATGACGAAAACCTCTGGACGATCACGGAAGACACCGTCGCCGTCTACGGCATGGCGAACTACACCGTCGAAAACAGCGCGCTGAACATGCGCGGTAATGTTGGTGTCCGTGTTGTCGAAACGTCGTTTGAAGGCTCGGGTCGGGTCGATATCGACACGGCGACGGAGGAAATCCTCCTTGATGATGATCGCACGCTGGATCGGTCCTATACGGACATTCTGCCCTCCTTCAACCTGCTTGTGTCTCCTACGGCCAACACCGATCTTCAGTTCCGCTTTGCGATCTCGCGCGCTCTGAGCCGCCCGACGATCAACGAGATCAATCCGGGTCTGGACATCAATTCGGAAGACTTCGAGGGCGAGCGCGGAAATCCTGAGCTGGATCCGTTCGAGGCCTGGCAGTACGACGCCGGTGTCGAATACTATTTCGGTGAGACGGGCGAGGGCCTGATCTCGGCGGCACTGTTCTACAAGGATGTCGAGAACTTCATCGCTCCGGTTTCCATCAATGAAGACTATGATTTCGGCAATGGCACCTCGGGTACCTATGAAATCGATACCTTCATCAATGGGGGTGAGGCGACAATCCAGGGCCTGGAAGTGGGTATCCAGACCCCATTCAGCTTCCTGCCGGGTTTCTGGTCCAATTTCGGTGGCCTGGTGAACTATACTTATACGGATAGTGAGTTCACCGATGCGTTCGGCAATACCTTCACCTTCCCGGGTGCGTCGGAACATGCCTACAACATCGTCGGTTATTATGAGCAAGGCGGGTTCTCCACGCGTCTGGCCTATAACTTCCGCGATGATTTCCTGCTGGTTCAGTCATCTCAGGACGATGGCCAGAACGCCGAGTATACGGCCGATCAGGGGCGTCTGGACTTTGCCATGCGCTATCGGTTCGAAAACGGTCTGAACCTGTCCTTTGACGCGCTCAACCTCACTGAAGAGGTCAGCTACGACTACTGGGACACGACGGACCGGCTTTCGGACTACGAGTTCGAAGGCTCGATCTACACGCTGAGTGTGGGTTACCGCTTCTAGTCTGACCCGTGATGTAAGGGGCGGGCCGTGCATGTCATGGCCCGTCCCGTTTCTTTCAGGACATCTCCATGACACGCTTGATTGTGATCCTTCTGGCCACCTGGTGCGGTCTTGCCGCGCCTTCTTGGGCCCATCCCGACCACTGGCCGCAGGGGACTGCGCCCTGGGACACGGCCTCGGACTGGCCCGACAGGATCATCATGACACCCGCGGACGATCCGGCGACCACACTCACGCTGGTCTGGAGGACATCCGCGACCGTGTCGGAGAGTGTCGCTGAACTGGCTCCGGCCACGGCAGCCGCGCAGCCTGACCTGGCCTCGCATGCACGAAATGCCCGGATCGAGCGTGTTGATCTCGATCAGGTCGCGGGCGGGTATGGGCGTCCGGTGACCCGGAATTTCGGGCGTGGTCCGGTCCACTATCATACCGTGACATTCCGAAACCTTCAGCCTGACACACCCTATCTCTACCGGGTGCGCGGCGCGCGGGGGCATTGGAGCGAATGGTTCCAGGTCAAGACCGCGCCGCAATCCGGACCGGTGACCTTCCTCTATTACGGTGACGCACAGCGCGGTGTGCATTCGCACTGGTCACGCATTATTCGGCAGGGTCTTTTGACGGCACCCGAGGCCGAATTTGTTCTCCACGCGGGTGATCTCGTCAATCAGGGCGACCGGGATACGGAATGGGCCGAATGGCATGCCGCGGGCGGCTTCTTCCATGCCATGCGCAATGTCATTCCCGTTGCCGGCAATCATGAATACACCTCAACGGGCCCCGGCGGCTATCGGAATGGCGAGGGCGCTGTGACGGCATTGTGGCGTCCGCAATTCACCCTGCCTGAAGAAGAGGGCTTGCCAGACGCCCTGGTCGAGACCGTCTATGACGTCCGTTACACGCAGGATTTGCACATCTTTGTGCTCGACAGCTCCTCGCCGGACTGGGATGCGCAGCTGGATTGGTTTGACGAGACCGCGCGTGCGTCCGACGCTCGTTGGAAGATTGTATCCATGCATCATTCTCCTTTCCGGCCGGGCGGCGCAAACAATCCGACCCTGGTTGAGCGTCGAGACAGTTTTGTGCGCCTCGCACGACGGCATGACGTGGCCATGGTCCTGGCGGGTCACAATCACTCTTACACACGCGCGAGTTTTGGCACGGGCATGACCGCCCGGACCCTGCTGGGTGAGGCAAGGGACGTGGAGATGGTCATTGCTGTTTCCGTTTCCGGTGGCATGACCGGTCGAGGAACCGGTCCGGCCTATATGGAGAGCAATCACGCGCTGGCCGATGAGCTCACGGTCGACCGATGGGGTAATAACACCCCGACATTCCAGAGCATCCGGATCGACGGGGATCAGCTCGTCTACACGGCCTATACCGCGCTGGGGCAGGCTTATGACGCCTTCACGCTGACACGGGATGCTGACGGTAATCTGCGCCTTGTGGATGGCGAAGCCGCCTTTGGCGACATCCGTCAGCTGGAAACGACCGAGCCCTATGCGGGCAATGATCATTTGCGGTGAGGAAGTCCGTCATGCGCGTATTGCTGTCTCTATTCGCTTTTGTGCTGCTGAGTGTGCCGGCGGGCGCACATCCCAGTCATCATCGAACGCCACCGCCCCCCTGGCAGGCCGCGTCGGACTGGCCGGACCGGATCGCCACCACTTTTGTCGATGATCCGCACACGAGTGTGTCGGTCACCTGGCGGACGGATGTCTCGGTAGACCGCACCCGTGCCGAGATCGCCTTGGCGACGGATGATGCGCGGTTTGATCTGACCGCCCGAAGCTCCAGAGCCACCACACGGACTGTCAATCTGGAACACTGGTCAGGCCATGGTGGAGAGCGGTTTGAGGTCTTCAATATCGGTCTGGGGTATGTGAACTATCATGAGGTTACGTTTGAGGGTCTGGAGCCCGACACGCTCTATGCCATTCGCGTGAAAGGTGGAGATGGAAACTGGTCTGAATGGTTCCAGGTCCGCACCGCGCCCGAACGTGGTCCTGTCGAATTCATCTATTTCGGTGATGCCCAGAACTCCATTCGGCAACACTGGAGCCGCTTGATCCGGTCCGCTCACGCGACGGCGCCGCAGGCTGATTTTTATCTGCATGCCGGCGATCTGGTTCATGATGGGTCGCGGGATAGGGATTGGGCCGAATGGTTTGACGCGGGCGATTTCCTGCATGCGCAAACCCCGATCATCCCGGTCGTGGGCAATCATGAGTATCCGCGTATGGACCGGCGTGCTGACGGCAGTCGGAATCGGTCTTTGAACATGCTCTGGCGCCCGCAATTCGCACTGCCCGTTGTGGAGGAACTGCCCGAACCCCTGCACGAGACGGTGTATGATGTGCGCTGGAGTGAAGACCTCCATGTTTTCGTCCTGAACTCTGCAGCGGGCTGGTTTGAAGAACAGGCCGAGTGGCTGGACCGAAAACTGGCGCAGACCGATGCCCAGTGGACGGTGGTGACGATGCATCACCCCTTTTTCGCCCAGCCCCGGGATCGCAGCAACGCAGACAGCCGCGCCCGCGAAGCCGCCTTCCTGAGTGTTATCGAGCGCCATTCTGTGGACATGGTCCTGGTCGGTCACATGCATTTCTACGGGCGCCTGACATCGGGCCGGACCAGCCGTGTGAGTGTGGGTGAGGGCGATGCGGTCGACACGGTCTTTGTGATCTCCGCCGGGACGATTGCCCAGTCCGATCCGATTGATGCTGATTTTCTCCCGCGCGTTGGTGATGGACAGGCGGATCTTGACGGATTGTCAGCGGACCGTGTGGCCGAGAATACCCCCCTCTTCCAGGTTATTCGACTGGATGGGGATCACCTTGAATACGAGGCCTACACTGCGACCGGCCGGGTCTATGATGCATTCTCGCTGCAGGCAGACGAGGGGCATAAACGCCTGGTGAATGGTGATGCAGCCTATGGTGAAACGCGTCTGTTCGAGCAAAATACAGGGCCTTGGGCGCCCGGAGAGCGACGGCCTCACAATAACTGGGAAGATTTGCGGGGCGATTAGACGCGCGAGGGCTGGCGCGCAATCTCCCGCAATAGGTCGGACAGCGCGTCGATCTGGAGAGGTTTGGGCAGGCAGCCATTCATGCCTGCCGCTTTGTAGCGCCGGATTTCCTCGTCCAGTGTGCTGGCGGTTAGAGCGTAGATAGGACTGTCAGCATTTTTTCCCGGATTCTGGCGAAGCTGTCGTGTCGCTTCCAGACCATCCATGTCCGGCATGTGCACATCCATCAGGATCAGGTCGAAGACCTGATACCGGGCCGCCTCGATCGCCTCTTTTGCCGACGCAGCCATGACCGGTGACTGCCCGAGGTGATTGAGCAGGCCCAAAGCGACTGTGCGATTAATGGCCTGATCATCAACGACACAAATGGATAGCGGAGCAAGCTCGGGGCTCTCCTTGATGTCGGTTTCGCTGTTCGGGGCGTTGCAAGAGCGCGCCGGCAGGCTGAAGCAAAACTCGCTGCCCTTGCCCAGCGTGCTTGTCACGCTCAGCTGGCCTCCCATAAGACGAACCATCTCGCTGGAGATCGTCAAACCGAGCCCGGTTCCGCCAAAGAGCCGTGTTGTCGTATCATCGGCCTGTTCAAATCGGTCGAATATGCGCGAGCGAGCGTCCTCGGATAGTCCGATACCGGTGTCCGTGACACAAAAGCGCAGGCGATCGGCGTCGGGGCGTTCGACGGTCAAACGCACCTCACCGTCTTCCGTGAATTTCACGGCATTGCCCACCAGATTCCACAAGACCTGGCGCACGCGCACAGGGTCAATCTCGAAATGGTCGGTGAGCGTGTCGGAATAGTCAAGAATGATGTTTACCGGTTTGGACGAGGCCTGGGCCGCAAACAGACTCATGGTTTCCTCGCACAGGCTGCGCAAATCTGTAGCGACAGGCAGGATGCGGATCGTGTCCTGGTCCAGTTTCGAAATGTCCAGAATATCGTTGAGTACCGCGATGAGGGAGCTCGCTGATGCGTGGATGGTCGACACGCCACGTGCATCGAGTTCGCCTGTGTTCGACCGTCGCGCAATTTCCAGCATGCCCAGAATACCGTTCATGGGCGTGCGGATTTCGTGACTCATATTGGCCAGGAAGGCGGCCTTGGTCCGCTCGGCGGTCTGCGCCGCGTTGAGCATGCGGTGGGTGGCCTGGGTGAAGCCGATCACGCAGATCAGGCTGAGTACGGTCGCTGTGGCGAGCACGAAGAGTGCGGCGATCCGTTCTGCCTCTGCGGAATAGGCCATGGGTTGTACGACCCCGGCAATATCCAATACGAGCATGGCCAGGAAGAGAAGAATGGAGACCACGCCATAGGCGAGAGCCGATCGTGCGCTCAGGAAAAACCCGGCGGCGAGCGGTGGGACCATCAAAAAGGGCGCGAGATAGCCGGTCACACCGCCATTGGTGAGGGAGCCCAGAAAGACCAGAAGCTGTGCTGTGGCGACAAAACCATGGGCGGTGGGCGCATAGATGTGCCAGCGCCAGGCCAGAAGGCTTTGAGTCGCAAAGAAGATAACGGCTACCGCGCCCGCAAGCTTTGCCGGAGAGAGGCCGGGAAGGGCGACACTGATCACGGCCAGATACACGCCAATGACCGCTGCAAACGCCCCGGTCGTCCACGCAAGGATGCGCGACTTGTTTTGGAGTGAGAGTGTGTTGTCAGCAATCACGGGTGGGAAAGGCCTCATCAGTTCACGATGGGATCAGCCTCTCCGTCTAGCGGGTACAAGTAAAGCACAAGTTGAAGTCTTGCGAGACCAGACTTGTGGGGTGGGTCCGGAATGCGAAGCCGGGCCAATCAGGATTGCGGGGCGTAATCCGACGTGACCGGTTCGAAATTCGGCAGATTTGCGCAGATATCGAGGATGGTTTGACGCATCCAGCGGCACGCCCCGTCATGTTCGGAGCGACGGTTCCAGTACAGGATCAGATCGACATCCGGCATGTCAAACGGCATCGGGAAGGCTTGGACGCCAAACTCCTCAACCAGTTTTCCGGCCAGCCGACTGGGGATGGAGCCCAGCATGTCTGACTGCAACACCATGCTCGCGACCGTGCTCATGGTTTGGGTCGTGACGAGAACACGGCGTGTATAGCCCAGCGCGTTCAGAGCCTCGTCGACCGGTGAGCGCGCATCGCCGCGTTGAGAGAAATTGATATGGGGCAAACGAGCAAAGGTCTCGATATCGGGCTGCCCCTTGATCAGCGGGTGATCGCGCCGTGCGGTGAGGATATGGCGCTCGCTGAACGCCTTGGAGACACCGAAGCGTTTGGGTGCGGGACCATCATGATGCATCAGGAAGTCCAGCTCACCGGCGTCGAGTAGGTCGAGGCCTTCCTCCCGATTGATGGACCGAAGACGGATATCAATATGGGGCGCCTCGTCGGCCATGCGATGGATGAGCGAGGGCAGGATCAGGAGATCGAAATAGTCGGCGCAGCCGATCTTGAACTCTCGGCTACAGGTGCCCGGGTCGAAATCCGGCGCGCCATCAATGGCCTGTTCAATCTGCCGCAAGGCCTGGGTGACATCCCGCGCGATTTCATTGCAGCGCTCAGTGGGCTCGATCCCTTTGGGTGTGCGAATAAAGAGCGGATCGTGAAGTAGATCGCGCAGCTTGGCCAAGGCATTGGAGACGGTCGGTTGCGCCACATTCAGGCGAGCAGCGGCGCGGGTCACGCTGCGTTCTCGCCACAGCGCCTCGAAAGTCACCAGCAAATTGAGGTCGAGCTTTTTGAGCATCATGATGGGTAAGTAGGAAGCTGTGGCGGGATCCGCTAGGGGCTAGAAATAGCGAGTGAGCCGCAAGGTGATGGAATCGTCGGATTCGACGGCGAAAAGCGGGTCAGCCTCATCAATATTCGTGGTGAAACGACCTTCCAGCTCGACAAAATAGTTGGAGCCGATCCGGCGTTCCGCTTCCATCAGCAAGGCCGTGGACCCGTTCTCCAGATCGACAACAGCGCCACCGAGCAGGCTGGTGTCCGCGAAATCATTCATCGCCAGTCGACCGCCGACAAACAGATCGTTCTGGAATGCGGTCTGAGGTGCGATGGTGAAATCATCGCTGCGACCATCTTGGAGGTATTCCGCGAGGATGCCGAAATCCGCACCGTTCCGGGTCACGCCATAGAAGGTGTATTCAACGCCGGCGACAAGAGCGCCAAACGTGTCGCCATGCCCGTCCTGTACCAGACCTTCGAACTTCCAGAGCCAGGCGCCACGGGTCAGCTGCACATCTGCCGAGACCTGGCTGATGACGGAATAGTGCGGCAGGAAACGGTCGGCCTCGGGTGCGAGGCGAAGTGTGGGTTCGCGTGACGTGCCGTGAAAGGCCGCAATGCCGATATCCCAGTCCCCGATGAAGTGGGACCATCGGGCAGCGAAGTCGACATGTTCATCCTCGTCATCATGTTCATAAAGGGCGCTGTCGGCATCCACCGGAAGCGGCCCGCGCAAACGTCCATCCACGCCGGCAAAGGTGCGCTCCCGGAACCCGGGCAGGACATAGGCTTCCAGTAGACCCCAATCGCGTTGCCATGACACGCGCAGGGCTTGCTGACCCAGCTTGTCCTCGCCGTCGCTGTCTTCGACCGCATCGGTCTGGTTGATGATGTCGACGAGGTGGCGGGATTCGGTCACACCCCAGAACACTTTGATCGCACCGGCCTCCAGCGTGACCGTGTCGCCACTATAGCGGTAATACGCCTCCCGAAGGTCGAAGTGAGAGCGTTCATCATCCACACTGTCCATGCGGCCCCAGGGGACAAACACCCATTGGTGACGTCGGTCTTCGCTGCGCCAGCGGAAATCGCCTTCCAGAATGAGCGAGGTCTGAACATCGTCAGACTGGCCGGGATAGGCTGCATCCTGGGTGAACCAGCGGGCTTCAGTGCCTAGGGAAGCCCCAATGTCCCAGTCGCCGGCATGGGCGGCTGTGGTCAGGGTCAGAGCGGACACGGCGGTCAGGAAAACGCGGATCATGTGAGTACCGATGTAACAGTGTCAAAAAGGTGGCCGCGCCGTGAAGGGACAGGACACGACGCGGCCGGGGACGCGGGGCTGCAGGGGATGCGCCCCGAGCCGGGGGATTAGCGAGCGCGTTCGAGGACGCCGCGCACGAAATCATTCTCGTCCAGGCCGACATCGAACAAGAAATCGCCGTACAGCAATTCCGTGGACTTGTTGGTCTGGTGATTGGTCATGTTCAGGCTGTGGGCGCGCCAGATGCCGTCGCCGTATTCGCGGTAATCGCTCAGATCGAGGGTTTTGAGGAGATCGCCGCGGCGGTCGAAAAACTCGACCCGACGGATCTGGTAGACCTCCTGGTCGATATAGCTGAGCTGGCGCGTATATCCGGAATTTTCATAGAGCGGAAAACGCTCCACGACATCCACAGACAGGGTTTCACCGGCAACCTCAATGGTGCTCTCGCCCTGGAAATCATAGCTGTACTTGTTCAGCTCCAGGGAGGTGAAATCCTCGAAAGCAAATTCAGACCCGACAAACGGACCGGACTTGTTGGCGGACGAGATCCGACGCACCCGGGCGAGGGCGGGAAGGAACAGCCATTGATCATCCGGATCAAGAATGCGGGCGTGGGAGAGGAGGGCGGTGCCCTCCACATCCCGGGGAGTCTGGAAGACGACGATGGATTTGTCGCCGACCGAATTGTCTTCGCGTTCCAGGGTCTGGAAGGTCAGCTCGCGGCTGGTTTCCTGACCGGCGGCATTGCGCAGGACCATGCGGGCCTCGACCCGGCTGTCACCGAAACCATTGTCGGAATTGTCCGACCGTTCGGCGATTTCATAGCCCTGGCGCTGGCTGTCGGTTTCGATCCAGGCCGGGGCCTCCTGGGCCAGGCTGGCCGAGGTGAGGACAGCACCCAGAGCGGTGGCCATCAGCGCCTTATTCAGCGTGTTGAAGCGAGCCATCTTTGTCTCCAATGCGAGTGTTTTTCTTGCCGAGCTTGGACAATTCCATCAGCAGGGCGGGGAGGAGGAGGAAGTCGAGGACCAGGGCGAAGACGATGGCGAGTGCCGTCAGGAGGCCCAGATCCGCGTTGAGCTTGAAGGTCGAGAATGCGAGCACCGCAAAACCGGCCGCCAGAACGATCGTGTTGATGACGACCGCCATGCCGACCGTGCGGAAGGCGTAGCGAATGGCCGCTTCGGTTGACGCGCCCTGTTCCACGCGCGCCCGGCGATACTTGGTGAGGAAGTGGACTGTGTCATCGACGACAATGCCCAGGGAGACCGCACCCACAGCTGCCACCGAGAAGCCAACCGTTCCGACCAATAAGGCCCAGGCCCCGAATGTGGTCAGGATCGGCAGAGTATTGGGAACCAGGCTCATCAGGCCCAGACCGAAGGACCGCAAGGCCAGCATCATCACTAGGCCAATGGCCAGGATGGCGATGATATTCCCGCTGATCATGCTCTCGACATTGCGCTCGGCAACAAAGGCGAACATGACCTGGGCGCCAGTCGCCTGGGTGTGCATATAGGTCGGTGTATTGGCCGCCAGCCAGGTTTCGGCGTCGGTCAGGAAGTCCTTGGTTTCTTCCGTGGTGACATTGGCCAGGGTGACAGTCAGCCGGCTGGCGGACTTGTCGATATTGATGCGGTCATTGAGGTCCAGGCCGTAGGGCAGGGAGAGCTCGTACAGCAACAGATATTGAGCGGCCAGATCGCGGTCTTCAGGGATGCGATAGAAGCTGCGATCATCCTCATGCAGGTTCTGGTTCAGGCGCCGCATGATGTCCGTGATTGAATAGACGTGGGTCACGTGTTCCTGGGTGCGCGCCCACTGGGCGAACTCATCCAGATGTTGCAGGTATTCAGGATCCTGAACGCCACCCGAGCCATTGGCAGGCACGGAGAATTCGATCGGATAGAGTCCGAAATGTTCCAGCGCGATGTCGTTGGCTTGCCGGACCTCCAGGCTCTCATCGAAGTAATTCACCCACTGGTCGTTGAACTGGAGCGTCGGGATCATCGCGACCAGTGCGAGACTGGCGAAGCTGGATCCAAGAAACACCACACGACTGTTGCGGTTCACGAAATTGGCGAAACCCTCCATCAGGTCGCCGGCATCCCCCTTGCCTTCTGATTTGGGCGCAGCCTTCATCGGCAACAGGCTGACCAGGGCTGGCAGAAGCGTCAGGGACAACAGCCAGGCTGCTGCGATACCGATCGCTGTCATGGTGCCGAGGTGACCAAACGGTGGGCTGTCAGACAGGTTCAGCGCCATAAAGCCGATGATCGTTGTGACCGATGTAATGGTGACGGCCAGGAAGTTGATCCGCACGCCGTCAATAATGGCGTCACGCTTGTTCATGCCGTTGCGCATGCCTTGGCGGATACTCAGGAGTATGTGTATCGAGTCAGCGATGGCCAGGGTGAGGATGACCGTCGGAGCAGAAGCAGAGACCGGTGTGAGCCCGATACTCATATAGCCCGCTGCGCCCATGGCGATCATCGTGCAGAACATGATCAGGATGAGCGTGGCCGCTGTACCGCTAAACGAGCGGATGGACAGCAGCATGATCACCAGGAGCACGCCATACATCATCGGAATCAGGGTCGCCATGTCATTCATGCCCGATTCCATGAAACCGTTATTCATCATGGAGATGCCGGACAGGGCGATTTCGATGTCAGGATATTCAGCCTGGATCTCGTCGCGCATGGCGCGCAGGACGGCCACGGCTTCGGGGACTTCGAACGCGCTCAGTTCAGGATATTGAAGCACGATGTTCACGGCCGTGACATCGGCGTCGGGTGTGATCAACTGGTCGCGCAGGAGCGGTTCATTGACAGCGATCTGGCGGCGCTGGATCAGGTCCGCCTCGCTCAGCGATGTCGCGTTCCGCACCAGGTCCTCGACAATCAGATTGTCGCCTTCGGCATAGGTGTGCTGGAAATTGGTGATGGAATCGACGCGGATGGCATAGGGGATCTGCCAGCCGCCTTCGGTAATGGCCTCCACGGCCGCAAGGGTCTCGCGCGTGAAGACCTGGCCATTCGCCGGGCGGATGACGACAAGGAAATTATCATTCTTGGTATAGGTGGCCTGGAATTCCTCGAAGGCCGCCAGTTCGGGATTGGTTTCGGAGAAGAACGCCCGGTAATTGGTATCGAAGCCCAAGCGCGGCATGCCGCTGGCAAAGCCGAAAGTCATAATCACCGACGCCAGCAAAATGAGCCAGCGGAAACGGATCACCGTCTCGGCCAGACTCGTGGCAAATCTGTCGGTGCGATTTCTGATCGCGCCCATAGTCTATCCTTTCTTGCGCAGAAAGACCGTACTTGCCGTCCGGCATCGGCCCCCCTCATGGACAAGCCGGGTCCATTTCCGGGACGTGTTGCGGTTCACCGCATGCCGCAGGCACAGGCGGGTACGGGAAACATCCGTACCGGCAATCACGTCGCGGACTATTTGGGGGACGCCCGATATTACGCAAATAAATGAGGGCTATATCCGATATTCCCGTGACGAATATCGAAGGGCGCCACAGGTGGCCCAGGATTATTGTTCTGAAATTACAGGCGCTTCAGGCTCCAGCAGGGCTTTGAGGGTGTCGCGATTTGATATGAGATCTGCGATCGTATAGCGGTCGAGCACTGACAAAAATTGCCCCAGCGCCTCGCGCAGGACGAAGTTGAGCTGACAGGCGGGCGTGATACGGCACGTATTGCTGCCCGGTGAGAAGCACTCGACCAGATCGATATCACTTTCTGTCAGGCGGATGACCTGACCGACGCGGATCTTGCCTGCATCCCGGCCCAGTTTCAGGCCTCCGGAGCGACCCCGGGTCGACTCGACCAGTCCGGCGCGTGCCAGATCCTGCACGAGTTTCATCAGGTGATTGCGGGATATGTCATAGGCTTCGGCGATCTCGGCGATCGTGCTGCGTCGATCATCATGCACGGCCAAATACATCATCACTCTCAGGGCATAGTCGCTATAGGTGGTGAGTTTCATGATGACGTTCTCTCCCGGTGGGCGGAAAACGCGCGAATTTGCGCTGCAATGATCCCGCCCAGAGCCATGATTTTGGCGATCTCGAGCGTGGCATAAAGCATGTGATGCAGCGAAGACGGCTTGGGCGTGCCCGCTTGGACCGCAGAGACACGCTCGAACAGGGTGGGGAGCAGCCAGGTGGTATCAAGGATGAGTGTCGTGCCCAGCGCCATAACGGCGCAGCGAGCGAGACCTGATCGCAATGGCAAGACCAGGACCGCGAGCACCGCGAAAACACCCCACTCGATCCGGTTGAAGAGGGCGAACGTGACGCGCCCGACATCCAGCGCTGCGGCCAACTCCAGGCTCGGGGCCAGGAACTTGGCCGGGGTTGCTATCAGGCTGACACCCAGGACCAGACCTAGATAGAGCGTCGCGACGAGAAGCCGACTGAAAAGGCCGGCCTGTGTATGCACGAAGGCTTGAGAGACTGATCGGGCGTCGGGCTGTTCGGTCAAGATGTCGATCTCCGTGCTAGCGAGCATAAAGGACGCCTCGTAGATTGCTGCCCATGCGGTGAGCGGCAGACCGGAAGGTCAAGGCGGCATGACCTTCAGCCAGCTCGGCCACCGTTTCGTCCCAGACTGTGAGCCACAGGTCGAAATGCTCAGGACGTATGGTTTTGTGTCGCATATGTGCGACCGCCGGATTGCCTTTGAAGCGGCCGGTGCGCAACGTGATGCCGGACCAGAAATCGCACATCCGTGCGAGATGTGGATCCCATTCATCGCCGATCGCGTGGTTGAAAATGGGTCCCAGCACAGGATGTTCCCGGATGCGACCGTAAAATGTGTGGACCAGGTCTCTGATCAGCACTTCATCAATGGCGGCGCGGCGTGGGGGAAGGATTTCAGCTTGCATCGGTCAACGCCTCGCTCGTCTCGGTAAGTCGCAGGAAGTGAACACGAAATTCGACCGGCCCTTCCAGTTCCAGGTGGTGCCAGCGGGTGGGGGCGATGACCGCGCTCTGTCCGGCATTGATCCGATGGGTTTCCGGCACGTCTTCGTCCATCACGTAGTCGAGGTGTCCGGCATAGACATCCAGTCGCCCCCATACGCCGGCCTTGGTGTTGTGACGTGTGAGGAGCGCAGCGGGCACGCTTGTCTCGGTGAACAGGGGGGTCTGCGAATAGACGCGGGCCAGTTCGGGGAGTTCGGGCATAGGCATGATGGCCTCCTTTCCACCAAACATATATCCAAAATCCTTTTTAAAAGAAATGCACCTGCTACAATTTATCGCGGCGGAGCGCCTTTTGATCCTAGTTAGCGCTTTATTTCAGGCATTTATATTTCGGCTTCGGGTGAAGCCTAAGGCCCTCGGTTATTAAAAAGGTATCTAGAATATTGCATTAAGGAATATCGAGGCGTATCGGGGAGCCGTTTGAAACACAAAGGAGACCTTTATGACGTCCACTCGACGCTTGTGGGTGATCCTGGCCACCCTGGCCACGATTTCCTTCGGGGCGTTGCTCCTCATTGGCGCACAGATCGTGCGCGAGGCGCCGCCCATTCCGCTCCGGGTCGAAACCCCGGACGGACATGTCGTCTATACACATGATGATATCGAAACGGGCCGCCAGGTCTGGCGATCCATGGGCGGTATGCAGTTGGGATCCATCTGGGGTCATGGCGGCTATGTTGCGCCCGACTGGTCCGCAGACTGGCTGCACCGTGAAATCACCGCTCTGCAGACCCTATACGCGACTGACCTGGGCGCGATTGATTACGACACCGTTTCGGAGGACCAGCGGGCCATTGTCGATGCGCGTGTGCGAGCGATCATGCGGACCAATACCTATGACCCGCAAACCGAAACACTGACTGTCAGCCTGGAACGGGCGAGTGCGATAGCCCGGGTTGCAGATCATTATGTGGATCTGTTTGGCGATGCCCACGCCCTTGAGGGGTTAAGGGAGAGTTATGCGGTCGCCAATAATGCCGTCCCGGATCCGTCCCGGCGTGAGGCTTTGGCCGCCTTCTTCTTCTGGACGTCGTGGGCTGCAGCGACGGAACGGCCGGGGCAGGATATCACCTATACCTCGAACTGGCCGCACGAACCACGGATCGACAATGTCCCCACGCCGGGCGCCATCAGCTGGTCGCTGATCAGTATCGTTCTGCTGATTGCCGGGATCGGCGGGCTGGCATGGTATTACGCCGGTAGCCGTGAGGAAGCGCACCTTCCGGCTCCGGAAGCGGACCCGTTGGGAGCCGAGCGCCCCACCCCGTCCATGCTGGCCACCCGTAAATACTTTATCACGGCAGCGGCGCTGTTTCTCACACAGATCGTTCTGGGTGCCCTGACAGCCCACTACGCGATTGAGGGGCATGACTTCTACGGCATTGATATCGCGTCGTGGATACCCTACGCGGTGACACGCACCTGGCACACCCAGCTTGGAATTTTCTGGATCGCGACGGCCTGGGTGGGAACGGGGCTCTATGTGGCCCCGCTGATTGGTGGCGCAGAACCGCGCTGGCAGGCTCTGGGTGTCAATCTGCTATTTGGTGCCCTGCTTGTCGTGGTGATTGGAAGTTTCGCCGGTGAATGGTTGGCGGTGCAGCAGGTGCTGGATCTGAACATGAATCATTGGTTTGGCCACCAGGGATATGAATTCGTTGACCTGGGGCGCTTCTGGCAGATCCTCCTCTTTGTCGGACTGTTGATCTGGCTCGTCCTCGTTGCCCGCGCCCTGGCCCCGGCACTCAAGCGTCCGACCGAAGTACGGCCGCTGGTCATCATGACCTTGCTGTCCACGATTGCGATTGGTCTGTTCTACGGCGCCGGTCTGAACTGGGGAACCGATACACACCTCTCCATCGTCGAATATTGGCGCTGGTGGGTGGTCCATCTGTGGGTGGAGGGTTTCTTCGAGGTCTTCGCCACGACGGTGATCGCCCTGTTGTTCGTTCGGATCGGGCTTTTGCGCCCGGCACTGGCCAGTCAGGCAGTGTTGTTCGCCACGGTTGTCTTCCTGTTTGGCGGCATTCTGGGCACTTTGCATCACATCTATTTTGCGGGAACACCGCAGAGTGTGCTGGCGGTCGGGGCCTCGTTCTCCGCGCTTGAAGTGGTGCCGCTCAGCCTGATCGGTTTTGAAGCGATGGAGCACTACCGGCTGGGTAAACAAAAGCCCTGGATTGCGCGCTACCGGTGGGCGATCCTGTTCTTTGTCGCCGTGGCAGCATGGAATCTGATCGGTGCCGGAGTGTTCGGATTTCTCATCAATCCGCCCGTGGCCCTGTATTACCTGCAAGGCCTGAATACGACGCCGGTGCACGCTCACAGCGCACTTTTTGGTGTTTATGGCATGCTTGGCTTGGGGCTGATGATCTTCTGCGCCCGGGGTCTGGCCGCTGACCATCGCTGGGATGATCGTTGGCTGAAATACGGGTTCTGGAGTCTCAATATCGGATTGACGCTGATGATTGCCTTGTCGCTCCTGCCGTACGGTATGTTGCAGGTCTGGGCCAATCTTACGACGGGGTTCTGGTATGCCCGGTCCGCGGACTTCCTGGATCAGCCCATTTTCGACCTGCTGGTCTGGATGAGGGTGATCGGCGATGTGGTCTTCGCAGCCGGAGCTGTGGCGATTGCCGGCTTCATGGTGCGGCTGTGGATTCTGCCGAAACCGGACAGGAAACCGACAGCGGCCTTGCCTGCCGAATAATCCTGTGAAGAGAGCCGGACCTGGGGGTCCGGCTCTCATCTTTGGCTATACACGGTCTTTGGGTTCAACCGGGTCAGGTCCAACCAGGCGCGGTCAGTCCGCCGGGGACATGGAGAATGTCATGCCGGCATCCCGAGCCAGGCGCTTGATCAGGGGCTCGCCCATGGCTGGTGCGCTGGTCCAGACGCCGCCGGGCGTATCTTCCCGGTCCACATCCTGAACGAGGCAGAGTGCGCTTTCGGCAATCATTTTCGAGGTGCAGCCATAACCCGGATCCTTGTCGCCGGTGACGATGGCGGTGTGGCGTTTGCCGCTGGCATCCTCACCGGTGAACATTACGTCGAAATGGCCGGCTTCACGCTCCTCCTTGCTCGGACCTTCGCCGGGCTTGGGGGGATTGTCCGCCATGGAGCGATCCTTGGCGACATGATTGGCGATGGCCTCGCCCTGTTCGCCCGGTCCCGTCAGCAACATCTCGTCATAGACAAAGTCCTCGCCATAACGATGACCCAGGAGTGCGTTGGAGCGGTGCACATTCTTGGTGTTGATCGAGGCCATGATGAAGGGGGCCGACCACGATCCCAGATCGTCTTCATAGACCGGTTTGGATCCGCTGGGCTGTTTGGGCCCTTCAAAATCCGGAACAAGGCTGAACGGATCTTTCAGACGGGCAATCACCTCGGGTTCTTTGGCCGCGCGGGCCATGGTCTGGGCGAAACTGGCCGCGGTCCCGCCGGAGAATGTGCCCTTCATCTTGCGAACGCGGCCCTTGACCCGCGAGAGGGGTTGTCCGGTCTGGGCGATCACGGCCTGCTGCAGATAAAACACGCCCAGGTCAAAGGGGATGGAATCAAAGCCGCATGACAGCACGATCCGGGCTCCGCTGGCCTGGGCGGCGTCATCATAGGTCTGGATGATGTCATGCATCCAGGCGGGTTCGCCGCACAGATCGACATAATCGGTTCCGGCCACCACACAGGCCTTCACCAGCGGCTCACCATAACTTTGATAGGGGCCCACAGTGGTGATGACTGCCCTGGTCTGTTCTGCCAGACGCGCCAGGCTCCCGGCGTCAGCACTGTCAGCGACCAGAAGCGGTGTGTCCTCGGGCGCACCGATTTCGTCGCGCACAGCCGCCAGCTTGTCTGCCGAGCGTCCGGCCATGGCCCAGGCGACATCACCATGCTGGTTGGCCAGGTATTCCGCGACCAGGCGTCCGGTAAAGCCCGTCGCTCCGAAAACAACGACATCGTAAGTCCGGTTTTCCATTTTTCTCCCCATATTTATGTTTGTCTTTATCGACCGTTTTGGGCCGCCATCATGGACGCGGGACAAGGGGCCTGTCTATGGACGTCTCTGCGCCTCATAGGCTGACCAGGCTTCCGGCGTATCGAGATCGAGCGTGGCGGCATAACCCTCGATCCGGACAAGGCAAGTTTGCTCGCGATGGCGGCGGATCAAGGCCTGTGCGCCGCTATCGCCTTCCAGACCACGCAAACTCTCGAAGAAACGCCGGTCGAACAGAGTCGGGTGTCCGCCTTGTCCGTCTTGATCAACAGCCCGGAAAATCCCCTTGTCAGGCGTTTGGCGATAGGCATCCACGACCTCGTTGATGGCTGCCATACTCATTTGAGGCAGGTCGGCCGGAAGGATCAGCACGGCCTCGGCAGTATCGGGCAAATCGGCCAGGCCGGCGCGAATAGAGCCCGCAATGCCTTCGAGGTGAAGCCGGGTATCGATCCGACGCCAGTTCTCAAGCCCATTCAATGCCGCGCGGCGTGCCGTGTGACCATCGGGCAAAACAACGTGGACATGGTCTGCCGCACTGCACAGGGCTGTTTGCACGCTCCGTCGCAGCAGGGGTGTGCCATCGATGGGACGCAAAAGCTTGTCCTCGCCCTGCATGCGCCGGGACGCCCCGGCCGCCAGAACAATCAGATGGACACAGGCCTGGCGGCGGTCGACGGTTCCACGATTGAGCCGGGGTATGGCCCGGTCCGGATTCTCCTTGATGAGCCCACCGACACCCAGTCCCGCCATGTAGGAGGGTGTGACCGGCAGGTCGGCCGCGAGCCGTGCGAGGATACGATCGGCACCATTGGGCGCGGGAGAACGAACACAGCCTGGCAAGCCGACCACATCGTGTCCCTCTCGGGTCTGACCCAGCACCAGGAGATTGCCCGGATCGACAGGCAGGCCGAAGCGCGTCACCGACCCGCCTGCCGCGGTGAGCGCAGCGGGAATTGTATCGCGCCGATCACTTGTCGCGCTGCCGCCCAGAACAAGAATGAGGTCGGCGTCAGCCTGCGTGAGCGCGTCACGCAGGGCGCCGGTCTCATGCGGCAGGGTTTCGACGCCATTGAGTGACAAATCCCATCGGGCCAGTCGCGCCTCGATTTGAGTACGGGCCTTGGTGAGCAGAGAGGATTTGAGCCCCGGAGTTTCAGTTAGTATGAGCTGGATGGAGCGGTCGCGAAACCGAGAAAGGCGCAAACCGGGGGAGCGCGCGTGGGAGACCGCCGTATCGATCAGAGACCGGGGCAGGCCATAAGGGATGATCTTGATACTGGCGGCCAGTTCGCCCGTCTGCAGCACGGCGTCGTTCTCTCGCGTGGCGAGGCTGATACCCTCATCCAGCGCGTTGATCGCGTGAACCGTGTCCGCTTGGATCTGGAGAAGGCCGGGATGTTCGGCCATCAAATTGACCCGGCCATTGATGGGCGGCGTGGCGTTCAAGCCTGACCCTGACAGTGCCCGGGCCAGTGTTGTGGCGGCGTCAGCCTCTCCCATATCTGTTTGTGACAGCCGCGCGATGGTGACCGTGTTTTGCCCCGCGTCCAGCAGGGCGTTCACATCGTCCGCTTCGAGCACATGACCCTTGAGCCATCGGCGATCTCCCAGACGCAGGCTGTGCGCCAGAATACCGCCCTCGGCCTCGCGCGTCGGGCAGGTCCTAAACTCCATGGGATGCTCGTTTGGAATGCAGGATGGCTGTCAGTTCAGCCGCGATCGAGAGGGCAATTTCCGGAGCGCTTTTCGCACCGATGTCGAGGCCCACGGGCGCGTGAATCCGATCGATCTCATCCTCTGTCCGGCCCGCAGCCTTGAGGCGCTCGACCCGTTTTGCGTGTGTGCGTCTGGATCCCAGGCACCCGATATAGCAGGCCGGGCTGTCGAGTACGCCAAGTAGGGCCTCGTCGTCGAAATCGGCATTATGGGTCAGGGTGATCACTGCCGTCCGACTATCGATTTCAACTTCTTGGAGCGCGGCCTCCGGCCAGGCATTGATCAGGCGTTCTCCGGGAAACCGTTCCGTCGTGGCAAAGGCCGCACGTGGATCGATAATCACGCTCTCATGTCCCAGACTGCGCAAGAGCGGCGCCAGGTGCTGGGTGATATGAACCGCGCCAATAATGACCACCCGCAGGGCGGGCAGAAGGCTGAGCGTGAAGGTCTTGCCATCAATGCCTGTTGCAGGGAGCGGAGCGCCGGTCTTGAGCGTGCGTGTCCAGTTCTCAAGGTCCACCTGATACGCCACCGGCGTGCGGCTGCGGCGGGCAGAGAGCAGTTGTTCAATATCCGTCGAGGCGGGGCCTGAACCGGTATCGAGAGGTTCGACAAGGACCTTGATCGTCCCGCCACACGCCAGGCCGGCGGCGAAGGCGGATGCGTCGGAGACACCGAATTCCATTAGGCGACATTGACCATCGTCCAGACTGTCCAGAGCGCCGGTGATTACATCGGCTTCCACACATCCCCCGGAGATCGAGCCGGCAAACTGCCCGTCAGCGGCCACGGCCAGGTGGGCGCCCACCGGCTGGGGCGCCGATCCCCAGGTTTCGACAACCGTGGCCAGGGCCGCCGGTGTCCCGGCAGCCCTATAGGCGAGGAGTTCGGACAGAATATCGCCCGGCATTGTCATTCGGCTAGACCGGTTCGATCAGCCAGCCGGACAGGGCGCGCCGGCGGCACCCCAGGTCCGCACAAAACTGGCCAGTTCGGAAGCGGAGTACGGGGCCGGTTCGCGGCCGGGACCTGGATTCCAGCCCCACAAGACAAGCGCGTCGAATTCAACATGATGGGCAAGATCCTCGATCGAGCGGAAACCGTTCCGTTCGGGATCCTTGACCTGTTCGCAGATCTCCTGCGAGGTTTTTTCCCACCAGACGAACTCCACCGGAGCCAGCATCCAGACCTCTGCGCCGGGTGGACCGTGCAGGACTTGCGCGTTCTCGGTGGCATGGCAGGTGGTGCAGGTGATGCTCTCCACACCGAACCGGCTGTCATCACCATTCACGAACATGCCGTGATTGCGCGGTTCATCGCCGTAATGCGGTCCGGACCAGCGGGGGATGTTGTCCTCGCCCACATGGCAATTGGCGCAGCGCGGGTGCGAGAAGACTTCGTGGATCTGGTTCCAGGCGCTCAGACCGTCTTCCAGGGAGACCTGGCTTGCGACCGGCTCGGGAGCAACATGGTCATCCTGGGCCAGCGCCGGGGCGGCCAGTGTCGGAAGGGCGAGGGCAAGCGTGGCTGTGAGAGCCAGAGAGGCAAGGGCTTTCATGACCATCTCCTAGACGAAGGCAATATGCTTGTTGAACGGCATTTCGCGCAGGCGCTGGCCGGTCGCTGCAAAAATGGCATTGGCCAGGGCGGGCGCGGCCGGTGGTACCGGTGGTTCACCAATGCCCGAGACGCGTTCGCCGTTTTCCAGCCCCCGAACCTCGATAGGCGGGCATTGATAGAGCCGCATGCCTTCGTGGGCGTGGTAATTGCCTTGCTGAGCGATGCCGTCCTCATAGGTGATTTCGCAATTCATAGCGTGACCCAGCCCCCAGACGACACCGCCTTTGACCAGATTGTCGAAATTGACCGGATCGACCACCCGGCCCACATCGGCCGCAACATAGACGGCGTCGAGCTTGATGCCGGCGGGGGTGCGTGTCACCTCGACGACTTCCGCGACCGGGGTGCTGAAGGACCGGCAGAAGGCGACACCACGCCCTCGGTCCGGTCCAAGATCACTGCCCCAGTCCGACATCTCGCCCACGGCTTCGAGAACCTGTCGGGCGACCGGATCATTGATCAGACGCAGCCGTTCTTCCAACGGGTCCAGACCGGCTTCGACAATCAATTCATCCAGGAAGCCTTCATGGAAGAAGGAATTGGACGAGGCTCCAACCGAGCGCCAGGAACTGATGGGCGCCAGGGGCGGCGCGATATAGCCCCGCACGCGGTAGTCGGCCAGGCCATAGGGCTGGTCTGCCGCGCCCGCGATGACCTGGGTGTCGGGAATGGACAGGTTTGAGCCCAGACGACCGAACTGGCTGGCCATGACGGAGGGCGCGGAAATCGCCATGTCGAAGGCTTCAACACCGGTTTCGTTGTAACTGCCCTGCAGGCGGCTCATCGCAATCTGGCGCGGGAAGTCATGGGTCATGTCTTCTTCGCGGCTATAGGTCAGCTTGACCGGCGTGCCGCGCTGGCTGAGTGCAACCTCGATAGCGAGGATCATCTGCTCGTGCTCCAGCCGATGGCCGAAACTACCGCCTACCATCTGCACATGCAGGTGGATCTGCTCCATGGGATAACCCGAGACACGCTCGATGATCTGCTCGGCAAAACGTGGCATCTGGGTGCAGGTCCACACATCAAGCCGATCATCCGAGGCAAGCACGACCGCGCTGAGCGGTTCGAGCGGGGCGTGGGCCACATAAGGCGCCCGGTATTCTGCCGCCAGCTGATGGGGTGAGGCCGCGATGACTTGGTCGACATCGCCGTCCTCGCGTTTGGGGCCGAGCAGATTGTCTTCCACAAAAGCGTTGGACAGGGTCTCCCAGTGCTCGTCCATGGTGGCGGGAAAGGAGGCGGGTCCCCAATCCACGTCGACGGCCTCGGCAGCCTTCATGGCCCGCCAGGTATTGTCGGCAATGGCCGCAACGCCTCCGGTGACCGGGACGATATCGACGACGCCGCGCATGGAGCGAGCCTGTGTAGCATCGAAGCTGTTCATGGCTCCGCCCTGGTGCGGGTTCAGCTGAACGGCGGCGTGCAGCATGTTTTCAAACTGCAGGTCGATGCCATAGGTCAGCGTGCCGGTGGATTTGGCGACGATATCCAGCCGCTCCATCGTCTTGCCGACCATGCGCCATTGTGACGGATCACGCAGTTCGACAGAGTTGACGGGGCTTATCTGGCTCGCCGCTTCTGCCAGCTGGGTATAGGGAATGGAGGTTCCATCAGGCAGATGGACAGCGCCATTGGACGTTGTCAGCTCGCTCACGCGAACCCCGGCCTCGCGGGCGGCGGCTTTTTTCAGTGTTTCACGGGCAACAGCCCCGGCCTTGCGCAGTTTTTCGTAGGAATCCGGAACACTCGACGAGCCCCCCGTACCCTGCAGGCCCATCATCTTGGTGGCGACGCTCATGACGGTTCTCATCATGGCGTTGGGCGCTTCTGCGGCAAATGCGGTGTTGTAGTAGGCCGGTGCAGGAACGCCTGGCGAGACATCAAACTGACCGAATTCGATGTCGAGTTCTTCTGCAATTAAGGCAGCCTGCATGGAATAGGCGCCTTGGCCCAAATCGGTGTGCGGCGTGATCAGCGTGACGCCCTCGTGGGTGATTTTCACCCAGGGGGTCAGCGCGGCCTCACCCTCGGCAAGCTGGGCGTCCAGCGGATTGGGATGAGGTTTGGTGATGCTGTAATAACCAAAAGCGACCCCGCCTGCGACAGCAACAGATCCGACCAGCAGGGCACGACGCGTAATTTTTCCTCCAGCCATGATCTAGCCCTCCCGCAGTTTGGCGGCTGCCAGGTGCACGGCTTCACGAATACGCGGGAAGGTTCCGCACCGGCAGAGATTGGCGGACAAAGCCCGATCGATGGCGTCATCGGTCGGTTCGGGATTGAGCTCGAGGAAGGCCGCCGCCGCCATGATCTGGCCGGACTGGCAATAGCCGCACTGGGCGACCTGCTTCTCGATCCAGGCTTCCTGCACTACGTGCAGCGCATCGGGTGTACCGAGTCCCTCGATCGTTGTGACGTCGCCGCCATCGGCCTGGTGAGCGCGGATGGAGCAAGAGCGCACCGGCATGCCGTCGAGATGGACCGTGCAGGCCCCGCATTGTGCTACGCCGCATCCATACTTCGGACCGGTGATGCCCATTTCATCCCTGAGGACCCACAGAAGGGGCATGTCGTCCTCGACATCCACTTCTCGCTCGACACCGTTCACACGTAAACGCATGGACACTTCCCTCCAGCTTGAATTCGCCCGAGAGGAAGAATAGCGAGCCCTCCCGTGGTGGCATAATCATATTACGCCAATCTTGTTCGTGATGATTGCTGCGCCGCGTCAGGCGTAGCGAGCCTGGTCATTGGCCGGACTATCGCCATTGCGCACGCGATCCGGTGTGGAACCTGTCCATTCCGAGAAGGCCCGGAAGAAGGAGTTGGGTTCCACATATCCCAGAAGATAGGAGATATCCGCCGTCGTATTGTCGGTGTGGCGCAGATAATGGAGCGCCAGATCGCGCCGCAAATCCCGCAGCACATTGTTGAAATTTGTGTCTTCGGCGGAGAGCCGACGTTGCAGCGTGCGGCTGCTCATGCCCAGCGATCGGGCGATCTCGTGAATGGAGACCTGGCCGCCCGGAAGGTTTTCGGCGAGGGAGGTCCGGACCCGATCCACAATACTGGTATCCGCGCTGAGGTCGGACATGCGCTGGATCAGTTCGGCTTCAAACAATTCCCACATCACCTCGTCGGCTGTCAGGAAGGGGCGCCGCGCATCGATCGCGTCAAATACCAGCGAGGTCCTGTCCGACTTGCTTAGCGGGCATTGGAAATAGTCTTCATAGACCGCTGTGTTTGTCGGCAGGACTTCAAGTTCCACCCGTTTGGGGCGGATCGGCTGGCGGGTGGCCAGGCGCGCGACCTGGGTCAGAAAGACCAGTTCCATGAGAAGAAAGCCAGCCGGGGGCGGTGTTTCACGGGGCAGGCCCTTGAGTGCGATCTGTGTGTGAGTGGCCTGGATATCGATATCCAGACACAGGGGGCCGACCAGGGGTTTGTACTGGCTCAGACGGAAAAGAGCCGTGTTCATGTCCTTGCTGGACAGGCAAGCGAGAATGGGCGTGGACAGCATTTCGACGCGTAGAGCGTCGGCCATTGCGATGGGAATATGGATCTCGCCACTCAACTCGCCCACCGCTTCCCAGTATCGGTAATACTCGGCCACAGAGAGTGTGGGCCGTTTTCTGGCCATCAGGTCAAGCGGCAGGCCCGCACGGCGGAGAACAGCCATGGGGTCGACGCCGAGATCGCTCAACAACAAGCCCCATCGCGGATCAATGGCAAATTGCTTCATGTCTTTTCTCTCCTGCCGCGTTCGCTGCCAGTCCTTGTGCACCGGATCTGTCTTACAGGCCCAGCTGGCTCTTGAGGCCACCGATAAAATCGTCGTCAGACAGGGCCTTGCGATTGTCGAGCAATTCGACCGCATCAGCACCCGCGCGATAGCGTAGCGTGGTCGTGCCATCGGTGACGGCCGTCCAGATAACATCTGCGACCACTTCCGGTGCAGAACTCCGGCTGGTGTCATCGGCAGCGCCTCCCCAAGTGGAGAATAGGGCGTTGACGACAGGCTGGTAGGCCTCGAGCGTCTCGTCATTCTGGAAGTCGAAGGAGCGGCCACCAAAATCGGTCCGGATCATGCCGGGCTCAACGATTTTTATCTTGATGCCGGCGGCTTCGAGCTCGTAGTGGAGGGCTTCAGACAGGCCTTCCACAGCGAATTTCGTACCGTGATAAAGCGTGCCGAGGGGGAAGGTCATCTGGCCGCCGATCGAGGAGATGTTCACGATTGTGCCTGAAGCCCGGGCCCGCATGTGGGGCAGAACGGATTTGGTGACGGCCAACAGGCCGATGACATTGGTGTCGAACTGTCGACGAATGCGCTCCATGGAGAAAGCCTCGAGCGGCCCATAGGCGCCGTAGCCCGCATTGTTGAGCAAAACATCGATCGCCCCGAAACGCTCGAGCCCGGCAGAGATGGCGCTGTCGATGGAGGCTTGGTCCAGGACATCGAGGCGGGTCACGAGCACATTGTCGAGCGCGGCCAGATCTGAGCCGGCGTCGGGATTGCGCATGGTCGCAATGACATTCCAGCCCTGGGCCTGGAAGTGCAGTGCGGTGGCCTTGCCGATACCTGTTGATGCACCGGTGATGAGAATGGTCTGCGTCATGAAATCTCTCCTGCAAGGGGCCGACCTCACTGACAGGGACAGGGGGACGCCAGTGAGGTCGGTCTTTCAAGGTGGGAACCTTGTGGGCTTTACATGCCCATCCAGGTCCGACGTCTCAATTGCACTTTGTGCCAATATGCTATCGCTTCCCGCCAACGGTCGCGAATTTCGACTCTTTCGGAATTGTAATGCAGATGCGTGCATTGGAAATGAGGACCACGGGAACCGCGTAGCGCTTTATTTTTACGCAAATCTGTGAAAAGCGCTGGATCAGACATCGGGCCTGGTCGCGGGAATGTGATCCGCCAGGCTTATCCAACTTGATATGCCATCGCCGCGCGCCATATGCGCCGCGAGGAGAATTTTGATGCGTCGTGCCGGTTTTTTGATTGTTGTTGGCCTGGTCTTTGCGGCCATGACGGCTTTGGTTGTGGTGCGGGCGGTTCAGCCGGAAGAGGCCCGTCGCGGTTTCGCCGGACGGCAAACCCCCGTCGCTGTTTATGATATCGAAACCCATGAGTTTGCGGATATTGTTGAGGCCTTGGGCACAGCCCGCGCCGATGAAACCGTGACCATTACAGCACGCGATTCCGACACGATTTCCCGCATTGATTTTGAGTCCGGCGATCAAGTCGAAGCGGGAACTATTCTCGCCGAGCTGACAGATCGCGAAGAAGCGGCCAGCCTGGCTGAGGCCCGCGCGACATGGCGCGAAGCCCAGCGCGAATATGAGCGGGCGGTCGATCTGCTGGAACGCGGTGTGTCCACCCGCCAGCGTCTGGATGAAGCCAGCTCGACGGTTGAGAGAGCACGGGCGCGTGTCAATTCCATCGAAGCCCGATTGGCGGACCGGATTATCCGCGCACCCTTTTCCGGTGTGATCGGTCTGCGCGAGGTCAGCGTGGGACAACTGGTCCGCCCGGGTGATGCGATTGCCAGCCTGGACGACACACGGATTATCAAGCTCGACTTCACTGTGCCTGAGCGTTTTCTGGCGGCATTGCAACCGGGTTTGACGATAGCGGCGCGAACCTCCGCCTATCCTGATCGGGTGTTTGAAGGTGCGATTACCCAGATCAACAGCCGCATCGACCCGATCACCCGCGCCGTGACCGTGCGGGCAGAGATCGACAATGAAAGCGGCCGTCTTTTGCCCGGACAATTGATGACGGTAGAAATCCGTCGCGATGAACGCCTGCGCCCGGCGGTGCCAGGGTCTGCCATTACTCGTTATCTGGACCAGGCCTTCGTGTTTGTTGTCGACGAGACAGACGAGGGTGCCAGCGTCCGCCAGGTGGAGGTCGAGCTGGGCACGGCGTCCGGTGACATGGTGGAAATTGTCCGGGGTGTTGGCCTGGGCGATGTGGTCGTCAGTGAAGGGACCCACCGCATCCGTGACCGGATGCCGGTCGTCGTGACCGAACGCATGGCGCCACGCCGCGTGGGCACGGGTGCAGCGATCAGCACGGCGAGCCAGCAATGACCCTTTCCGAGATTGCCGTACGCCGCCCGGTCCTGGCCTTTGTGATCAGCGCCCTGATTGTCGTTTTCGGCGTGCTGGGCCTCCGGGACCTGCCGCTGCGTGAACTGCCCGACGTGGATCAGCCCATCGTATCCGTTTCAGCCTCCTATCCGGGAGCCAATGCGGAGGTGGTTGAAAACCGGGTCACCCAGATCATCGAGGACCAACTGTCCGGTATTGATGGTATTGATACGATCAGCTCCTCTTCACGGGACGGAACCTCGCGCATCTCCGTAACCTTCACCCTGGAGCGTGACATCGAAGCCGCTGCAAATGATGTCCGGGATGCCGTATCACGCATCATCGATCGTTTGCCGCCGGATGTGGATGACGTTGAAGTGCGCAAGCAGGACGGCGATGCCCGTCCGTTCATGTGGTATTCCCTCATGTCGGATCGCATGACGTCCGAAGAATTGTCCGATTATGCTGCCCGCGTTCTGGTTGACCGGTTCAGTGTGATTGACGGCGTGGCCAGCGTGCGCATCGGCGGTGAGCGACGTTATGCTGTGCGTGTCTGGCTGAACCCGCAGGCCATGGCCGCGCGGGGTATCACGGTCGCTGATATCGAACAGGCCCTGCGGACCCAGAATGTCGAAGTGCCCGGCGGGTCTGTCGAAACCTCCGATACGCAAATTGTTGTCCGGGTGGAGCGTCTGTTCTCCGATCCTGAGAGTTTTGCCCGCTTGCCTGTTGGCAACAGTCAGGACGGACACGTCATTCGTCTTGGCGAGGTGGCGGATGTGTCCCGCGAGGCCGAGGAGCCCCGAACCCTGTTCCGAGGAAATGGCGACAACATGATCGGCCTGGGATTTGTGCGTCAGAGCCAGGCCAATTCTGTCGCTGTGGCGGATGCGATCAGCGAACAGGCCGACCGGATGCGCCCCTCCCTGCCCGAAGGCATGCAGTTGATTGTCGCGTCCGACGACACCGTGTTCATCGAGGAATCCATTCGGGAGGTCTGGCGCACCCTCGCTGTGGCAGCGACGCTTGTCGTGCTGGTGATCTATCTTTTCCTGGGCAGTATTCGGGCTGCGATCATTCCCGCGGCGGTGGTGCCGGTGTGTCTGATCGGCGTCTTTGCCGCCCTGTCGGCAGCTGGATTTTCGATCAATATCCTCACCCTGCTGGCGCTCGTTCTGGCGATTGGCCTGGTGGTGGATGATTCCATCGTGGTCCTGGAAAATATTCAGCGCCGAATGGATCTTGGCGAAGGTCCGGCCCTGGCCGCATTGCGCGGTGGCGGGCAGGTGTTCTTTGCTGTGATTGCAACGACGGCGGTTCTTGTCGCAGTGTTTGTACCGCTCGTTTTCCTGCCCGGCTTCATCGGCCGGATCTTTACGGAACTGTCTTTGACCATCGCCGCAGCCGTGGTTTTGTCCAGCTTTGTCGCCCTGACCCTGTCGCCGATGATGGCTTCAAAACTGCTCAAGCCCACCGGTCAGGCGCGCGGGCCCGCCCGATGGGTGGATCTGGTGGTGACACGTTTGCGCAACAGCTATGCCGACAGCCTGGCCATCGCAGTGAAAATGCCCTGGATGATCCTGCCCATGATTGTCGTGGCGATGGGCGGGTCAGCCTATCTGCTGGGCCGATTGCCCTCCGAACTGACACCGCCGGAAGATCGCGGCTCATTCTTCGGATTCTTCTCCGGTCCGCAGGGGGCAAGCTTCGACTACATGGCCGAACAGGCCACCGAGGTGGAAGACATCGTTCTAGATTATGTTGAAGCGGGTGAGCTACGCCGGGCGCTGGTCATCTCTCCGGGATTTGGTGGAGGCGGGACGGCATCAGGTATTGTCATTGGCACGATGATTCACTGGGATGACCGGCGGCCGGGCGGCGAGCTTCTCGGAGAGATTAATGGCCGGTTTGGCCAGCTGACCGGTGTGCGGGCCTTTGCCTCGATGCGCTCGTCCATTAGCGGCGGCGGTGGCGGCGACGACATCCAGTTTGTGTTGCAAGGACCCGATTATGCCAGTCTGGATGCGGAGGCCGAGCGATTGCTGGCCGCCATTCGCCAGGACAACCCGAATTTGATGCGGGCTCGCAAAGATTATCAGCCCAATAGCCCCCGGCTGGTGGTCGATATTGATCGCGAACGCGCTGCCGCTTTGGGCGTATCCGTCTCCGAGATCGGTCAGACCTTGCAAACCCATCTGGGATCTCGGCGGGTCGGGCAGTTCATCGAACGCGGTGAGGCCTATAACGTCATTCTGGAAAACCGACGCGAAGAGCGCATGAACAGCCAGGATCTGGAGACCCTCTATGTGCAGGGAGCCGGAAACCAACTGATCCCGCTCTCCAACCTGGTTTCAGTGCGACAGGTCGGTGAAGCAGCGACGCGCAATCGTGTCGACCGGCAGCGTTCGGTGACGGTGTCTGCGACGATTGCTGAGGGCTATACCCTCGGTGAGGCGGTCGCCTGGCTGGATGACTGGGCCGTGCGCGAGCTGGCGCCGGGCATGACAACCACGTACCTGGGCGGCGCAAAGGAATTTCTGGAAGCCAATTCCGCCCTGCTCTTTGCCTTCGGCATGGCGCTTTTGATTGTTTTCCTGGTCCTGGCGGCCCAGTTTGAAAGCCTGATCCAGCCGCTTGTGATCATGCTCACTGTGCCATTGGCCGTGGCGGGCGGATTGTTCGGTCTCGAAATGCTCGGCTCCAGTCTCAATATCTATTCCCAGATCGGCCTTGTCATTCTGATCGGGCTGGCCGCAAAAAATGGTATCCTGATCGTGGAGTTTGCCAATCAACTCCGTGAGGAGGGGCGGGACCTGGCCCAGGCGACCATCGAGGCCTCGGCGACACGTTTCCGCCCGATCCTGATGACCGGTCTGTCGACGGCCATTGGCGCGGCTCCCTTGATGATGGCGTCGGGGCCGGGAGCAGAAAGCCGGATCACAATTGGTGTCGTGATCTTTGCAGGGGTGAGCGTCGCCACGCTATTCACGCTGTTTGTCGTCCCGGTCGCCTATTCGGTTCTGGGTCGGTTCACGAAGACGCCCAATTGGATGTCGCGCAAGCTTCAATCCGAAGCCGAGGATGCCGGTGGCCAGCCGGTGGGCCAAGCCACCGACTGACCTTGAGCGGCGTCCTCAGGCGGGAGCCAGTCGGTCGGCGGCGGCACAGTCATGTAACCGGTCGACCAGCTCCGGATCCAGGCCGAGCCGGGCGGAGAGCATGCCAAGATAGGCCTGTTCCGCTCGACCGTGAACGTCAATGGCCACAAGCGACGCCGCGTAGACTTCCGCGGCCTCCTCCGGTGTCTGGACAGCGGCAACCAGGCCATCCAGATCCATGGGACCTGAGAGTTGTTCGGCGACAAAATTGCGGCTTTCCGCATCCAGTCCCAGCTCGAACATGCGCTCATGAATGCGCAACCGTTCAATCTCGGTGATCGCTCCATCCGCTTTGGCGGCTGTGATCATGGCACGCACGACCAGCCGGTCCAGCGTGTTTTGCGCCTCGGTCTGACCGGGTGCAGGCAGGAAAGCTGTTCCGGGTTTCGCGGCGTCATAATCCGGCGGTACCGGGCTCGCAGACGCCGGGGTAGGAGCCTGGCCACCCTGGCGACGGGAGATGGCATGATAAGCCAGCCCACCCAGTGCTGCGACCGCACCGTATTTGGCGGCCTTGCCCAGAAGCTTGCGCCCCGGTTTTCCGGTCAGCATGCCGGCAGCCAGGCCGGCGGCGGCAGCACCGCCTCCGACCATGGCCATATTGCGTGCGGGTTGTCCCTGCAGGGCTCCGAGTATTCCGTTCACATCAAGCATGGGTGCGGTCCTCATTCTTCCGAGCCGAGAAATTGGCCATGGCGGCTGCCGGGCGTGCCCGGTTTGCAGCCCGTTCTGGACGCACGGCAGGCTGGCGGGTCAGGAAGGCGATCGCCATGCCGGCCGAGGCCAGCGAGCCTGCGATCACACCCACACGGACCTGGTCCATCAGTCGTGCATCATCAAAGGCCAGACCACCGATGAACAGGCTCATGGTGAAACCCACACCGGTGAGACACGCCAATCCGTATAGCTGGGCCCAGCTGACACCGTCGGGACGTGGAGAGAGGCGTGTCTTCACGGCGATGATCATGGCGCCGAAGACGCCAATCTGCTTGCCGAAGAACAGGCCGGCGGCGATGCCAAGGGTCAACGGCGAGATCACATCCTCCAGGCTGAGACTGGTGAGGGTGATGCCGGAATTGGCAAAGGCGAAGATCGGCAGGATCAGGAAGGCGACATAGGGCTGGATGGCGTGTTCCAGCGTATCCAGCGGTCGCACGTCGCCCTTTTTCAGCGGTATGGCCATGGCCAAGAGGACGCCGGCGAGTGTGGCATGCAGGCCGGATTTGAGCACACACACCCACATGATGGCGCCCACCAGAAGATAGGGCAAAAGCCGTGTCATACCGGCCCGGTTCATCAGGATAAGACCGCTCAGACAGACCGCAGCGAGACCCAGAGAGACCATGGACAGGCTGTCGGAGTAAAACAGGGCGATGAGGGTGATCGCGCCGAGATCATCAATGATGGCAATGGCCAGCAACAGGATTTTGAGTGCAGCTGGGATGCGCGACCCCAACATCATCAAAATGCCCAGGGCGAAGGCAATATCTGTGGCAGCGGGGATGGCCCAGCCATTGATCGTGGCCGGAGAAGACTGGTTGATGGCCCAGAAGATCAATACCGGTCCGGCCATGCCACCCACGGCGGCAAGCAGGGGCAGGCTGGCCTTGCGCGGTGTGGAGAGCTCTCCCTCCAGGACTTCCTTTTTGATCTCCAGTCCGACAAGCAGGAAGAAGATCGCCATCAGACCATCATTGATCCAGAGCAGGGATGGTTTCTGGATAGAATACTCCCCCGCTCCGAGGGTCAGCGGGTGGGCAAAGATCGTGTCATACAGCGCGGCCAGAGGCGTATTGCTGATGATGAGGGCTGCTGCGGCGGCGGTCATCAGGACCAGGCCAGCCAGGATGTCCCGGTTCGCAGCTGCGGGCCGGTGTTCACTCATAGGAACCTTTCAGAGTCAAAAACAAGGGATCAAACAGTGACGGCCTGGCTGATCGCGCGCGGGGGGTGCTGGTCGATCAGTCCAGGCCGTGGAGGGTGAAGCGGGTTGAGAACAGTTAGAGGGGGCTGTTCTGCCGTGAGGTCTTCACCAGATAGATGTCCGCACGTCGGGCGAGGACGGCGGTGTGGTGGTTCTTCGCGCGCTCGGGAAAGCGGCAACATCCCGTGAGCCTGCGGGTACAGGGATAGCAGGCTCAGTCGCGGAACTCACCGTTTGGGGCCATTTCGTTTCTCCGTTGTCGTTCTTGATGATTTGACCCTATCGAGGCACGGTGATTAGATAAAATATAAACAAACAAAATCAGCCTTAGGAAAAAGCTATGAAGCCGACTCTGCGTCAGCTTGAGTATCTGGTCGCGATTGCAGAGACGGGACGGTTTTCCGAGGCGGCGCGGCGCATGAATGTCAGCCAGCCTTCCCTGTCAGCACAGGTCGCAGACGCGGAAGACCATCTGGGGGTGACAGTCTTCGAGCGGGGTCGGGCCGGTGCCATCCTCACGCCTGTGGGGGCTGATATCATTCGTCATGCCCGGGACGTGCTGCACCGTATGGATGACCTCAAATCTGTGGCGAAACACGGGGAAGGCCGTTTGTACGGTCGTATCCGGCTGGGTGTGCTGCCCACGATCGGACCCTATCTCCTGCCCCTGTGCTCCAAGGATTTGCACACACGTTTCCCCGACCTGCGACTGGTGATCCGGGATGAGGCCCCGATCGACCTGGCTCAGGGTCTGGAGGAAGGGCGTCTTGATGCGGTGATCTCGACCTGGGAGGAGCATCCAGGATATCAGGGCGTTCGGCTGTTTCAGGAGAGCCTGTCCATCGCCATTGCACCGGATGATCCGCTGGCGGACCAAGAGGGGCCTGTCGATCTTGGTGACCTGGCCGGCCGCGCGTTTTTGACTTTGGGTCTGGGCCATCGACTGACCCTGTTGGTGCAGCGTCTGGCGGAACAGGCGGGCGCTTATATTTCAACGGACTATCAAGGGACCTCTCTGGATGCGATCCGTCACATGGCGGCGTTGGGGGGCGGCGTGGCGGTGTTGCCGGAACTGTATCTGACGACCGAGGCTGCGCGTGATGACAGCCTGGCCTTTCGTCGGATCAACCATCCTGAAGCACGACGGGATATTGCGTTAATCTGGCGCGAAACCTCGCCGGTAGCGCTGCGCTTGCCAGAACTGGCCGATCAGCTGTCCAAGGCGGCGAAACATATCCTGGACGGCGCGTTCTAGACCAAAGTCGGCCTCCCCACGCGTGTCCTGAAGGTTCAGGATATGCGGCAGGCTGGAACAACCAGTCACACGTGGGAGGTATTCACAATGACGGATTTATCCGCATCCACGCCCGAGACGACACCGGATCATGACGTGTCGGCCCAGGCGGTTCGCGCTTACTGGCGCGAAAACCTGACCCTGATGGGGATACTGCTGGTGATCTGGTTCACCGTATCCTTCGGGTTCGGCATCCTGTTCCGTGATGTTTTGGACCAGGTCTCGATAGGCGGTGCACCGCTGGGATTCTGGTTTGCGCAACAAGGCTCGATTTTCGTCTTCGTCATCTTGATCTTTGTTTATTCCGTACGGATGGGCCAGATCGAGAAGAAGTACGGAATGAGCGACGAAAACGACTAGGAGGCTGTTATGGATCCGACTTTGATCTGGACGGCCACTTTCGTCATTTTGACGTTTGGCCTTTACATCGGCATTGCGGTCTGGGCCCGTGCCGGTTCAACCGACGAATTCTATGTGGCGGGCCATGATGTGCCGCCGCTGTTCAATGGCATGGCAACCGCCGCGGACTGGATGAGTGCGGCGTCCTTCCTGTCGATGGCGGGCATTATTGCCTTTGCGGGTTATGATGGCTCTGTCTATCTGATGGGATGGACCGGGGGATATGTGCTCCTTGCCCTTTTGCTCGCGCCCTATCTGCGCAAGTTCGGCAAGTTCACAGTGCCTGATTTTGTGGGGGATCGGTATTACAGCCAGGCTGCGCGTATCGTGGCCGTTATTTGTGCGCTGTTTATCTCGTTCACCTATATCGCCGGTCAGATGCGCGGCGTGGGCATCGCCTTTTCCAACTTCCTGCATGTGCCGATCGAGATCGGCGTGATTGTGGGGGCGATTATCGTGCTGTTCTACGCGGTGCTCGGCGGTATGCGCGGTATCACCTATACTCAGGTGGCCCAGTATTGCGTGCTGATTTTCGCCTTCATGGTGCCGGCCATTTTCCTGTCCTTGCAGATCACCGGCACGCCGATTCCGCAATTGGGTTTCATCGGCAATGCGCAGGACGGAACCCCGCTCTTGCTGAGTCTGGACCGAACCCTCGTGGATTTGGGCTTCCAGCCCTATACTGAGGGGATCAAGTCGAAGCTGGATGTGTTCGCCATCGCGCTGGCCCTGATGGTCGGAACGGCCGGACTGCCGCACGTGATCATCCGCTTCTTCACGGTGCCCAAGGCATCTGACGCGCGCAAGTCTGCGGGTTGGGCGTTGGTCTTCATCGCCGTGCTCTACACAACTGCGCCGGCGGTGGCGATCTTTGCCCGTTCCAACTTCATCGATACGGTCAATGAGAGCGTGTATTCCGAGGAGTATGCGGCGGGTGCCATCACCGCAGCCGAGCTGCCCGAGGATGCGACTCCGGCCTGGTTCTATAACTGGGAGAGCACGGGGCTGTTGGGCTTTACCGACAAGAACGGTGATGGCCGTATCCAGTATCGAGCCTCGGCAGACGAGAATGAGATGACCACGCTGGACCGCGATATCTTCGTGCTGGCAAATCCGGAAATCGGCAATCTGCCCGCCTGGGTGATTGGGCTTGTTGTCGCCGGTGGGCTTGCCGCAGCCCTGTCGACCGCGGCCGGCTTGTTGATGGTGATCTCGTCGGCTGTCTCCCATGATCTGTGCAAGAAGGTTCTCGCACCGAATATGTCGGAGAAGCAGGAATTGCTGGTGGCGCGGTCGGCGGCCGTGGCGGCGGTCCTGATCGCCATTCTGGCCGGCATTTATCCTCCGGGCTTCGTGGCGGCGGTTGTGGCCTTTGCCTTCGGGCTCGCGGCGGCCAGCTTCTTTCCGGCCATTTTCCTGGGCATTTTCTGGAAGCGAATGAACAAGGAAGGTGCTGTTTCGGGCATGACCGTGGGGCTGTTGACCACGGGCATGTACATCATCCACTTCAAGATCGGCTTCTCGTCGATGGTCGTGGGTGTGGTCGCGCTGATCCTGGCGATTGCGGGCTTTATCCTGTTCATCGGGACCCGCAACGAAGCGGGCAAGGGATCGGTCCTGGTTGCCGCCGGTGCAGGTCTTCTGGGTCTGGTCGGTCTGCTTGGTGTCGTGGGTATCCTGCCTGACATCGCCCGCGGCTCGGCGGACAACTGGTTCCTGGGCATCTCTCCGGAAGGCTTTGGCAGTGTGGGCATGTGCCTGAGCTTCCTGGTCTCAACCGTGGTGGCCCTGTCGACCAAGGCGCCGCCAGCCGAGGTTCAGGATCTGGTCGAGGAGATTCGTATCCCCTCCGTGCGGGCCCATCCCCCGCACCAGACTCCGGCTGAATAGATACCGAGTGATCGGATCGCAGACTGTCCCGGGATTTTCCCGGGGCAGTTTTTCTGCTTTGGTGATGTCATGACCGACACTCTCTTGATGCCGGAGCGCAAACGGTGAACATCGCCGCTTTTGCCCTGGCGGCCTATGTCGCCATTCTGTTCGGCATCGCTGCCTACGGGGATGCCCGCTCTGTTGTGTTTGACAGGAAACGCAGTGTTCGGGTCTGGTTGCTGGTCCTCTCCCTCGGTGTGTATTGCACTAGCTGGACCTTCTATGGCGCAGTCGGTGAGGCTGTTCGAAATGGATGGGACTATCTTCCGATCTATCTGGGCCCCGCTCTCGTCTTCCTCCTGGGCGCACCTGTGGTGCGCCGTCTGGTGTTGCTCGGCCGGCGACTGAATACCGGTTCCATTTCCGATTTCCTGTCAGCCCGCTATGGCAAGTCAGCCAGTGTGGCGGCCATCGCTGCTGCCATTCTGGCGCTCTCGGCCCTGCCCTATATCGGCCTGCAATTGCGATCCGCGCAGGCCTCGCTCTCCCTGTTAATGCCCCAGATCGAGCGCCAGGACTGGGGCGTAGTCCTCGTGCTGGCATTCTCCGGCTTTGCCATGCTGTTTGGCGCCCGTCAGGCTGATACGAAAAAGGGCAATCGGGGGCTGGTGCTCGCGTTGGGGCTGGAGTCGATCATCAAGCTCGGGGCAATGCTGGCGATCGGAGTGTTTGCGCTGGGTCTGTGGAGTGACCTGCCCGCCGCGGCGCGCGAGAGCCTGTGGTCGGAATCAGTGCTGGCGCGTCCCGAGCTGGATCTTCGTTTCTTCACTCTGACCCTGCTCGCCGCCGCCGCGATTCTGTGTCTGCCCCGACAATTCCATGTCATGGTGGTTGAGGCCCGGGAGCCGGGTGATATTCGACCCGCTCGCTGGCTGTTTCCGGCCTATCTTGGTTTGATTGCCCTGGCGGCTCCGCCGGTGGCTCTGGCCGGTCAGGCCTTGCTCTCAGGGGTCAATCCAGACGCCTATATCCTCGCCCTGCCGGTCTCCGAGGGCGAAAGCCTGCTGGCCATTCTGGCCTTTCTGGGTGGATTTTCAGCCTCAGCCGGGATGATTACCGTGGCGGCCCTGGCCGTTTCGATCATGTTGGTGGACGCGATCCTGGCGCCGCTCGCCTTGAGGGCGGGACTTACGCCCCAGGGATCGGGCCTCGCCGGGCGATTCCTCAATATTCGCCGCGCGATGATTGTCCTTCTGATTTTCGGGGCCTGGCTGTTCAATCTTGGTCTCAGCCCCAGCTTGGCTCTGGCGGATATAGGCCTGGTTTCGTTTGCCGGGGCCGCGCAATTGGCGCCATCACTTTTGTTTGGCCTGTTCTGGCGCCGGGCCAATCGTGCGGGTGCGATGGCGGGCATGCTGGCCGGCGGATTATCCTGGCTCGGACTGGTCGTCGTGCCGGCCTATACGGGCTGGTCCTATGTGCTTCCGTTTGATGTGGACCCATTTTCCTCGGCCGCGCTGACAAGTCTGGCGATCAATGTCACGGCCTTCATTTTTGGCGTCGCATTCATGCCCGCGACGCTGACAGATCGCCTTCAGGCTGACCGGTTTCAGACGGAGGATCATGAACACTGGCCCCCGGATGGCCATCGGGTTCGCCTGTCCGATGTCGAAACGATTTTCCGGCGGGTTTTGGGGGATGATGAAACATGGATCGCCCTGGGTGAGTTGCGGCGTCTGGCTGGACGGCCCCTGTCCGCGCTCGACTTGCTAGAGACGCGGGAAGTGGGTTGGTGTGAGGCGCGTCTGGCTCGGGCTGTGGGTGCTGTCGCGGCCCGTATCCTGATGTCGCAGGTGCTGGCGGGGAGTCAGGTCAGCGCTGCGGATGTCGTGACCTTGCTGGATGAGGCCTCCGAAAAGATCCGGACGTCGGAAACGGCGCGCGTGGAGACCCAGCGTTCGGCCCAATTCTATATGGATCATGTCCCGGCGCTCATCACCTATTCCGACCAGGACGAACATCTGCTGTTTGCCAACCGTGCGTATCTGCGCTTTTTCGGGCTGAGCGAGCGCGCGATCGGACGCACAATTGCCGAGTGCCTGAGCCGTCATGACTACGCGGAGCGCCAGCCCCATATTACCCGGGCTCTCTCAGGAGAACGTCAGATTTTCGATATCCGCCGGATGAGTGAGGATGGCCAGTTACGCACCTGGCAGGTCTTCTACCAGCCGCGTTGGGAGAATGATGAGATCGTGGGTTTCTTTGGCGTCTATCAGGACGTGACGGAGCGCCAGCTCGCCGAGGATCGATTGAAGGAAGCCTACGAGACGCTGGAAGAAAAAGTGGCCAGCCGGACGCTGGAGCTTCAGATCGCGCGGGCCGATGCAGAGGCGGCGACACATTCAAAAACACGTTTCCTCGCCGCAGCCAGCCACGATCTTCTGCAACCATTGTCAGCCGCCCGTCTTCTGACCTCGGCTCTTGCTGCCGACATGGCAGATCAGCCCCAGGCGCGCCGGGATCTGCTCGACCGGGTGGACCAGTCGATCGAAAATGCGGACCAGCTCTTGCGAGCCCTGCTCGATATCACCCGCCTGGACGCGCGCGGGGTCACGCCTCAACTGAGCCGGTTTTCGCTTGATGCCCTAATCCTGGAAGTCCTCGGGACACTGCAGGACAAGGCCCAAGCGAAGGGATTGGCGCTTAGAGCCGTTCAGAGCGGTGTCTGGGTCGAGAGTGATCGTGGATTGATGATGAGTGTGCTCCAGAACCTGTTGGCCAATGCGGTGCGATACACTCAAAGCGGAGGGATCGTGGTGGGCGCGCGACGTCGAGGCCAGAAGGTCGCCCTCCAGGTCGTGGATACAGGTCCCGGAATTCCCCGGGCGCAAAGGAAAATCATCTTCAGGGAATTCGAACGCGGAGAGGGGGCAGACGCGCGGGATCGTGGATTGGGTCTGGGCCTGGCGATTGTTGATCGCATTCTCGAGCGACTGGATCATGCGATCACGGTTCAGGACGGGCCGGATGGTGGTTCGGTCTTCTCGGTGGAACTGCCCCGTGTGGCGGCTGAACAGCGACAGCCGGGTGCGCTCGGCCGACGGCGGACCGTGTCCAGTCTGGACGGTCTGAGTGTGCTTTGTCTGGACAATGATGAGGATGTCCTGATCGGTCTGGAACACCTGCTCAGCCGCTGGGGGTGCCAGGTCGTGACGGCCCGAACGCAAGCGGAGGCCTTGCAGGCCTTTCCGCAGAGCGCTCCGGATCTGGCTGTGATCGATTTCATGCTGGACGACGGAGACACGGGACCGTCCGTTTATGCGCGCCTGTGCGACGTCTGGGGGGCACGGCCGCCGGCGGTGCTGGCCACGGCGGAACGAGCGGACCGCATTATGGAAATGGCGAATGCGGCGGGTATGGAATTTATGGCCAAGCCGATCCCGCCGGCCGGTCTGCGGGCGGTGCTGACGGAAATGCGGTCGCGGATACGTCGTTTGGACGACGACGAGGGTTTGGGCGAAGACTAGGCGCCCTGCTCGCCGGCATCCACGAACAGGGATTGAGCCAGCAGCACGGCCTGTGTGCGGTTGATAACGCTCAGCTTGCGAAAAATCGCGGTGACATGGGCCTTCACCGTCGCGATGGATACGTCCATTTCATAAGCAATCTGCTTGTTGAGCTTGCCGCTCGCCAGACCTTCCAGAACGCGGAGTTGCGCCGGTGTCAGGCTTGCAATCCGGGCCGCGGCTTCCAGCGTTTCGTCGTTCTCGGGTTCGGCAGAGTCTTCGGGGATCCACACCTCGCCCTGCCGGACCGCATTGAGCGCCTCACACATCGTGTCCAGATCGGCGGTTTTGGGAATGAATCCGGAGGCGCCGAATTCCAGAGCCCGATGGGCGATGCCCGGCGTCTGGCAGGCTGAGACCACAACGACGGGGATAGCGGGAAAACTGCGTCTGAGCTCTGTCAGGCCGAGAAATCCGCTGCTGTCACTCATGTGAAGATCCAGGCAGACCAGGCTCGCGGGCGCGTCTTTCAAAGTGGCACGTGTCTCGGCCAGGCTGGACGCATCGAGAGTCTCGATTTCGCTGGACAGGCGTCGGACGGCTTCGCGCAGGGCTGCGCGGAACAAGGGGTGGTCATCGGCCAGTACAATTCGATCGGACTGTGAAACGGTCCCGGACTGTGTGACGGACATTGTGAGCCTCTTCTTCCAGATCGCCCACGCGATTCTGGCGCCAAGCATCCAGATTATGTCAATTCATAACAAATGTCGTCTCAGACTAAAGTATAGTCTTCGTTTCGGCCTGTTTCGACCTTTGGCCAATACCGCTGTTCAGCCCTGCTCAAGATAATCCCAGTAACCGGATTAGACGGCCGAGATGTCGCGCCCGGACCTGGCACATGGGGAGGAAATGATGACCTTGCCGGAATTTGATAAGTCCACAATCCTTGCATCTGCAGCTTTGGGCGCCCTGATGTGCGCGCTGCCCGCATCGGCTTATGCCGATGACACGCAAGACCTGGAGGCGCGGATTGCTGCGCTGGAAGCCATGATCGCGGAGCTGCGGGCCGAGGTCAGCGCGTCGCGCGAGGCAAGCTCGCAAGCCGTGCAAACGGCTGCGGATGCAGTGGAAACCCTCGAAACTGTCGAGGCCCAGGTACAGACCGTGGCCGGAGCGGCTCGCTCCAGCGATGAAACCGGCTTCATGATGGGCAATACGCGCGTAAAGTTTGGTGGTTTTGTCGATGTCGACCTGCATGTGACCGATCTGTCGGATGGCGATTTCGGGTCCACATCCATCGCACGTGATTTCTACATCTCCGGCGCCACGCCGGTGGGAGGGGCAGACGGCAATCTGGAAAGCGATGTGACAGCCGAGGCGACGCGCTTCTTCTTCACAACGGAGACCCCCACAGAACACGGTCCTGTCCGCGGCCGTATCGAGATGGATTTCCTGGGATCTGTGGGCGGCAATGAACGGGTGTCCAACTCCTATAATCCCAGACTGCGTGTTGCGTGGCTGGAACACGGCAATTGGCGTGTGGGTCAGGACTGGTCGACGTTCCAGAACACCAGCGCCATTCCGGAGAGTGCGAGCTTCCTCGTGGCGTCTGACGGTATGACATTCGTCCGCCAGCCGCAGATCCGCTACACGAATGGAAACTGGCAGATCGCGCTGGAGAACACACAGACCACGACGACTCCGTTTGGCGGCGGTGGCCGGATTACCACCGAAGATACGGCGGTTCCCGACCTAGTCGTGCGTTATAATCACCGAGGTGAGTTCGGAAACATCTCATTCGCGGGTATCGCACGCCAATTGTCCACGGATACGGCCGGGATCGATGGAGACGCGACCGGCTGGGGTCTGTCGGCCTCCGGTCGGCTGAACCTCACCGAGACGGGCGATCTGCGCTTCAACATCGTGGGGGGCGAAGGCCTTGGACGGTATGTCGGTCTCAATGCCATGAATGCCGCTGTGGGCACATCGACCGGTGATCTGGAGGCGATATCCTCGCTCGGAGGACTAGTGGCCTGGCGTCAGCAGGTGGGCGAGGGACGCCGGTTCAATGTCGGCTATTCCTATCTGGAAGCGGATAATGATGTTGCCCTGACCGGTTCGGGAGTGACACGGGTCGTGCAGTCCGGTTTTGCCAACTACATCGTGACGGTTCTGCCCGGCGTGAATGTGGGCGGTGAGTTGCTGTTTGGCGAGCGTGAGCTGGAAAACGGGGACAGCGGTACGATCACACGTTTCACCTTCTCAACCAAATACGCCTTCTAGGCACACAATCAGACACGACGGGAGATGGTTATGGATGGTTCCAACCCGGTATCTTCAGCCCCGGAGAGGGTGGATATCCGCGAGGCCTATGCGTCTCACACCACGCTTGATGAAGCGGGTTATGAGGCCCGATACCGGAAATCGATCGAGGATCCGGACGGGTTCTGGCGTGAGGAGCTGACACGCCTCGACTGGATCCGGACCCCGGAGCGGATCAACGAAACCCGCTGGGATCCTGACCACCTTGAGGTCTCCTGGTTCGCGGATGGCGTGCTCAATGTGACGACCAATTGCATTGACCGCCACCTGCCGGATCGCGCCAATGACATCGCGATCGTGTGGGAAGGAGATAACCCCGCTTATCACCACGCGATCACCTATGCCCAGCTGCACAATCATGTGTGCCGCTTTGCCAATGAGCTCAAGTCTCTGGGCGTGGCCAAGGGTGATCGAGTGATGATCTACATGCCCATGGTGCCTGAAGCGGCCTATGCCATGCTGGCCTGTGCTCGCATCGGTGCCGTGCACACAGTCGTGTTCGGCGGTTTTTCACCGGATGCGATTGCCGGACGGATCGAGGATTGTGGCGCCCGTTTTGTCGTCACCGTCGATGAAGGTGTTCGGGGCGGCAAAGGTGTCGCACTCAAGGCGAATGTCGACAAGGCGCTCGACCAGGTCGAGGGCGTGGAGGCGGTCCTGTGTATCCGCCATACCGGCGCGGATGTGCCCTGGGTCGAGGGGCGGGATCACTGGCATCATGATCTGGCTCTAACCGTGGATGCGAAGTGTGAGCCAGAACCAATGAGTGCCGAGGATCCGCTATTCATCCTCTACACTTCGGGCTCTACCGGCAAACCCAAGGGCGTATTGCATACCACTGGCGGTTATCTCCTGTGGGCGGCATTGACGTTCGACACGATTTTTGACGTGAAGCCGGGCGAGGTCTTCTGGTGTACCGCCGATATCGGCTGGGTGACCGGGCATACCTATTTGATCTATGGACCTCTCGCCAATGGCGTCACGACGCTGATGTTCGAGGGTGTACCCACTTATCCCGGTCCGGACCGGTTCTGGCGGATTGTCGCCAAACACAAGGTCAACATCCTCTACACGGCTCCGACCGCGATCCGCGCGCTGATGCGAGAAGGCGATGGGCCGGTTCAAAAACATGACCGGTCCAGCCTCCGCTTGCTGGGAACGGTGGGCGAACCGATCAATCCGGAGGCCTGGTCTTGGTATTACAGCGTGGTGGGCGAGGAGCGTTGCCCCATCGTGGATACCTGGTGGCAGACCGAGACAGGGGCCTGTCTGATTACGCCGCTTGCCGGCGCGCATGTGCTCAAGCCGGGCGCGGCCTCCAAACCGATGTTCGGGATCGAACCGGCGTTGGTCGATCCTGAAGGCCATATGGTCGAGGGTGACGGGGTGATTGAGGGCAATCTGGTTCTGACCGGGTCCTGGCCCGGCCAGATGCGCACTGTTTACGGCGATCACCAACGGTTCATCGACACTTATTTCACCACCTATCGGGGTTTGTACTTCACCGGTGACGGAGCGCGCCGCGACGCAGATGGATACTGGTGGATCACCGGTCGTGTCGATGATGTGCTCAATGTCTCCGGTCACCGTCTGGGTACGGCCGAGATCGAAAGTGCGCTGGTGTCTCATCCGCTGGTCGCCGAGTCTGCGGTGGTTGGCTACCCGCATGATATAAAGGGACAGGGCGTGTATTGTTACGTCACCTTGAAGGCGGGCCTTGAGCCGACGGAACAGACCGCGCACGATTTGCGCCAGCATGTGCGCCGCGAGATCGGACCGGTTGCGTCGCCCGATCTGATCCAGTTTGCGCCGGGTCTTCCCAAGACGCGATCCGGTAAAATCATGCGCCGTATCCTGCGCAAGATTGCGGAAGATGAATTCTCCAGCCTCGGAGATACGTCAACGCTCGCCGATCCGTCCGTCGTGGATGATCTGATCGAAGGTCGGTTGAACCGGCCAGACTAACCCCCCTCGGGCCGCCCCTCTTCGGCCCGATTGCTGCGACCCCTCCCCGGCCGCGCAGCGGTGGGCCAGTTTCTGGGCAGACCTCGTGTCGGTTCAGGAGCTGGCCCGCTTGCGTTTAAGGCGTACGCCATAAGCGAGCAGAGCGATTGAAAGACCGGCCAGTGCGGCCGTAAAAAGCCCGTGTTCCCCGTTTTCCAAGGTGTCCGGGTGGTGTGCCACATGCAGGCTGGTTCCGATCAGGAGACACAGGCCAGTCAACCGACGAAGAACACGCCCCCACGATTGCGCTGCAGGATTGGGTAAACACAGGCCAAGCACCATCAGTCCGGAGAGGCTGATCCAGAACACCCAGGCCAAGGGCAGCTCAACCAACTTTAAAAGAGGTGTTGCGCAGAGTGTCAGGCTGATGGACAGGGGCGCACCCCAGATAATGCCGGTCCAGGCGCGTTCGAGACCCGGCGCGGGACGTCCCCTCTGCCTGCGCCGAAATAGCCAAATGCGAATGCCGCTGGAGCAGATCAGACATAGCAACATTCCCAGCGCGATATAGGCCAGTTTCACCGGCACCCCTCCGTAGTTGCCGAAATGGAGAGAATAGACGGAAGCTGCGACTTGTTGACCGGTCTCGCCAGAGATCAGGCCGAGTGTGGAGACCGGGGTACCGGAAGGCGAGTAGACATATTCCTCGTAATAGGCCAGGCGCCCGGTCGGTCGAGCGAGAATCTCGATGGATTGCTCCGTTGTGCCTGCCCCATTGATGTGTATGAGCCACGGTGTTTCATCCGTGTGGTCAGAGGTGAAGCGTGCAAGCGCCGGGCGAATGTCAGGGGCAATGGAGGCCTCTGCCTGTACGCCGTTATCCGTGCCGAAAATCGGCGGAAAGACGGCGTTAAGATCCCCGTCATGGACTGCGTAGGCCAGGACAGCCCCTCCGATCGAGGCGAGGCCCAAAATGGCTCCCGTAAGCGCACTGGTCAGGTGAAAGGGTAGTGTCCAAACAGCTAGTCGATTGTGCAGGTCGGTTTCCGAGAGGAGCGCGCTCGATCGACGCATATGAAATGCATCTTTGAATATTCGAGGGTGAGACAACAGTCCCGAGAGCGTCAGGCCGAGCAGGATGACGCCAAGCGCGCCCACCACCGTGATACCAAGCACACCGGGCAGATGCAGATACATGTGCAGACTGACCAGAAACTCGGCAAAAGGGTGTTCAACTGGATCCGCCAGATCTCCGGCCTCTGTGATCCGGAAATAGGTTTCCCCCGAACCGATCAGCATCCGAGGCATGTCGTGTGTAGGCAGGACCAGGCGGACTGTATCGGGCAAGTCTGATTGGTGTGCCAGATAAGCCTCGAGCCCCGATTGCAAGGCATCCGGGTCGACAATCCGGTTTTCGCCCCGCACGGGTTGCTCCCAGCGTGCTGTCTCGTTGTGGAAGACGATCAGTGTGCCGCTAAGGCAGATGATGTAAAGCAGCCCGCCCACGGCCAGCCCCAGCGCGGTATGGGCGGACAGGAAGCGCGAAACAAACACGCCACTCAGGCGTGGCCAGATCGATGTCGACATAGGATCAGATCACTGTCAGGAGGAAGAAGGATGTGGCGAAAACCAGGCCTGTACCGGCGAGGATGAGCGCTCTGCGCCAAAGGGCCAGCTTGATCACGCTGATGACGGCCAGACCGGTCCAGCACAGCGGAAGAAGGAAGAGGGCCAAGGCCAGCTGATCGGCAGCAGAGGCCCCGAGAGCGTGGGCCAGTTGATGTCCCGTAAGCATGCCCATTGCAGCGATGAGCAAAGAGATCGGGCCACTCAAGAGGATGACCACCGGGAGCCGCCAGGAGCGGCCCGGCTGTGTCTCAGTGACAAAGGTCGAGGGTCGGTTTTTGGGCACCAGAGGTGTCCAGTCACGACCAGTTAAGAGGACCACTGGAACCAACAAGGCGATACCCAACACAGCGATCGCTACGCCCCAGGCTTTTCCCGCGAGTTGGCTGAAACAGACAACACCCAGAAGTATGGCTGACCAGCCGAAGGCCAGTGCTGTTGCCGAAGTGGAATCGCGTGCGTTTCGAGCCCGCCATGAACGGTAAACAATGCCCAAGCCTGCCAAGAGGCTGGTCAGACCTGGAATGAAAAACAAGGCGCTGGTCAATGGGGCCTCCCAAAAAATGCCCGGACCACAGCAATGGTCCGGGCCAGGGGTCAGAGACTGTCTTAGAAGCGGCGGCTGAGGCGGGCCGCGACGGTGCGATCTTCACCCGGGAAACAGTCTCCCCGAGCCAGACACGTCGCGATGTATTGCTCGTCCAGAAGATTGCGGGCCGACAGGGTCAAGCCCCATTGATCCGTTTGCCAGCCGATCATGGCATCCACCAGGGTGTAGTCCGGTGTTTCCAGGCTATCGGCCCCGTTTTGCGAGGCGCCGACATAGCGCACGCCCAGACCGGTAATCAGCTTGTCCAGGCTGGACGGAGTGTAGCGGACCCAGGCAGACGCCTGGCTTTCGGGGATGCTAGGCAGTTGATAGCCATCGCTAGTCTCGTGTGACAGGTGGGAAGCGTTCAGCTCGAAGCCGAAGTCCTGCCAGCTCCATCGAGATTCAAGTTCGACCCCCTGGATCTCGACGTCGCCAGTCTGGACCTGGAAACCCGCATTGACAGGATCCGTAGTGAGCAGATTGCTCTGTTCAATGTCAAACACCGCCAGCGTGATCTGTGCGTCAGTCCCCTCGGGCTGGATCTTCACGCCCAGCTCGTATTGGCGGCCCTCTTGCGGATCGAAACTCGACCCGTCGAACAGTGTGCCGAGGATGGGCTCGAAGCTCTCGGAGTAGGATGCGTAGGGCGAGATCCCGTTGGCGAAGCGGTACATGACAGCAAAACTGCTGCTGACGGCGTCATCGCGCTGACGACCGCTGCCCGGATTGGTGTCCACGCGATCCGCACGAAGGCCGGCGGTCACGAGCCAGTTACCAATTTCCATCTGGTCGTGCAGATAGAGTCCCAAGTCTTCCGTCTTGGCTTGTGGATTATCAGTCCAGATTGAATCGATCAGAGCTTGCGGTGGCACGTTGCCGTACACAGGATCAAAGGGATCGATCCAGTATGTTGTCCCGAAAATCACATCAGGCTGACGTGTCTGCCAGTCAAAGCCAATCGCGCCGCCATAGGCAAAGTCATTCTCCGTTCGGACGTCTTGATATTGCAATCCGACAAGCAGGGAATGGCGAATGTCGCCGGTGCTAAAACGGCCGCGCGCGCGCAGATCCACGGCCAACTGTTCGGAAGACGCGTCCGAGACATAGAATGTGCGAGGCAGAAGTCCCCCGCCGTACAGCGTGCCATCCGGATTATAGACCCAACGATCACCGCCGATGAACGAGACCCAGGCCTGGGCATAGTCCGCTTCGCTTTCGCTGCGACGCAGAGTGGCCTCCAGAAGCAGATTATCATTCACCCGGTGTTCGGCCAAAAGAGTGAAATCGGTCGATTTCGTATCATAGCGGTCGAAGCCTGGCTCGGACAGGAAGGCGTTGGGATCGATGTACTGTCCGTTGGGGGCTGGGAGGAGAGTGCCGTAGACCGGCAGAAACTGTGCGCCCGCGTTCGATTCGGTATCTTGATGGTTGACCAAAAAGGTGATGGACGTTGCATCGCCGGGACGCCAGGTCAAGCTCGGAGCAACAACCATGGCCGTTTCGTCCACATGATCGACCTGCGTTCCACCCTCGCGATAGACGCCGACCAGTCGATAGAGCAAGTCACCACCATCGCTTGCCGGACCGGTCACGTCGCCTTGGACTTGGTATGTGTCATGGCTCCCTACAGAAATCGCGAGTTCACCGCCGAAATTGTCGCGCGGGGTTTTGGACACGACATTGACCAGACCCCCGGGTGAACCTTGGCCGTAGAGAACGGCGGCGGGACCGCGCAGGATCTCAACTTGTTCCAGAGTGTAGATGTCAGAGCGGCTATTGTTGTAGCTACCAAACAGCGCCTGGAGGCTATCGCGGTATTCCGGGGCACTCAGGCCTCGTACTGCGATCCAGTCACCGCGTGTAGCAAAGCCGAATGTTTCCCCTGTGACGCCCGCTGAATAGACATAGGCGTCCGCGAGGTTCAAAGCGCCGCGTTCTATCAGTTCGGCTCCGGTCTCGATCGAGACGGAACGCGGCGTCTCCATGACCGGGATGTCAGATTTTGTTGCGGAGTAACGACCCAGCGTGCCGGTGACATGAATGACTTCCATATCCTCTTCGGATTGAGACAGAGCTGGGGTTGTGAGCAGGGCCGTAGAGGCCAGCCACAGGGCAGCGTTCACGCGCACCGGCGGCATGATATTGAAACGCAACATTATTTTCCTCGAGTGGGAGAGAATGAGAGTGAGGATCTGCTAATGCGAGTGACTCTCAAAGTCAACCCAAGTTGAGAATGTTTCTCAGTGAGTGTTGCGTGGTTGTCTGCGGCGAGAAGCGGGTCTGTGTCCAACTGATGGAGTACGCTTACACCGACCCCTGTGTCGCACAACGCAACCCAATAGGGTGTGACGATCAACCTGCGGGGCTAGTCAAACCCGCTCGAGCCACACGCCAGGGCGTGGCGGATGCGATCCCCGTGCTCATTGAGCCCGGGGGCTCGTGTGCCCGGGTGTAGATCCGCGTCAGTGAAGCGCAGAGGCATGCGCAAACCTGGAATGCCATCCGGCTCAATGACCAGGTTTCGAGCCCGCGCCTGCTCGCTCCTAACAGCTTCGCGCACTGTATTGATCGGCCCGGCCGGGATGCCGGCCAATTCAAGTTGCGCTAGCAGGGTGTCGCGTGGGAAGCGGCGTGTTTGATCATTGATGAGCGGGATCAGCGTGGCGCGTTGTGCCACGCGTTGCGCATTGGTGCGATGGTCCTGAAGGACGGCCTCGCCGAGTTCGAGCACATCGCACAGGCGTTCGAACTGGCGGTCATTGCCGCAGGCGATGATGAGATGGCCATCGAGAGCCGGGAAATCCTGATAGGGGACGATATTGGGATGGGCATTTCCCATGCGGGTTACGGCCATGCCGCTGGCCAGCACATTCATCGCCTGATTGCCCAGGACACCGATCATGCTGTCATAGAGCGCCATGTCGATATGGCGTCCCGCGCCTGTCCGCGTTCGTTCGGCCAGCGCAGCCTGAATACCGATGACACCATACAGGCCGGTGAAAATATCGGCAAAGGCAACCCCCATTTTCTGGGGCGGACCGTCAGCAGCGCCGGTGAGGTCCATGATACCGCTCATCGCCTGGATCATCACATCATATCCGGCACGATGCGCCCACGGGCCGGTCTGGCCAAACCCGGTGACCGAACAGGTGATCAGGCGCGGATTGCGAATGCTCAGACTGTCATGGTCCAACCCATGCTTGGCCAGACTGCCCACCTTGAAATTTTCGATGAGAATATCGGCTTCATCGAGCAGGGACAGCAGGACGGCTTTGTCCTCGTCCTGGGTGAAGTCGAGCGTGATCGAGCGTTTGCCACGATTGGCTGCATGAAAATAGGCTGCCGAGCACCCGCTTTCATGCTCGATGAAGGGCGGGCCCCAGGTGCGTGTGTCATCGCCGTCAGGGCTCTCCACCTTGATGACCGTCGCTCCTAGATCGGCCAGACACTGGCCGATCCACGGGCCGGCGAGAATGCGGGCCAGTTCGACGACTTTCAGCCCGGCGAGCGGTTTGACTGTTTCAGTCATGGCCGGGGAAAACCGGTTTGCGCTTGGCGAGGAAGGCGGCGAAACCCTCTTTGAAGTCCGGCGCGGCGAACGCATCCAGATAGAGGGCTTCCACCTCCGGGGTTTCCTCGGTGATCCCGCTTTCAATAGCGGCCATCATCGCCTTGGTCTGGCGGGCGGAATAGGGCGACAGCGTCGCCATGTGGTCGCAATAGGCGGCGACTTCAGCGGCAAGATCTGTGGCCGGGACTATACGATTGATGAGGCCGGTTTGCAGCGCTTCCTCGCTATCCAGGGCGCGGGCGGAAAATAGCATGTCTTTTGCCACGGCCAGGCCCACACAGTCGATCAGGCGCTTGGTGTCGCGAAACGGGTAGACGAGGCCCAGCTTGGCCGGGGTGATGGCAAAACGCGCCCCGGGCGCTGCAAATCGCATATCACAGGCCAGCGCCAGGCCGCATCCTCCGCCCACGCAGACCCCTTCGATCTGGGCGATCGACGGTTTGGCGAAATCGGCCAGTGCATTGAGCCCGGCGCCAATGGCCCGGGAATAGGTGTCCGAACTCTCAGGCGTCGCGTAGACGGTTTCGAACTCGCCGATATCAGCCCCGGACGCGAAATGTCCGCCCATACCGCGCACAATCAGGGTTCGAATGCGGGTATCGGCCTCGGCCTCCGCCAGCAGGGCCGGCAGGGCCGACCACATCGCGGCACTCAGCGCATTGCGCTTGTCCGGCCGGTTCAGCACGAGATGGGCCACACAGCCCTGGCGGTCGAGATAGAGATCAGTCTGGGTCATGGGCTGTGCATGGCATGCACAGCCCGACCTGCCAAGACAGGGCGTGGGCCGGAGCGCCCCCTCAAGCGTCGTCGCGGACCCAGATCTGCAGACTCAAAGCGGGAAGGTCAAAGCCATCGCCCGCATCGCGGGATGTAATGCCAGATGGGTCGACCTGTCTGCCGTCGGCAATCTGGGTCCAGCGGCCTTGCGGCAGGTCTGCAAGCTCCATCCGATCGTCCTGCTCACCGACATTGACCAGTACCAAAACACTGTCACCGGCAGTGTAGGCCAGCAAGGCCTCGTCATCCGGCGTAAAGAAGCGCAGATGCCCTTCAGGCACATCCGCCCGCCGGAAGACAGCTCCTGCCTCGCTCAGGCGGAACCGGATCAGTCCACGCCACCAGGCCTGCATCGCGGCATAATCGGACGGTGCCACATCTGCGCTCGCCCCGACATCAGACCAGACAAACTGATTGGGAGTGCGAACATTATAGGTGTCATCCCGCCCCTTCAGGTGGATCTCTCCGCTTTCGGTTTCCACGACGCTTTCCGCGATCGGGGCAGCGCCTTTCGAGCGCATGATCTCGGATCCACCATGCAGCACGATGGGGCCCATCGACGTCAGCAGCAGGCCGGCGGAAATCCGGTAGGGCGCCTCATCCACACCGCGCCGCCCGTCCCAGTCGGTCAGGGCGAAACGATCAGCGAGGGTCCAGTTGTCGTGAATATCCATATAGTTGATGCCCTGGAGCGTGCTCTCGCTCTCCTCGGCATAATCATTGGCAATCGCCCGGATGGCGTCGGCCCGAAGGCGGGTATTGCCTCCCGCATATCCACGATCGGTTGCCGGGTCTTCCAGCACAAACGGAGAGCCGACGAGGGCATTGCGTGCATCATCCTGGAAGAAGGTGATCGGGGCGTCTTCCTTGTACCAGTCCCACTCGGGATTGGAGCGGATGAAGGGGTCGTTCACATCGATCCAGGGTTCGCCATAGATGATGACATCCTCGCCCAATTCCTCACGCAGACGGATGAGAGTCTGTTCATCTATCTGTCCGGCGAGGTCGATGCGAAACCCGTCAATGCCAAACTCTTCGATCCAGTGTCGGCATTGATCGATCAGCCAGCGCTGAACCATCAGGCGGTCCTCGGTTTTGACCTCATTGCCAAACGCACCGATGTGCTGGCCCTCTTCGTCCAGCCGGTAGTAATAGTGGCGGGCGAAGCCGCTGAAATTGAACGGCATATCCCGGCCGTCCATGTTTTCACCGGTATGATTGGGAACAATGTCGATAATCACCGCCATGCCCTGGTCGTGGAAGGCCTGGACCAGGTCGCGGAACTGGTCGCGTTCAGCGCCCTGTTCGGTCCCAAGTTGGCGAAAGCGCGTCTCCACCGCGAAGGCGTGTGTGGTGCGATAACCCCACTGGTAATTCTCCTCCGCAATACCCATGGCCTGCATGTCCGGATCTTCGGCGAAGGCGGTCTGCCACTCCGCGTCGGGATAGTGGAGATACTCCTGCATGGGCATCAGGTGCACGACATTGACGCCCAGATCGACGAGATAGTCGAACCCGATCGCTTCGCCGCGTTCATTGACGAGTCCCGGCTGGATCATGGCTGGAATTCGCCCGGTCAGACGGTCATCCACCGGCAGGAGGTCAGTGAAATCCTGCAGATGGACTTCGTAGGCGATGACGTCTTCCAGGGGCGGTCGGCCATCGTCAAGCGGGGTTGCGGGTGTTGTGGCCCGCCAGATGCGCGATCGCCCCTGGGCATCATCATTCACGCGGGCATAGGGGTCAGACAGATGAACCGGATGGGTGTCGTAAAAGCGATCGCCGGGATCATTGGGTCCGGTCACCACAAAATCATACCAGGTTCCATGCAGATCACCGGGGAGGCGGATCTCCCACACGCCCTGGTCATCCCGCGTCAGGTCGTGTTCGGCAAAGGACGGGCCGTCCGCTGTGGAATAAAGGTGAAGGGTGACGTCATGCGCCCGCGGCGCGAAAACGCGGATATCGGTAGAACTGCCATCGGCCGCAATCTCGGCCCCCAGCGCCTTATCGCTGTAGAGGTCACGGAACCAGCCATCAAAGCGCAGGTGCGCACGGGTGTTCCAGTGCGCATGTTCAACGTGGTGAACCCGCGTGATGTCCAGATTTTCGGCAGGGACCAGGCGGAGTTCGGTGTTCGAGATCCGGTCGATCCTCTCGACTGTGATCTCCCGCCCGTCCGCACGTCGGATTAGAAAGTCCTCTGCAGCGGCATCATCAGGAATTGCAGACATTTGCAGGTAGCGAGCTTCCCGGTCGGAAACCAGTTCACCGCGCGCCAGAACGGGGTCTGAAATCGCCGCAGCGGGCGCTGAGTTTCCTGTATTTACACTGTCTGCCTGGTGGTCGGTAGAATCGCAGGCGGCAAGTGCTAACAGGCCGGCAGAGGCCAGGGTCACGTGTTTGACAAAATCCATATCACTCCCCGTTTGTCATTTTTTGCAATCATGCGGGGAAAACGCGGTGCTGGCAATCAAAACCGCCTAACTGGTCAGCAACAGAATGGTACTCGACAAGATGATCCAGCTGCCCGTCGCCAGCTTCAGGCGTATGGCGCCCAGGGCATGGGCCACCTGCCGGGCCAGATAGCCGCCCAGAACCACGGCCGGTGCGGCATAGATCAGGATTTCCCAAAGAATATGTCCGGCCTGGATATGAAAGCTGAGCCCGGTCCATACGGACAGGGCCGAGGCGATCACGGCGCTGGATACGGCGACATCGACCGGCATGCGCCGAATAAACAGGTAAAGCGCGAGCAACTCCCCTGTTCCTACGGAAAACAGTGCTGTCGCCACGCCGCCCACCAGGCCAATCAGGCACAGGCTGATCCAGTCGAGCGTATTCAGTCTGAGCCGGTCGGGACCGCCATAGCGCATGATCGCCAGTTGCAACAGTAGGGCGGCTCCCAGGGCGATGGAAAACAGCTTGAACAGGAGAAAGGCGAACTGGCTATCGACGCGCAAGGCATATTGGGTCAACAGCAGGCTCGGCAAGCCGATGCCCAGAACCGGAAGGAGAATCTGTCCAACCAGGTGTCGCCAGGCCTTGTGTCGACGAGAGACCCGGTCCCGGAAGAGCTGGTTGAGCCAGGTCAGGCTGCCAGACGTCATGCCGAAACACTGGATGGCGAAGCTGATCCCAACCGCCGCAGCCGGGCTGATCGGTACGGTTCCGGTCTCCCGCAGAAAGGCAAAGGCCGGGATGAAGACCACGCCGCCACCCACGCCGGTGGAATTGGCCACCAGGGCTCCGGCCAGTCCCAGTCCGCCAAAGGGCCAGAATTGACCCAATAGATCGTAGGACAAAGGCGCGACGAGCCAGATCAGAAGGTAGGCGATACCCAGAGCGCAGGCGCCAGCGATCGTCACCGCACGAATGCCCGCGGGAGAGAGGATGGCACGGGCCAGGCGAAAACGTACGTTCAGACTCATCAGATCTCCCCGCTATTTCGGGAAGATAGGTCAGTGCGAGCGTTCGACAAACAAAAACCCGTGGGCTGGAAGATGGGCGCAGCTGCCCTCAAGCACGCCTCTCTGGGGCAGGTCTTTGGCAAGTGCAGCGAGACGGTGTGGGTCCAGTTGAAACTGGATGGACTGATCCGAGAGGTTGAACAGGCAGGTCAGCCGTTCATCGGTGTTGAACCGGTCGAAGGCCAGCAAGGCGCTGTTGGTTTCAATGAACTCGATCTCGCCGGTTTTCAGAACGGGCCGTGTCTTGCGAACCGCAAGAATAGCCCGGGTGAGGTTCAGTGTACTGCCGTCGTTTTTGTCCTGCTGATCCACCGCCAGGGCAGGGTGTTGGCTGTCAATGGGCAGCCAGGGCTCATGCGTTGAGAAGCCGGCATGGGGGGATGAGCGATCCCACGGCATGGGAGTGCGTGCGCCGTCGCGTCCCAGAGTGCGCGGCCAGTTCTTGATCGCTTCAGGGTCAACGAGACGTTCATAGGGCACATGAGTCTGATTGAGGCCCAGTTCCTCACCCTGATACAGGCAGACGGAACCGCGCAGGCTCAACAGCATGAGATTGAGCAATTGCGCAAAATCGGGCGAGGCCTCGGCGGCCACACCTTCGGTTGCCCACCGCGTCACGGCGCGGGTGGCATCGTGATTGGAGAAGACCTGTGTCGGCCAGCCCTCCGGGTGGCGTGTGGAGGCATCCTCCAGCCCGTCGCGGATAAGCGTCGGTGTCAGAGGGCCCTGGAAAAGGAAGGTGAAGGAGTAATAGGTCTGCAGCGTCCGCGCAGGGTCGGCATAGGTTATGGCCTGGCCCAGCGGGTCCGCGCCGCCAATCTCACCCACGGCGAAACGCTCCGGATAGGCATCGAGGACAGTGCGGATCTCGGCCATGAAGTCGGCGATCTGTGGCAGGCCCACTGTGTGGACCATGTCCTGAAGGTCGCTGGGTTTGGCGGGCGCCGGGTGATCCTTAGGCGGGTTGTCGCGAAAATCCGGATCCTGGAGGTAGTGGCTGATGGCATCGAGGCGGACACCATCCACGCCCCTGTCCAGCCAGAAGCGGAGCGTGTCCAGGATTTCGGCGCGGACGTCCGGGTTCCAGAGGTTGAGATCGGGTTGCTCTGGCAGGAAGTTGTGCATGTAGTACTGGCCGCGCCGGGCGTCCCAGGTCCAGGCCGGGCCATAAAAGAAGGACTGCCAGTTTGTCGGCGGCCCGCCGCCCGGTGCCGGGTCGGCCCAGACAAACCAGTCGGCTTTGGCATTGGTGCGGTCCTGGCGGCTTTCCTCGAACCAGGCGTGTTGATCGGATGTATGGGAATAGATCTGGTCGATCACGACCTTCAGGCCCAGGCTGTGAGCCTTTTCCAGTAGCCGGTCAAAATCCGCCAGGGTGCCAAAAAGCGGATCGACATCGCGGAAATCGGCGACGTCATAGCCAAAATCGGCCATGGGCGAGGTAAAGAAGGGCGAGATCCAGATCCCGTCCACACCCAGATCGGCGATGTAGTCCAGCCGGTCAATAATACCGGGCAGGTCGCCCACGCCGTTTCCGGTGGTGTCTTGATAGCTGCGCGGATAGATCTGATAGATCACCGCCCCTTTCCACCAGTTCGTGTCGCCTGCCGTCAGCATGTGTCTTCCCCCGAGTTTTGCGGAAATTTGTCATTCCGGACTCACGCTGTAAACCCATAAGGACAATACAAAGTCCGTGACGCACCCGGAAAATTCTGCCAAGGTTTTGCGCAAAATAACATGGCGGCGGGGAGGCCGTATCATGCTTGATATGCAAAAAAGGCTCACCCGGCCTTTCTTCGCGCTTATGGCGCTGCCAGCCACGGCCATGGGGTTCGCGCTCTCGGTCCAGATTTCGGCGCTCAGCTGGATCCTGCTGACCAAGTTCGGTCTGGAAATCTATCAGCTTGGCCTGGTCTGGGCCGCAGGCCCGATTGCCGGCATTCTTGGCCAGCCGATCGTGGGTATTCTGTCTGACAAGCTCTGGTTCTGGGGTGGACGGCGGCGACCCTTTATCCTGATCGGCGGCGTACTCACGGCGATGGCCCTCTTGGCCTTGCCCAATATCGGCATTCTTTCGGAGATCACGGGAATTGGCGGCATAGTGGGCATCGCGCTCATCGTTGTTCTCACTCTCGATCTGTCGATCAATGTCAGTTTCAACCCGACGCGGGCCGTTATTGCGGATCTGACGCCGGAAGGGGATGAGCGTACCCGGGGGTATACCTGGATGCAGACCATCTCCGGCAGTTTTGGCGTTCTGGCCTATTTCATCGGTGGATCGTTGGGCAATGAGTTCCTGATCTATTTCGGTGCTGTTCTGGTCTTCGTGTTCGCGATCATCCCGCCCTTGTTGATGACCGAACCGCGAGAGATCCCGCAGCCCGAAACGGCCGAGAAAGATGCACATGGCGGTGATCTGGGGCGTCTCATCCGCGCGACCCTGCCGCTTTGGGCCGTGTTTGCCTATGATATCTACGTGCTTGTTCTGCGTGTCCTCGGCGTTGAGCGTGAAGGTTTTACCGCTGAATGGATTGCCTTGGCTGCCACCGCCGCGCTTGTCGCCTATGTCTTGCGTCCCTTGCCCAAGGCCGAGCAGGTGATGGGAGAAAATCTGGGTGAGTTCCAGAAGATCATGGCGGCGCATGCCTTCTCCTGGGTGGGGGTGCAGACCATGTTCATCTACATGGTGGCCTTTCTCCAGTTTCGCATGCCGGGCATCGAGGACGGCACTCTCGGACAGGTCACATCCTACGCCTTTCTGGTCTTGAGTTTTGTCTCGGCTGTCCTGCCCGCCCTGGTCTTCACACCGCTGGCGATGCGCATGCGCCGGACACGGCTGCACGCGGCCTGTCTGGGTATTATGGCCGTGGGTTATGCGGCTGGATATGCCTTTGGTTACAGCCCGGTCGCCATCTATATCGTCATGGCCGTGCTGGGTGTCGGCTGGGCCGCGATTGTCTCTTTGCCTTTCGCGATCATGTCGCTGCGTGTCTCCAAGACGCGGATGGGGCTCTATATGGGGATATTCAACCTCTCTGTTGTCCTGCCGCAGCTGGTCGCCAGTCTGGGCGTGGGTGAGATCGTCTATCGGGTTGAAGACAAGGGTGTCGTTTTTCTGATTGGCGCCGTATCGCTGGCCGTGTCCGCTGGTTTGTGGCTCACTGTCAGGCCCTTGCCCGAAGGAGCCGACACGGCGCCCGAGGCGGGCGAATCTGCAGCCGGAGGGCATTGATGGCGCACCAGCCACTGCGCAAGATCGTTGTTGTCGGGGGTGGGTCGGCCGGTTGGATGGCCGCGGCCGCCATTGCGCGCACCACGCAAGGCAATTGTGCTGTTGAACTGGTGGAATCCGAGGCGATCGGCATTGTCGGTGTGGGTGAAGCGACCATCCCGCCCATCCGGCTGTTTAACGAGATGCTGGGCATTTCCGAGGCGGAGTTCGTGCGAGAGACGCAGGGCTCGTTCAAGTTGGGCATCCAATTTGTGGACTGGTCACGCAAGGGCCAAAGCTATTTCCACCCGTTCGGCACACATGGTCGCGACTTTGATCGTGTGGCCCTGCATCACTGGTGGTTGAAAGCGCGATCTCAGGGCGATGAGACTCCGTTCGACGAATACGCCATGGGCTGGCATATCGCCCGCGCAGGCGGATTTTCACCGCCAGCCCAGGACAAGCGTCTGGTCCAGTCAACCTTCGACTATGCCTATCATTTCGATACCCAGCTCTATGGCCGGTTCCTGCGGCGTTATTCGGAGGCGCGCGGTGTCGTGCGCACTGAAGGACGGGTCGTTGAGGTAGAGCAGCAGGCGGATAGCGGGCATGTCGCGGCCGTGGTGCTGGAGGATGGCCGCCGGGTGGAAGGTGATTTCTTCATCGATTGCACCGGCTTTTTCGGACTTCTGATCGAGGGCGCCCTGAAAACCGGGTATGAAGACTGGACACACTGGCTGCCGTGCGACCGGGCGGTTGCGGTGCCCTGTGAGGCAGTCGGCGAGCTGATGCCCTATACGCGCTCAACTGCGCGGGAGGCGGGGTGGCAATGGCGCATCCCGCTGCAGCACCGCACCGGTAATGGTTATGTCTATTCCAGCCGGTTTATTGAAGACAGCCAGGCGTCGGATACACTCTTATCGAACCTGGACGGTAAGCCGCTTGCCGACCCGCGCCTGCTCCGCTTTGTCACCGGGCGACGCAAACAGTTCTGGAATGGGAATGTGGTGGCCATCGGCCTGTCGGCCGGTTTCATGGAGCCGCTCGAGTCGACGAGCCTGCATCTGATCCAGACCGGGATTTCGCGCTTTCTCACCCTGTTTCCGGCCCGGGACCAGTATGCCCTGGCGGCCGCAGAGTATAATCGCATCACGGCCGAAGAGTATGAGCGAATTCGCGACTTCATCATCCTCCACTATCACGCCACCACGCGGGATGATTCCGAGCTCTGGCGCTATGTCTCGACCATGTCGATCCCGGACACCTTGGCCTACAAGATGGCGCATTTTCGAGAGAATGGTCGTCTGGTCTCCGAGGGACCGGAACTGTTTCTCAATCCAAGCTGGCTGGCGGTCTATCTGGGCCAGGAGATCCATCCTCAAAGTTGGGAACCGCTCCTCGATCACCGAACGGATGTGGATGCGCCGGCCCGCCTTGCCGGATTGCGGCGGGTGATGGGCGAAGCCTTGGCTCCGGTTCCCTCGCATCAGGCCTATATCGACCGGTTCTGCAGGGCAGATCCGGTTTGAGCTAGGGTTTGATCTCGGGACAGCGCGCCTGGATATAGTCGGCATGGCTGGGCATCTGGGTGGCGGCCTGGGTGACCAGAGTACGGATATTGCCCAGGAATTCGGACAATTGAGCGTCGCTGATGGAGTTGGCCATAGGATGAAAGCCCTTGGGGGTCAGGCCCTGACCCATCATGACCTGAAGCCAGCTGGAATCGGTGAACAGGTCTTCCTCGCGGTGATAAAGGCGTCCATTCGCACCAAACAATTCTATTTTTTCGCGCAGGGTATCGGGCACGGTCATGGCTCTGCAATCGCGCCAGAAGTCGGAATCATCACGTTCATTCAGGTGGTAGTGAAGGATGATGAAGTCGCGAATGCGCTCGAACTCCAGGATCATCTGACGATTATACTCATTCACATCCGGAGCGGCGATGCCGTTGAGGGGGAAGAGGCTGACCAGTCGACTGATGCCGGACTGGATCAGGTGAATGGATGTTGATTCCAGCGGCTCCAGGAAACCGCTGGCCAGGCCCAGGGCGACCACATTGCCCGACCAGAACCGGGACCGTCGACCCGTTGTGAAGCGTATCAGGCGCGGATCGGCCAGGGGCTCGCCCTCGACCGTCTCCAGCAGGATGCGTTCGGCCTCGCTCTCGCTCATATGGGCGGAGGAAAAGACATGGCCATTGCCGGTGCGGTGCTGCAGCGGAATGCGCCATTGCCATCCGGCCTGATGGGCGATGGACTGGGTGAATGGGCGAATTTCGCGTCCCGGATTGGCCGTGGGAACAGGCAGGGCCCGGTCGCAGGGCAGCCAGTGTGTCCAGTCTTCATAACCGGTGTTCAGTGCTTCCTCGATGAGCAGGGCACGGAAGCCTGAACAGTCGACAAACAGGTCGGCGTCAAGCGATCGCCCATCGTCCAGATGGACCCGGATCACCTCTTCTGCGGTGTCATTGGTCTCTGCCCGCGCGATCTTGCCCTCAACCCGTTTGACGCCGGCCCGTTCGGCATAGTCGCGCAGGAAGCGGGCATAACGCGACGCGTCGAAATGATAGGCGTAGGCTATGCCGGCCATGGGTGATGTGCCGACCCGTTCGATCGGCGCGAATTTTCCGGCCCGTGCGGCGGCGGTATTAATGCAATGATCCCAGAGGCTGTGGGTCTCGCCATTCGCCCGAGCGCGCATCCAGTATTGATGGAAGGCTGTCTGGTTCAGATTGAAGCCGATATTGCCGAAATTATGCAGATAGGCTTCGCCCGGCTTGCGCCAGTTGATGAATTCAATGCCCAGCTTGAAGGTGCCTCCCGTCCGGGCGAGGAAGTCGTGTTCGTCGATGTCCAGCGCAGCATTCAGGCGTTTGATCTGCGGAATCGTGGCTTCGCCCACCCCCACTGTCCCGATCGCGTCGGACTCGACCAGGGTGATCGACAGGCTGTGGCCAAGAAACTTGCTCAAAGAGGCCGCGGCCATCCAGCCGGCGGTGCCGCCGCCGACAATCAAGACAGACTGGATGCGTTTGGGCTGGGTCATGTCGCTTCCCTGTGTTGCCACTTACGGAGTGTGGCGAAAATTGCGGTTCGGGCAAGGGCTTGCCCTCAAAGAGAAAGCCCCCGCCGGCAGGCCGGCAGGGGCAGGGTCTCTTTGGACAAGAGAGAGACGTATTAGTGACGCCAGGACAGGCCGATCAGATAGGTCGAGCCATACTGCTGGAAGTCTTTCACCTGACGCGGATCATCGTTCAGCGTGGTGACGAATTCCTCGTCCGTCAGGTTATTGCCCTGCAGGTAGACGGTCAGACCGTCCAGGCGTCCCCCAGCGAACTCGTAGCCGATCTGGGCGTCGACAACGGATTCAGCTTCCACATTGCGGAACTCACGGCCCGCGCCGAAGCCCGTGACCTCACCCAGGAAGTCCGAACGCCAGCGGTTGGAGACACGAGCCTCAAAGCCGTTGCGTTCGAAATAGAGCGTGAGATTGCCCACGTCTTCGGACAGGCCCGGGATGGGGATCAGACCGCCGGAGCCGTCGGAGATTTCACTGTCCGTGTAGGAGTAGGAAGCGTAGAGGCCAAAACCGTCCAGCCAATCCGCAACAGCATCCCCGGGGATGTTGGTCGCAAACTCGAAGCCGGACAGGGAGCCGCCCTCGGTGTTGACCGGCTCGTAGAGCACGCCCTGCGTGATCCCCGGATTGGCGCTGACAAAGGCGCTGCCGAAGATCGCCGTCGCGGCGTCCGTCATGTCGACTTCACGGGCGGAAGACCCGAACACCCAGTCCGAGATTTCCTTGTGGAAGGCGGCGACAGAAACATAACCGGCGCCATCGGCAAAGTAGTGTTCGAAGGAGACGTCAAAGGCGTCGGCTTCGTAGGGACGCAGGATCGGTGAGCCACCGGACACGGACAGGCAGGACTGGCCATTGGCGACATCCTGCAGTGTCGGGTCGAAGGTCGACGGGTTGGCGCCATCGGTGACCGTACAGATCTGGTTGTTGATGCCGATTTCCTGGGACGCGCGCATCTCGTCCATCCGCGGGCGGGCGAGTGTGCGTGCTGCACCGACGCGAATATACGTGTCTTCCATGATCTCGAACGAGAAGTTCGCGCTCGGCAGGACATTCGTATAGTCGTCACCCTCGGTGTAGGAGAGGACAGCGCCCTGACCTGCGCGTGCGCCGGTCGAGGATTGGTCGGAATTGACAACCTGGACACCGAAATTACCGCGAACCGGAACCTGACCCAGCTGGCTGTCGACATTGAACTGGAGATAGGTGATGAGCTGTTGCTCCTCCACCTGCCAGGACTTGGTCAGAACATCCGCATTGAGGTTCGGGCGCAGGGTGTAGATGCCGGAGTTGAGCATGGCGACCGGGTCATAGCTGACCATGCCGGAAATGCCGAGGAAGTCGAGCGAGGTCGGCTCCAGCAGCAGGTCCGTCGGGATCGCAGCCGTGTTGTTGGCGCCCGGATTGGCCAGATCGATGAAGTCTTCAACAGACGTCTTCACCTTCTCGCGGTCGGTATAGTAGATGCCGCCCTCGATGGAGGAGATCCAGCCCTGGTCGAAGCTGCGCTCGGCGCTGGCGCGGAAAGCCGTCAATTCGTCTTCCGTGGACGGGCGTTTGATGAAGCCAACCTGGCCCCAGCCCTGCGGGTCGGTCAGCAGGATCAGCGACGGATCTGCATAGTTCAGGCTGGAGTCGAAGATGAAGCCGCCATTGCCCAGCGAGAAGCCGAGATTGTCGGAGGCGCCATTGCCAAAGCCTGCGCCGGTACCGGCATAGGTTTCCAGGTCCGTATCGTCGCGATCCACGCTGGAATAGGACAGGTCTGCTTCCAGGCTCCAGTGATCGTTCAGCTGGAACTGGTGATTGATGCCCAAAGACAGGACATCGGCTTCGCGGAAGCGGGTGTCGTTGCGGACCACGCCTTGCACGCCGTTGAACTGGCCGGAGGTGATCAGGCCGTTCTCGGCCGTGTAACCCGGCTGGAGCGATGCGCCAGACCATTGCAGCGGCAGTTCGATGCCGCGCAGGATGCCGGTATCTTCAAAGCTCGAATACAGGGCGTCGATCACAGTGTGGTGGCGATCATTCGGCTCGAATTCCAGCGTGCCGACAAAGGCGGTGCGCTCCAGTTCGTTGGAGGCCACATACGGTTTGGCGCCACCGAGCACCAGATCACCGGCCACGTCCGGATAGCCCCACGCGTCCCAGCGTTCGGCCTGGGTCGGGGAGGATTGCTGGGCGAAACCCAGGGCAAGACCGACCGTGTCATTGGCAAACTGGTCGATGTAGAAACCGGTCAGACGATAGCCATTGTCTTCAGCGCCGGAGTTCAGTGCGCCGTATTCATTCCACTCATAACGCGCGGACAGAGCAATCGTACGCTCATCCTGCTCGAGCGGGCGAACGGTGCGCAGGTCAGCGGTGCCGGCGAGGCCCTGGCCGACAAGAGATGCGTCCGGTGTCTTGTAGACAACGACGGAGCTGAGGAGTTCAGACGGATACTGGTCGAATTCGACGCCGCGGTTGTCGCCAGCGGTGACTTGCTCACGACCGTTCAGCAGGGCCGTAGTGAAGTCCGGGCCGAGACCGCGAACGGAGATCGCCTGGGCGCGACCGCGCAGACGCTGGGCAGCCAGACCAGGCAGGCGCGCCAGAGATTCAGCGATCGAGTTGTCCGGCAGCTTGCCGATATCTTCCGCCGAGATCGCTTCCACGATCGACGAGGACTCACGCTTCGTCTCGATTGCGCTCTCGATTGCGGTGCGGAAACCGGTGACGCGGATGACTTCCGTGTCATCATCGCTTCCATTGTCCTGCGCCTGGGCTGCGGACCCCATTGCGGTTGCCAGAGCCAGCGTTGACGCAGCACTCGCCATAAGCCACGTGCGACGTGACCGTCCAAAATTACTCATAAATTCCTCCCTCCGGCGCGTTGTTTATTTTGCCCAACGCCGCCTGTGTCGCAAATTATTGAAAAAAGTCGAAAGGCGCAATCCACAAAAAAATGCAATTGAGGAATTCCGGGTCATGTGGTGCGGATTTGCTACACCGGAATTTTCGCCATTTACTGTTACACGTAAGGCTCAAAGAGAGGTCGGGCGGAAAAATCTGCGGTTTTCAGTATTGCAAATAATTGCAAAATGATGCGAATTATGGGATAGAAAATCATGGTCGCACTGTGTTTGTGGCGAGATCAAAACAAAAAGAGACGGCTCTGAACCCTTTGGGGTTGGGCCTGTCAGGGAGATGTGCGGTGACTCTGGAATCGCTGAATCGAGTGTCGGACAAAACGGGCGCGGCCGGGGAGTGGTGGCGTGGTGCGATCATTTATCAGATCTATCCGCGCAGTTTTGCCGATACCAATAATGACGGTATTGGTGACCTGCCGGGCATAACCGCACATCTGGATTATGTTGCCTCGCTGGGTGTGGATGCGATCTGGATCTCGCCGTTTTTCACATCGCCGATGCTGGATTTCGGATATGACGTCTCTGATTATTGCGATGTGGACCCGATTTTTGGTCAGCTTTCCGATTTTGATGCATTGCTGGAGAAGGCGCATGGTCTCGGGCTGAAAGTCCTGATCGACCAGGTGTATTCGCATACGTCAGACCAGCACCCCTGGTTCCAGGAAAGTCGCGCCAGCCAGGGGAATGACAAATCTGATTGGTATGTGTGGGCGGATGCCAAGCCGGACGGGTCTCCGCCGTCGAACTGGCAGTCTGTCTTCGGTGGCCCGTCCTGGACCTGGGATGCGCGTCGTGGTCAGTACTACATGCACAATTTCCTGCCACAGCAGCCCGATCTCAATGTTCATAATCCCCAGGTCCAGCAGGCGATCCTGGATGTGATGACGTTCTGGCTCGATCGCGGGGTGGACGGCATTCGTCTGGACGCGGTCAATTTCATGATGCATGAGCGCGGCCTGACGGATAATCCGCCCGTTCCGGCGGGTGTGGGCAAGCGGACACGCCCCTTTGATTTCCAGCATCACTACAACAATCAGTCCCAGCCCGAGATTCCGGCTTTTCTCGAGCGAGTTCGCGAGCTGGTTGAAGGATATGAGGGCAATCGTTTTCTCGTTGCTGAGGTTGGTGGCGAGCAGGCCCAGTCCGAGATGGTGCTCTATACCCGACCGCCCAACCGGCTGCACAGCGCTTACGGTTTTCTCTACCTCTATGCCGAACAGCTCAATGCGGCCTTGGTGAAGGAGGCTGTGCGTCTTTGGCCGGACAATGAGACGATGGGCTGGCCCAGCTGGACATTCTCCAATCACGACGCGCCACGCGCGGTTTCGCGCTGGGCGTCGGATGAGAACCGCAAGGCGTTCTCCGATATGGCGCTGCTTTTGCTGACGGCCATGCGGGGCAATATCATCGTCTATCAGGGCGAGGAGCTGGGTTTGCCGCAGGCCGTGGTGCCGTTCGAGCGACTTCAAGATCCCGAGGCTATCGTCAATTGGCCGCAAACGCTGGGCCGCGATGGCGCGCGGACGCCCATGCCCTGGACCAAGGCCTCAGCCTATGCCGGTTTCTCTTCGGCTGAGCCCTGGCTGCCGGTTGATAGTCGTCATTACGACCTGGCTGTTGATGCACAGGAGGAGGATGGCGACTCCACGCTGAATATTGCCCGTCGCATCTTGCGCCTGCGCGCCATCCACCCGGTGCTGAAGTCCGGCGATATGCGGGTCATCGACCAGACCAATCCGGCACTGCTGGTGTTCGAGCGCGGGGATGGACAGGATGCTATCCTGTTCGCGTTCAACCTGTCTGAAGAGGGTCAGGCCTGGACACTGCCGGAGGGCTGGGATGTGATCGAAGCGGTCAACCAGCCAGAAGGGTCGGGGCCGGAGCTTGAGCCGTATGCCGGTATTGCGGCGCGGAGAGCCTAACCGCCGCAGCTTTCCCGGATAATCAGATCGGTCGGCAGGCGTTCCGAGCGGCGCGCCTGTGGACCACGAAAATCGAGCAGTTTGGACAGCATCAGTCGTCCGGCTGTCCGCATTTCCTGGTCGATTGTTGTGAGCGCCGGATTCGAATAGCGGCTGAACGAAATATTGTCATAGCCGACAACGGACACATCGTCCGGCGCGCGCATGCCGGCCTGTTGCATGGCGCGGATTGCGCCCATGGCGATGACATCGCTGGCGGCGACCATGCCATCGAATTTCACGCCATTCTTGATCAGAGCTTCGGTGGAAGCTTCGGCGCTTTCAATGTCGAAATGAGCCGGAATCACGAGGTCGTCGGGGGCATCCAGTCCGGCTTCCTCCAGGCCGTCCCGATAGCCGCGATAGCGTTGCATCACCTCGGGCGCGTCGGAATGGCCCAGGAAGGCAATCCTCTTGCGGCCCAGGCGGGCCAGGTGTTGGGCGGCGCGTTTTGCACCATGAACATTGTCACTGCCGACCGAGCAATAGCGCTGCTCTGGCAGTTCGGCACCCCAGACCACAAAGCGCCCCTCAGTCTCGGCGAGCTTGTTGAAGGCGTTGTGCAGGGTCGACTGACCGACAAAGATCACCCCGTCTGCCCGATGTGTCGTGAGCGCGTTGTGCAGGTCTTCATAGGAGCCGGGAGCGACGTGGGAGATGTGCACATCGCACTCGCGTTCGCGTGCCGCATCGCCCACGCCTGCGAGCAGTTCGAAGAAGAAGGGGTCGGACAGGCGGGTGTCGCGTCCCTGAGGGCGTGGCACGACAATGGAGATGGTGGCTTTGGCGCCGACGGGGCCAGCCGGCATGTGCCGTCGGAAGGGATAATCGAGCTCACGTGCCAGCTTCCAGATCGCCTGTTTGGTCCGAAGATTGACCGACGGGCTGTCATTCAGCGCCCGTGATGCGGTTGAAACGGATACGCCTGCCAGCTTTGCAAGGTCTTCCAGTCGAGTAGTCTTTTTCGCCACGAGATGCGCTGCCCTGTCCTATTTGTTTCAGGAATGCACTTCGTGTCCGTGATTTTCAAGGGGCAGGCGTATTCCATACGGTTTGAAAAAAATGAAAAAAGCCTCCGTGAATTGGATGGTAGAGCAAGTTGGTTTCATCGGGGGTGATCACTAGGCTTGATCGAAAACCTAGGCTATACAACATAAAGATAGAGAATTCAGGCGCTGGTTTGGTTGGGGAAGCTACGTATTTGCCCGTGCCTGAATCTGAAAAATAATGAAAATCGGGGAGGTTGGCATGCAGAAGCCAGCACTGAGTATTGGTCAGATCTGGACGATTTCCTTCGGGTTTTTCGGGATTCAGATGGCCTTCGCCCTTCAGGGGGCAAACATCAGCCGAATCTTTCAGACCCTGGGGTCGGATGTCTCCAACCTGGCGATCTACTGGTTGGCGGGGCCGGTCACCGGGCTTCTGGTCCAGCCTCTGATCGGACATTTCTCGGACCGAACCTGGGGTCCGATGGGGCGTCGTCGACCCTATTTTCTCGCGGGTGCGATACTTTCCACGCTGGCCCTGTTCATCATGCCGCATTCGCCCACCCTGTGGTTCGGCGTGGTGATGTTGTGGATTCTCGATGCCTCGATCAATGTCTCGATGGAGCCGTTCCGGGCCTTTGTCGGTGACATGCTGCCCTCGCGCCAGCGTACCCAGGGTTTTTCGACACAGACCATTCTGATCGGTTCAGGGGCATTGATCGCTTCGGCCATGCCCTGGATCCTCGATAACATCTTCCAAATTGCATCCGAAGCACCTGAGGGTGTGGTTCCGGATTCGGTGAAATACTCCTTCTACATTGGTGGCATCGCCCTGTTCTTGACGGTCGGATGGACGGTTTTGCGCACCAAGGAATACTCCCCCGAGGAGTTGGAGCGTTTTGAGGAGCCGGAGGATCACTACCGTGATGACGCGGTTGAGGAGCAGGTGGCCGAGCGCTCCGTCGCCTATTTCTTCGCGACAGGCGGCAGTTTCATTATGGCGGCGATCTTGGCGTCCATCGCGATCTACAAATTCTCCATGGCGGCCCAGTTCTATGTCCTCACGGCCACGGCAGCCGGTGTCGGTGTGGCCTTCCTGGCGCATGGGGTGTTGAAGGCCAATGCGTTGGTCGACAACATGGTCAGTCATGTGATGACTGATCTGGTATCCATGCCCAAGGTTATGCGCCGCCTCGCCGTGGTTCAGTTTTTCTCCTGGGGTCCGCTCTTTATCATGTGGGTCTACACCACACCGGCGGTCACGGCGCATCACTATGGCGCTGTCGACACATCCGGAGCGCTCTACAATGAAGGTGCGAACTGGGTCGGCTGGATGTTCGCGACCTATAACGGAGTGTCGGCCGTCTGGGCGCTGGCCCTGCCGCTTGTCGTCAAAGTGCTCAACCGTCGCATGGCCCACGCGATCAGCCTGCTTGCCGGGGCGTGCGGATTTGCGAGCCTATACTTCATCTCCGATCCGGTCTTGCTGCTCGTGCCGATGATCGGGGTTGGTATGGCATGGGGCTCAATTCTCACCATGCCTTACGCTATTCTCTCTGATGCGCTGCCCGCGAAGAAAATGGGTATCTATATGGGCATCTTCAACTTCTTCATCGTGCTGCCGCAAATGGTTGTCGCCGGGGTGATGGGGCCTGTTCTGACGGGTTTTCTCGGCGAGCAGGCGATTCTGACTTTCTTCATTGCGGCGGGCAGTCTGGTGGTCTCTGCTTTGTGTCTCGCCTTCGTGCCGGGCAAGGGGCAGATCAAGCCGGCGGCCTAGGTCTGACACCCACGTTTATCACCGAGCTGTGAAAGGAAAGGCCGATCTCATTGAGACCGGCCTTTTCTCTCTGGTTCAGGATGCGTTCGGAAGGACGGCTATGGCGTCGACTTCGAACAGCATGCCCTCCAGCGCGAGGCGCGGTACGGGGACAAGGGTCTGGGTCGGCAGATACGGGCCGAACATGCGTTTGATGATGCGGGTGAGGGGCTGATGCAGCTGTCCGTTATAGCCCACAAGATAGGTTGTCAGTCGCACGACCTGGTGGGGTTCGGCGCCGACAGATTGAAGGGCGATGGACAGATTGTTGAAGGCATTCTGGATCTGGTCCTCGGTCCGCGGGGGCAGGATGCCGGAGCGATCCTCCCCGCCCTGACCGGCGATGAAGACCAGACGGGACGCACCATGCACCTGGGCGATATGGCTGTACCCATTCGGCGATGGATCATAGAGACCGGCGGGATTGAGGCGTTCAATGGTCATTGTGTGTCCTATTGGATGGCCGTTGAGCCGAGTTCGAGCTTGTCCGGATTGCGCACGATGAAGATTGTGCGCACCTGGCCATTGGCGGCGTAGTCAAACGAAATCGCGGCGTGATAGGTCGGCCCCTCTCCGATCAAAATGCCTAGCGCACCATTGATGCGGGCGAAGGACCAGGCCTGATCTTCCCAGAAATGGCGCAGGCGCAGGGTCGCGAACCGGCTGACATCCTGGTCTCCGACAACGGGGTCGAGCACCGCAGGGACTTTGCCGCCGCCATCGGCCACAAGGCGAACATCGCGTGACAGCAAGGTGCTCAGAGTGCCGATATCTCCGGACTGGACGGCGGACTGGAAGGCTTCAAGCAGTTCGGTCTGTTTCTCGATGGGAGGGAGGGCGCGAGTGGAATCGGTCTGAACCTGCGCGCGGGCACGGGAGACCAGCTTCCGGCAGGCTGCGGGCGAGGTATCAAGGGTGTGAGCGATCGTGTCATAGCTCTCATCAAACACATCATGCAGCAGGAAGGCGGCGCGCTCCTTGGCGGTGAGCCGTTCCATAACCATGAGGAAGGATGTGGTGAGTGTGCGGGCGAGATCCAGGCGATCCTCCGGATCATCTGCCACGGGTGTGTGCAGGGGCTCCGGCAGCCAGGCCCCGACATAGTCTGTGCGTTGTCGCTGGGCATTTCGGCGCAGATCCAGGCAACGCCGGGTGCACACTGTGGTCAGCCAGGCGGCCGGGTCCGTGATGGACTCAGTATCCGCCTGGGACCAGCGCACAAACGTATCCTGAACGGCGTCCTCGGCCTCACTCAATGTGCCCAGTATGCGATAGGCCAGGCCCATCAGGCGGGGGCGGTGGGTCTCGAGTTCAATATACGGCATGACGGGACTCATATCAGTGGGCCGAGGCCTGGATTCGATTCCACAGATTAATCTGTGCGATCGTGGCTGTCAGAAGTCCAATATCCGTCTCGGAGAAATGCACACGCAGTTCGGCGCGCAGAGAGCCGAAATCCGTGGTCTGCTCGATCACGGTTAGCGCTTCGGTCCAGGCCAGGGCGGCGCGTTCGGCGGGGGTGAAATCATCCACATGACGCCAGACGATCAAGCGATCGAGGCGGTCCGAGGTCTCGCTATCTTCACGCGCCTCACGGGTGTGAAGTTTGACGCAATAGCCACAGCCATTGATCTGGGAGGCGCGCAGCTGAACCAGGTGGTACAGTGTTCGGTCAAAGCCGAGGTCTCCGATGGCCGTGTTGACATGGCTCATGGCGCCAAGCACAGGGCCGATGGTGTCGGCATAACGGGGGGCAGAGGTGTCACTCATTCTCAAAACTCCGGTTTGGGCCCCCGAAGCGGGGGCCTCTACCGGAATTGACGATTGACACGCCCGGTTTGTGACGTCGCCTAGCGGTCAGCGCGGCAGATCACATAATCAAGTGCCGGAATGGTCAGGGAGTAGCTGCCTGGTGCGTTTGACGCAGAGGCGCATTGGCCAGCAAGGGAGGACCAGCGCGTATTGCGTCCATCGGTGATGACGTTGAGGTTGCGGGCTTCGTTCTCCGCGTTGAATGCGATGAGGATTTCCTCACCGGTTTCAGAGTCGAGGCGCGAGAGTACCAGAAGGGCATCCTCGTGGTCGGCATGTCGAACGATCTGGTCGCCATGGCGCAACAGGTCGTGGGTCTGGCGGATACCGGACATTTCAGCAATGGCCCGATAAAGCGGGTGCTCCGTGTCGAAATTATTGTCGGCTGTTGTCGCATCCGTGCCGATCAGCTCGTTGTCATTGTATTCGGGAATGACGCTGGGGAACATGTTTTCCCGGGCCTGCCGGTCATTGCCATCGCTGACAAAACCCTGTTCGTCGCCATAATAAATCGTCGGAACGCCGCGCGAGAACATCATCAAGGCGTGCGCCAGACGCAGGCGGGCCACCATCTCGTCATCCGTGGCGTCCGGATAGGCTTCGCGAATGAAGGAGCCGATACGGCCCATATCGTGATTGCCGAGGAAGGTGGGCAGGATGGCGGCCGTTGCTGTGCCTTCGGCCAGAACATGGTCGAGGCGGAACAGCGACTGGAAGTCCGCTCCGGTTGCGTTGCCGGTCATAAAGCCGCGGGCTGTGCCCTGGAAGGCAAAATCCAGATAGGCCGGCAAGCGCGCCTGGGTGGTGTAGCGGGCCAACTGGCCGGCATCAAATTCATAGACCTCGCCAAAAACGTGGAAATGCTCGATGCCTTGAGAGCGGGCATGGTCCATGATGGCCGGGGTGAATTCAGCCCAGAATTCTGGCTGGACATGTTTGGCTGTATCGATGCGATAGCCGTCGATCCGGAAATCCGTGATCCAGGATTTGTAGATATCGATCATGCCGGCGACCACCGTGGGGTGCTCGGTATTGAGATCATCCAGACCGGCAAAATCGCCATACAGCTCGCTCTCGCCAAACCAGAAGCTCTCGCCCCGATTGTGATAGAGCGTCATATCGTTGAGCCATTCCGGATTTCGGTTTGGCGCGCCGTCGGGCAGGTAGGGCGTATAGGCCCAGTTGGGATCGGCCAGGCGGGAAAAGTTTTCAGCTGTTTGGTGCTGGGGATCGTCACCCAGAAAACCCGGATTGATGGCCTCACCGTTGACATCACCGCGGGTGGTGTACGGATAGTCGGCGCGAGAGCGATAGGGGCAGGGGCCTTGTGGGTCGATATAAAGGTCCGAGCTGGCGTCATGGCATTCACGCAGCGCAAAGACATCAGCCGTGTGATTGGTGATGATGTCCATATAGACTTTCATGCCACGGGCATGGGCGGCCTCTACAAAGGCGCGAAACTCGTCCCGGCTGCCCAGATGCGCATCCGGACGCAGGAAGTCTGTGATCCAGTAGCCATGATAACCGGCTGAGACATCATCGCCGGACCCTTGAACCGCCTGGTTCTGGAAAATCGGCGTCAGCCAGATGGCCGTGGCGCCCAGGCCCTGAATGTAATCGAGGCGAGCGGTCAGGCCGGCCAGGTCGCCGCCATGATAAAAGCCGGTATTGGTGGGGTCGAAGCCATGTTCCAGCGGGCCGCCTTCAATACCGCCGCGATCATTGCGGGTGTCAGCGTTTTCAAACCGGTCCGGCATGACGAAATAAATGATCTCGTCCTGGGGCAGGCGATCATTGATCGTGGACGGGCTGATGGATGCGGTGGTCTCCACCTCTTGCGCCGTACTGCTGGAGGCGCCGCAGGCGGCCAGCAGGCTGGCGCTGGCAAAGAGCATGGCTTTCCAAGAATTTGTCTTGATTTGCGGTGTCATGATCCGCGTCCTCCCCTGTGATGAGTGGCCATTTATATCGACCGTTTTGCGTATTAAAGCTGAAAACAGTGCCGGTTTCAAATCTAGAATATTGCAAAAATTTGCAAGGCTGGGCATGATGCGAAAAACAACATCGATCAGGGGAGTGATCATGCGATACGCAGCCCAGCCCATCGTCGGACTTCTGGCGTTGGCTCTTACCGCGTCCGCCGCCTCGGCCGGGGTGGCCCAGCTGTCCGGGGATGCCGGTGTCGGGACCGAGAACGCGATTGTCGTGACCTCTCCGGACGGTCGCCTGAGTTTCAGGGTCTGGTCGGACCAAGGCGCGCCGCGCTATGAGATCCTGCAGGATGACGACCGTGTTGTGTCTCCTTCAGCGCTGGGCCTGCGTTTTGCCGAAGCCGTCAATCTCGACACACGTCTCCAGGTCACCTCTGTCGAGCGGGGTGCACGGGACGAGACCTGGGAACAGCCCTGGGGTGAGCGCCAATTTGTGCGGGATCGCCACAATGAACTCGTGGTGTCTTTCCGCCGCACGGACGCGGAAAACGACGGTTTTGACCTCCGCGTGCGCGCATTTGATGGCGGTGTCGGTTTTCGTTACGAGGTCCTGGGAGACGCCGGAGAGGCGCGGGCCCTCGTCGACGAGGTGACCGGGTTTGCCCTGCCTGAAGAGAGTGAGGCCTGGTGGATTCCCGCGGCCGGATGGAACCGGTATGAATATCTCTATGAGACAACCCCGCTGGGCGAGGTTGACCGGGCGCATACCCCGTTCACCGCCCGCCTGCCGGATGGAGGCCCGCATGTGGCGATCCACGAGGCGGCCCTGGTCGACTATTCGGGCATGTATCTCGATCAGCGCCGCGGCGGCGCCTTCGAGGCCGAGCTGGCCCCGGGATCCGATGGTGTCAAAGTCCACGTCACCGGCGAATTCGTGACCCCCTGGCGGACAATCCAGATTGCCGATGATGCCGTGGGACTGATCAATTCAGATCTTATTCTCAACCTCAATGAGCCCAATGTTCTGGGTGATGTCTCCTGGGTCGAGCCGGGGAAATATGTCGGCATCTGGTGGGGGATGCATATTCGTACGATGAGCTGGGGATCGGGGCCGATCCACGGTGCCACCAACGAGAATGTCCGCGAATACATCGACTTCGCCGCCGAGAACGGTTTTGACGGTGTTCTTGTCGAGGGCTGGAATTATGGCTGGGACGGTGACTGGTTCTCCAACGGGGCGATCTTCAGCTTTACCGAATCCTATCCGGATTTCGATCTCGAGGCCCTGTCAGACTATGCGCTCGAGCGCGGTGTCCGCATCATCGGACATCATGAAACGTCGGGCCATCTGACCAATTACGAGAACCAGATGGAAGACGCTTTTGATCTCTATCAAGAGCATGGCGTGACGCAGGTGAAAACCGGCTATGTGGCGGATGGTCAGGATCTGATTCGGCTGGATGAGAATGGGGAAGAGCGCCGTGAATGGCATTACGGCCAGTACACGGTGAACCATCACATTCGCGTTCTGGAGGCCGCCGCTGAACGTCAGATCTCGATCAATGCTCATGAACCAGTAAAGGATACGGGCCTGCGTCGGACCTATCCCAACTGGATTTCACGGGAAGGAGCGCGGGGGCAGGAATTCAATGCCTGGGGCGTGCCGCCCAATCCGCCCGAACATGTTCCGCTTCTGGCCTATACACGCATGCTGTCCGGCCCGATGGATTTCACGCCCGGCATTTTCGATCTGACCTTTCACGGGTTTGATGCACCGTCGCGGGTGGAAACCACTTTGGCCAAACAGCTTGCCCTGTATGTGGTTCTCTACAGCCCGATCCAGATGGCCGCAGATCTGCCGGAAAATTACGAGGCCCGTCCCGATGCCTTCCAGTTCATCCGCGATGTGCCGACGGACTGGGCCCACTCCGAAGCGCTTGCCGGAGAGGTCGGCGATTTTGTCGTGTTTGCGCGGGCCGCGCGCGACAGTCGTGAATGGTTTGTCGGAGGGGTGACGGATGAGGATGCGCGTGAGGTTGAGGTGAATCTGGACTTCCTTGAGTCGGGTGAGACCTATCTGGCGCAGATCTATCGCGATGGTGCGGACGCCGATTGGGAGACGCGCCCCTACGACATCGAAATCGAGTCACGCCAGGTCAATGCGCAAGACCGTCTCTCGGTCCATATGGCGCCGGGTGGCGGGTTTGCTGTCCGTCTGGTACCCGTTTCGGAGGGTGAATAATGCAGCAATCATTCTGGGCTCTGTGGGGTTTTCTGATTGTGAGTGTGGTGGCCTGTTCACCCGCCGCGGACCCGGGCGTCTCCAGCGACGACAGCGCGGGAACCAGTTTGAATGTCAGCCGGAATGAAGTTGTCACGCGGGTGCCCTCTCCACCTCAACTCATCGATGTCGAGGCGTTTGAGAGCGTGCATGTCGCATCGCGCAATCTGACCATTTGGCTGCCGCCGGGATATGAGGACGGGACACGCGCTTACCCGGTGATCTATTTCCACGATGGGCAAAACCTCTTCCGTCCCGGCTTCTCCTATGCCGGCGAGGAATGGGGTGTTGACGAAGCCATGACAGAGCTCGTGGCAGAGGGTGAGATCGAGCCCGCCATTATCGTTGGAATCTGGAATACACCGCTGCGAGCTCGCGAATATGGCCCCCAGGCGCTGTTCGAGGCGCTGCCAGAGGCGGAGCAAGCGGGTGTTGCGGGATATTGGGGCGGAGCGGCGCTCAGCGATGCCTATCTCCGATTTATCGTCGAGGAGCTCAAGCCGCACATTGATACGACCTATCGGACCCGACCGGGCGCGGCGTCGACCTTTTTGATGGGATCCTCGATGGGGGGCCTGATATCACTCTATGGCCTTGCGGAGTATCCGGACGTGTTTGGTGGTGCCGCGGCGGTGTCCACGCACTGGCCGCTGGCTGTGCTTCATGACTGGGAGGATGGGCAGGCCGCAGAGCTATGGTTCCAGACGGTTCTTCCGGTCTGGCAAGACTATCTGTCGGATGCCGGGCTGGATGCGTCTCGTCATCGCCTTTGGATGGATCATGGGACCGCGGATCTGGATGGCCTCTATCCGCCTTACCAGCGCGCTCTTGAGCCAGATTTTGCCGCGCTTGGTTTTGTGGAAGGGGCTGATTTTACGGTCAAAGTCTATCCAGATGCGCCGCACAACGAGGTCGCATGGCGTGCCCGTGTGAAGGAACCGCTGCGTTTCCTCCTGCCCAATTCAACTGAGTTGGACTAGATACTGTCCTCTGATTATTCCGGTGTTAAGAGCCAAAAGGCTTGAAAAACATGCTGTGTGAGCGCTAACCTATTTTCCGGTTGAGCCTCCCGCAAAGATGAGGCAAACCGGTCCAGGTTTCGTGATCGCTCAGGCGATCGCGATGAGGGGGAGTGAATCATGGGTGCGCCAGCCAGCTATCTGGTTGCCGATATCGGCGGCACAAATGCACGGTTTGCCATTGCACGCGGATCGGCTGAGCACGGTTTCGAGCTTGATCAGGTGAAGCGACTGAAGAACCAGGATTTCGAGGAATTGCGTGATGCAGCGCAAGCCTTTCTGGAGAGCTGTACCGGTGATCGTCCTGAAAGCGCCTGTTTTGCCGTCGCTGGTCCGATCGCGCCGGGGCGTGTGAAACTGACCAATTCCACCTGGAAATTCGATCCGGAAGACCTCGCCCAGGAACTGGGCATGACGGGATTGGTGCCGGTCAATGATTTTGCAGCCCAGGCTCGAGGAGCTCCGCTCGCACCCCGGATTGAACTGGCGACTTTGCTGGACGGTGAGACCCATGCTGATTCACCCGTGGCAGTGCTGGGGCCGGGGACGGGTCTGGGATTGGGTCTTCTGGTGCCGCGTCCGGGGGGGATCACCGTCGTGGCGACCGAGGGCGGGCATGCCGGATTTGCACCGCGCACCAATGAGGAAATCGAGGTCGGTCGGTTCATTGCGGATGAGTATGGTTATGTCTCCTGGGAACGCCTGTTGTCCGGCCGCGGCCTGGTTAACATTCACCGCGCGTTGTGCCAAATCGAGGGTGTTCGCTGGCCGGGGCATCGCCCCGAGGATATTACGACAGAAGCCATGAATGACCCGGCCAGTCTCAGTCGGCGGGTTGTGGACATTTTTTGCGCAGTCCTGGGATCCTACGCCGGTGATGTGGCCGTGATGGCCGGTGCGCGGGGCGGGGTGTATCTCGGCGGGGGTATTTTGCCCATGATCCGGCCGATCCTTGAAGACAGCCCGTTCGAAGCACGGTTTTGTCGCCGGGGACCGATGACAAAATTCACCAGCTCCATCCCGGTCCATCTCATCCTGTCGGACAGTGCCGCACTGCTCGGTGCGGCTGCGCTCGCGGAAGCAGGCGGGCTCTAACTCTTTGGACTCTGCCTGTGTGTTCAGCTGTTCTGCCTGAATGTCTGTCACCTGGCAGTGGTGAGGCGCGCAGCTGAATGCGGGACTGGTGTTCTGTCACAAAACTCGATTATTGCTCTGCCGTACACGGACATGTTTGCTAGCCTGCAAGCGCGAACATGTTTCCGCTTGGACTTCGGCTTGGCCCACAGCGCCTCCCCACCGACAGAGGTTGCCGTGGGTCGGGCTGAGGCGTGTGTTTCCTGTTACACTTTTCCAACAAAGCGCCAACTCGCGGATTCGTGCGTTGCCGGATCGACGATTCGCCATCACAACGCGCCAAAGTTTGCAGCAATGTCATCGGGGTCTGACATGTCCGCGCGATTATCCTCCACTCTTGTCGTCTCATTCACACTCGCAGGCCTGGTGTCGCCGACCGCTTTTGCGTCCGATCCGGCTGATACATCGGGCATGTTTACGCTGGATGTGTCCGGCTATACGCGGTGGCGCTATGAGACAACCGACGGGCGTTTCCGGGGCGGACGCGAAGGCTCGGACCAGGCGGTGTCGGGGCGCACGCTTCTGACGCTGTCCCTAGATAGCGAACCGGTTGATGTCACATTAGAATTTGTCGATTCCCGCGTCTATTTCGAGGATGAGGGGTCGCCGCTCTCCGTGAATAACGTCAACACGTTCGACATTCTGGAAGCCAATGCCGCGTTCAATCTGGACGAGCTGATGGGCGAGGGGCGTGGCGGTTATCTCAAACTGGGTCGTATGACCCAGACCTATGGCAGCCGGCGCCTGGCGGGGCGTAACGGCTATCGCAATACGATCAATGCGTTCACCGGGGCGGAATGGCAGGTTGAAGGCGCGGATGACTGGTCGCTTCGCACATTCTACGTCGTACCGATCGACCGTTTTCCGAACGACCGGGCCTCCCTGCGCGACAATCAGCAGGATTTCGACGAGGAAAACTGGGATCAGCAATTCTGGGGTACGTTTTTCAATTATGAGCCTGATCGCTGGAACGCCAGTCTTGATCTCTATTTGTTCGGGCTGACCGAACAGGACACGGATGAGCGCCCGACCGCAGATCGCGAACTGTATACGCCCGGTGTTCGATACTTCCGGGCGCCTTCTGCAGGTGTCTGGGATTTTGATTTTGAATATGCCTACCAGTTCGGAGAGCGCCGGGCCGGGCGGGATGACACCACCCCGATGCTGGACGTCTCGGCATCCATGCTCCACGCGGAAGTCGGTTATTCCTTCCAGTCAGCCTGGTCGCCGCGTGTGAGCCTGGAAGCGGAATGGGCTACGGGCGATGATGATGCGGCTGATGGTGAGTGGGGTCGTTTCGACCCGCTTTACGGCCTCAGGCGTCGTGATTTTGGCCAGACAGGGATCGCCGGGCCGCTGCGCCGTCAGAATGTTCAGGCGCTGGGGTGGCGTGTCTCAGGTCGTGAGGGGGATTTCCGCTTCATGTTCCTGCACAAAGCCGCCTGGCTGGATAGCGAAAGCGATCTCTGGCGTGATGCCGGTTTGATCGATGCCGCGGGTCAATCCGGGGATTTCCTGGGGCATCACCTCGATGCGCGCTTCTACTACAGCCAGTCATCGACCGGGATCGACTGGGAGTGGGGCACGTCTAGCTTCGTCAAGGGGGAGTTCGCCGAGGATGCTCCGGGCGCCTCGACCACCGGCAATACGCTCTATGGCTATCTGATGGCGACTTACCGCTTCTGATTGAGGGGCCCGCGACGTCATCACCGTTAGCGGCTCCTGCGGCGGCGGGAGTGACATGGTCTTCAATGAGGCCCATGGCATGAAGAGCATGCTCAACGAGCGGGAATCGACACACATCTTTATTGCGGAGCTAAGTGACGGGTCGACCGAACCCGAAGCTCGTTACGACGTTGTGGGTCGTTTCGAGGCTGTGGAATCCAATATCGACACCTCAATCGATTGCTCATGCGTACGGCAAGCCAGGCCCTGTGGTTGAGGGTTTCTATTGGGGCATGATCAGGCGGAATTTACAGGTTTTCGGGTGTTTCCTGCATCGAAATGATGAAACCCCGGGCAAGCCATGACATTGTTGCGACAGATGTCGAATGACTGATCGGGGGGGCGCATGGCGCGATCACGCAGACGAGTAAGCTGGCAAAGTGGTGCAACCATCAAGGATGTGGCGCGGGAAGCTGGTGTGTCGTCGATGACAGTCTCGCGAGTCCTCAACAAGGTTGGCAGTGTGCGTGACGAGACGCGCGAACGTGTTATGGCCGCGGTGAAGGCGCTGGACTATAAGCCGAATTTCTCGGCGCGCAGTCTCGCCAAGGCCCGGTCATTCCAGCTCGGTCTTTTCTATGACAACCCGTCTGCGGGATACATCTCCGAATTCCTGACCAGCGCTGTTCGGGCGTGCCGTGAGCAGCGTTATCACCTCGTTCTCGAGAATTGCGGTGCCACTGAGGACGACTGGGCTGATGCAATCGAAAACAATCTCGCCGAAGCCAATTATGATGGCATCATCATCCTGCCGCCAGTCAGTGATTTTACAGGCGTGATCAATGCCATCGAAGCGCGCGGCATTCCCTATGTGCGGATTGCTCCGACGCTTGAGAGTACGTCAGCTCATTCCATCACAATCAATGATGAGCAGGCCGCCCAGCAGATGACAGCGGCTATGATTGCAGAAGGGCATAGGCGAATTGGCTTTATCAAGGGCCATCCGGATCACGGGGCCAGCGAAGCGCGCTTGCGCGGTTTCATGGCGGCCCATGAGGAGGCGAAGCTGGAGCTTGATTCCGAACTCATGGTCCAGGGTTATTTCTCCTATCGTTCCGGCCTGGAGGGCGCCGAAAGCCTGCTCAATCTGGATGCGCGTCCGACGGCCATCTTTGCCTCCAATGACGACATGGCCGCTGGGGCCCTGGCGGCGGCCCACCGCTTTCGCATGAATGTGCCAGACGAATTGAGCGTGGTCGGGTTTGATGACACGCCGCTTGCTCGCGCCGTCTGGCCCGCGCTGACCACCATGCGTCAGCCGATTGCCGACATGGCCGAGAGTGCCGTGGAGGTGTTGATCCAGTCGCTGTCCTCAAAAAGGACGGAGGCCGATCGTGTTCCGCCGCAACACAGGATTTTGCCGTGTGAACTGATTGAGCGGGAATCTCTCGTTCCGCCCGCCCGGGACTGATCATGACAGGACAAACCGCACTCATCCTGACCAGCCTGGTCGTCTACAAGCTGGTTTTGGTGGGCGTTGGGGTCTGGGCCAGCCGACTGAACCGGTCAGAGAGTGATTTTTTCCTCGCCGGGCAAGGTCTGGGCCCGTTGGTCGCCGGCTTGTCCTATGCAGCATCCACATCTTCGGCCTGGGTTCTGCTGGGCTTTTCCGGCTTTGTCTTCACAACCGGCCTGTCTGCACTCTGGATGATCCCGGGTATCTGGATGGGCTATGCGGTGATGTGGCTCGGGCTGGGTCGACGGCTGCGTGAGGAGACGGCACAAGAAGGCCACGTCACCCTGACCGATTTCATGACCGCCCGCACGGCCGGTACCGGGCGTCTTGTGCTGCGTCTGGTCTCAGCCCTGCTGATCCTGTTCTGTTTTGTGTTCTATATCGCGGCCCAGTTTGGTGCGGCCGGCATCGCTTTCCAGTCGGAATTCGGACTGGGGCGCACGGAATCGGTTCTGATCGGTGCGGGAGTGGTTCTTGTCTATGGCCTTCTGGGCGGATTCTGGGCCGTCAGCGTAACAGACACGCTGCAGGGCCTGGTCATGGCGTTGATTGCCATTCTCCTGCCCGTTGCCGCCTTGCTGGCGGTTGGCGGTCCGGCGGGCCTGGCCGCAGGCCTTTCAACCCTCCCTGTCGAGGGTTTCGCGGATCCGTTGGGCGGGATGGGTCTGTTCGCCTTCCTAGGGTTTGTCGTGGGGGTGAGTGGTGTCGGCCTGGGGCCGTTTGGCCAGCCTCACCTGATGTCCCGTCTGATGGCTGTGCGTGATGATAAGTCCCGACGTCAGGGCTTTGCGATCGCGATGGTTTGGGCGGTGGTGATCTATCTGGGCATGGCGGTTCTCGCACTGTCGGGTCGCGTGCTTGTGGGCGAGTTGGCGAATGGCGAGACGATTTTCTATCGCCTTGCGGCTGATCTTCTTCCTGCTGCACTGGCAGGTATTGTGATCGCCGCGGTCTTGTCCGCCGTGATGTCGACCGTGGATTCCATTCTTTTGTCGGCTGCGGCGGCCGTGTCTCACGATATGGGCATCAATTCACGCTTTGCCGGACACGAAGTGCTGGTGTCGCGTATTGTGATGTTTGTGATTGCCGTCCTGGCCATTGTCATGAGCCTGACGCTCGACTCCACCATCTTCAATCAGGTTCTGTTTGCCTGGTCGGCCCTGGGGGCGGCGTTCGGACCGATTGTCATCATGCGTGTGATCGGGCGTGAACCATCGGCGCCAGCACTTCTGGCCGCCATGTTGACCGGGTTTGCGCTGACGGTTGTTTTCTATGCGCTTGGGCAATCGGGAGGTGAAAGTGTGCTCCACGATCTCGCCGCTTTGCCGGGCGATCCATTCGAGCGGGTATTCCCCTGGGGACCGGCCCTGCTGATCCTGTATCTCGGTCAGTCTCGCGCCTGACTCTTCTATTGGGCCAACACAGAATCCCGCTTGCTCGCCGGTCCTGCGTGACTATATATCGCTACGTTATTGTGTAACGCGACCGAGGCAAGGCATTGGCTGACAATTCTGCAAATTCGACCCCGTCACTGGCGGCTGACATGACCGGCATGGGACTGTCCCTGGTCTGTCTGGTTCATTGCCTCGGCCTGCCGCTGGTCATGACAACCGTTCATGGTCTGGCGTGGACGCAGCATGTGGCCTTGCATGTGCTTCTCGCGGTCAGCGCAATTTTGGTCGCCGCCTGGGTGTATCGCCGGACCCCGAATGCCCGCCATCGCGGTGTGTTCGTTACGCTTGCGGCAATCGGTATTGTCGCACTGTTCGCGGGTGTGTTCTGGCCAACGGAACTGGGTGAGCGCGTGATCACGATTGGCGGTGCGCTTGTGCTGGGTGCGGCCCATTTTTTCAACTGGATGATGATGCGGCCCCGCAAGGCCTGATCTGGACGCGGCTGTTACCGGGTGAAGTCCAGCCACTCAATCGATGAGCCGGCCGAGGCCGCCGGCGCGTCAACCTCTCGGACAATCAACCCGTCTGCGCCGATCAATCGCGTGAGGGCCGAGGAATCCTGTGTGTCGACCGGGTGAATACGCCCGGCTGCGTCACGCCGGGCGCGCATGAAATGTGCACGATTGCCATTGGCCTCCAGATCCGCGCCCAGCTCGGCCGTTGCATAGAGGGGCAAATCGGAGCCGCCCTGTAACACCGCCAGAGTGTGCCGGAGTGTGATTTCGGCCATGACCCAGGCGGACACCGGATTGCCCGGCAGTCCCAGCACACGGGTTTTGCCCAGTCGACCAAACCAGGTGGGTTTGCCCGGTCGAACGCGGATTTTTTCAAACACCAGATCTCCGCCGAGCCGGGCGAAGGCCGGACGCAGATGGTCGTGATCCCCCACGGAGGCACCACCGACCGTGACAATCAGATCGGCGGATTGCGCCGCGTCGCGCAGTAGGCGGCTCACGGTGTCCCGATTGTCCCGGGCATGGTGGGTCGACACGAGCTCACCGCCCCATTGCGCCAGGCGAAGTCCCAGGCCCGGTGTCAGACTGTCGATGATCTGGCCGTCGGCAGGCTGTGTGCCGGGTGCGACCAGTTCATCGCCGGTGGTGACAAGCACAACGCGCGGCGCGGGGAAGACCGGCAAGCGGGCATACCCGGCGGCCGCGGCGAGTGAGATGTGGCGGGCTTCAAGGCGCGAACCGGCCTCCAGCACGGTCTGACCTGATTGAAAATCAAGACCCGCGCGACGAATGTGTTGACCGGGGTGCGCCGTCGCATCGAACTGTACCGTGTTTGCGTCGCGCTGAGCGTTCTCCTGGATCACGACCTGATCGGCTCCGACCGGCAGAACAGCCCCTGTCGATACCCGAATGGTTTGTCCTGCTTCCAGGACATGAGAAGACGCGTGCCCGGCGCGCGATTCATCCACCAATCGAAGTGGAAGACCGGTCAGATCCGAGGACCGGACCGCATAACCGTCCATGGCCGAAGCATCAAAGGGCGGTTGTGTCAGTCGGGCCTGCAGCGGTTCCGCCAGACGGCGTCCAAGGCTTTGCGACAAGCCCACTGACACGGGTTCGAGCGCAGATGTGTGTGCGCTGATCCGGGCCAGCGCCTCCTGCAGTGCGATCATGCGGGGGCTCGCTGGTAATCGCCCGATTGACCACCGGACTTGGCGACCAGGCGCACAGTCTCAATCTCGATGGCCTTGTCGAGTGCCTTGGCCATGTCATACAGCGTCAGCGCTGCCACAGAGCAGGCTGTCAGGGCTTCCATCTCCACCCCTGTCTTGCCGTCTGTACGGACCTCTGACGAGATGTGAAAGCTCAGCGTATCCGGTTCGGGGTCGATGGCCAGCTTCACCTTGGTGACGGGCAGTGGATGGCACAGGGGGATGAGATCCGAGGTCCGTTTGGCGCCCATGATCCCGGCCAGTTCGGCGGTCTGAAGGGCATTGCCCTTGGGCCCCTGACCCTGGGCGATGGCCGTGTAGGCTTCGGACGACATGCGGACCCGCGCTTCTGCCCGGGCGGTGCGAGTGGTGACGGGTTTGTCGCCGACATCCACCATGCGTACACGACCGGTTTCGTCCTGATGGGTCAGTCCCTTGGACATGTGCTAGCGCTCCGTGAGGCGGGGAATGAGTTCGACCAGATTACAGGGTTTGTGGGTGCGGTCGAATTCATGTCGCAGGACCTGGTTCCAGGCATCCTTGCAGCCCCCCTTCGAACCCGGAACGGCGAAGATATAGGTTCCACCAGCAATGCCCCCACAGGCACGCGATTGCAGGGTCGACACCCCGACCGACTGGAAGCTGATCTGGTGGAAGACGACGGCAAACCCGTCGATTTCCTTGTCAAACAGCGGACGTACGGCCTCTGGCGTCACATCCCGTCCTGTAATGCCGGTCCCGCCCGTCGAGATGATGGCGTGGATGCGCGGATCATCGATCCAGGCGCGCATCTGGGCCTGAATGGCGTCGATATCGTCCGGTGTGATGGCGTGATCCACAATGGCGTGACCATCTGCTGTGATCGCTTCACGTAGCCACGGCCCGGTCTGGTCGGTCTCTTCTGTCCGCGTGTCCGACACGGTCATGACAGCAAAGCCTAATGTCTCGGGTATGTTGGGAGTCTCGCTCATTCTATCGTCTCCTGCCAGTGGCGGGCGCGATTCTCATCGCTCGTCCGGGCTTCGACCCAGCGTGTGGTGTTGTCGAAATGCTCACGTTTCCAGAAGGGCGCTTCTGTCTTGAGAACATCGATCATATAGGCGACCGATTCCAGTACCGCGACCCGGTGCGCAGAGCGCGCACCCACAAATACAATCGGCTCACCCAGAGGCATGAGGCCGGACCGGTGATGGATCATGGCGAGCTCCAGCGGCCAGCGTTCCTGCGCTGTGCGGGCGATCTGCTCGAGCGAGAGGCGGGTTACCGGTTCATAGGCTTCAAGCTCGAGGGCGGTCAGCCCTTCACCGCCCCGAACACGACCGACAAAGCTGGAAATGGCACCGCTGCTTGCATCATCTTCCTGCAGGCGATCATGCAGGCGAGTGAGGTCAAGCGGAGAGGTTGTCACTTCCACATCGATGAATGGGATCATGTCATCCACCGGTAAAGGGCGGACACGCGGCAAACCGCGCATTGTCCGGGATTTCGGTCTGGGCATCCACGATGGTGTCGTTATGGATGAAACGCAGGGAGGGAGCGGTCAGCTCATCGAGCGCGCCCTCGCGTTGACCGATATCCGTCATGATGTCGGCAATGCGGCGAGCCGCACCGTCATAGGCATACGGATCCGAGCCCATTCGGTCGCGCAAAGCGGCGACAAATTCAACGTAGATCGTCATGCGGGAAGACTAGCCTCCTGTGTGGGCCATGTCGCGCGGGACATGGCCGGCGACGCGATCTGTGCCGATGGCAAAGTCATGCGCCCGGGGTTTGATCTGCATGGCCTCATCCAGAGCGCGCTCAACGGCCAGACGTCCGCCGTCCCGCAAGGCCGCACGTAAGTCCACGCGGTCGAGTTGGCCCAGACACAGATAGAGCTGACCGGTACAGGTCAGTCGAACCCGATTGCAGCCTTCACAGAAATTCTGGGTCAGCGGCGAGATGAAGCCCAGCCGGCCCCCGGTCTCTTCGACCCGGACATAGCGCGCCGGCCCGCCGGTGGAATCGGAGACATCGGTGAGTGTCCAGCGTTCTTCCAGGGTTTGACGAACAGATTGCAGGGAGAGGAACTGATCCGGACGCGCCTCGTCGACCTCGCCCATCGGCATGATTTCGATCAGGCTGAGATCATAGCCCCGACCATGGGCCCAGGCGACGAGGTCGGGGATCTCACGGGCATTGCCATTGGCCAGTGCCACCGTGTTGATCTTGACCTTGAGCCCCGCTTTGTCGGCGGCATCCAGGCCGCGCATCACTGTGTCGATCTCGCCGATCCGGGTCAGGCGACGAAAGTGATCTGCATCGAGGGTGTCTAGGGAGACATTGATACGCTCCACGCCCGACGCCGCCAGCTGATCCGCATAACGATCCAACTGGGTTGCATTGGTCGTCAGGGTGAGTTCCCTGAGGGGGGTCACATGACGCCATTGACCGATATGTTCGATCAGCTTGACCACATCCCGGCGGACCAAGGGTTCACCGCCCGTGATACGGATCTTGGTCACACCACGCTCGATGAAAATTGCGCAAAGCGTTTCCAGCTCTTCCAGGGTGAGGACTTCGCTCTTGGGCAGGAAGGTCGGGCGAGCGGACATGCAATACGTGCAGCGAAGATCGCATCGATCCGTCACAGACAGGCGCAGATAGGAAATCGTTCGGCCAAAACCATCGATCAACGGCGTCTGGCCGGAGGTGTCATCATGCGCGCTCATGCAGAAGAAGTTAGTCGAGCTTTGGCTGTGTGCAATATCAACACGCGCCAATTCCACTCACGCCGCAGTGAGGCTCCTGTCATCACATGCGGGCGAGAGGGTCGGCAAGGTGGGCGGTTCGGATCAGGGCGAACACGTCGGACCCGGGTCGCAAGTCGAGCGCTTTCAGGGCGTTGTGCGTGATGCGGGCTTTCAGTCGCTGGTCGTCCGCGATGAGATGCACATGAACCTGGCCCATATGAGCGGCGCTCTCGCAGACCGTCTCGATCCGACAGGGGATCTGGTTCTGGATACTCACACCCTCCACCGGATCACGCGACAAGGCCACATCACGCGCCAGCAAGCGCAGACGGATCCTGTCTCCCGTCTTCCGATGCGGCAGTCCGGGCAGATGGAGGGGCTGACCGGCCAGTTCAAGTGCACTCAACCCGTTTTCATTCATGGGGATTTGCAGGACAGCCGTGATGAGGACACCGGTCTCGATAAAACCGGCTTCGGCCAGGTCGTCGCGGGCAAAAAACCCGGATGCGGATTGGGGAGTGCCCAGCGCGCCGGCCTGCATCCATGTGATCTGATCGGCCAGATAGGCCATTTCATCGATATTATGGCTGATAAACAACACGGGTAGCGCATGGTCGTGCGCCAGTTCTGACAGGGCCGGTATCAGCTGTCGGCGCGTGGCTGTGTCCAGGGCCGTAAACGCCTCATCCATCAGTAAAAGGCGCGGTTGCCCAAGAAGGGTCCGGGCCAGCGCGAGCCGCTGAGCCTCACCTCCGGACAGAACACGCGCCGGGCGATCTAGCAAGCGACCCAGTCCCAACCATTCAACCAGGGTACCGCGATCGAATACACCCGAGGGATTGCGATGTTGGGCAAAGTCCAGATTGCCGCTGACACTGAGATGTTCAAAAAGGCCGGGTTTCTGGGTGACAAAGCCGATCCGGCGCATGTGGGGCTTGATCAAATCTAGCCTGTCACCCTCCAGCCGGATCTCTCCGTCTTTCACGCGATCATACCCGGCCAGGAGCCGCAATAATGTGGTCTTGCCGGCTCCATTTGGACCGGCTAGCGCTGTGAACCCGTTCAGATGCAGGGACTGCTCGATATTGAGGGTGAAATCGCCCTGGCGGTGGGTCAGCTGAATATCCAGTTTCATGATGTTCGCTCCTGGCGCCGGTTCAGCACGAACAGGGCCGAGAGAACGACAAAGGCGAAGACCAGAAGTCCGGCCGACAACTGATGCGCCGACGCATAATCCAAGGTTTCGACATGTTCGTAGATGGCAATGGAAATGACGCGGGTGTGACCCGGAATATTGCCACCGACCATCAAGACAACACCGAATTCGCCCAGCGTATGAGCGAAGGTCATGACGCCGCCCGTGAGCAAGCTTCGCCGGGCAAGCGGCAGGGCCAGGCTGAAAAACCGATCTATGGGCCGGGCACCGAGGGCCGTGGCGGCCTCGAACGGGGCCGACCCGAGGCGTTCGAAACCGGCCTGGACGGGTTGCACCATGAAGGGCAGGGAATAGAGCAGGGAGGCGACCCACAGGCCGGTGAAGGAAAAGCTCAGCGTGTCACCGGTCAATGTGACCCAGATCGCCCCCACCGGATTGTCCGGTGCGAAGAGGATAAGCAGGTAAAACCCCAGCACGGTCGGCGGCAAGACCAGGGGCAGGGCGGTTATGGCCTCGATGAGGGGTTTGGCGGGGCTGCGGGTCTGCGACAGCCACCAGGCGAGCGGCACACCCAGTACAAACAAGCCGACTGTGGTGGCGAGCGCCAGGGTCAGTGAGAGCAGGACCGGATTCATTCGGCTGGACCCGGTGCATGTGTGGCATACCCCAAAGACTGGATTTCGGCCTGGATATCATCCCGGATCAGAAACATCAGAAACTCGGCAGCCGCGTCGGTTGCGTCGCTGCGGGCCAGAATGACACCCCCCTGATGGATCGGGTCGTGCAGGGTTTGCGGCACAGGCCAGGCACTGCCTGAACGTGTCGTGTCGAGGCCCATCCATTGGGATCGAGCGATGAAACCCGTCTGAGCGGACTGTGTCGCGACCATGGCAAAGACCTGACCCACATTCTGGGCGGTGAGCTGGCGCTGCTGGGATGGCGGATCCGGCTGAAGCCGGGCGAGGACCTGGTGCGCGGCACGGCCATAGGGGGCAAGATCGGGATTGGCCAGGGCGAGGCGACGCACCCTCCCCTCAATCAGTTCAGCCTGGATATCCACGCCGGGACGCGCAGACCATAGGACCAGGGCGCCACGTGCATAGATGACCGGGTGATCACCCAGGGCTTCGTGATCGTCGATCAGGCGCTGGGGGCGTTGCATATCGGCAGAGAGGAAGACGTCATAGGGCGCGCCCTGACGGATCTGGGCATAGAGCGATCCGGACGAGCCCGCTGACAGCACCAGCTCATGTCCAGTCTCGGCCTCGAAGAGAGGAGCAAGGTGTTCGATGACCGGATTAAAATTGGTCGCGTAGGCGATGTGCAGCCGGTCTGCACTGGCTGAGGACAGGCCCCACAGACAGGTGAGGCCCAGACTGACGACATGAAAAAGGGCGCGGATCATGTCTGATACATGAGCCACGCCCCTCATCCTGGCAAGTCTTGCACCCTCACGCCTCGGTGAGAGGTTTCTCGTAGAAGAACTGGCCGACATCAATGCGACCCGTCGCAAAGCCGGCTTCGCAATAGGCCAGGTAGTAGCGCCAGATCAGGCGGAAGCGTTCATCAAAGCCGAGTGGCTGGATCTCAGGCCAGGCCCGCTCGAAGGCCGTCAGCCAGTCTGACAGGGTGCGGGCGTAATCGATGCCGAACATGCGCTGATGAATGGGCGAAAGACCGGCTTCGCGCGCCATGTCGTCCAGCCGGGTGCGCGGCGGGAGCATGCCGCCCGGGAAGATGTATTTCTGGATGAAATCGACATTGCGGCGATAGCGTTCGAAATCGCCCTCGCGAATGGTGATCACCTGCAAACCGGCCCGCCCACCGGGTTTGAGAACCTGTGTGAGGGCGTTGAAATAGATCGGCCAGTGTTCCTCACCGACGGCCTCAAACATTTCGATCGAGGCAATGGCGTCGAAACGCTCGTCGACATCGCGATAATCCTGGATCCGGATCTCGACCTGATCACTCAGACCGGCCCGGGCCATGCGCTCGCGGGCATAGGCATGTTGTTCGTTGGAGAGCGTGATGCCCGTGACCTTGCAGCCAAAATCGCGTGCGGCGATCTCGGCGAAACCACCCCAGCCGCATCCCACTTCCAGCACATGCTGGCCGGGTTGCAGTTGAAGCTGTTCACACAGGTGACGGTATTTACGGGTCTGGGCAGCTTCCAGGTCCAGCGTCTCCGGTTCAAAGAGCGCGGAAGAATAGGTCATGCTGCGATCCAGCCAGCGCGTGTAGAAGGCATTGCCCAGATCGTAGTGGAATTCGATATTGCGCTTGCTGCCGCTCTTGGTGTTGGCATTGCGCCAGTGTTTCAGACGCCCCATCAGGCGGCTGGGCGCCCAGGGGTTTTCCCGGGGTTCCACCCGATCGAGTTCGCGGGCCAGCTGGGTCAACAGGTGAGGCAGGTCCGGCGTTGTCCACTCGCCATTTATGTAACCTTCCGCAAAACCCAGCGCGCCGGAATGGGCCATGCGACGCAGGGCATTCCAGTCCGAGATGATCCAGTGAATCTCGGTGTCGGCATCGTCCTTGCCTGCGAAAAACTGGTAGCCGGATGGCAAGCGCAGCTTTACGCGGCAATGGCGCAGGCGCGACAGTGGCAGGCGAAAGAAGCGTTCTGCCAGGCGATCCCGCCAGCTGGGGGTTGAGACCAGAGTGTCTGTTCCGGACGAATAGATATCCATCATCGTCTCCAAGCCAGTGTATCAACAGTACCACGTCTTGGCCGGTTCAGGGGCAAACCTTTTGCGAAAAGCCGGAAGGCTTCGAACAGGATGGCTCCGACAATGCCAAGCGTGTTGAAGGGGTGTTTCAATTGTGCCTTGCGCACATGGGCCGCGGTGAGCGGGGCGAGGCGGGCATCATGAATGGCGCCCATGACGCACTGACCATCGCGAAAGAGCTGAATGCCCAGGCGGTAATGATCGTGCGACCGCTCCAGACGGAAGCGATAGATCCCGTTGGTGTCGTTGAACGGCGAAACGAAAAAGTCCTTGGGACATTCAAAACGCAGTGTTCGGGCGTCTGGATCATCGACGGCGAAGGCATAGGTGTGACGGCCGGCATGGAAATTACTCACCTCGAAGGCCACACCCACCAGGCGATCCTGCGGGTCGTGAACAAAGAAGACGCTCAGGGGATTGAAAACCAGACCGAAAACCCGTGGGGCGGTCAGAATCTGGATGCGGCCGATCGGGCCCGTCAGGCCGACCTGTCGCATCTCATCGGTGATCCAGCCCCGCAGATCGCCATCTCCGCGCCCGTGATCGCCGGGCCAGAAACTGACAAGATTCACCCGGCCAACTGAAAACAGTCCTGCTGACGCAGCCGAATGGGGACCGTCCACATCGAGTAGAACCGAGAACAGGCGGTGACGCAGGGCGTGGCGTCTGGGGCCATGTCGGACATGGGCGACCCGGCCGTCGAGGATTTGGGGGGCAAGCGGGGTCATTCTGCCGCTTCGCGCAGGTGAGGTGAACGCGTTTCGGCCGAGGGGATGTGTCCAGGCCAGTGAATTCGAGTCAGGCAGTTGTCCAGACCCCACGGACGGACCGGAGCCCCCAATGCTTCGGCGACCGCGAGACCGGACTGCAACCCGTCCTCGTGAAAGCCAAAGCCCAGCCAGGCTCCGGCGAACCAGGTGTTGTTTTCGCCCTGGATCGTCCAGATCTGTTCCTGTGCCGCGACCGCGTCGGGCGTGTAGACTGGGTGGTCATACTCATCCACATGCAGGACCGTGTTGGCTGCCGGCTCAATATCCGGGTTTAACGTCACGAGAACCGGCGTTTCAGTCGGCAGGGGTTGCAGCCGGTTCATCCAATAGGTGAGGCTGATCTTGTCTTGCGGGTCATCTGCAACGGTCTGGCTGATATAGTTCCAGCTCGACCAGACGGATCGCCGCCGGGGCATCAAGCGGGTGTCGGTGTGCAGCCAGGCCGTATTGGGCTGATAGCGGATAGCCCCCAGCAACTGGCTTTCTGTCTCGGTCGGGTTCTCGATCAGGCGCAGGGCCTGGTCGGAATGACAGGCAAACACAACGTCGTTGAATGTGCGTGCGGGGTGATCGGCGAAATGAAGCGTGACTTGTCCGGTGCCGCGCCGCACTGACGTGATCGGGTGATTGCACTCGAGTGTACCCTTGAACGCCTTGAGCAGGGCATTGACGTAATTGCGGCTGCCATTGCGAATCGTGCGCCAGGCAGGCCGATCCGAGAAGTTGAGCAGGCCGTGATTGGTGAAGAAGTCGAAAAAAGTCCGAGCGGGATAATCAGCCATGGTCGCTGCGGGCGAGGACCAGATGGCCGCGCACATCGGCAGAATGTGGTCATCGCGAAATTCCCGGGAAAACCCGCGTTCGGACAGGAATTCATCGAGTGTCTGGTTGCGGGCCCGTTCGCTTTCCTGCTCGGCATTGCGGTAGAGGCGAATGATGTCGGACAGCATGCGCCACATGCGCGGGCGCAGGAGATTGCGTTTCTGGGCGAACAGGCTGGTGAGGCCGGACCCGGCATACTCGAACCCGCCATCATTCAGTGAGGCCGCAAACGACATGTCCGAGGCCGCCGTTTCGACGCCCAGATGGTCGAGCATGGGTGTGAAATTGGGATAGTTCAGCTCGTTATAAACAATGAAGCCTGTGTCCACAGAGACGGGCTGACCCTCAATCGAGGTGTCCACGGTGTGGGCATGGCCACCTGGTCGAGAATCCGCTTCAAACACCGTGACGTCATGCGTTTCAGCCAGGCGCCAGGCGGCGGACAGTCCGGCGATCCCGGATCCAATGACAGCAATGGTCTTGCGCTGTTCGTTCATGTTCTCCGCCTCCAAAACGCAGATCGTGTGTGCAGACCTTTACGCTGGGGCGGCTGCGACGGATCACCGCAGAAAAAAATCTCATCAGTTGTGATCCACCTGAATGCTGGACGCGTAAACCCGGTCATGTACGCTGAAGCCGATACGTTAATCAGGGTCGCGTCCGATGTTCGTTCGGAGGCGTTCGGAGCGATGTGCATGGGCAAGGGCGAGACAGAACGAACGGATTCGGCCGCAGCGGAACTTAACCGCCTGCTGGTTCGGGTTGGCGCCGACGCGGATCGGGCAGCGTATAAACAGCTGTTTGATTATTACGCGCCGCGCATCCGTGCTTTCTTGCGCGGTCGTCGTCTCTCCGGCCCGCAGGTCGATGACCTGACGCAGGATGCTCTGCTGACCATTTGGCGGCGTGCCAGTACGTTTGACCCGGCCAAGGCTTCGGCCTCGACCTGGGTGTTTACCGTGGTCAGGAACCTGCAGATCGATCTTTACCGCAAGGAAAAGCGTCGGGGGGACCTGCCCGAGCATGAACCGGAATTGCAGGCGCCGGAAACGCCTCAACCCGATCAGATGCTGACACGGTCAGAAGATGTGGGGCGTGTGAAAACCGCCATGATGGAATTGCCAGCGGACCAGAAAGACGTGCTCGATCTGGCGTTTGGCCAGGGGTTCAGTCACCGCGAGATCGCGGACCATCTGGATCTGCCGCTGGGAACTGTGAAGTCGAGGGTTCGTTTGGCCATGGCCAAGATGCGAGTTCTGATAGGAGACTGGGAATGAGTGCGACCGGCCGACAGCTGGGCGAAGCGTGGTATATGGATTACGCCTCAGGTGGTTTGTCTGAAGGCGAACGTGTCCTGCTGGATGCCCATATCGAAATCTCAGATGCCGCGTCAGCGATTGTCGCTGACCATGAAGCGGTGGGCGGGGCTTATCTGGACAGCCTGGCGGCGAATGATCACGGCGACGAGGATTTGCCGTTTTCCGTCGAGAGCCTCTTCGCGCGCATAGAAGTGGATGGCGAGATCAGAAATTTGCAGCCGGATGTTGCTGCAGTCGATGATGGCGGGCTCGGCCCGATCATGCCACGTGCGCTTCATGATTTTTTGCAGGAGAAGCAAAAAAATGTGAACTGGGGCTTTTTGGGCCCAGGCCTGCGTAAAGCCATCCTCTGGGACGGGCCGGATGGAAGCCGTCTCTGGCTGCTCAAGGCACAGCCGGGCGTGTCCATTCCCCAGCACGGTCATCGCGGCAGCGAGCTGACCCTGGTGTTATCTGGCAGTTTTTATGATGGCGAAGAACGCTTCTCCCGCGGAGACGTGGAAGAGGCGGATGGCGAAACAGAACATGCCATTCAGATCGGAGAGGACGGCGAATGTGTCTGTCTTGCTCTGACTCAGGGTAAGTTGCGTTTTGACAACCCCTTGCTCAAAGGGCTGCAACTGGTCACCGGTCTCTAATTGGATCCAAAAATCTGACACTTAGTGCCGCCCGGACACCGTTCGGGCGGTTGTCATTTTTTATAACTCAGCGTCCTATCGTGTGGTCGGAATCGCGAAAAGCACAACATGTGTTCGTGCTTATGCGGTTTCGTATGAGAACCTGATGCGACCGACAGGTTGCGTGTTAGGACTTTGTTATCTGAATCCGCAAAACCCTGAAGGCGAGTATGGTTGTTTGCGGATCTCGATCAACCATGGATAGCGGGGAAGCTATGAGCGACTGGACAGACAAGCCGGAAATGGATCGCACGACGATCGGTGTTCTGCGGACGGCCATTGGAGATGTCGCATTCACCGAAATGCGCGGGAAATTCGTGGAGGATCTCCAAAACCTCCACCAGCGTTACGGCGAGGCTGTCGCGTCGGGCGATACCCAGGCGCAACGCGAGACCGCTCACGCACTCAAGGGCGCGGCGGCCAATATCGGTTTGCAAAAACTTGCGGCCCTTGCCGCCTGTCTGGAGACAGAAACAGATCTGGACGCGGCCCGCGCTGAGATGAGCAGCGTTTTCCAAAGCGCGATTTCTGCCTTGGAGATGGATACGGCATGACGAGCGGGACCGCATCCAACCCTGACGTGGCCTATGTTCTGCCGTCGCGTCTGGACGCCCCGGCCGCGCCGGGTCTGGCGGAGGATTTGCGGTCTCATATGGCGGATGCTGCGGGCGTGAAGATCGATATCAGCGCGGTGGCGTTGATTGATACACCGGCGATCGAAGTACTTCTGGCGGCCGACCGCCAGCTGGACGGACAGATCACATTGACCGGGACGGGAGAGACAGTCTCAGCCGCCATGACCACTCTGGGCCTGGCGGAGGTTTATCAACGCTGGAGGCAGGCGGATGGGTAAGCGTGTATTGGCGGTGGATGATTCCAAAACCATGCGGGACATGGTCGCCTTCACCCTTAAACGCGAAGGTTTTGAGGTTGTCGAGGCCGAAGACGGTCTGGCGGCTCTGGAGGCCAGCCGCGGGGGTGGTTTCGACCTGGTGATTTCAGACGTCAACATGCCGCGCATGGATGGGATAACCCTGGTCGGACGTCTGCGCCAGGATCCGGCTTTTCGAGGCACGCCTATCCTGATCCTCACCACCGAGGCCGATGCCGACAAAAAGGCGGCAGGCAAGGCGGCGGGCGCGACGGGCTGGATCGTGAAGCCTTTTGATCCCAGTCAGCTGGTGGATGTTGTCCAGCGCGTGTGCCGCTGAGGTCTTCCATGAATGAGCTCGAGCAATTCCGCAAAACCTTCTTTGAAGAGTGTGAGGAATTGCTCCAGCGGTTCGAGCAACTGGCGCTGGATCTGTCGCCGGGGCCCATTGACCGCGAGGTCATGGGGGAAATCTTCCGCAGCGTGCACTCTATCAAGGCGGGCGCCGGGGCGTTTGGTTTCCACCGACTGGTCGCCTTTAGCCATGATTTCGAGACCTTTCTGGACCAGGCCCGGCAGGATGGAGCCACTTTGACCCCGTCCGACCCGGCGCTGATTGTTCAGGCCGGCGATATCCTGGCGGATCTGGTGGCGTGTGCCCGCCAGGGAGACGACGCGCCGGAGGGCCACGAGACGCAGATGTTGACCCGCATCCAGGACCGTCTGGGGCGTGAGACGTCAGAGGCTGCGGATGTCGAGGCGGCTGAGATCAAGGCTGCGCCACGTGACTTTTGTGTCCGTTTTAAACCCTTCGCTTCGCTCTATGACTGCGCCAACGAACCACAGCTCCTGTTGCGCGCGCTTGAAGGTCTTGGCGCGTGCCGCATTACGCCCGTGCTTGATGATATCCCCACGCTGGATGACATCTCGGGAGAGGGTGGGCATCTGTCCTGGACGATCGAATTGCGCGGTGTCGAGACGGAAGACGCCATTCGCGAGATTTTCGAGTTTGTCGAGGATGAGTGCGAGCTGACGATCACGGCGCTGGAGACGGATGCGGATGTGCCGCAAAACGATACTCCAGCGCGTGTGTCAGCCATCGAGACAGGCAGTGCGCCGGATGTTTCGCCGGAGCGGTCCCTGTCGACACCGCAATCGGTGAACCGGGGCCAGGTGACGTCCATTCGTGTCGATCTCGATCGTATCGACCGGCTGGTCGATATGGTGGGTGAGCTGGTGATTGCTCAGTCCATGGCGCTGGAATCGATTTCCCAGGAATTGGGCATTGGCAATATCCGCCACCTCCAGAATCTGGAGGACCTGGCACTGCGAACCCGGCAATTGCAGGAAGGGGTGATGGCGGTTCGGATGCAGCCGTTGAAGGCGCTGTTCTCCCGCTTCCCCCGTGTTGTGCGCGATCTTTCAGGCAAGCTTGGCAAGTCTGTTGAACTTGTCCTGGAGGGAGAGGCAACCGAGGTCGACAAGACGATTATCGAGGAATTGTCGGACCCTCTGACCCACATGATCCGCAATTGTATCGATCATGGCCTGGAAGATCCGTCGGCGCGTGTCGCAGCCGGCAAGCCTGAACAGGGCACGATCCGTCTTACGGCGGAGCAACGCAATGGTCGGATCCTGATCCGCGTGTCCGATGACGGTCGTGGACTGGATCCTGACAAAGTCCTCGCCAAGGCCGTCGAGAAGGGCCTCGTATCGCCTGACGAAGAGCTTGGGTCCGACGATATCGAGAATCTGATCTTCATGCCGGGATTCTCGACCGCCAGCTCGGTCAGCGACGTATCCGGTCGCGGTGTCGGCATGGATGTGGTGCGCAGCAATATTCACAAGCTGGGCGGTCGTGTGAGCGTTGAATCGCGCGTGGGCAAAGGCACAAGCTTCACTCTGGCCTTGCCGCTGACGCTGGCAGTGCTCGATGGCATGCTGGTCAAGGCGGCCGGTGAAAAATACGTCCTGCCGCTTTCGGCCATCATCGAGACCGTGTGTCCGGAACCCGGTCAGCTGCGCGAGGTGCCGGGAGGGGGACAGGTTCTTGCTGTTCGCGGAGAGGTAATCCGCCTCGTACCGGTCGATCAGGTTCTGGGACAAAATCATGAAAATCCAGACACACACCAACGGGGTTTGGTTGTGATCTGCGAGACAGAAATGGGCCGGAAAACCGGCCTGGTGGTGGATGAGTTACTGGGTCAGCAACAGGTCGTGATCAAGAGCCTGGAGACCAATTATCGCCGCATCAGCGGTGTCGCCGGAACCGCCATCCTGGGGGATGGCCGTGTCCGGCTCATACTCGACATCGACGGCATAGCCGCCATCGACACCACCCGGTCGGAGACAGAGGAGTTCGCCCGATCGGCCTGAGCCTGAGGAGGACGGCCCGTATGCGTACACAATCAGCCAGTCCGGACATTGATCGGGAGATCGAGCTCGGACGACATTCCGGTTCCGACGGGAGCCGACAGTATGTGAGTTTTGCCTCGGGGGCGGAGCAATATGCGGTCGACATCATGTCGGTTCGCGAAATCAAGGGATGGACCGAGGTCACAGGCCTGCCCAATCAACCCGATTATGTGCGCGGCGTGCTCAATCTGCGCGGCGCTGTCCTGCCGATTATCGATCTGCATCGACGCCTGGGCGGCGGTTTCACGGAAACCACCGAGCGGCATGTGATCGTGATTGTCTCGATGGGCGAGCGCCTGATCGGCCTGCTGGTGGATGCCGTGTCCGACATCCTGTCCGTGGGTGAGGGCGAGATCCAGCCCGTCCCGGAAACCTCAGGGCGAGACGACAACCGCGTATTTTCAGGATTTCTGACCGAGCAGGAGCAAATGGTCGCCATGCTCGATCTGGACCGTCTGTTGTTGGAAGAGGCGCTCGACGAGGCGGCCTCTGACACGGGCGCTCTGCAGTAAACGGCGACTGGAAGGATGAACACCATGACTTATTCACATCAGAAAGTCGCGGCATCTCCCGAGGCTCAACTCGAGCAGATGCAGCGTATCATGTCCGTTGGACTGCGTTTTGCTGGCGCGGTCGCCGCAGGCGGTTTGGTTACTCTCGGCGGGGCCCTGGGAGGCTGGACAGCGGCTATGCTCGCCACCTTGCTGGTCGCTCTGGCCTATGGTGGCTGGGTGCTGACACGCACGCAGGAGGCTCGGCTGTCCGTTGACGATGAGCGGGTCAAGGCCGCACTCCAGACCTGCCAGCAAAACGTCATGATTGCGGACGCAAACTACGACATCGTCTACATGAACGAGACCATGCAGGAGATGATGCAGGCGGCTGAGGCGGATCTGCGCGAGGAGTTGCGCAATTTCGACAGCCGCACCCTGCTGGGTGCGAACATCGACATCTTCCACCGCAATCCCAGCTATCAACGCGGCTTGCTGGACCGTCTGAATGCCCCGCACCGGACCAAGCTTACTGTGGGCACGCGCAATTTCGGGCTCATCGCGACCCCGGTCTTCGATGGATCCGGGCAGCGCACCGGTACAGTTGTCGAATGGGAGGACCGGACCGCTCTGGAGCAGGAATTGCGCCGCCAGGCCCGGGATTTTGCAGAGGGCGAAGCCAAGCTTGCAGCCCTGGACCGGGTGCAGGCTGTCATCGAGTTCGAGCTGGACGGCACGATCATCACGGCAAACGAGAACTTCTGTGCGGCGATGGGCTATAGCCTCGACGAGATCAAGGGGCGTCACCATTCCATGTTTGCGGAACCCGATTATGCGGGCAGCGCAGACTACAAGGCTTTCTGGGATCGACTGCGTGCGGGAGAGTTCGCGTCAGGCGAATACAAGCGCCTAGCCAAGCATGGTCGCGAGATCTGGATCAATGCATCCTACAATCCGATCCTGGATGAAGACGGCAAGCCCTACAAGGTCGTCAAGTTTGCGACGGATGTGACCGCGCAGAAAACCCTGTCGGCCGACATGCAAGGCCAGATCGATGCGATCAGCAAATCCCAGGCGGTGATCGAGTTTGAGCTGGACGGGACGATCATCACGGCCAATGAAAACTTCTGCCAGACGGTGGGTTACAGCCTTGAGGAGATCAAAGGGCGTCACCACTCGATGTTTGCAGACGCTGACGTCGCCGCCTCGCCGGAGTATCGCCGCTTCTGGGACAAGCTGGGGCGCGGTGAATATGACAGCGGTGAATATGAACGTGTGGGGCGGGGCGGACGCCGGATCCTGATCCAGGCCTCCTATAACCCGATCCTGGATCTTAATGGCAAACCCTACAAGGTCGTCAAATACGCCACGGATCTGACCCAGAGTGAACGGATGAAGGAAAATGCCCGCATTCGTTCAGCGCTCGACAATACCACAACCAATGTGATGGTCGCCGATGCCGGCTTCAACATTGTCTACATGAACCACTCCCAGCAGGAGATGATGCAGGAGGCCGAGGCCGATCTGCGCAAGGTTCTCAAGAACTTCAACGCGGATCGTCTGCTGGGCGAGAACATGGATGTCTTCCATGCGAATCCGGCGCATCAACGGGGCATGTTGGAACGCCTGACCTCGTCCTATCAAACCGAGATTAAGGTGGGTGGACGCAGTTTCGAACTGATCGCCTCCCCGGTCATGGATGATACCGGCGAACGTGTCGGGACAGTCGTCGAGTGGAAAGACCAGACCGCCGAGAAAGCGATCGAAGCCGAGGTGGATGATGTCGTGGCGGCGGTGTCGCGCGGGGATTTCTCCAAACAGATCAATCTGGATGGAAAATCCGGCTTCATGCGGGCCCTGGCCGAGAACATCAACCAGCTTTCGGGAACGGTTTCCGGCGTGCTCGATGGTGTCAGTACAATGCTGCGCACCATGTCGGAAGGCGATCTGACGCGCCGCATAGAAGGAGAGTATCAGGGCGTTTATGCGACGCTGCGTGACAGTGCCAACGAAACCGCAGAACGCCTGGCCGATACCGTAAAGGATATCACCCTGGCCTCGACGGAAGTGGCGTCGGGTGCTGACCAGATCTCCACCGGGGCCAATGACCTCTCGCAACGCACGGAGCAACAGGCCGCCAATCTGGAGGAAACGGCCGCGTCCATGCAGGAGATGGCAGCCACCATCAAGCAGAACGCCGATAACTCGCAACAGGCCAGCCAGTTGGCCGTTACGGCGCGCGATGCGGCAAACAAGGGCGGTGACGTGGTCAGCGATGCCGTCGGGGCGATGGGCAAGATCGAGGACTCCTCCCGCCGGATTTCCGACATTATCGGAGTGATCGACGAGATTGCCTTCCAGACCAATCTCCTGGCCCTGAATGCGGCTGTTGAGGCCGCGCGGGCGGGTGATGCCGGGCGCGGATTTGCGGTCGTCGCATCCGAGGTTCGGTCCCTGGCCCAGCGATCCGCACAGGCCGCCAAGGATATCAAGGACCTCATCATCGATTCAACTGAGCAAGTCCAGGGCGGTGTTGAACTGGTCAACCGGACCGGTGAGGCGCTCGAGGAGATTGTCGACTCGATCAAGCGTGTCAGTGACATCGTGGCCGAGATCAGCGCGGCGTCTCGCGAACAGGCGACCGGCGCGGATGAGATCAACACAGCCATCACCCAGATGGATGAGATGACACAACAAAACTCGGCCCTGGTCGAGGAGAATGCGGCTGCAGCCCGGACGATGACCGATCAGGCGGTCCGCATGCGTCAGCGTGTTGATTTCTTCACCGTGGACGGTGTCGAGCCTTCCGGGGCCGTCACTCCTCATCCCGCCTCCAGCGCTCCACGCTCCGCACGGCGGGCCGTGGGAGGTGCACGCGGCCTCCAGAGTGCGCTCGCCGAGAGCGTGATCGATGAGGAGGATGACTGGACGGAGTTCTGATCTGTTCGGTCAAGGGAGTGCCGATATGTCCGCGCAACGTCAAATGATGGATCCTGATCGTCGCGAGTTCGATATGAACGATGCGGACTTCCAGGCGATCTCTGATCTTCTCTATCGGCGGGCGGGCATCGTGCTGGGCGATCACAAACGCGAGCTGGTCTATGCCCGGCTCGCGCGTCGCCTGCGAACGCTGGGGCTGGGGGATTTCCAGTCCTATCGTGCAGTGCTGGAAAGCGAGTCCGGTCAGAATGAACAGAATGTCCTGATCAATGCGCTGACCACCAATCACACACGGTTCTTCCGGGAATCCCATCATTTCGACTATCTGGCCAACAGTCTGGTGCCACTTTGGCTGAACGAGATCCGGATGGGGCGACGCAAGCGCGTGAGGATCTGGAGTGCCGGCTGTTCCTCGGGAGAGGAGCCCTATTCGATTGCCCTGGTTCTGGCTCGTTTTCGGGACCTGATGTCGCGCGCTGACGTCAAGATCCTGGCAACGGACATCGATACCCAGGTCCTCGCGACCGCCCGTGCCGGTCTCTATCCTGCCAATGCTGAAACCACGCTGGATGCACCGGCTCAAAAACGGGTTGAGCATGTCGGTGGACAGATTGGCATGCCGGAACTGGAGCGCGGACTGATCACATTCAACAAGCTGAACCTTCATGGTCCCTGGCCGATGAAGGGGCTGTTCGACGTCATCTTCTGTCGCAATGTGACTATCTATTTCGACACTCCGACCAAAACGCGCTTGCTGCAGCGGTTTCACGACCAGCTCACGCCGTCAGGCCTGTTGTTCATGGGCCATTCCGAAAGCCTGGTCAGTGGGGAGACAGGTTTTGTGTCCGCGGGGCGCACGGTGTATCGCCGTCGGGAGGCGGATTGATGGGCGTGGCGCTGAAACTGTCTTCCACAGAAGCGCACCAGCACCGCGATCCGGCTTCGGGTCGCTGGGTCGTGAAGGTTTTGCCCGGCGGTCAGCATATAGGACCGCAGGACAACGAGCTGATCGCCACCGTCCTGGGCTCGTGTGTTGCTGCCTGTCTCTATGATCCCGTTCTCCGTCTGGGCGGGCTCAATCACTTCATGCTGCCCGAAGACGAGGCCGGGCTATGGGGCGGGGCGAGCCTGGCCTTGCGTTATGGCAATCATGCCATGGAGGCCCTGATCAATGCATTGCTGGCACGCGGTGCGGATCGCTACCGTCTGGAGTGCAAGCTGTTTGGTGCCGGAAATGTCGTCCAGGGCATGCGCGGTGTCGGAGATCGCAATGCGGAGTTTGTGCGGCGGTATGTGGCCGATGAAGGCTTGCGTGTCATCAGCGAGGATCTGGGCGGGCATCGAGGCCGACGTGTGGTTTTTGACCCGGAGACGGGTCAGGTCTGGCGTCGCCTGCTGAAGTCCGATGCGGTGGGTGAGCTGGCACGCAATGAGGTGAAGCTGCGGGCTGCGCCTCCCCTGCGCCGGGAGACCGGCTCTATCGAACTTTTTGACACGGAGGACGGGGCATGACCGGTCAGCCCATCCGTGTTCTGGTTGTCGATGACAGCGCGCTCATGCGCGATGTCATTCCGGCTATTCTCAATCGCGCATCCGATATTCAGGTGGTGGCAACAGCGTCTGATCCCATGCAGGCGCGCGCTCTGATCAAGCAGCTCAACCCGGACGTTCTCACGCTGGATGTCGAAATGCCAAAAATGGACGGGGTGAGTTTTCTGGAAAAGATCATGACCTTGCGTCCGATGCCGGTTGTAATGCTGTCCTCCCTGACCCAGGCCGGGACGGAGACGACATTACGCTCGCTCGAGCTGGGGGCGGTTGATTTTATCACCAAGCCTTCGCTGGATCTGGCAGCCGGACTGGATGCCATGGCCGAGGACATGATTGCAAAAGTGCGGGCTGCTGCCCGCGCCAAGGTGCGTCGTACGACGGTCCGTAGTGAGCTCAAACAGGTCGCGCCTCTGGGGCTGAAAACCTCGGAGGCAGTTATTGCTCTGGGTGCATCGACCGGCGGTGTGGAAGTCCTGGGTCGTTTGATCGCGGCCTTGCCCGCCGATGCCCCGGGCATCGTCATCACCCAGCACATGCCGCCAAAATTCACTGCAAACTTTGCCGCGCGCCTGGATCAAAACGTGGCCCTCGCCGTGAGTGAGGCCGAAACCGGTCGTCGTCTTCGACCGGGACAGGTCGTTATTGCGCCGGGGGATCGGCATCTGGTGCTCAAACGATCCGGGGCTGATTTTGTTTGTCATCTGGACGACGGGCCGGCGGTGAGCGGCCATAAACCCTCGGTGGATGTCATGTTCCGCTCGGTCGCCCGGGCCTGTGGGGCCAACGCCATTGGCGTCATCCTGACCGGCATGGGACGTGATGGCGCCGACGGTCTCCTGGAAATGCGGCAGGCCGGCGCCCATACGCTGGGACAGAATGAGGACAGCGCCCTGGTCTATGGCATGCCGCGCGCGGCGCAGGAGGCCGGTGCGGTCATGGAAGAGATGGCAGACCAAGCCCTGCCAGCGCGTTTGCTGGCCCTGGCGGCCAAACGCAGCCCGGCGGTGCGTATCTGATGGGAGAGGCAGGACCGATGAGCGGTGATACCCAACGCGAAGAGGCTGTGGCGGCTGAACCGGTCTCGCATTTCGCGACCCTGATCATTGCCACCATCCGCAGTGCAAACGATATCCTGCTGGAAACGGTCGGAGATGTGGAGGTCGAGGCCCAGCGCCTGTCCGAACTCTTCACGCGCCTGACCGGCAGTACGGATGCCCAGGATGAGCGTCTGCGCACCCTGCTCAAACAGATTACCCGACTTGAGCATAATGGCGAAGAGATCGAACTGACGCGGTTGCCGGCCATTCTCCAGGAGACGCTGGAAGATGTTACCGAACGTATCCTGGTGCTCTCCAAACAGGGTGTGGAACTGATCTATGCCCTCGACGAGATTTTGGAAGAGGTTGACGAGCTGGGTGCGTGTATCAGCGAGATCGAGGCGATCAATCGCCAGACTCGTCTATTATCCCTGAATGCCCAGATCGAGGCCGGGCGAGCAGGCACGGCCGCGCGGGGTTTCCAGGTTGTGTCTACGGAAATGCATGTCCTGTCCAAGCGGATCGATTCCCTGGCCGAACGCATGCGCCGCTCGATCGGTGCTGTGACAGGCAAGATCCAGGCTGTGATCGGACAGATTCGCGACGAGTATCACAAGATGAGCGAAATCGGGGCCATGGACCTGACCCGTCAGATCGATGCGCGCGCCCACCTGGAAAGATTGCTCGAGGCGTTGGTCAACCGCAATACCGAGATCGAGCTGGCCCTGGGGGATTCGTCGCAGATCGCCCAGTCGATTGCTGCCGACATCAATCAGCTTGTGACCAGCATGCAGTTTCAGGACCGTATGAAGCAGCGCTCCGAGGCGATCGCCAAGGCGTTTGCGGCGATCTCAACCTTTTTGGAACAGGGAGCTGAAAGCATGACGGACGAAGATGCGTGTTCGGCTCTTTCAGAATCAATAGTTGCAGGAATAGACTTGTTTGAGGTTCGACGCCGGTTTGAGCGGGAATTGCTGGGTGTGTCCGATGCGGCCGCTCCAGCAGAATCCGACACCGAAAATGGAATCGAATTGTTCTAGAGAGGGCAAAATGGAATTTACGATTGAATCCCAGGGCGGGCAGGCCGTGTGTCAGTTGCGCGGTGTTCTGACCTTTGACGATCACGACAAGTTCAAGAGCGTCGTTCGCGAGCTGACCGGGCATGATGCAAGCGAACTCGTGCTGGACCTGGCCGGTCTCAAGATGATCGATTCCGCAGGTATCGGCATGCTGCTTTTGATGAATGACCGGGCGAGCAAAGGGGGCAAAAGCCTTCGCTTGATCGGTGTCACAGGGACTGTGGCCAAGGTCATCGAACTGTCCAAGGTCGATCAGCTGATCCCGGTTTCGAGCTAGGGGTCGGGCGCATGACTGACAAGGCAGCGATTTCGGACAGTGGTGCGCTGATGGACAGTATCGTCACAGAGGATGCGCGCATCCTGATCGTTGACGATCTGCACTCCTCCCGCATGCTGATCGGGTCTGTCCTGTCCGCGGCGGGTTACAACGACCTGCACTATGCCGCTGACGGTATCGAGGCGATGGCGGCGATCGGTGAGCTGTCTCCTGATCTTGTGGTGCTCGATCTGATCATGCCCAACAAGGACGGCTATGCCGTGTGTCGGGAAGTGCGCGAAGACCACCGGCTGAATGTGCCAATTATCGTGCAATCGGGGCTGCAGGAGGCTGATCAGCGCCTCAGAGTGTTTGATGACGGCGCGACCGATATCATCACCAAGCCGATCAATGCCAAGGAACTCCTCTCGCGGGTCAAGCTCCACCTGGAAAGACGGCGCCTGATCGATAGTCTGGAGACCTATCACAGGCGCATGCAGGACGAGCTGGGCATGGCCGAATCCATGCAGCTTGAGCTCTTGCCGACCTCTGAACACGTCGATCGTATCGTCCGGGAGCGCGCCTGTCGTTTGCAGAGCTACTACAAGGCGTCCAACAGCCTGGGCGGTGATCTGTGGCAGATCTTCCCGGTTGATGAGGACCGGTTCAGCCTGTTCATGCTGGACCTGTCCGGACATGGTGTGTCTGCAGCCATCAATGCGTTCCGCGTTCATATGATTGCCTCCGAACAGGTGGAATGCCGGGACGATCCGTCCTCCTGGCTCGAAGCCTTGAACCGCCGCTTGTGCGATATCCTACATGTCGGACACTTTGCGACCGCGTTTTACGGGGTTTTTGACCGCACCGCGTCCCGGCTGGACTACGCCGCAAGTGCCGCGCCTCAGCCGGTTCTGGTGCGTGGGGATGGCCAGGTGGACGTGCTGGAATCTTCCGGGCTTCTGCTGGGGTGTTCTTCCGTGGCCACGTATGAGCGCCGCAGTGTGACGCTTGATCCCGGCGACAGCCTGTTTTTGTATTCCGACGCCCTGGTTGAGGACTTCAACGACCCGCTGGCCTGTCTGGAGCCGGGTGATGTGGCGGACCTTGTACGCGAATTGCTCGAAAAGGGTGGCAGCGAGCATTTCATGGATCGTATTCTCTCGACGCGTTTTGGCGCCCGGACCGAGGATCTGTCCGATGACCTGACTCTGCTTTTGCTCCAACGGGAGTCGGCCTGATGACGCGCCCCGGCATGTCAAAACACGCGATCTGGCTGGGTCTGTCCGATCAGACGCGTATAGACGCGTTAAACCGTCTCGCCCAGGCCGACGGGTTGCATGTCATCATGGGTGACTGGCCAGGCGGGCATGTCGATCTGGATATCATTATTCTGGACGATGCTCACTTGTCGCTTCGCGATCAGCTCCCGTCAGAAAACGGTGAAGCGTGTCAGCTGATCATCCTGGCGGCCGATCACAAATCGTGGACGGATGCCGACTTCGCTTTGCCTGATACGGTCAGCCTTGAAACGCTGACATCCGTCTATCGGGCCGCGCGGGACTTCCAGCATCAGGTCTCGGGCCTGCGCCGTGAAGTGGCTCAGCGCAAGAGTGCAATCGGGACCATTCAATCGGGCAAGTTCAGCCTGCGTACCCTGGAAGAAGCCCGCAATCTGGCCACGATGCTGGCCCTGGCCTGCCCACGCTCCGACATGGTGGCGGTCGGGCTCCAGGAATTGCTTATCAATGCCGTCGAGCACGGCAATCTGGAGATTACCGGCTCGTATAAGCAGGAACTCTTGATGAATGGGGGATGGCGTCGGGAAATCGAGGATCGACTGGAAATGCCGCTCTATGCAGACCGCGAGGTCATCGTATCCTTTTCCCGAGGTCACAGAATGATCTCCATCACCATCCAGGATGACGGTCCGGGGTTTGACCATGAAGCCCTGCTCGGTCGTGATATGCCGACAGCGGGCTATCGTGGACGCGGAATAGCACTGGCACGTGACCTGGCGTTCGATAGTGTCACTTATATGGGCACGGGTAATATTGTTGAAGCCATACTGGTTACGGATACAAAAACTCCAGACCAGGCGGCCCAATAAATCGACATTAGAGGTCAGAATTCACTTCGAGTTCATGCCCGAGTCCGTTTAGTTTCTCCCAGGATCTCCTTCTCAGGGGGTCGGGACAGAGGAACAGAACTGGGGACACCATGAAAACTGTCTATCTTGCGGCTGTGGCTGCGATTGCCGTAACCGCGGCGGGTCTTGCACAGGATCCGGGGGCCGCGCCGGCTTTTGGGAGTGTCAGTCTGGATGTCGGCTTCACGCCTGATCCCTACACCGTCAACATCACCTCCGGCGGAACGATCAATGCCCGCAATCTTGGTGGAAACTGCCGGGGTTGGGTGGCGCGTGCGCCGGATTTCGACCTGTATTATGGAGCGGGCTCGCTCCCGCTGACGATCGCCGCCGACAGCAATTCAGACACGACACTGGTCATCAATGGGCCGGATGGTCGCTGGTATTGCGATGATGATGGCGGTGATGGCCTGAACCCGGAAATTACTTTTGGCAGCCCGCAATCCGGTCTCTACGACATCTGGATCGGATCCTATAGCGAAGGCGATTATGCGGATGCCACGTTGTCCATCTCCGAGCTGGGCCAAACAGCCAGCTATTCATCGGGCGGTGGTTATTCCGGCGTGGATATGTCGCTCCCCGCTACCTATGGATCCCGTCGTCTGAGCGCGGGTTTCTCTCCGGACCCTTATGTTGTCAACATGACATCGGGTGGCGGGAACCGCGCCAGCGATGTGGCGAGCGGGTGTAACGGCTGGGTCGCGAGCGCGCCGGACTATGAACTCTCCTTTTCAGCGGGCAGCTTGCCGCTCATTCTCTCCGTTGCCTCCAATTCCGACACCACATTGATGGTGAATGGTCCGGATGGTCGCTGGTATTGCAATGATGACGGCGGCAGTGGCACGAACCCGTCTCTGCGGTTCGACAATCCCCAGTCTGGTGTTTACGACATCTGGGTCGGCTCCTATAGCCAGGGCGGTGGCGCGAATGCCAACCTCCACATATCCGAGCTCTACAGCCAGTAAGTGCTCTTCGGTCTGAGATTGAGAGGGGGATCAACAATGTTGATCCCCCTTTTTGCTTCGGTCTGAGCAGTTTTATGACCTAAACAGGCATAATCCGTTGTTTGACGGTGGACCGTCGGCCGTTGCTTGACCGTCGCTGAGTGCAGTGCAGCATGGAGATCGCGGATGCCGACGGGTATCGCGACTCTGTGGATTGAACTTCCCTGGTGGCGGCCGACACCAGGACCTTTCAAATCCATAAGACACTCAAGTTATCCTCTCCGCTGGGTCGGCAGAGGTTAATCTTGTTGCTTTGTGCTCCCTTTGTGCCATATCCCCTCACGGTCCACGTGTTGCGATCGGCCATGTCTTTGGTCGGGCACGTATAATTCGTGTGATGAGGGCCAGCCTTGTCGAGTTGAGCTGGGAATGTATATTGGATCCAATATTGGTGATGCGGGTCGAAGGATAGCGATATGAGCCAAACTACCTGGCGGGGTGTTTTTCCCGCAGCCACAACGCAATTCGATGCAGGTTATGCCGTTGATCTGGACGCGACCCAGTCCGTGGTGAACATGTTGGTGGAAGATGGTGTCCACGGCGTTATCGCCATGGGCACAGTCGGCGAGAATAATTCCTTGCGTGCCGAAGAGAAACGCCAGGTGCTGGCCGCTGTGGTTGAGGCGGTGTCCGGGCGGGTCCCTGTCGTCACCGGCGTGTCAGAACTGACGACCGAGCTCGCCTCTGAATACATTCGTGACGCGCAGAGCATTGGCGCTGATGGGGCCATGGTGCTGCCGGCCATGGTCTATGTGCCGAGCGAAGCCGAGCTGGAGGCTCATTTCCGCCTGGTCGCCGCAGCCTCGGATCTGCCGATCATGTTGTACAATAATCCGCCCGCCTATCGGGTCAGCCTCTCTATCGAAAGTCTGCAGAGACTGGCGGATGTGCCCACTCTGCGGACGATCAAGGAAAGCGCACCCGACAGCCGGCGGATTACAGACATTCTCAATGCCTGTGGCGACCGCTATCAGGTCTTTGCCGGACTGGATGATATCGCGCTGGAAGGCTTGCTGCTCGGTGCCGAGGGCTGGGTGTCCGGTCTCACCAATGCCTTCCCGCGTGAATCCATCGCGCTGTGGGATGCGGTTCAGGCCGGGCGACTTGACGAGGCCCGCGCGATCTATCGCTGGTTCATGCCGCTTCTTCATCTCGATGCGGACCATGATCTGGTCCAGTCCATCAAACTGTCCGAGGCTGTCATGGGGCGCGGGAGTGAGCGCGTACGCATGCCGCGTATGGAGTTGAGCGGGCAAAGGCGTGCGGATGTCATCCGCATGGTCGAAACCGCGCGTGACACGCGGCCAAGTCTGATCGCCGCCGAGTAGGCTTTATGCGTCATACGTTTTTATGTCTGGACGGACATACCGGAGGTAATCCGGTCAGGGTTATCGCAGGTGGGGGGCCGGTCCTGAAGGGACGAACCATGAGCGAGAAGCGTCAGGATTTCCTGGCGCATCACGACTGGATTCGCACAGCCCTGATGTTCGAGCCGCGCGGTCACGATATGATGTCGGGGGCGATCTTTTATCCGGCGTGTTCACCCAATGCTGATGCGTCCATTCTTTTTGTCGAAACATCGGGATGTTTGCCGATGTGTGGTCATGGAACGATCGGTGCCGTGACCCTCGCGCTCGAGAATGGTCTGATCCAGGTGCGTGATCGCAACCAGATCATTCTGGACACGCCCGCGGGGCAGATCCGAGCGGACATTGAATGGGATGGCGCGCATGTGGCCGGTGTTCGCATTTTCAATGTCACAAGCTTTCTGGCGCATAAAGCCGTTGAGATCCACTCCCCCGAGCTGGGTCGACTGACTGTCGATATCGCCTATGGGGGGAATTTCTATGCGATCATCGAGTCACAGGACGGCTATCGGGACCTCGCGGATTACACACCGTCACAACTTGTCAGCATGAGTCCGGCCATTCGGGCGGCAGCCGGGGCGGCGGCCGAGTGTGTCCATCCCGATGATGCTACGGTTCATGGCGTGAGCCATGTCATGTGGACCGGAGCGCCGACCGTTGAGGGAGCCCACGCCCGTAACGCCGTATTTTACGGTGAACGTGCGATTGACCGCTCGCCGTGCGGCACGGGCACGAGCGCGCGGATGGCGCAGCTTGAGGCGCGCGGTGATCTGCGGGTGGGGGATGAATTCATCCATGAGAGCGTCATTGGCTCGCTCTTTCATGGTCGTGTCGAGGCGGCCGATAGTCTGGGTGGGCAGCCGGCCATACGTCCGAGCATTCGGGGATGGGCGGTACAAACAGGCATCAACACGATTTTCGTGGATGACCGGGACCCGTTCCGGGACGGGTTTCAGCTCAGCTAGCCCGCGTTGTCCGCGGTCATGGTGCCCAGCAGATCCTCGGCGGCAAAACGAATGTGGGCCGCCATCGTCGAGCGACCTTGGTCCGCATCACCGCGGGAGAGGCAGTCATACAGGGCCTCATGGTCCTTCTTGGCCTGGATCAGCGCCTCGGGACGCGCGGAGAGTTGGATCCGGACATATCGGTCAATCTTGCGATTGAGGTTTTCGACCAGTTCCAGTGTCAGCGGACGTGCTGCGCCGGCGTACAAGGCCTTGTGATAGGTCCAGTTGGCGATGCCCCAGCTGTCGCGTTCTCCATTGGTATAGGCCTCGTTGACCACGGCCAGCGCTTTTGAGGCCTGCACGATTTGTTCCGGCGTCGCATTGAGGCAGGCATGGTGGAACAGGTGGGGTTCGACCAGTTGGCGCAGGTCGAACAACTCCGTCGCTTCATCCACAGACATCGCGCTGACCACCGCCCCGCGATGCGGGTGGAAAATCACCAGACCTTCCGATTCCAGCTGGCGAAGGGCTTCGCGGACGGGCATGCGACTGACACCAAAAGCCTCGGCCAGGGCCTCCTGCCGCAACTGAGTTCCGGCCTCGATCTCATTGTGGAGAATACGGTCCCGCAGCTTCTGGGCGAGCGTGTCGACGATGGTCGTCTTTTGAACCGGGTCCGAAAAGGCGCGCATGAGTGTTCCGTAGCTGAATCAAGTGGCTCAGGGTAACCATAAAATACGCTGACAGGAAGTCAGCGTGCTCACTACACCGAGCGCGAGTGTCGAGCCGGGCCCTGGCCCAGCCGATTGTCAAAGCGCGCAGCCACATTGCGGGCCAGCATTCGGTAATCGGGGGATATGCGAATAGCGCTTTCATCGATCTGCACAATGCCGTCTGCGACCAGATCGTCCAGATCAGCCTCCGGCAGCTCGCCAAATCGTGCGCGCAAGGCGGGAAGGTCAGCTTCAAGGTCGCACATCAACCGCTCGATGATGGCAGCCCTGCATTCGTCATCTTGGTCCAGGGCGTGCCCGCGCGCAGTGGCCAGCTGACCCTGCTCGATTGCCCGGGACCATGTCGCGACATCCGGAGTGTTTTGAACAAAGCCCCGGGGCAGACGACCGATGGCACTCGCCCCCAGTCCGATCAGCGTCTGGGCGCGGTCTGTCGTATAGCCCTGGAAATTGCGGTTCAACCGGCCCTCACGAAGCTGGATGGCCATGTCATCATCGGCGCGGGCATAGTGATCGATGCCGATGGCCACATAGCCGGCATTCTCCAGTGTTTTGGCGATCAGCCAGGCCTGTTCGATCCGGGCTTCGGCGCTGGGTAGGTCGTCGGCTTGGATCAAATTCTGATGCTTGCGGATCTGAGGCACGTGGGCGTAGCCAAAAACCGAGAGCCGGTCCGGGTCAAGTTCCAGTGCCTGCAAGACGGTGTCCCGGCAATCGGTCAGGGTCTGACGTGGCAGGCCATAGAGCAGGTCGAGACTGAGGCTCTGAATGCCTCTTTCGCGCAAGCGCTTGGCGCAGGTTTGTGTGGTTTCAAAGTCTTGGACCCGGTTGATCGCCTTTTGCACATGCGGGGCGAAACTCTGAACGCCCAGGCTTGCCCTGTTGATACCGGTGGCGGCGAGACTGTCCACCAGGGTCTCATCACAGACACGCGGATCAATTTCAATGGCGCGCTCGGCGTCGGGAAGAATGTTAAAGTGCGCCTCCAGCAGCGCGCTGAGGGCTTCAAGGCGGGGCTGGGGCAGATAGGTCGGTGTGCCGCCACCCCAGTGCAGGTGGGCCACAGGTTGTCGACGTCCGACATGATTCGCGACGCGCCGGATCTCCTGTTCCAGCAGGTCTGCATAACGTTCCAGCGGTGCCGTGTTGCGGGTCGCACGCGTGGAACAGCCGCAATACCAGCACATGTCGCGACAATAAGGGATGTGCAGATACAGCGAGATCGCGTCATCATCCGGAATGTCGGCCAGCCAATGCGCATAGGTGTCCGGCGTCAGGTCCGAGAAATGGGGCGCCGTTGGAAAACTTGTATAGCGCGGTGTGTTGGTTTTGGCGTGACGGAGCAGAACCGGATCCAGCATGCGATAATCCCTATTTTTCTAGGGTCTTATCAATCCGTGCCGGAGCGGTCAGGGTGGCAAGGCGCCGCAGGGCAAACTGCCACATATTTGTGCATGGCAGCATTTATCGCTGAAGACAGAGAATTTCGCCTTGAATTGAAGGGCATGCCTGCTGGCGCAATAAAATGGCGGCTTTTGCGCCCGACTTGACACACAATTCCAGAATGGATGAGTATAAGCGCCCTTCGAAGGAAGAAGGTGCCGCGTCGCTCTGTGTTGCGCCGCAGCAGCCGGGACTGGCGCATCGCCTGACGATCGGGCGGGATGCGGCCGTCACGACTTACCGGCAAAATCTGATGTTCAGGACACACCCGGTCGGGGAGACGAGGGTGCGCTTGAGTATCCCTGTTTCCGGCTCGCCGGGAATGATGTCGCAAGAGGAGGTGCGGTGTGCTGAGATTTATCGATACGGACCAGTCTCGTCCGGACAAGCGCAGCGAAGCGGAGCGTCGCACGGATTTTGCCGAGATCTATAATCCGTTCGAGGATGGTCCGGCCAAATCCCAGGCCTCACGGTGTTCCCAGTGCGGTGTACCATTCTGTCAGAGCGGTTGCCCGCTCCAGAACAATATTCCCGACTGGTTGAAACTGGCGGCTGAAGGCCGCATGCGCGAGGCCTATCTGGTCTCCTCGGCCACGTCCACCATGCCGGAAGTGTGTGGTCGCATCTGTCCGCAGGACCGTTTGTGCGAAGGAGCGTGTGTGATCGAACAGTCCGGTCATGGCGCCGTGACTATTGGATCCGTGGAACAATACATCACCGAGACCGCCTGGGCCGAGGGCTGGGTCGAACCGGTCCGTATCGGACCCGACCGGGGCGCCTCTGTGGGCATTATCGGCGCTGGGCCTGCCGGGCTGGCAGCGGCTGAACGCCTGCGGGAAGCGGGTATCGCTGTCACGGTGTATGATCGGTATGACCGCGTCGGCGGATTGCTCATCTATGGGATTCCCGGCTTCAAGCTCGACAAGTCTGTCGTTGCGCGCCGGGTGGAGCGGTTGAAGGAGGCGGGTGTCGAGTTCCGCCTGAACTTTGAGGTCGGCCGCGATGCCAGCCTGGAGGAGCTCCGGGCCCAGCACTCATCCATCCTGATCGCAACCGGTGTGTACAAGGCGCGCCAGCTCGCCTGTCCGGGCGCGGGAGAGGGTAGTGTGATCCAGGCCCTGGATTATCTGACCCAGTCCAATCGAACCGGTCTGGGTGACACGATCGACTCGTCCAGCCTGGATGCCCTGTCCGCCAGCGGCCGCAATGTTGTGGTGATCGGCGGGGGCGATACGGCGATGGATTGCGTGCGTACGGCCATCCGCCAGGGCGCCAAGTCGGTGAAGTGTCTTTATCGCCGGGACCGGGAAAACATGCCCGGTTCTGCCCGCGAGGTGAACCACGCCGAGGAAGAGGGAGTCGAGTTCGTCTGGCTCTCTGCGCCGCAGGCTGTTCTGACCAAGGGTGATGCTGTCAGCGCGGTCCGCGTCCAGCGCATGAAACTGGGCGATCCCGATGCGTCAGGACGCCGTTCGCCGGTGGCCATCGAGGGTGATGTGTATGACGAACCGGCGGACATGGTGATCTCGGCGCTAGGCTTTTCACCGGAAGACCTGCCGGTGATGTTCGACGCACCCGGACTGGAAGTCTCGCGCTGGGGTACCGTCGAGGCGGATGCCGATACGCTCATGACCGCTCTGGACGGGGTGTTTGTCGCGGGGGACATCTATCGCGGGGCTTCCCTGGTCGTCTGGGCCATGCGCGATGGCCAGGACGCGGCGCGGTCCATCACCGCTTACATTGACAATCGCATGCAGGTTCTGGGAGCTGCCGAATGAGCCAGACAGCCAAGCCGAACTCGAACTGGAATCCCGCGCGCCACAAGGCGGCGCTGACCTATCTCGAAGAGACAGGGCTCTATGATCCGTTGAGCGAACGGGATGCCTGTGGTGTCGGGCTTGTCGCCGATATCAAGGGCGAGGCCCGCCGGGAAATCGTGACGCTGGCCATTGATGCGCTCAAGGCGGTCTGGCACCGCGGCGCGATTGATGCGGATGGCCGTACCGGTGATGGCGCGGGTCTGCGTGTCGGCGTGCCGCAGGCGTTTTTCCGCAAGGCGGTGGCGCGTACGGGCCATGAACCGGAATCGGGTGATGTGATCGTCGGCATGGTCTTCCTGCCGCGGACAGATTTTGCGGCCCGCGAGCGTGCACGCTCGATCATCGAGGCGGAAATCTTGCACGAGGGTTTCCAGTTTTATGGCTGGCGGCAACCACCGGTCGACCTGTCGGTTCTTGGTGAGAAGGCGCGTGCCACACGCCCCGAGATCGAGCAGGTCCTGCTGCGCGACCCTCAAGGACGCGACAAGGAAACCATCAGCCAGATCCTGTACATCATTCGACGCCGGATCGAACGCCGCGCCCGGGAAGAAGGGCTTCAGGATCTCTATATCTGTTCGCTCTCCTCGGATGATATCATCTACAAAGGCCTGTTCCTGGCCCAGGATATTGACCGCTTCTATCTGGACCTAGCGGATCCGGAATTCGTGTCGCCCTTTGCCATTTTCCACCAGCGTTATTCCACCAATACCTTCCCGGAATGGCGTCTGGCCCAGCCCTTCCGCATGCTGGCGCATAATGGCGAGATCAACACAATCCGGGGCAATATCAACTGGATGAAGAGCCATGAGATTGTCATGGCGGCCACGGCCTTTGCCGGTGCAGAAGACGATGTGAAACCGGTAATCCAGCCGGGCAGTTCAGACAGTGCGGCGCTTGACCAGACTTTCGAGGTTCTCGTGCGCGCCGGACGGTCCGCGCCGATGGCCAAGACATTGCTCATCCCCGAGGCCTGGTCGAAACGCACAGGTGTGATCCCTGCCAAATGGCAGGCGCTCTATGAGTATTGCAATGCCGTTATGGAACCGTGGGACGGCCCCGCTGCGGTGGCCGCCTATGACGGGCGCTGGGCGATTGCCGGTCTGGACCGCAATGGTCTGCGGCCGATGCGCTACAGCGTCACCACTGATGGTCTGCTGGTGGTCGGGTCTGAAACGGGCATGGCGCCGATCGATCCTGATCGTGTGTGTGAGCGCGGTGATGTGACCCCGGGGCGTCTGATTGCTCTCGATCTCAAGGATGGCAAATTCTACCGCCCCCACGAGATCCTGGATCAATTGTCCGAGGCGCATGCCTATGAGGACTGGCTGACCGAGATGCGCGACATCGAATCGGTCATCGGGCCGGGCACCGAAGATCAGGCGTTCACCGAAGACAGTATGACGCGTCGCCAGATTGCGGCCGGTTTCACGTTTGAAAGCATTGAGTTGGTGATCGATGCGATGGCGGCTGACGGCAAGGAAGCCGTGGGGTCCATGGGCGATGACACTCCGCTGGCGGTTCTGTCGGAACAGTCGCGGCCCATGTCGCACTTCTTCCGTCAGGGATTCAGCCAAGTCACCAATCCACCGATCGATCCTCTGCGCGAGGGGCGGGTGATGGGTCTGAAGACCCGTTTTCGCAATCTCGGCAATATCCTGGCCCAGGACGAAACCCAGGCGGATGTCCTGGTGCTCGACAGTCCGATCCTCACCAATGGCATGTATCAGCGCTGGCGCGATTATCTGGGCGGCGCGGTCAAGGATATTGACTGCCTGCTCGATGTGTCTGTCGCCAGTGGCGATGGCGCGGCCATGGGCGAGGCCATCGAACACATTCTCGAAGAGGCCGAGATCGCGGTCAGTGACGGGGCGACCCATCTAGTGCTGACGGATCATCGCCAGGATGAAAAACGCGCCGCCTTGCCGATGATCCTCGTTGCGGGGGCGGTTCATGCGCATCTCGTCCGCAAGGGGCTGCGCAATTCCTGCTCGTTGAATATTCGGTCCGCCGAGTGTTTCGACCCGCATTATGCCGCTGTCCTGATCGGGCTGGGCGCGACCACCGTGAACCCCTATCTCGCATTCGAGACCGTCAATTGCCGCAATGGTCAAAACGATCTCAAACGTCGCGAGACGGCCAAGCGGATGAAGGCGGCCTTTGATGCCGGTCTCCTGAAGATTATGTCCAAGATGGGCATTTCCGTGATCTCCTCCTATCGCGGAGGCTGTAATTTCGAAGTCATCGGCCTGTCTCGCGCTTTGGTGGACCGATATCTGCCCGGCGTGGTGAGCCGGATCTCCGGCATTGGCCTGCCTGGTCTGGAGCGGCGCACCATTGATCTGCATCGCGAAGCGTGGAGCGGCCGTCCCGTTCTGTCGATCGGTGGTTTTTATCGTCAGCGGGCCTCGGCCGAGCATCATGCGCTGACATCGGATGCAATCTCCAACGTGCAACAGGCGGTTCGCCAGAATGATCCGATCGCCTGGGGCAAGTATCGCGATGGTCTGCTTGCGCAGGGGCCGGTTCACCTGCGCGATCTGATGGATTTCCGCTCCCTGGGCAATGCCCAGCCGCTGAGCGAGGTGGAATCCATCAACGCCATCCGCCAGCGTTTTGTCACACCGGGCATGTCGCTGGGGGCCTTGTCCCCGGAAGCACACGGCGCGCTGAACGTGGCGATGAACCGGATCGGCGCCAAATCCGTCTCGGGTGAGGGGGGTGAGGATCCGGTTCGCTACAAGCCCTTGCCCAATGGCGACAATATGAATTCGGCGGTGAAACAGATCGCCTCGGGCCGGTTTGGCGTGACCGCGCGTTATCTCAATGAATGCCGTGAGTTCGAGATCAAAGTGGCCCAGGGCGCCAAGCCGGGCGAAGGCGGGCAATTGCCGGGTTTCAAGGTGACCGAGTTCATCGCCCGCATGCGACATTCCACGCCGGGGGTGCCGCTGATTTCACCTCCGCCGCACCATGATATCTATTCGATCGAGGACCTCGCCCAGCTGATCTATGATCTCAAACAGATCAATCCGACAGCGCGGGTCGGCGTGAAGCTCGTGGCGTCGGCCGGTGTGGGCGCGGTGGCGGCCGGTGTCGCCAAGGCCAAGGCAGATATCATCAATATCTCCGGTTCGGTCGGAGGCACGGGTGCAGCCGCGCTGACATCCATCAAGTTTGCCGGTGGTCCGCTGGAATTGGGGCTGGCCGAAGCCCATCAAATGCTCTCGCTCAATGGTTTGCGTGACCGGGTGACTCTGCGCGCGGACGGTGGCATTCGGACCGGGCGGGACATTGTCATGGCTGCCATGCTGGGCGCTGAGGAGTTCGGCATCGGTACGACAGCGCTCATCGCGCTGGGCTGTTTGATGGTGCGTCAGTGTCATTCCAACACCTGTCCGGTCGGCGTATGCACCCAGGATGAGGCCCTGCGCGACCGCTTCCATGGCATCCCCGATCACGTCGTCAATCTGATGACCTTCCTGGCTGATGATGTGCGCCAGATTCTGGCGGATATCGGTGCAACGTCGCTGGAAGATGTCATCGGCCGGTCCGATCTTCTGGCCCAGGTCTCCCGGGGCTCCGGAGCTCTGGACGATCTGGACCTGGCCGCCATCATGGCTCGCGCCGATGGGGCTGACCGCCCGGTCCGGTCAACCCGGGTCCAGCGCAATGATGTGGTCCCGGCCCTGGACGAGCAGATCCTCAAAGATGCGGCAGCGGTCTTTGAACGACGCGAAAAAATGCAGCTCGACTACTCGGTGCGCAATACCGACCGGGCGGTGGGCACACGCACGAGTTCGGAAATCATCCAGCGGTTCGGTGAGGACGGCCTGGCACCGCATCAGTTGACCCTCAGACTGCGTGGGTCGGCCGGTCAGTCGCTCGGGGCGTTTGCCGCCCGGGGCTTGCGGATCGAGGTCGATGGCGACGCCAATGATTATGTCGGCAAAGGTCTGTCCGGTGCCACGCTTGTGCTGCGTCCGTTCAAGGCCAGCGAGGCCCGTGCGGCTCAGAGCGCGATTATCGGCAATACATGCCTGTATGGTGCAAGTTCCGGATCATTATTTGCATCCGGCCGGGCCGGGCAGCGTTTCGCGGTTCGCAATTCGGGCGCCATCACGGTTGTCGAGGGCTGCGGGACCAATGGATGTGAATACATGACCGGTGGCATCGCGGTCATTCTGGGGGATGTGGGCGATAACTTCGCTGCCGGCATGACCGGGGGTGACGCCTTTATTTATGATCCGTCGGATCGCCTTGGTGAGCGACTCAATCGAGAGACAGTGACCCAATTGCCGCTGGCGGGTGATGCAGAGATCCGCTGTAAGGCCTTGATCGAACGACATGTGGTTGAAACCGGCTCGGCACGCGGCCGCGCACTGCTGGATGACTGGAACCGGGTCCGCACAGACTTCGTGCACCTGCGCGGTCAGGAAGAAATGAGCCGGTCCGGCGGGCGGGACCTGGCCTGGGATGAGCAGAAGACGGCTTGAGACCAAAGTTCACCTGCTGCACTGCAATAGAGGCATTGGTTAGGGGCCGATTACGCGCTAGGTGATCGGCCCCGCCTGTTTGAACAACGGGCCCGTCTTGTCTTGGAAGGATCAGGGACATGCGCATCGACAAGATCTCGCTCGGTGAAAATCCGCCGGAAGATATCAATGTGATCATCGAAGTGCCGGTGGGTGGCGAGCCGGTGAAATATGAAATGGACAAGGATTCGGGGACGGTATTTGTCGACCGCTTCCTGCACACGCCGATGCGCTATCCGTGTAATTACGGATTCATGCCGCACACCCTGTCCGATGACGGTGACCCGATTGATGTGATGGTTTTGGGCCAGACGACCCTGGTGCCGGGCTGTGTTGTCCGTGCCCGTCCGATCGGCGTGCTGATGATGGAAGATGAAAGCGGTCTGGACGAGAAAATCCTGGCAGCGCCGCACAGCAAGATCTCAGCGATGTATGATGACATTCGCGACTATACCGATGTTCAAAAGGCGCTGATCGCTCGCATTGGCCATTTCTTTGAACACTACAAGGATCTGGAGCCGAACAAGTGGGTGAAAGTCACCGGCTGGGAAGGCGCGGAGAAGGCGCAGCAGCTGATCATGGAAGCGATCGAGCGCGCGCAAAAATAATCCATCCGCTGGATTGAAATGACAGAACCCGCTGACCCCGGTCAGCGGGTTTTTTGTTTGATCCTGCAGTGAGGGCCAGTGCTGCGGTGAGGGTCGATCTGTCGCGCGCGTTTCAAAGCGTTCAGGTCAGGCCGTTTCCGGCGTGCTGAAGGCGCCCTGAACATCCTTCACATAGACCAGTGCGCGACCGCTGGCGACGATATCACCCGTGTCGGACCGGCAAGTGGTCTCCAGATCAACCAGGAATTTTTCCGGACGGAGCTGGGTGATGGCGACGTCGGCCGTCAGCGTTTCGCCTGGCCGGACCGCCCGGTGAAACACGGTTTCCTGTTTGAGATAATTGGTGCCCCGCCCGGGCAGGTCCACGCCCAGCAGGTCGGAGAACATGGCATTGATCAGGGCCTCGGGCACCACATCCTGCGGGACCGGCGCGCCGGTCAGCGCGGCGAAACGTGCGCTGTCTGTGTCGGAGAACATACGGGTGCGTCGGGCGCTCTGGCCCAGGGCGAGCGGTGTCATCGGGCGAGCTCCGTCTTGCCGCGGCAGGTGATGGTCTGGTCATTCAACCGGGTGATCATGAGGTCGAGCTGGACCGTGTCGGCCTGCACGGCGGTGATCTCGGCAGAAAACTGCAGCGGTTCACCCACAGGCGAGGGGGCCGGATACATGGTTTCCTGGCTCAGCTGACGACCGCCGGGCACCAATTCCTCCACGACACCGCGCAGGACGGCACAGAGCAGGGCGCCGTGTGCGACGGTCTTGCCGAAGCGGGTCGTGCCGGCAAAAACCGGATCAACATGTATGGGGTTGTTATCGCCGGACAGCTCGGCGAAGGCGTCAAAATCCGCCTGGGTGAAGGTCTTGTTCAAAGTGGCGCGGGTCACGATACAAGCTCGGGTCTGGGGAGAAGATGTTTCTGGACTTTTCCGGCGGCGGTGCGCGGGAAATCATCGAGGAACAGAACGTATCGGGGGACTTTGAAGGCGGCGAGATGATCTCGGCACCAGGTGCGGATCTCCGTCTCGTCCAGCGCCACCCCGTCCATCAGGATCAGGCAGGCGCATCCAACCTCGCCCCATTTTTCATCAGGGACGCCGATGACTGCCGCCTCGCGAATGCCGGGATGGGCTTCGAGGATATTCTCGACCTCGGCCGGATAGACGTTTTCGCCGCCGGAGATGTACATCTCCTTGATCCGTCCCGCGACAAAGCAATAACCGTCCTCGTCCATGCGGCCCAGATCACCCGATTTAAGCCAGCCATCCGCCGTGTAGAGTTTCTCGGTCTCGTCAGGGCGATGCCAGTAGCCTGGTGTCAGTCCGGGGCCCTGGAACTGGATCTCGCCGGTGTCGCCTTGCGGTAATTCACGATCATCCGGACCGGCAATCCGAACATTGATCATCACCTGGGCCTTGCCGACTGAACCGATCTTGGTGAGCACATGATCCGGGTCGGACAGGAAGGCGGTGGGACCGGTTTCGGTCATGCCAAATCCATTACACACCCGCGCACCGTGATCCGCGAAGGTGCGCACCAGATTATCGGGCAGGGGCGCGCCACCACAGGCCCAGTTGCGGACACGGGTCAGATCGGTCGCAGGGAAACGGGGATGCAGGCTGAGTTCACGATACACGGCCGGAACGCCGATAAATACGTCCAGCTGACCCGTATTGACCAGGCCGAGGAGCGCGTCGGCGTCAAAGCCGGGCAGGACGTGGACGAGCCCGCCATTGAACAACACCGGCAGGGTATGGAGATTAATCCCGGCCGTGTGGAAGAGAGGCAGGAAGTTCAGGGTACTATCCCCGACACGCAGGCCGATCGCCTGACCGATATTGATCGCATTGATCACGGCCATGCCATAGGTCTGGATCACGCCCTTGGGACGGCCGGTCGTGCCGGACGTATAGATCAGATACCAGCACTCATCGGCGGGCCAGGACAGACGGCCTGGATCGACGGGCGACGCATCGCGGGCGGCGGGATAGGCCTGTTCCAGGTCCAGGCCGCGGATATCAGTGTTGAGGCAGGCGGACGCGGTGTCCGCATCCTCCCGGCCATAGGCCAGGAGGGTCGGTGAGCAATCCTCCAGCAGCCCCGCCAGTTCCGTAGCGGGCATGCGCCAGTTCAGGGGAACGAGGATCGCCCCGATGCGGGCACACGCAAACAAAAGCTCGAAAAACTCCACTCGATTTCGGCACAGGATCGCCAGCCTGTCCCCGGGCGCTAAGCCTTTCGCCTTAAGCAGATGCGTGGCCTGACCGATACGCTGGTCCAGCTGGGCATAGGTCAGGATCTGCCCGGTTTCCACAGTGTGGAAGGCCGGAGCATCCGGGGTGATGTGGGCGCGTCGCGCCATGAAATCGGTGAGGAATTTCATCTTAGCCGTCCACGAAGCTGATCATCCGTTGGTGAGTATCCGAGCGTTGAACCAGATCCAGAAAAGCCTCGCGTTCGGCCTCCAGCCGGTGGGCCAGATCCGGCGGGCCAAGCAGCCGGCGTGCTGTGATGAGCGTAGCAGCGTCGTGATGGGCCAGGCGCTCGGCTTCATCCTGAACGCGGTCATGGAAATGCGCGTCACTGACGGGACCTTCGCCCAATCCCATCCGGGCGAGGCGACCGGCATTGCGTTTTTCGTCGCGGGCAATCCAGCTTCGTGCGTCTGCTGCGGCCACAAAGGCAGGCAGAAGGGCCGTCCATCCCCCATCCGGAGCAAAACCCATCTGGGCATAATAGGGCTGGATCCAGGCCTGTTCGTGCAGGACGCGAACATCACACGCCAGCGCCAGTCCTAGGGATCCTCCGGTCAGGGCCCCATTCATGCCGCAGACCGTCGGGACGGGCAGGGTGTGGAGTTTGAGAATAACCTCATTGAGCAGGCCCACCAGGCGTGCGGAATAGACGTGTAGCTCGGCGGGTCGTCCGATGCGCTCGCGGAATTCGCGCACATCGCCCCCTGCAGAGAAAACCTGGCCCTTGCCGGTCAGCACCACCGCCCGGGCGCCCGAGGATGTGGCGGTGTCGAGCGCGGCAGATACCGCATCCAGCAGATCCGGAACCAGGGCATTGGCACGGGGCGATCGCGCCAGGGTGATCCAGGCGATGTCACCGCGCTGCGTGATTTCAACAAGGGGGGCGGTTGTGATCGTCATCGCGGTTTGAGCCCCTGTCCGATCAGGTCAACGGCACGCTCGGCAATTTCGCTGGCCTGGGCGTCTTCGTCCCAGACCCCGAACCGCAGGCCCAGGAACACACTCATGCCGATCAGCGACCAGGCGCGCACATCCACATCACCTTCGGAAATCTCGCCGCGCTTGGCCGCCTCGGTCAGATTGCGTCGATAGCCTTCGGCAAAGTTTTCATAGTGTTCGCGATAGGCATCCGGCGCCACAAACTGGGCTTCCATGATGATGCGGTAGAGGTTCTGGTGTTGACGCACGAAGTCGATGAAGGAGGACAGGCCCAGCTCTTCCGCTTCGATACGGTCCTTGGCCTCAGCCGCGTGTTCCGCCACCCATTGTCGCGTCATGCGGCTCATATGCCCAACCAGGGCGCGGAAGATCTCATCCTTGGATTCGAAATACACATAGAATGTGCCCAGCGCGACTTCGGCGCGGCGTGTAATCTCCCCAATCGAGGTTTCATAGAAACCCTTGCTCCCAAACTCCCATTCAGCCGCTTCCAGCAGCTTGTTCCGAGTCCGGACGCCGCGGGCGGTTTTCGGGATTTTATTCGTTTCGGTCGTCTTCAAAGTTGACATATGATTCAGTTTTCACAAAATGGGGCGCAATGCAAGAACCGGTCGAAACAAGCGAACCGGAGATATGGGGAGACTACTCGTGCTCACTGCGCTTGGCAGCAGTAAAGCGCCGAACACACCTGCCTACGGTCACGTCACGTGCCCGGACGGGTTGCAAATGGCGTATACGGATCAGGGCATTGGTCCGGTTCTCCTGTTGCTTCACGGGTGGGGTGTTGATGGCAGTTTTTTTGCCCCGCTCCAGGACAGGCTCGCGCAAACCTGCCGAATCGTGACCCCGGATCTGCGCGCACACGGACGAACGCCGGCTGGCGACAGCGAGCTGCGGTTCGATACCCTGGCGGGCGATCTCCACACACTGATTGAAACCTTGGATCTGCACGATGTCACTCTGCTGGGGTGGTCCATGGGGGCGATGGTGGCCTGGCGCTATATTGAGCGTCAGGGCACCGCGCGCCTGGCCGGCCTCGTCGTGGAAGACATGAGCCCGCGCATCGTGAATGATGAACACTGGCGGTTGGGTGTCTCCAGCGGCATGTCGCTGGAAGCCAGCGACCATCACGGCCAGGGCATGATCAGCCAGTGGCCGGACTATGCCGCGAGCTTCGCTCCGCGCATGTTTGCGCGCTCCGTGCGTGAAACCCATCCCGATCTGGTCAAGGCGGCTGTCGAAGGCATGGCGGCGCAGACCGGGGCCGATATGTCGACCTTGTGGGATGCGATGGCGCGCCAGGATTTTCGGGCCATGCTGCCCTCCATCGATATCCCGACACTGATTGTTTTCGGCGAGCTGAGTCAGGTCTACGGGCCTGAATCGGGGGCCTATCTCGCCGACCTCATTCCGAATGCAAAAGCGCTCGGCTTTGCGCATTCGGGCCATGCTCCGCACCTGGAAGAACCGGAAGAGTTCGCGAGTGCGGTTTCAAACTTTGTCCAGACCGCCTGCCCGGCACCGGACACACGCATTCACCCAGAGGGGAGGAAACTATGAAAACCCGTCTCGTGACCAAGGCGTCACTTCTCGCATCCACACTTCTACCCGCCATGCTCGTCACCGTTCCGGCCCAGGCCCAGGACGAACCGAGCGTGATCGGTGACACCATCACCGTCACGGCCCGCCGCCGTGAGGAAAGCCTGCAGGACGTGCCGCTCTCCGTCAGCGCGTTCACCGGTGACCAGCTTGAAGATCTGGGCGCACCGGACATTACGGGCCTGGCCGAGGTGCTGCCGAACGTCACTTTGGAAGTCTCTCGCGGTACGAATTCCACGCTGTCGGCCTTTATTCGTGGCGTGGGTCAGCAGGACCCGGTGGCCGGTTTCGAAGCTGGTGTCGGCATCTATATCGATGATGTCTATCTGAACCGTCCGCAAGGCGCTGTTCTGGACATTTTCGACGTGGAGCGGATCGAGGTTCTGCGCGGACCGCAAGGCACGCTGTATGGTCGCAACACGATTGGGGGTGCCGTCAAGTTTGTCACCCGTCGTCTGGACGCCGAAAACCCGACCTTCAATGCACGCATCAATTATGGCGAGTACGGTCAGTTTGATCAGATCGTTTCCGGCTCTGTGCCGCTGGGAGACTATTTCCGGGTGGGTGGCGCTGTTGCCAATCTGACCCGCGATGGTTTTGGCGAAAACCTGCTGACGGGCGAGGACAATTACAACAAGGATGTCCTGGGGCTGCGGGTCTCGGCCGAATTCGAGCCGACCGATAATCTGTTTTTCCGCGTCTCTTATGATCGCACGGAAGATGATTCGAACCCGCGTCATGGTCACCGCCTGATCCCGGGGGTCCTGTCCGGTGCACCGGTGCTCGACAATGTCTTCGACAGCCGGGCCGGTCTTTCTGTGCCCGAGCAAAGCGTTGAGGCTGAGGGATATTCCGTCCTGGCCGAGTGGACGATCAATGAAAACTGGACGGTGAAGAATATTTTCGCGGAACGCGAAGATGACACCTCTTCTCCGATCGATTTCGACAGCCTGCCGTCCGGCGATCTCGATGTTCCGGTGATCTACACCAATGAGCAGCTGACCGAGGAATTCCAGGTTCTCTACACCGGTGAAAAGCTCGCCGGCGTGATGGGCTTCTTCTATATGGATGCCAATGCCTTCAACGTCTTCGACGTGCTCCTCGACAATGTCCTGCCGGGTTTGAACGCGCAGACCTTTGGTGATGTGGACACAGAGACCTGGTCGCTGTTCGCCAACTTCACCTACGACATGACTGATGAGCTGAGCCTGACACTGGGTGGACGGTACACCGAGGATGAGCGCACCTCGCGCGTGCTGCGCCGGACCTATCTGGGAGGTTTCTCCGAATTCTTCGGAGGGACAGGCGCGGTCATCGCGACCACCTCGGATTTCAATGACTCCAACAGCTGGGACGATTTCTCTCCGACCGTCTCACTGGCCTGGCAGCCCGATGCGGCCAACAACTACTATGTGACCTTCAGCCAGGGCTTCAAGGGCGGGGGTTTCGACCCACGTGCCCAGTCCACGGCCGCCCCGGATCTCGATGGTGATGGTGTTGGTCTGACGACCAATGGCACGACCGACCCGGATGACGTGTTCGAATTCATGTCCTTCGACCCGGAACAGGTCGATAGCTATGAAATCGGCTGGAAATACGCATCCTCCAACTACCAGCACTCCCTGGCCCTGTTCCATATGGATTATCAGGATGTCCAGGTCCCCGGTTCCGTGGGTATCGATACCGATGGTGATGGTGTGTCGGACTCCTTCACCGGTGTGACGACCAATGCCGGTGCTGCAACCATTCGCGGTATCGAGTATGAGGGTCTTGCCCAGCTGGGCGATGACCTGTTCAACGATGGTGACAGCCTGAGCATGAACTGGGCGATCGGTATCCTGGATGGTGAGTACGACGAGTTCATCAACGCCTTTGGTGTCGATGTCTCCGAAGATGTGGTGATCCAGAACACGCCGGACTACACGGCCTCTGTCCAGCTTTCCTACGTCACGCCGGCCTTTGGCGGTGATATCGCGTTCAACAACACGCTGTCCCTGCGGGGCGATTCCAGCCAGTTCGAATTCCCGTTCCCGGAACTCGATCAGAGCTCTTACGCGCTCTGGAATGCCTCCCTTCTGTGGGAAAGCACGGATGGTCACTGGGAGCTGGGTCTGCACGGTCGAAACCTGACCGACCAAGAGTATCGTGTGTCGGGCTATGACTTCGTCAACAATGATACGCTGGCTCCGGAACTCGGCCTGGAAGGCACGCTGACGGCCTTCTACGGTGCTCCGCGTACGGTCACGGCCACCGTCGCCTGGCGCTACTGAGTGTGAGAATGGAGAGCGGTAAAAGCTTCATTTGACCGCTCTCCATTTTTTATTGAGCCTCGCAGCACCGAAGGAGAGGACGATGCGGCGCGTGATCTGGCTGATTGCAATTCTACTGGTCCTGCTGGGCCTTGTTGTGGGTGGCTGGCTGTTGTCCCGTGGCCCGGCACCTTCGCCCTATGTGGCTGATGCCGTGGTCGACTCGCCCTATTGGAGCGAGCATGACCGATTGATCGAGATTGACGGTGTCACGCTTCGGGTTCGTGAGAGCGGACCGGAAAACGCCCAACCCGTTCTTTTGATCCATGGGTTCTCTTACTCCCTGGAAAGCTGGGACGCCTGGGCGCAGATCCTGGATGACACGTATCGGGTGATCCGCTTCGATCTGCCTGGGCACGGGCTCAGCGGCCCTGACCCAGACAATGCCTATGCCGTATCCGATACGGTCGAGGTCTTGGACGGTCTGATCACGGCGCTGGATCTGAACAACACCGTCCTTGTCGGTAATTCCCTGGGCGGGCTTGTGGCCTGGCGTTACACCGCTGACAATCCAGATCGTGTGGCGCGGCTGGCCCTGCTGGCTCCGGGCGGATATTCCATCAATGGTGTCACAGAGGAGCCGGTCGCTGTGCCGGTGGCGGTCTCCTTCTATCTGCGGTCTGCCCCCCTGCCCATGGTGCAGGGAGCGACAGCGCGATTGTTTGGCGACGCGTCACGCATGCCAGAGGGCATGTCCGAGCGGGTTCGCGATTTGATGCTGCCCCAAGCGGACGCGCTGATTGCGCGTCTGGAGCAATTCACCTTGCCTGACCCGGAGGCCGATCTGGCGCGGATCTCGCGCCCGGTTCTGCTGATTTGGGGGGAGCGGGATGTCATGGTGCCGGTCGATCACGGCGAACGCATGCTGGCCGTTATCCCCGACGCTGAATTGATCCGGTTTACTGATCTAGGGCATGTCCCACATGAAGAGGCTCCGGCCGACACGGTGGATGATCTCCTCGTCTTCATGGACGAGTGATCACAGCGGATACCCGCGGCAGTCCCTCTCCTGCCGTGTGATGACCCTCTCTCGTCGACCGGGAGAGGGTTGTTTTTGAGAGGGTTATGAGCGTGTTTTGGGGGTCGCCCGGGTGTTGGGGCCCGACTGGGCTTTGGCGGAGGACTGGGCCCTGGCGGTCGACTCGGCTTGGCGACGGGCTTTTTCCGCGCGTTCGGCCTTGAGATCGGCGAGGTCTTGCGGATCTAGGTCGATATCACGGATGACAAAACTGCCCAGCAGGCCGCTTTCCTCGCCCGCCTTGGACAGGAGCTGTCCCAGCGCATGATGGCGCGCCGTGCGGGCATTCAGGCGCGCGGTGTAGACCGCACCACGACTGCGCTGTTCACGATCAACCCAACCTTTGCGGTCCATATGACGCAGGCAGGCCAGGATATCGGCATGTGACCAGGCGCGCTCACGCATATCGGCAGCGAGGTCGCTCCGCAGATCGGCGACAGAGGCCTGTCCTCTGGCCCATAACCGCGAGAGGATCATGTCTTCGAGTTCCTTGGCCGCATCCGTCATCAATTTGACCCGTTCTGTTACGCTTTCTTTTACTCTGTGAAACGGTCTGCAAGAGACGCGCCGATCAGGAGATAGGCGAGCTGAGCATAGTTTGGCCCGTTCAGATGAAGTAATCAAATATGAGCAGCCTCGTTTTGTCTCGATTGATCTTACGAGGTGTTAGTGTTTTCGCGATAAGGTGATCCGGTTATTGGGGATAGCCAAGGGTCATGTTCGCTACGCTTTCGCGATTGCAATATCTGTTCGCTGCCGCCGCAATTATTGCGTTTTCGGCCGCCTTGTCCGTGTTTGCGGGCTGGCGGATCGGGGATGAGCTTGAGGCGTTCTATATCGAGCAGCTGGACGCCCATATCGAGACCCGAGCGGATCACGAACGGCATTTGTTCGACGAAGCCCAGCGTTATGTGACCCGTTCAGAAACCCTTTTTCTACAGCGGTTGAGCGCGATGGATGACGACAAGGTCGAGGCCGAGTTTGATCGTTTCTTCCCGCTCCGGGAGGACGGGACCCGCCGCAGCGTGGATGCTCTGTTTGACGGTTTAAGTCTGGGCAGCGGCGATGCGGTCCGCGGTCTGGCGGCCTTTATGGGCAATGGCGCCGACATGGATGTGGATCGCAAGCGCCAGTTCCTGACGGCCTTCCACGTCGTACGATCGGTGGGCGAGGCCTATCAGGGTCGGTTCGACAGTCTCTACTTCTTCAATCGTGATCGTCAGGTGGTGATTTTCGATCCGAACCGCGATGATGAGCTGATGTTCTATCGCCACGACGCGCCGGCCGATTTCGATCTTCGTGGGGATGATGATGCGCGTCTGTTTTCGTCCGAAACCAATCCGGACGGGCGGATGCTGTGTTCGCCCCTGTCGCGCTACCTGTCCGATGATGTGGAGGGCGCCGGGGATCGGGCCATGACATCCTGCCGGGTGCCCGTTCACGTCGATGGCGAGCTGGTGGGCGGATTTGGCACATCGATCCGGATGGACGGCCATTTCCGGCACTCTATGGCGGATACGCTGCCGCATGGCGTCAATCTGGTGATGGACCTGCACGGCGATGTGCTTGTTCGTGGAAGAAGCCGCACCTCAACAGACACAAACCTGCCTGGAGATACGCTGTCCACGCTTCTGGCCAGCCGTAGGGGTAATGAGGGTGTGATCGCCGTGCCGGGTCATGATCTGTTGATGGGCTATGTCTTTATCACGGGGCCGGACTGGTATTTTGTATCCCTCGTGGACACGCGTCACGTGTCGGGCCATGCCACCAGCATTGCCTGTCTGATCTTCCTAATGTCGACGCTTGTCGGCCTGATTTTCCTTCTGACCCCGCCGGTCGTGCGCTGGATTCGCGAACACGGCGAACACCTTGCCGAGCTCGACGGTCCCGACCGCCCGCACGCGCCGTCCGCATCCCGTCCGGTGGAACGCCCGACACGGTAATCTGCGCTGGCTTTCCGGTCCGTTTGGCCGTAACAGGGCCGCGCTGACCTTTGCCAGGATTATTGAAATGAGCGCTTCCACTGCCCGCCTTCGCAATATTGCTATTGTCGCCCACGTCGACCATGGCAAGACAACCCTTGTGGATCAGCTGCTTAAGCAGTCCGGCACGCTGGGAGACCGGTTCGAGGCGCCCGAGCGGGTGATGGACTCCAACGACATCGAAAAAGAGCGCGGCATTACAATTCTCGCCAAAAACACGGCCGTGCGCTGGAATGACTGGCGGATCAATATTGTCGATACCCCGGGCCACGCCGATTTCGGGGGCGAGGTGGAGCGCGTCCTGTCGATGGTCGACGGTGTATTGCTGCTCGTCGATGCGGTCGATGGCCCGATGCCCCAAACGTCATTCGTGACCCGTAAAGCGCTCGAACGGGGCCTGAAACCGATTGTGGTGATCAATAAGGCGGATCGTCCCAGCGCCCGCCCGGACTGGGTGGTCGACCAGACGTTCGACCTGTTCGACCGTCTCGGCGCAAACGAAGAACAGCTCGACTTTCCAGTGGTTTATGCCTCCGCCTTGCAGGGTTGGGCGTCGAATGAAGCCGGTGAGGTGGGTGAGGATCTCGAACCCCTGTTCGAGGCGATCACGAAATACACGCCCGAGCCGGATGTCGATGTGGATGGACCGCTCCAGATCCAGGTCTCGGCTCTGGATTATTCCAGCTATACCGGTGTTATCGGCATTGGCCGTGTCGCCCGCGGCCAGATCACGCCCAACCAGGCCGTCACTGTGGCCAAGGCGGATGGCACGACCAAGAATGGCCGTGTTCTGCAGATTTTCGGCTTCCACGGTCTTGAGCGTGTCGAGGTTAATGAGGCCCAGGCTGGCGATATCATCACCTTCACCGGTATTGAGGATCTCAAAATCTCCGACACCGTGTGTGATCCCGCCACGGTCGAGGGCCTGCCGCTCTTGAGCGTGGATGAGCCCACCCTCTCCATGACATTCCAGGTGAATGACAGCCCGTTTGCCGGCCGCGAGGGCAAGTTTGTCACCAGCCGCAATATCAAGGACCGCCTCGATCGCGAGCTGATCCACAATGTGGCGCTCAAGGTCGAGCAGCAGGATGATCCCGACAAGTTCACCGTGTCCGGACGCGGCGAACTTCACCTCTCCATCCTGATCGAGAACATGCGCCGCGAAGGCTATGAGCTTGCCGTGGGCCGTCCGCGCGTGGTGCTCAAGGAGATCGATGGCGTGCTCAGCGAGCCCTATGAGAGCCTCACCATTGATCTGGAAGAGCAACACCAGGGCGGCGTGATGGAAAAGCTCGGCCAGCGCAAGGCCGAGATGAAAAACATGGTGCCCGATGGTCATGGCCGTGTGCGCCTCGACTTCATCATCCCCACCCGTGGTCTGATCGGTTTCCGGTCGGAATTCCTGACCCTCACCTCGGGTACGGGCCTGATGTTCCACACCTTTGACCACTATGCGCCCAAGAGCGACGGCATTATCGGCCAGCGTCACAATGGCGCCATGGTGTCGATGGTGGATGGAAAGGTGCTCGGTTTTGCCCTGTTCAACCTGCAGGAGCGCGGCAAGCTCTTCCTGGGTCACGCCGTGGATGTCTATGAGGGCATGATCATCGGCGTCAACGCCCGCGAGGAAGACATGATCGTCAACCCGACCAAGGGCAAGAAGCTGACCAATATGCGCGCTTCGGGCACGGATGAGAACATCGTCCTGACCCCGCCGATCAAGGTGACGCTGGAATACGCCCTGGAATTCATCGATGATGACGAGCTGGTCGAGGTGACACCGGAATCGATCCGCATCCGCAAAATCTTCCTCAAGGAACACGAGCGCAAGAAAGAAAAGCGCTCTGCCGGCGCTTAAGACCGGGCGAGCCGTGCCCGGTTTGCGAGGCGGGTTATCCCGCCTCTATCCCTCACCCGATCGGTGGGGATAAGGCGTTCGCCCGACGTCCGGCGCCGGGCAGGCGTCGTAACGCGGACGGGAGCAACGTGTGTTGAGCGTTCGAAGCCCGTCTGAAACCGCTCTGAAATCTGTCTGGAATCGACTCAAATCGCACCGGATTCGCACCGGTTTCGCATCAAAACACACAGTGCGAGGGCCGATACACGCTGCGCGGTCTCGGTGCGGGCTTTCGCGACAGCAGATATCCCGCGTACCAGCGGCCCGTATCCCCGGGGACACGTTTTCGAGCGCTCATCTTGTCCGCATCGGGGTGGGCGCATGTGATGGACGGCGGTTTCAAGTCCTACCGTCCACTCATCGTCGGCCATACGCCTCTCCGCTCCACACCCCTCCCCTCGACACGTCGCGTTGCGGGCTTTACCCCTTGAGGGTCAAGCGGGCCGGTTACGAGTCCGCGCATCACGGTCTGACATGCGAGGCGAGATGACCATCGCGGCGGACCATCAATGAGGGGAGGTCGATCTCATGGATAATCTGTTTTCAATCAAAGGGCGCACGGCGCTGATCACCGGCGGGTCGCGCGGCATTGGCGAGATGATCGCCGAGGGTTTTGTGAAGGCCGGCGCGAAAGTCTATATCACCGCGCGCAAGGCGCCCGATTGCCTGGCCACGGCCGAGCGCCTGTCGGAATATGGCACCTGTATCGCGCTGCCCGGCGATGCGTCGGGGGCGGATGGTGCCAAGACGCTCGCGGCGGAGTATCTCAAACACGAGGACGGGCTGGACATTCTGGTCAATAATGCCGGTGCGGCCTGGGAAGCGCCGTTTGCGGAATTTCCCGAGGCGGGCTGGGACAAGGTCATGGACCTGAACGTCAAAACGCCCTTCTTTTTGACACAGGCCCTGTTCGAGGCGTTGAAATCGCGCGGCACGGCCGAAAAACCGTCCAAGGTGATCAATATCGGGTCGATTGACGGGCTCTCGATCAACATGATCCAGGCCTATTCCTATTCGGCGTCCAAGGCGGGCATTCTTCATCTGACCAAGCGCATGGCGCTGGAACTGGCCCAGCACAATATCATCGTCTCGGCGATCGCGCCGGGGGCTTTCCCATCGAAGATGAACCGTGTCGCGGCCGATCACGCCGATCTGGTCGCCCAGCATGTGCCCTCGGGCCGTGTGGGCGAGGCGTCGGACATGGCCGGTGCCGCGATCTTCCTGGCCTCCAAGGCCGGGGATTATGTGGTCGGCTCGACCCTGGCGGTCGATGGCGGTGTCACCCATGCGCGCGGCGGGGGTGGCGGTATCAGCTGACCTGTCATGTGATCTGGAAAAAAACCGCCCGGCCGAAAACCCGATGGACTGGGCGGGTCCAGAGGATCGGATCAGCGCAGGCGCTTGCCCAGCAGGTCGAAGGCGGTCTGGCTCTCCTCCATGACCTGGCTGAGGCCCATGAAACCGTGGACGACACCTTCAAAACAATACAGCCGGGCCTCATTGCCGTGCGCCTGAAGGCGTCGTACCAGATCGGCGCCTTCATCGCGCAGCGGATCATATCCCGCCGTGATCACGGTCGTGGGCGGCAGATCCGCCAGGCGCGGAGAGAGCAGGGGCGAGACATCCTCCAGATCTGCCTGGGCTGGGTCGGAGAGGTAATTGCCCGCCGCCCAGGCGATATCGGCGCGTGAGAGGAAATAGGTCCCGTCTCCCAAAAGGGCCCGGGAGGTGTGTTCGCTCTGATCCTCGATGACCAGGACGGGATAGAACAGGGCGAGATGGGACAGGCGCACGGTGCGGGCCATGCGCAGGGCCAGTGCGGTGGCCAGCGTGCCGCCCGCACTGTCACCGGCCAGGGCAATCGCGCCACACTCGGGATCCAGGCTGCGTGCCCGGTCTATGGCCCAGTGCAAGGCGGACAGGCCGGCATTGAGGGCAATCGGATAGCGGTGTTCCGGCGAGAGCGGATAATCGACACTGGCGATGATATGTCCGGTCGCGGCGCACAGGCGGCGGGCAAAGCCGTCATAGGCGGTCACATTGCCCAGCGTCCAGCCGCCGCCATGGAAGAAGATCATCACTCCATGTGCCGGGGTTAGCGGTGTGTAACAGCGCAGGCGAGCTGCGATCCCGTCCACGTCCGGTCCGGCATGGTCGCTGATTTCGGCCACCTCAGGGCCCGGCTGATCAACCGCGAGCATCAGCGTGTCCAGGGCCTGTCGTGCCGCATCAAGCGGTAGATCCCGGATGGGCGGTGCATTGGGATCTGCACTGTCGAGAAAGGCCTTGGCGCCCCGTGACAGGGATCGCCGGCGTGCGTCTTGCACGCCGACCGGCCGGGTGGTGTAGGGTCTGAACCACATGGGACGAGCCTAGCGACGCAGGACCAGGCGGATATCCGCCGTGCGCGGCGCGCCGTAATAGGCCAGCTGATAGCCTGGGAAATCAGACAGGTCGAAGCCCTGGGTGACATAGGCCTCGTCGAACAGATTACGCACGCCGGCGCGCACCTCCCAGGATCCGTCCTCGGCCCCCAATGCGGCGAAGGCATTGACCAGCGCATAACCGTCCTGGGCCAGGACCTCCGAGCTCGACACGGTGGGATAGGTTTTCGAGCGCCAGGCGGCATCGGCATGCAGGGTGGCGAACCAGTCCTCGCCCACCGCCCACTCATATGTGCCGGCCAGTCCGCCGCTCCATTCAGGCGCATTGACCAGCTCGCGGTCGTCGGAAATGTCGACCCCGCCCGGGCCGATATAGTCCTCGTAAAACGCGTCCATATAGCCGACATGGCCATTGATCCGGAGCCCGGGCGCGGCCTGCCAGACAAATTCGGCTTCCAGACCCTGGATCACTGCCTCACCGGCATTGGTGAACTGGGCCTCGAACGCGCCGGTCGTTGGATTGGCTGTGAAGCTGGAGAGTTGCAGATCGGTATAGTCATTGCGGAACAGGGCGGCATTGAACGTCAGCCGACCGTCCGCGAGGGTTGATTTCAGACCGGCCTCATAGGACCAGACAAATTCGGGATCATAAGGCTCGGCATCAAATGGTGTGTTGGAGCGTCCATCAAATCCGCCACTCTTGAAGCCGCGCGAGGCCAGGGCATAGACCATCATCGTGTCGGAGACGGTGTAGTCGATCCCGATGCGCGGGGTCCAGGCGCTGAAATCGTCCGATGTCTCAATATCGGTGGCGACAATCCCCGCTCCGGCCTGGAACGGAGGGGGGTTGGGCGTGCCCGGAGCGTAGAGTTCCTGGAGACGCACAAAGGACTTGTCTTCATAGGTGTAGCGCAGTCCGCCATTGAGCCGCAGACGGTCGCTCAGTGCATAACTGGCGTCGAAATAGGCCGCCCAGGCCTCGGTCTCCTGATCATTGGTAGAGGCGCTTTGAAGCGGGAAGGGCAGGAAGGCGCCACCGCCCAAAGGCAGGGCGATGGACTGGCCGGCCAGTCCGTTGAAGGTTTCGTCCGTGTCCTGGAAATAATAAACACCGCCGGTCGCCTGGAGTGCGCCTCCGTCATCATATTCTGCCCGGATTTCCTGGCTGAATTGTTCGGCGTCCTGACGGACAAAGATCTCGAAAATCTCCATCTCGGTTCCGTCGAGGTCGAGATTGGAATCATAGCTCATCCGGCGCAGGGCGGTGATGGTGGTCAGGCTGATGGCCTCATTGAGTTGCCAGCGCATGCGGCCCGTCACCCCCCAGCTGGTCAGATCATCGCGATCATTGAAGCTGGCCCGGATCTGGTAGGGATCAGATTGGGGGGCGAACTGGACAAGATCGCCGCTGACCGGATCGAACCCGGCAACTTGTGTGGCGCGGGCCGGGGTGCGCGAGCGATCGGGTTGATCGGTCGCCGCATCCACAGTCAGTTCGAATTCCAGCTCGTCGGACGGGGTCAGAAGGAAGCCGACACGTCCTGCGATCCTGTCGACATCGCCATCCGTGCTGCCGTCGACCTCATTGGTCGCATACCCGTCCCGGCTGGAATAGAAGAGCGCGGCCTTGCCGGCCAGGACATCTTCGGTCAGATCACCGGAAATCCGTGCGCGGGCAAAGACATGGTCATAGTCTCCAAACCCGGCTTCCAGCTGCACGCCGGGATTATCCCCAGGCCGGGTGGAGATGAAACGCACCGCACCGCCGATGGTATTGCGTCCATACAGCGTACCCTGCGGTCCGCGCAGCACCTCGACCCGCTCAACATCAAACACATCGAGAACCGCGCCCTGGGTCCGGGCCAGATAGACGTCATCGAGATAGACACCCACGCCCGGTTCCGCGAAGGCCAGGGAATCGACCTGCCCGATCCCTCGGATATAGATCACGGCATTTTCGGCATCCCCCGTGTGCAGCGTCAGATTGGGGACCGCATTTTGCAGACTGGTGATGTCACTGGCCTGCAGGGCTTCGAGCTCGCTTTCGCCAAAGGCCGAGACGGACAGGGGGACATCCTGGAGGCTTTCCTCGCGGCGGCGGGCCGTGACGGTGATGACATCATTGATCCGGTCTGGCTGGGCCTGGCTGCCCAAGTCCTGGTTGCCCGAGTCCTGGCTGTCTGTGCGCGGGCTGTCTGTTGTCTGGGCCTGGGCGGTGGCGGTCAGGCTGCCCAGCAATAATGCGGTGCCCAGAGCGCGTACGGAAATGGTCTGGCTCAATCGTGTGAGCGACATGGTAACTCTCCCCTGAATGGACCGGTCTTTGCCGGGTCCTTGTCTTGTTGGGCGAGTGTTGTGGCGCAGGCCGGATCAACTCAATCGGAGAAATAGCGGAAAGAATGCCCGCAATATTTGCGCTTGTTTAGGACGGGTCCTGCGAGTTCGGGCCAAAATGCGCCCGGGCTATCACCAATGTTCGCTCGAAATGCCCTCGCAGCAGGGTTTCGAGTTTGTTGGAGGGCACAAGAACGGTGGACCGCTTGTCGTCTTCTGACTTCGATTTGACCAGAAACCCATCGCCGACCGCCCGGTTGATCCGTTCTTCGCGTGTGCGATTGGACCCGGTTTTCATAACCTGGCAAGCGCTGGAGATGGTCATCGGGCTGCCCCGCCAATGCGCACGCAGGCAAGCCACGAACAGATACCAGAATTCCTGGGTGAAATAATGGGGCTGCCCGGCAAACGTCTCGTCCCAGTCGCGGGCATAGACTTCGAGAAATTCTGTCCAGTCGGCCAGAACTGTGTCGTGCGTGTGGGCTTCTGGCGAGGCAGAAGCATGGCTCCCCGATTCATCAGTCATGCGACCGAGATAACCAGCCGTGCCGCCGCCTGACAAGCGTTCGGCTGATACGCAGAGCCGGATGCACGCGCGATGGACCATCGCCATACCCCCCTATCCCCCGTTTGTGAAACCCGCTTACACTCAGCCCCGGAAGAGACTGAACACAAAGAGGGGAGCGCCATGGCGCAATCATATTGGGGTCGCTTGATCCTGGCCGCGGGCATGGGCGTCGTCATGACGGCCTGTGCACCACACACACCGGACACGACAGACGACAGCATCAACCCGGACACAGCCGGGCCGACTGACACAGCGGTTGCCGGACCGGATGTGAGTGCATTCCTGCAAGGTCGCTCGCTCGACGAGGAAGCGAGCCGTTTCACGGTCATGGTCGGTGGAACCGAGATCGGCGCGCTTGAGGTCGAGCGGAGTGAGACCGGGTATGTCGTCGATTTCGAGTTTCGCAATAATGGCCGCGGCCCGACCCTGGACGAGACCATCGAGCTGGGAGAGGCCGGCCGTCCGGTCGCCTGGCGCATTACAGGCAACACCACGTTTGGCAATCCGGTCGATGAGCGTTTTGAATACATCGATGATGAGGCCCGCTGGACCGACACGACCGGTTCGCATGAGGCCGCGATTACCGATCCAGCCTTCTACGTGCCCCAGGAAGGCAGCCCTTACATGATGGCGGTGTTGGCGCGTGCGTTGATGCAGACCGATGATCTGATGCTGCCAGCCATTCCCAACGGCGAGGTGCGCATCGAAGCCCTTGAACGTGTCAGCGTGGGCGAAGGGGAGACCGCCCGCGAGGTAACCGCCTGGGCTCTGTCGGGGCTGTCACTCAACCCGTCCTATTTTCTCATGGATGGCCAGGCCTTTTTTGGCGTGATTTCTCCCGGGTTTGCCATCCTTGAAGCCGGGTATGAAGCCGATGATGAACGCCTTCGGGGCCTCGCTGCGGATTATGCGGCCAATCGCTATAACGAGATTTTCGGCCGGGTGAGTCATGATTACGGCAGGCCGGTCCGGATCTCGAATGTGCATGTGTTCGATCCGTCCATCGAAGCCCGTACTGACCGGGTCTCCGTACGGGTCGAGGGCAATCGGATTGCGGCCATCGAGGCGGCTGATGCGCGCCGGTCGGGCGAGGTGGTCATCGACGGGGCCGGTGGCACGCTGGTTCCGGGGCTTTACGATATGCACGGGCATATGGGCGAGCAGGCCGCCTTCCTGAATATCGCTGCGGGCATTACCGGCGTGCGCGATATGGGCAATAATAATGAGGTGCTGGGTGCCCTGGTCGCGCGTATCGAGGCGGGTGAAATGGCCGGTCCGCGGGTGTATCGCTCGGGCTTTATCGAAGGGCGCAGCCCCTATTCCTCCAATAACGGCATTCTGGTCGAGACTGAGGAGGAGGCTGTCGCTGCGGTTCACACCTATGCGGATGCCGGCGAGTTCCACCAGATCAAAATCTACAACTCGATGAATGGCGAGTGGGTGCCGGCCATGGTCGATGCCGCCCGGGAGCGCGGATTGCGGGTCACAGGTCACGTTCCGGCCTTTTCAAACGCCAATCAGATGATTGCAGCCGGGTATGACGAGATGACCCACATCAACCAGGTCATGCTGGGCTGGGTTCTCGAACCGGAGGAAGATACGCGCACGCTTCTGCGCCTGACCGCTTTGCGCCGACTGCCGCCGCTGGATCTGGACAGCGCGCCGGTCCAGGACACGCTGTCTGCGATGGTCGAACGAGGCGTGGCTATTGACCCGACTCTGGCGATCCACGAGGCGCTTTTGCTCTCGCGCAATGGACAACTGGCACCGGGTGCGGCGGACTTCATCGAGCACATGCCCGTCAGTTCACAGCGTCAGGCCATGTCGGCCTGGGCCAATATCGAAACACCAGAGGATGATGCCAATTATCGCGGAGCCTTCGACCAGGTGGTCGAGACTGTCCAGCGCATGCATGAGGCGGGGATTTTCATCGTCCCGGGGACCGATTTGGGCGGCAGTTTCTATCATCATCGCGAGCTGGAATTGTATCAGCAGATCGGGATGAGCCCGTCCGAAATTCTCGCCTGGGGCAGCCAGGGCATGGCGGATTATCTGGGTGTCGGGGATGAACTCGGTTCGATCGAGGCGGGCAAGCTGGCCGATTTCTTCCTGGTGCCCGGTGATCCAACGGCGGACTTCAAGGACGTCAAGACGATTGCCATGGTGATGGCGGATGGCCGGGTCTATTACCCCGCCGAAATCTATCCCGAGTTCGGCATTCGTCCGTTCACCGACGCTCCCGCTGTGAGCCTGCCACAGAACTGATCGCAGCCTGCACTGTGATAACTTTTGGCCGATTGGCAAATCGGCCAGACGGCAGCGGGGAAACGCGCTTGGATACCGGTCTTGCCCTGACGGAAAGACCGGTTTCATCCCGACCTTCTTGGCCTCGGTCCACGGAGGGAAATCGATCAGGTCAGGCAGGACTCTCAATCCCTCGCGTCCCGCCCTCAAGCGGGGCGCGAGACCTCGGGATGAGGAGCGGGGGCGTCCGAGTTGTTCCGGGCGTGTGCGCCTGTGACCGCCAGGGTGGTCGCGATGAGGGTTGCGATGAGCTCGTCGAGATCCTCTTCATTTACCGCGACATACTTCAGTTGGGTTCCGGCCACCACAATGTAGTGCGCCAGTTGATCCACACGCTGACCGTGATCGGCCAGGGCGCTTTGGTAGGGTTCGAGTATCTCGATCAGCGCATTGCGCTTTTCAATCTGCACCTGCAGGAGCGCGGCGCGGCCCGCCTCGTTATGCCCGCTGATCAGATCCCTGGCATCGGTCGCGGTCTGCAGCAGGGCAAAGGCTTTTCGAACCCCGGTGTCGAAATAGGCGTCCAACATGTCATCAAGGCGAGTTTGGTGTGCCCAGGCCTTGCGGGTGTCTTCGAGTGAACGGGCACCCATGTGCAGCAGTGTCGCGGTGAGGATTTCGTCCTTTGATCGGTAGTGCGCGTATAGCGTCGGGCGGGAGACGCCCGCTTCCTGGGCAATGTCCGACATCGTGGTTTTGCGCAATCCATAACGCACAAAACAGGTGGTGGCCGCCTCGACCAGCCGGGTTTGTGACGGTGACAATGATATCAACTTGACACTCCGAATAAATTTGTAAACATTACGTTTGTCCAATTTATGTAAAACAGTAAGCCTCTTTGCGGAGTCGGTCAAACCCCCTCGCGACAGGCTCAGAAGACAGAACAGGCCCAGGAGGCAGATATGAACGCAGCAGCAGAAGACGCCCTGATCCAGCAACTCGCTGAAGGCGTGAGTCATTCCTTCCGAACACCGGTCCTGCGCCGCCCCAGTGACTATGGCATGGATTATGAAGACATTTTTTTTCCGGCTATGGACGGCGTCATGTTGGATGGTTGGTTCATCCCGGCGCCAGGAAGCCGGAAACTGGTGATTTGCAATCACTTCATTGGAGCCAATCGCTATGGCTATCCCGGTCACCTGGAACCCTGGGATCAGGCGGGTGGGTTTGAGGTCAACTTCGTCGAGATCTACAAACACCTTCATGAGGCTGGCTATAATGTGCTGGCCTATGATCTGCGAGGACATGGATTGAGTGCCAATGGCGCGGGAACGATCTGCGGTGTTGGCTCGATTGAATGGCGCGACGTGATTGGCTCGGTCCGATATGCCCGCCAGCGAGCGGACTGGGCCGGGATGGAGATCGCTTTGCACAGCCTCTGCATGGGGTGTAATGCCACGTTTAAAGCCATGGCGCTCCACCCTGAAGAGTTTGGCGAAATCGCCTGTATGATTGCGGTGCAACCCCTGTCAGCTCCGCCCTTCCTTCAGGCGGCCTTGACCGATCACGGTGTGGAGAATGCTGAAGCCCGGTTTGATGCGGCCTATTCCCGGATTACCGGCTTTCGCGCGTCCGATCAGAGCGCCGTTCGGGATGCACCGCACGTGCCGTGTCCGGTCATGCTGGTACAGGTGAAAGATGACGTGACGACCAAGGCCTATGACGCTGAGAACATCGTGGCTGCGTTTCCAAACCCGGCTAAAAAACTGCTCTGGATCGAAGGGACATCCGTCCGCTATGAAGGATATCGCTATTTTGCGCGCCAACCGGAAAAGATGATCGATTGGTATCATCGTCATCTCGGTCAGTGAGGACATAATCATGATGACAAGCCTGCTTGGTGTATTGCCGCTGTTCGCCGGTGCCGGAATGATGCCAGCCGATGCGGATCATGCCGAGGTGATCACGGCGTGCACCCAGACAGTCTATGACTACGCCTGGTATCTGGATCATCCCGGTGACGACCTCGCGGTTACGGCCGCAGCGTTTGCGGACCTGTTCACAGAAGATGGTGTGGCCGTTCTCGCCAATGCCCGGCTCGTGGAAGAGACCCATGAGGGGCATGCAGCTATCGAGGCGCGCTATCTCCAGGGCCGGGATCGCCTGCGCTTCTTTCATGTCATGAGCAATGTCCGCATCCAGCCGCTCAGCGCCACCCAGGCAAGCGGGACAAGCTATGTCACGGTCTATATCCATCCCATCGGCGGATCGATGGAGGAGGACGGCGCTGTTCGCGTGCTCGCGGAGTATCGCGATCATTATGTCATGGAGGAGGGGCAGTGCCTGCTCACACACCGCCGCTCCGTCGTGCGCATGATCGACCGCGACGGGGTTATCTCCCCGCCGCAGGACGAATAATCCTCACTGGGTGGCCATCTGGTCGAACCAGTCGCGATACATGGGGGCGATGGCGTCGGAGTAATAGAGAAACTCCGGCACATCGCGCCTCAGCGCCGTGTTGTGATCTGCAAAGGCGACAAACAGTGCTGTGTCGTGGGTCGGAGCCCCATAGCTGGCGCGCATGGCGGCCAGATGCGTGGCCTCCTCTTCGGCCTCTGTCAGCACCCAGACAAAGGCGAGGGCTCCGTCCGCGAAGACAAATTCAGCCTCCCGCAGGCGTCCGGCATGATGAAAACCGGTGCAATTCACCTGTTCATGGCGCGACTGGGCGATAGGGAGTTCGGCCGGGTCCAGAACCACCAGATCATGGCGTTCACACAGCGTTTCTAACACGGGGTTCAGCTCGGTCTCGCTCTGACCAAAAACAAGACGCGGGTCCAGTGCGAGCGGATCCTGTGCAAGCGGGTTCGGGGTCACGAGAGCGGCGGCGGCAAACAGGGCGAGGTTCAGCATGGCAATCTCCTGGCATGAGTGGGAAGGAGCCTGACATGTGCGCGGCATCGGGCCGTCCTGTCGTCCCGGATCTGGTGTGAATGAGTCTCTAAACAGGATCCGGGACGGATTGACCGGATTTGAAACACGCAAAACCCTCACTGGGCGTCAGGCCTGTCAGCTCGCGATAGATGCGATTGAAGGCCGACTTGGAATTGAAGCCGCAGCTATAGGCCAGATCGATGACCGTGCGGGAGTGGTGGGCCGGATCTGCCATCAGGGCGTGCAGCGCCCGGATCCGGTAAAGATGGATGAAGCGCGAAAAGCTCATCGATCCTGACAGATTAATGGCGCGCGAGACATCGCGGACACTGATCCCGGTCGCCTCGGCGATATCGGCGAGGGAGAGACGGGGTTCGCGCCAGGCCTGTGTGCTTTCGATGTGGGTGCGGATGCGCTCAAACATCGGATCAGGGCGTTGCTGTGTTGTCGTGGCAGGAGGTGGTGCCGGCCGCAGGACGAGATCCGGCAGGGCACCGGACTGGCGAGTATGGGCGCGTGCGGCCAGGGTCATGCCGGTTAACAGGGCGATGACGCCGATAATCACGGCGGAGAGCGCGAGATCATCGGGCAGGGCGGATTGGCTGAGCCCGCTCAACTCCCGCAGAATGTCTAGCATGGCCAGTCCGGCAAACCCCGCCAGCGCGGTATGCACCCAGTTCAGATTGATGCTATCGCTGTCCGCCCGCCAGTCCTGGCGGTGACTGCGATGGCGCATCAGATCGCGCAGGGCGAGCCCGGTATAGATCACCAGGCTGGGCAGTCCGAAGATATAGGGAATGGGCGGCTCGGGTTGCCAGAGCGCAATGATCAGGGCCGGTATCGCATGCACGCTGTCGATCCAGCGGATCCGGCGATCACTGTACACCAGCCCGCGCACGAACAGGTAAAGGGCCGGGCCGTAAACCAGTCCGAAGGCGCTGGAGATATCCCAGGCCGGACCAATCCATCCCTGGCTCACGCCCAGATTGACCAGCATGTGGGCACTGAAGGTGGCGCAGAAGACCGTCAGGCCGGCGAGCACGGATTGGCGACACAGGATGAGCGCCAGCGCGCCGGCATGGTAGGCGGCCAGCAATTGGGTGAGATCGAGCGCGGAGACCATCATGATGATGTCTTTATGGGCCAAGTTCCCGTGCGGCGGAAGAATCAGAGCGGGAGTTCGCCGCCGCGAATGACATTGATCACCATCAGCACGATGCCGATCTGTACACCCAGTCCGAAGGTTGTCGCGGCGGCGGCAAAACCGGCAACAAACGCCAGTAGGACCGCCCGAATTGGCAGCATCAGCAGGGCTCGTGCTCTTTCCGCACCGGACCAGCGCGGGCGCGTGAGCTGTTCGATCAAATCATTGAAACCGCCCCGCCAGAGCGACACCGTGACCAGCAACCACAACGCACCCCAGAAAAAGGGCGCAAACTGCAGCACCACGTCCATTCCGGGCACGGCAAGCAAATCCAGACCATCCATTGGGAAAACCCCGTCACAACACACCGCAACCTAACTCTTTTTTGCGACGACTGCATCATTCGCGATGGAAATTGGCGAGATCTCCGTTAGATCACTCCGTACAGGAGTTTTTGGGGTTTTCGAGTATGCTGCAATCTATCCGTTTGTGGATCATTCTTGCTGTTCTGGCAGGCGGATCCGTTGGGGCCTGGTGGCTATGGGGTCGGTCCGCCGACGGGGCGGTCGGAATTCAGATCGAGAGCACGCAGGCCGCGTCGGGCGATGTGCGCCGCATCGTGGCAGCCTCCGGCGCCGTGCGGGCCCTGGTGACGGTGGAGGTCGGATCCCAGGTGTCCGGGCAGATTGCCGAGCTCAGTGTCGACTTCAACGATGCCGTCGAGGTGGGCCAATTGATCGCGCGCATCAATCCCGAGACGTTCGAGACCCGGGTGACCGAAGCGCGCGCGAGCCGCGATGTGGCCGCCGCGAACCTGGCTTTGCAGCAGGCCAGTGCCGATCGTGTGCGGGCCAATCTTCGTGCCGCCCAACTCGACCTGGATCGGGTGCGCACCCTGCATGAACGCGGGAATGCGTCACAGGCCGCTCTGGACAATGCCGAGGCCAGTTTTGATGCGCAAAGCGCGGATCTTGCCGTGGCCCAGGCCCAGATCGCCAATGCCCGTGCCTCACTGACCCAGCGTGTGGCGACGCTTGATGGTGCGCTGATTGATCTGGAGCGAACGGAAATCCGCTCTCCCATCAATGGCGTTGTGGTCGATCGGGCTGTGGATGCCGGTCAGACCGTCGCCGCCAGCCTGTCTGCGCCGACCCTGTTCACCATCGCCCAGGACCTCAGCGAGATCCAGATTGATGCCCAGATTGATGAGGCGGATATCGGCCAGATCAGCCGCGGACAGAGCGTGACCTTCACAGTTGATGCTTATCCGGGACTGGAGATGGAGGGCGTTGTCGAGCAGATCCGTCTGGCGCCGACCACGCTGCAGAATATCGTCACCTATACGGTGGTCGTCTCGGCCAGCAATCCGGGCCAGCGGCTGCTGCCGGGCATGACGGCCAATATGGACATTATCACGGGCGAACGCACCGACGTCCTGACTGTTCCCAATTCCGCGCTTCGTTTCCGTCCGTCTCCGGCCTTGGCTTCCCGCACGGTCGCACTGGACAATGAGGCTGGCCAGGGTCGCGCTGGCGGCGGTCGTCCGGGGGGCGGGTCCGGCATGCTCGATCGTATGCTGGCCGGTCTCGATGTGACAGCGGAACAGCGCGAGGAGATCGGGACAGGCATGCGCCGGATCTTCGGGCGTTTGCAGGGGGCAGGCGGGCCTCCGGACCGCGAGGCCATTGGCCGTGAGATTGAAAGCCTGATGCAGGGTATCCTGACCCCTGAACAGATGCAGGCCTATCGCGAACAACGTCGTCTGGCGCGGGAAACCCGCATGGTGACCGTCTGGGTCGAACGCGAGGACGGCCAGCTGGAGGAGCGTCGCGTCCGTGTCGGAATTGGCGACAGCTCCATCACCGAAGTGGTGGGCGGTCAGCTGGAGGCGGGCGAGCGTGTGGTCACGCGGGCCCGGGAAGTGCGCTCATGAGTGCGCTGATCCAGGCTCGCGATCTGGTCAAGACCTATCATATGGGGGACAGCACGGTGCATGCCCTGGATGGTGTCTCGCTGGACATTGAGCGCGGGGATTATGTCGCCGTGATGGGCACGTCCGGTTCGGGCAAGTCCACCTTCATGAACCTTCTCGGCGCACTGGATCGCCCGACATCGGGTACCTTGCAGGTGGGGGAGGCCGACCTCCTGCAGCTTAAGGGCGATGCGGTCGCCAAATTCCGCAATGAGATGATCGGATTTGTGTTCCAGCAGTTCAATCTACTGCCGCGGACCAGTGCCGTAGACAATGCCGCCCTGCCGCTTGTCTATGCCGGTGTCGCCGGTCCCGAACGCCGCCGACGGGCGAAGGCCCGGCTGGATCAGGTGGGGCTGGGGGATCGCTCCGGTCACCATCCGACACAATTATCGGGCGGGCAGCAACAGCGTGTGGCGATCGCGCGTGCCCTGGTCAATGACCCGGTTATCCTGCTGGCTGACGAACCGACGGGCGCGCTCGACAGCCGGACAACCGAGGAAATTCTCGCCATTTTTGATGATCTGAACGCTGCCGGGATCACCATCATCCTGGTCACACACGAGGATGATGTGGCCGCACGGGCGCGCCGTCAGCTGGTGTTTCGCGATGGCAAGGTGGTGGAGGACCGATCATGACTCTGTGGGCATCCATTCAACTGGCTCTGACCGCGCTGCGGGTCAATGCCATGCGCTCCAGCCTGGCCATTCTTGGCGTGATCATCGGCGTGGCCTCCGTCATCGTTCTGGTCTCGATCTCGGAAGGCACAAAACGCGCTGTGGAACAGCAGATCGCCAGCCTGGGTTCCAATCTCCTGATCATTCGTCCGGGCTCGTCCATGTTTGGCGGTCGTCGTGGCGGCGCAGGCACAGCGACCCCGATGACGGAGGCCGATGCAGCCGCGATACGTGACGAGATTGCGGGCATTGCTGGTGTCTCGGGCGAGGTCAGCCTGACCGCGACCCTGGTTTTTGGGGGCACCAATTGGTCGACCCGCGTGCACGGGGTGGAAGGCGCCTATTTTGGTGTGAGGGACTGGGTGATCGATGAAGGCCAGGCCTTCGCCCAGGCTGACAGCACGTCCGGCGCGCGTTATGCGGTGGTCGGTCAGACCATTGTCAACGAGATGTTTGATGGTGCCAGCCCGGTGGGCCAAGTGCTGCGTATCAACGGGACCTCGTTTGAGGTGATCGGAACGGTCGAGCCGAAGGGACAAAGTTCCTGGGGGTCGGACCAGGATGACATTGTGTTTGTTCCGCTGCGCACGGCCCGTTCACGTCTGGGTGCGTTTGGCCAGGTCCCGGTCCGCGACCCGGTCGCAACCATTTATGCGGAAGTGTCGGCAGGTGAGGATACCGGCCGGGTGATCGCCGACATCCAGGATTTGCTGCGGGTCCGTCGGGACATCCAACCCGGTGCCCAGGATGATTTCAATGTGGGTGACCTTGCCGAATTTATCCGGGCGCGAAACCAGACGGAAAGCCAGCTGGGGCTTTTGCTGGCGGTGGGTGCCGGGATTGTGCTCCTGGTGGGCGGTATCGGCATTATGAACATCATGCTGGTCTCGGTGACCGAGCGCACACGGGAGATCGGCCTGCGGCTCGCGGTCGGGGCTCGAAAACGCGATATCCGCAATCAGTTCCTCGTGGAGTCGATCGTGCTGTGTACGTCGGGCGGTCTGATCGGACTGGGGCTGGGGTATGCGGGCACATTGATCTATGCCCGGCTCGGTGAGCTGGACATTGCTGTGAGCCCGGTGATTGTCGGGATTGCGATCGGAGCCTCGGTGTTTGTCGGGGTGTTTTTCGGCTTTTACCCGGCTCACAAGGCCAGTCAGCTCGATCCGATCGAAGCCTTGCGCTTTGAGTAACTAGTCTGACCGAGCGGCGGTTGGCAGGGTGAAGGAGAAGACCGAGCCTTCACCCGGCTGGCTCTCGACCCAGACCCGGCCGCCATGTCGCTCGACCGCCTGCTGTACAATGGCCAGGCCAATGCCCGTGCCCTGGTACACATCGCGCGTGTGCAGGCGCTGGAAAGGGGCGAAGATCTTCTCGGCAAACCGCGGATCTATGCCGATGCCATTGTCCTGGATGTGGATCACCCAATGCAGGTCTTCGCGCTCCGCGGATACAAGGATTTCAGGGGCTGCTTCGCTGCGATACTTCACGGCATTGCCGATAAGGTTTTGCAGGATCTGCCCGATGAGGACCCGATCTCCCTGAAGGGCGGGAAGCGTGCTGCGTCTGACACGGGCACCGGCTTCATGGATCGCGGCGTCCAGCCGACTAGTACACTCCTTGACCAGCTCGTCCAGATCGACCTCTTCCAGCCGCAAGGGCTGGCTGGCCATGCGTGAATAGGTCAGCAGGTCATCAATCAGCTTTTGCATGCGCTGCGCGGCATCGACCAGAAAGTCCAGACTGCGCAGACCTTCCGGGTCCAGCACGTCCTCATACCGGCGACGGACCAGGCTGGAGAAGGCGGATATCTTGCGCAGGGGTTCCTGCAAGTCATGCGAGGCGACGGTTGCGAACCGGTCCAGTTCACGATTGGTCCGTTCCAGCTGATCATAGGCCATGCGCAGGGCACTCACATCGGTCATCACGATGAAACACTGGCGGGTCTGGCCGGACTCATCCTGTTCGGTCAGGGCCGACTGGATCACATCGATGCGCTCGCCTGTCTTGCGGACATATCGCAGGGGGGTGTTGATTTGGGTCTCACCCTTGATCATGCGCGGAAAGACCAGCTGCTCAGCCCGTTCGCGGGAATCGGGGCACAGGAAGTCTATGGCAGGGCGCCCGATGACGGCTTCCCGGTCGTACTCCATGTGCCGCAGCCAGAAGTCTGAGACCTCGGTGATCTCACCCGCCGGATTGATGGTGTAGAGCATGGCCGGCGTCGCGCGATAGATAATCTCGAACCGTCGTTTTTCGTCGTCCAGGGCGGAGGATAACTGTTTCCAGTCGGAAATGTCCTGGATGAGACCGGCCGATTGTATCGCCTGGCCCTGGGCATCGCGTTCGGTGATGCGTCCGATCAATCGATACCAGGTCCAGCCGCCGGATGCGGATCTGAGGCGACAGGTCAATTCATGACTGGCATCGCTCTGGGACATGTCCGCCGTGAACGGACGACTATCACGAAGAGCCTCGCTGCGGTCATCAGGATGGAGCTGGTCAGGCCAGTGGCTTAGCGAGGTCACGAACTCCCCGTCCTGGCCTGACAGGCTGCGAGCCGCATCGCCGTAGACACAGACCTTGCCCGTGGCCAGATCTATGCGCCAGTTGGACATGGAGGACGCCTTCAAGGCCTCCTTGAGTTCGCGTTCGCGATCAATCAGCGCCCGGCGTGTGGTTTCGGTCTCGGTGACATCGGCGACCACACCGGACAGGCGAATGGCCGAGCCCTGCCGATCAAAATCGGATATGCGGCCGCGAAATTGCAGCCAGCGCCAGGTTTCATCCACCCGCTGAGCCCGACAGGTGATGTCCAGGTCCTGGTCGGAATCCGCCTTGAGCGCATCAATCGTCGCCATGAAGCCGGGCTGATATTCCGGTGCCAGACATTCCATCAGGCGGGTCAGGCTCATCGTGGCATCGGGCGCCTCAATGCCGAGAAATTCATTGATAAATCCTCGGACCGAGCCCAGGCCCGAGCGCAGATCAAAGCTGAATGCGCCTTCCCCCGCCGAGCTGAGGGCAGAACGCAGCTGCACCTCACTGGCTTCCAGTCGCGATTTCATCTGCAGGCGTTGTGTGACATCGCGGATGATGCACAGGAAGTGTGTGACCTCGCCCGTATCATCGGTCACCGGGACACCGACGGTCTCGCCGTTGAAGACGCGTCCACCCTTGGTGCGATAGTGGACAATATAGGGTTCAGGCTGGGCGGGCGCATCGGGGTTGAAGCGGCGTTTGCCCTGCATTTCGAAGTCGCGGGGGTCGGCGTAGAGAATCTGACCGCGCTTGTCCTGGAGATCGCCCAGAGACCAGCCAAACAGGCTCTCGGCGGCCGGATTGACCTGAACAATCCGTCGCTCCAGATCAACCACAATGATCGAGTCCGGCGATGCGGAAAACAGCGACCGGAAGTTATTCTCCAGATTCACGTGAGCCCCCTGCAAGCGCACCACTCGTCATGATTCTGGGGGTTGAGGCAATATCACCGCCCCGATCGGTACCGGTGAGACCGGTGCTGGTCAAAAACCGGGCAATAGCTATTCTCTTCTCTCGGACATCGGGTAAGGGAGTGGCGCGTGGAGCGTACAGAACACGACGGGGCGGCTGAGACCCCCATTCTGCAGGTCGAAAACCTGAATGTGCGCTTCGATACGCCTGACGGTGAGGTTCACGCCGTTAAAGGTGTGTCGCTGGACATTAAGGCTGGCGAATGCCTGGCGGTTGTGGGTGAATCAGGCTCTGGCAAAAGCCAGACCTTCCTGTCGGCGATGGGGCTGCTCGCATCAAATGGCAAGGCGGAAGGGTCGATCAAGTATCGCGGGGAAGAGATCCTCGGACTGCCCATCCGCAAGCTCAATACCGTGCGCGGCAAGCAGATGACGATGATCTTCCAGGATCCGCTCACCTCGCTGACACCGCATATGAAGGTCGGTGCGCAGCTGGGCGAGGTCCTGTCAAAACATCTCGGACTGAAGGGCGAGGCAGCTCAGCAACACATGCTGGAATGGCTCGAGCGCGTGAGAATTCCCGAGGCGCGGCGTCGGCTGGATCAGTTTCCCCATGAGTTGTCCGGGGGCATGCGCCAACGTGTGATGATTGCCATGGCGATGCAGTGCCAGCCGGATTTGCTGATCTGTGATGAGCCGACCACGGCGCTGGATGTCACCGTCCAGGCCCAGGTTCTCGATATCATGGACGAGCTGAAGCACGAGACCGGTGCGGCTCTGGCGCTGATTACCCACGATATGGGTGTCGTTGCTCGGATGGCGGATCGTGTGCAGGTGATGCGGTACGGCGTGTATGTCGAAGAAGGGGATGTGGAACAGATCTTCGCCGACCCGCAGGACGATTATACGCGCATGCTGCTCGATGCCATGCCACGTCTGGATCAGCCGGACCGCCCCGGCCGTACCGGCCTGGTGCCGGTTCAAAAGCCGGACGCAGAGCCGCTCCTGGCCGTGGATGACCTGAAAGTTCATTTCCCGATCAAGGTGTCGGGCGGTTTCTTCCCGGACTTCAAAATCTTGCGCGCGGTCGACGGGGTTAGTTTCGACCTCAAACCCGGCGAGACTGTCGGTGTGGTGGGCGAATCGGGCTGTGGCAAGTCCACGCTCGCGCGGGCCGTGCTCAAACTGGTTCCGGCCCATCACGGTACGATCAGCTGGATCGGGCGTGACCTCCTGGGGTTGAAGGATAAAGCGATGCGCGATCTGCGTCAGGATCTCCAGATTGTCTTCCAGGACCCACTGGCCTCGCTGAACCCGCGCATGACCATTGGTGCCTCGATTGCTGAACCCCTGAACACGCATGCACCCCGCCTCAATTCGGCGGAGCGCCAGGAGAAGGTTCGCGAGATCATGGCCAAGGTGGGGCTCGACCCGGCCATGATCAATCGTTACCCGCATGAATTGTCCGGTGGTCAGAACCAGCGTGTCGGGATTGCGCGCGCCATGATCCTTGGCCCCAAGCTGGTGATCTGCGACGAGGCGGTCTCCGCACTGGATGTGTCGATCCAGGCCCAGATCGTGGATCTCCTGCTCGAGCTCCAGGGCGAGCTGGATCTGTCGATGATCTTCATCTCCCACGACCTCTCAGTCGTGCGCGAGATCTCCCACCGGGTGATGGTGCTCTATCTGGGGCGTGTGGTGGAGATGGCCGATCGCGAACAAATTTATACGGACGCGCGTCATCCCTACACGCAGGCGCTGATCTCGGCCGTGCCGGTCCCCGATCCAAAAGTGGAAAAGACCCGCGAACGGATCAAGCTCGAAGGCGATCTGCCGTCTCCGATGGATACACGGGCGCAATTGCGCTTCTTGAAATCCAGGTTGATCGACGATCCGGATGCAGAACAGTATCGTCCGAAATTAATCGAAGTGAGCCCGGGGCACTGGGTTGCAGAGCATGATCCGGTGGCCGAACCCGCCTCTTGATCGACTTCTGACAGGGCGATTGCCGCATTTTCATTCGACAGGCCTCGATCAGGCGTTAGGTTGCGATCGGGGAAGCTGTCTGTAATCCAAGAGGATTGATGTGTCTCACGCCGTCATGAACGCGTTTCGTATGGCCGTCGTTACGGCTGGTCTGGCCTGTCTGGCGGCCTGCGGTTCCCAGCCGGAACCCACGCCGGTCCAGACTGATCCCGTCGTGACCGTCGACCCGGTCTGGCCGCACGATGTGAGCGATCTCGAACCTGATCCAGCTGTACATTATGGCCAGCTGGAGAACGGTATGCGTTATGCCATCCTGGCCAATGATACCCCGCCTAACGTCGCATCCGTCCGTCTGGTCTTCAATATCGGTTCGCTGGCAGAAAGCGAGGAACAGCGCGGCCTGGCCCATTTCATCGAGCATATGGCGTTCAACGGATCGCAGAATGTGCCCGAAGGCGAGATGGTTGCCTTGCTGGAACGCTATGGCCTGCAATTCGGTCCCGACACGAATGCGTTCACGGGGTACGACACGGTGGGGTATCAGCTCGATCTGCCCGAAGCCGATGATGATACGCTGGACACCGCCCTGTTCCTGATGCGCGAGACCGCTGATGGTCTGCTTCTGGATGCGGATGCCATAGATCGCGAACGCAATGTGATCCTGTCCGAAGAGCGTGTCCGCAACACGCCGATCCGGCGCTGGAATAATGCGCTGACGCGTTTTCGCATGCCCGGAACCCTCATCCCTGATCGCGACCCGATTGGCCTGGTCGAAGTGGTTGAAACCGCGCAGCGCGACGCGTTTCTCGACTATTACGAAAACTATTACGTGCCGCAGCGTGCCATGCTGGTGGTGACAGGGTCGATCGACCCCGAGGCAGTCGAGGCGCGTATCGAGGAGAAGTTCGCTGACTGGAACGGCCCTGAAACGCTGCGTCCCGATCCGGATCTGGGCACGTTGACCCTGGGACGTCCCTTCTCGTCGGGTTTCTTCTATGACCCCGAAATCTTCACGATCTTGACGGTTGATGCCGTGCGCCCCTATGAGGCCCGCCCCGATAACGCCGCGACCCGGCTTGAAACAGCCTATTCAGAACTGGGAGATGTCATTCTCTCTCGCCGGTTCGATACGATCATGAGTTCGGGCACGTCACCGCTTCTGCAGGCGCAGGTCTCCACGACGGATGATTACGAGCTGGCCGAACGCTCAACGGTCTTGCTGGTCTCCACACCCGACCGGTGGCAAGAAGCGCTGGAACTGGCCGAGCAGGAAGTTCGCCGAGCCCTGATCCATGGTTTCACCCAGGCTGAACTTGATGAGCAATTGGCCAATCTGAGAACCGGGATGCGCAATGCCGCCGAACGGTCTGGCACGCGTACGACAGACGGTCTGGCCGATGCGATCTGGTCCGCCTGGCGCGGGGATCGGGTGTTTACCCATCCCGAGGCGATGCTGGAGCGTTTTCTGATCAATGAAGATCGCATCACCGTGGACGCGGTCAATGCCTCTTTCCGCGCGCGCTGGGATAATGTGGAACCGCTGATCTTTCTGTCCAATTCGCAGGAGGTTGAGGATGCGCAAAGCCAGATCCGGGATGTCTGGGTGCAGTCCTATTCCCAGTCTGTGGAGCCGCCGGAAGACTTCTCCAGCGTGGAATTTGCCTATCAGGAGTTCGGAGAGCCCGCTGAGGTCGTGACCCGTACCGAGATCGAGGATCTCGACTATGTCCAGTTCGAGCTCGATAATGGTGTGCGCGTGAACTTTAAACAGACCGATTTCCGGGATGAACAGGTTCGCGTTCGTGTCGATTTTGGACGCGGCAAGCTCGAACCGTCTGTGCGTCCGTATGTGGATGAGCTGGCCGGCGCAATCTTCACGGCGTCAGGCCTGGAAGCTCACAGCGCTGATGAATTGTCCAGCGTGCTGGCGGGCCAGCAGGTGGGTGTCGATTTCTCGGTCGGGGCCGATAACTTCTCCCTGTCCGGGATCACCACACCGACGGATCTGGATTCACAGCTCAACCTGATCACCGCCTATTTCACCCATCCGGGCTGGCGGCCGGAAGGCTTTAGCCAGTTTGCGTCCATCGCTCCGGAGATTCGCCGGAACCTCTATGGGTCTCCGGGCGGGGTGATCCAGGCTGAGGTGTCGCGTCTGCTGCGTTCTGGTGATATGCGTTATGGCTTCCCGAGCGCCGAACAGATCGAGGCCATCTCACTGGACGAGATCATCGCTTATCTCACTCCCGTCCTGGCTGAAGCGCCTATCGAAGTGACCATTTTGGGCGATGTCGATGAGGCGACGGCCCTGGCGGCCGTCCAGCGGACCCTGGGGGCTTTGCCCAAGCGCTCTACTGCGTGGCCGATGTATGAGTCGCGCCGACAGGTGAGTTTCCCCGCCCCGGCTGCAGAGCCGGTCGAGCTCTACCACAATGGTGTCGATTATCAGGGCATGGCCAATATTTACTGGCCGACACGCGATGCGTTCGACACGCGGGAGGCGCGTGAGATCGCGCTCTTGCGGGCCGTGTTTGACCTTAAACTCACGCAGCGACTGCGAGAACAGGAAGGGTTCACCTATTCCGCCGCCGTTGATGACACGCTGTCCTATGTCTTCCCGGATTATGGATATCTGTGGGTCGGCGTGGATGTGCAGATCAATAATCTGGATGCCGCCTATCAGGCCGTTGAAGACGTGGCAGCCGAGATCGTGGCCGGTCAGATCAGCGAAGATGAATTCTTGCGGGCCCGTCGCCCCATCCTGGAAGGCATTGAAGAGCGGTTTGAGAGCAATGGCTGGTGGCTAGCCTGGCTGGCACGGTCCCAGGCACAGCCGCAGCGGCTCGATATTGTGCGTACGCTGGTCGAGGATTACCAGGCGATCGAGATCGCTGATCTGGTTGAGGCCGCCGAAACCTATCTCGATCCTGACAGGGCCTGGCGTGTGAGCATTGTGCCGCGCCCCGAGGATGGGTAGATGGTGTTTCACCAAGGAGTCTTTTGATGTCACCCCGTTATTTTGCCCTGACGGCCGTTCTGGCCAGCGTGGCGGCCTGTGCGCCGGCCAGCGAGACAGAGACCGAAACACCGGCCCTTGACGCCGAACAGCCGGAGACGGAAACCATGTCTGATGATCAGGCCCGGCTTGAAGCCGAAAACACCCAGATGCGCCAGTATATCCAGGCGGCTGAACAGCACATCGTCCAGCAGGCGCAGGCGCTTGAGCGGGCCAATGGCCTGATTGCGGATATCGCGCGTCGCTGTGATGTCGCGGATGATCTCACGGTTCCCGCTGGCGAGTTTCCGGACGAGCATTCTCTCGATACTTTCCGGGCTGCGTCCGAGGTCTATCTCGACGTCATGCGGACGCAAGCCTGCGTCTTTGAATTGCCGTCCGGCCTGTTGTTCCGCATTCGCCAGTCCAGCGACGGCGAGAGCCCGGTGTCTGGCGAGAATGTCACCGTGCATTATCGTGGCACCCTGCCTCAGGGCGGTGAGTTCGACAGTTCCTACAGCCGGGGTGCACCTGCCACCTTCCCGTCTGATCGCCTGATCGCCGGTTGGGTCGAAGCCCTGCCGCTGATGCGGGTCGGTGAGCGTTGGGAACTCTTCATTGCCTCCGATCTGGCTTATGGTGATCGCGGTGCGGGTGCCGATATCCGGGGCGGCCAGGCTCTTAATTTCGAGCTGGAACTGATCGCTCTGCCGGATCGTCCGGCGGCTGACACCTCCGAAGACAGCGAGAGCGCTGAATAAAGCGGACGGACCTTGCCGGGCGGCCTAGCGCGACAGACGCAGATTTGTCAGGTCGCCCGCAATCATCTCGAACGCATCCCGCAAGGCCTGATTGGACGGGCTGTCGAAATACAGCGAGGGATGGCTCGCACAGCTTTCCATCAGGCGCCGTGTCGATGATGAATTCACCTGGAAGGTGATCGCATAGACACGAATGCCCAATTCCTTGGCCTCGTCACAGGCCGCTTCCAGACGGTCATTCAAACGATTGCGCAGGGTCGAAGAGCTGGATGTGGTGGTGCCCAACCGCCCGAAGCGCGAGAAACCGTAAGCGCCATAATCTGAACGCAGGCTGGTCGAGCGTCCGGACATGACATTATCGCCATCGGTTAGGATGACCATCGCCTTGATGAAATCATCATCGGCCCAGGAGACGCCTTCAGTGAAGGGCTGTCCGGGTGAGATCACACGAATGCCCCAGCCGACACCTTGCGGGATATTGGTGGTGCCACTCGCTCCCATACGATTGATGGCGTTTAACACTGTGCGCTCATTATTGGTCAGCGCCGTGATCGGTGTGGTCGTGCAGCGCATATTGGGACCGTAATCAGCGCGGACCCGGGCGTTGCGATACTTGCTCAGCCGCCGCAGGCGCGTGGACCAACTGCCACTCGTCCCGTCACGCAGATAGTCATTGCGGTAATCGCGGTCATTATCCGGCTCGTCCGGTGCAAAATACGGCACAAACAAAGAGGACGGATTGCCGTTACTGGGGGGTGTATCATTGATGTCCATGGGAATGGACCGGGACTCGACGCAGCCTTCCCATTCCTCATTGCGCATGTCGTCGAACAGATCCCAGTGATTGGCACCTGTATTGCCCGACCAGTCGGCGTGTTGCGGGCTGCGCGCATCAGGGTCCATCCACCACACACGCTCGAATTGGGTGCCGACATTCACGGTGGCGGCGAAGGGTACGAGGCCGATCTTGACGGCGTCAGGATCCTCGGCCGCATCGAACAGGATTTCCGTCAGCAGTGTGGCCGCGCCACGCAGGGCGGAAATGCGTGATCCGCCCATGGAGCCGGTATTATCGAGCACCATGACCAGTTCCAGGTTCTGGCGCGCACGCACGACTTCGCTCTCCCAGTCGACCGTAATGTATTCAATGCCGATCAGGCCGAGGATCGATGTGCCGACCTTGGCTTCCGCGGTGACGGTGATCGTGTCCGTCTCGTCGTCCACATCCACATTGAGGTTCTGGATGACGCCGATTTCGCGCGAGGGATAATTGGCTTCGATGAAGTCGTTGGCGATCGTCAGAGCTTCGCTGTTGGAAACATCGGCGCGTGTGCCGACAGCCAGGGCGGCGGCGTCGAGCGCCTGGGCGAGGCGTGTGCGGGCATTCATCGCCTGGTTGAAGTCTATGGCTCCGCCGCCCAGCACCGTGATCGGCACCAGGGCGAGCGAGAAAATCATCGCAACATTACCGCGTGTATTGCGGGCGAACTGTCCCAGGCGGGCCAGCCAGGTCGAAATAGCCATATCGTGTCCTCTTGGACACCGACATTTACGCGCACAGGTTTAAAACCCCGTTAGGGAAGGCAGTTAATGAAAGTTTGTCGCGCTTTTTATCTATCGCGACAGGCGCAGATTGGTCAGATCGCCCGCGATCATCTGAAAGGCATCGCGCAAGGCGCTGTTGGAAGGACTGTCGAAATACAAGGAGGGATGGCTGGCACAATCCTGCATCAGGGCCCGGGTCGAGGAGGACGAGACCTGGAAGGTGATGGCATAGACCCGGATGTCCATCTCGTGTGCCAGTGCGCAGGCGGCTTCGAGGCGGTCATTCAGCTCATTGCGCAGGGTCCACGAGCTGGAAGAGGTTGTTCCCAGTCGTCCGTCCCGGGAAAACCCGTAAGCGCTATAGTCTGACCGGAGCTCGGTGGAACGACCGGACATGACATTATCGCCATCGGTCAGGATCACCATCGCCTTGAGGATCTCCTCATCATCCCAGGCCGTGCCTTGTGTGAACGGTTCCTCCGGTGAGATCACGCGGATCCCCCAGCCCACGCCTTGCGGAATATTGGTCGTGCCACTTGCACCCATGCGGTTGATCGCATTGACGATCGTCGCCTCGGAATTGGTCAGTGGCGTAATGGGTGTGGTGGTGCAGCGCATATTGGGGCCGTAATCATCCCACACCTGCCCGTCCTCATACTTGTCGAGGTTTTGCAGCCGGGTATTCGTGCTGCCGGACGTACCGTCATTGATATAGTTATTGCGATAATCCCAGTCATTATCGGGTTCATCGGGCGCGAAATACGGGATGAAGAGCGTTGAGGGGGCGCCATTGCTGGGCGGTGTGTCATCGATATCCATGGGTATCGCGCGGGCTTCCACACATCCTTCCCAAGTCTCGTACCGCATCGCGTCGAACAGGTCCCAGTGATTGGCGTTTGCGGCTCCTGACCACTCGGCGTGCAGCGGATTGGCTCCGTTCGGATCCAGCCACCAGGCGCGCTCATATCCCGGACCGACATTCACCGTGGCCGCGAAGGGGACCAGGCCGATATGTATCGCGTCGGGATCCTCAGCCGCGTCGAACAGGATTTCGGTGAGCAGATTGGCGGCGTCACGCAGAGCGGAGATCTTGGAGCCGCCCATGGAGCCGGTATTGTCGAGCACCATCACCAGTTCCAGATTCTGGCGTGCGCGAACAACTTCGCTTTCCCAGTCCACCGTCAGAGAATCGATCCCGACAAGTCCCAGAATGGCGGTATCGACCTTTGCGGTCGCATTAACCGTGACGGTGTCATTGATCGTGTCGAGGTCCACGCTCAGGCTCTGAAGCTGTCCGATTTCCCATTCGGGATAGTTTGCCGCCAAAAAGTCCTGCGCAATGGTTGTGGCGTCACCCCGTCCGATATCGGGATAGGTGCCGATGGCCAGGGCGGCCGCATCAATCGCCTGGGCGAGGCGCGTGCGCGCATTCATGGCCTGGTTGAAATCGATGGCGCCTCCCGCCAGAACGGTGAGAGGCAGAAGGGCGAGAGCAAAGATCATCGCCACATTGCCGCGCGTGTGGCGGGCAAAACGTAGGGGCAGACCCAGACATGTGGAGCTCAGGCTTTTCATAACAAAAACAGAGCTATCAGCCAGACGCCTCGACGATAAGCCGGCATCGAGAGACAGCGTTAGCCCTGAATTAAGCGTGTCGTTCAATTCAGACAGAGCATTGACGCCAACGGGATGAACAGGTCACATCGCGCCCATGTCCAGAACCGATACCGCTCTTGAAATCCTGCGTGACCTCGTTGCCTTTGATACGACCTCGCGCCTGTCCAATCTCGAACTGATTGACTGGGTTGAGGCCCGCCTCCTTGCGGCCGGTGCGCGATGTGTGCGTGTGCCCAGTGACGATGGTCAAAAAGCCAACCTGCATGGCGTTATCGGACCGGATGTGGATGGGGGTGTCGTCCTGTCCGGACATACCGATGTGGTACCGGTTGACGGTCAACCCTGGACCAGTAATCCCTTCATTCTCACCGATAAGGGCGATGGTCGGCTTTATGGGCGCGGCACTTGCGACATGAAGGGGTTCATCGCCTGCGCGCTCGCCTATGCCGACCAGTTTGCAGCGGGCGATCTCAAGCGTCCGGTCCACTTCGCCTTCTCCTTTGATGAAGAGGTCGGATGCCTGGGCGCGCCGGCGCTGATCGAAGAGATCATGCAGCAATCGCCCAAGCCTTCAATCGTCGTGGTGGGGGAGCCCACCGAGATGAAAGTGGTCTCGGCGCACAAGGGCCTGTTCTCGGTGCGGGTCGCCCTGACAGGGCATGAGGCGCATTCCAGCCTGGTCTATGATGGTGCCTGTGCCGTTACCCATGCCGTGCCCTTGATGCAATATCTCTATGAGAGTGCCCAGGCGATGGTGGAGGCTGCCCCGGAGGACAGCCCGTTCGACCCGCCTCATGGCACATTGACCATTGGTAAAATGCAAGGCGGGACAGCCCTGAATATTCTCGCGCTCAAGGGCGAGTTTCAAAGTCTGATGCGGCCGTGTCCGTGGGATGATGTCCAGGCGATCTATGACGGATTGCTCGAACGGGCGGCGGAGACACAGGCCCGGATGAGGCAATACGCTCCCGAGGCGCAGGTCACGGTGGAGGTCCTCTCCAACGTGCCGGCTTTTCGACCCGAGGATGATGGCGCTGCCGAACGTCTGGCGCGTCAGCTGACCGGAGATAATGCCTCGCGTGTTGTGGCCTACGGGACGGAGGCCGGGCAGTTCCAGCAGGCCGGCCTGTCTGTGGTGGTGTGCGGACCGGGATCCATCGCGCAGGCCCACCAGCCGGATGAGTTTATTGCCATTGATCAGATGCGACAGGGCTGTCTTTTCATGGAGAAACTGGTTCGCCATCTCGCGCAGTAAAAAGGCGCCCCGGGGGCGCCCTTTTGGATGTTGATCAGGTGCGGGAAGGATTGGTCAGCAGGCGGCTGCTGAGACCGACCGCGAACACACCGTTGACGATGACGAAGATGATGGCCAGCCATTGCGCGGCTTGATCGCCCCAGATTGCGTCGGTGACAAACATTGCCAAAACCCACAGGATGGCGTTCAGGATCGACAGGGTTGCCATGCGCGCGGGTGAAAGCCTGGTGGCGGTCTCATGTATGTCGAGGTCGCGCACGGCCGGGCTTGCAAAGATGCGCACCCAATTGATCACAACCAGTCCGAAACCGGCGAGGCCTACGAGGCTGGCCCTGAAAAGGGCGTCGTCGATCGGGGTGATGATCAGAACGATCGCGTAGACCAGGCCGGTAAGCACCAGAACCCATCCTGAAAACCGTTCTGCGGAGAGAAGGGCGGGCACGCGGTATGACCGGTCACTCAATGGCAGGACAAATTTGGGCAGGTAGTTGCCGGCCATGATCAACATCAGACCGATGGTCAGTCCCACGCCCCGCTTGGTGACGGGGTCGGGCAGGAACTCCAATTCCTTTCCAGCAACCAGTATACACAGGGTGACCATGACCAGGCCGGAAACAAGGCCAAAACTGATCTGACCGAACTGTTTCGGGCCGGGGGCGGTATCGTGCGTGCTCATGCGTCTGGTCCTTCCTGTGGGTCTGATGCGCTTTGGGCGGGCTGTAACTCCCAGCCAAAGATTTTGGCGAAGCCTAGAAGGGCGTCCTCCAGAACGGACAGCTGGAGCTGGTAGGTGATGGAGGTGCCGTGCTTTTCCGAGCAGACCAGACCCGCTTCACGCAGGACTGCGAAATGGGCCGACATGGTCGGTTTCGAGACGTCGAAGTGCGCGGAAATCTCGCCGGCCGTCAGGGGACCCTGGCGGAGCATTTCCAGCACGCGTCGTCGCGTCGGATCAGAAAGTGCTTTGAATGCCGTATTCATAAATCGATATTTAGCTAATCATCTAATTTATGGCAAGGCCCGGACCGAAATTTGTTTCGTTTTTCCTCTATGTATTTGAATTAATACAATAAAGGCGCCCCGCAGGGCGCCTCTTCAAGCCCGGTAGGGGGCAGCTTATTCGGCGGCCGTGGCGTCCGCATCGCTTTGTGACGCGGCATCTTCACGTCCTTTGCCCCAATAGGAGACGCAGGGGATTTTCGAGGTGTCGCAGCGATCCGAATAGGCGCGCGCAATCTCTGTTACCTCTTCCATCAGGCCTTCAGCGAGGGTGATCGGCTCCAGGCCCATTTCCAGGAAAGTGTCGTTTTCGACGTGCAGCTCGTTCTCGTCCGCCTCATTGCGCGGATTGGACACGTTCTGGACTTCCACATTGGTCATGTCGGCAATCATCCGGGCCAGATCGCGGACCCGGTGCGTCTCGGTCATCTGGTTGATGATGCGCACTTTCTCACCATCGGCCGGCGGTTTCTCAACGGCCAGCTGGATACAGCGCACCGTGTCCTGGATGTGGATGAAGGCGCGCGTCTGTCCTCCCGTGCCATGTACGGTCAGCGGGTAGCCAACAGCGGCTTGCATCAGGAACCGGTTCAGCACGGTGCCGTAATCGCCGTCATAGTCGAAACGATTGATCAGGCGTTCATCGCGCTTGGTTTCCGAGGTTTGGGTGCCCCAGACAATGCCCTGGTGGAGATCGGTGATCTTCACCTTGTCGTTCTTGTTGTAGAAGTGGAAGAAGAGCTGATCCTGGGTTTTCGTCATGTGATAGATCGAACCCGGATTGGCCGGATACAGGATTTCCTGGTCCTTGAGGCCTTCCGACGTCTCCACCTTGATCTTCAGATAGCCTTCCGGGATCTTCATACCGGCCGTGCCATACCCGTAGACACCCATGGTGCCCAGGTGGACGAGGTGGATATCCTTGCCGGTTTCGACAATGGCCGCCAGCACATCATTGGTGGCGTTCAGATTATTGTCGACCGTGTAACGTTTGTGGCGCGCGGACTTCATGGAGTACGGCGCGGCGCGCTGTTCGGCGAAATGGATGATTGTATCCGGATTTTCCGCATCGATCAGGTCCACCAATTCCTGGTAGTCCTTGCCGATATTCATATCGATGAAACGGATGTCCCGGCCGGAAACCTCTTTCCAGGCCGCAATGCGCTCGCCCATCGGTCGGATAGGCGTGAGGCTCTCGACCTCGAGTTCGATATCGATTTTCCGGCGCGACAGGTTGTCAACAATGACCACGTCGTGACCAATATTGGACAGATGCAGAGCGCTAGGCCAGCCGCAGAAACCGTCGCCGCCGAGAATAATGACTTTCATGATACAACGCTGCCCATAACGTAAGTGTGATTGCCGATTTGGTTTCATTGCAGGCGGTGCCGGGCATTTCAAGTCCCGCCTCTGCGCAAGCGCAGGTGTGTCAATGTATAATGCGCGCTAAGCGATATAGAATTTGCAGTTCGGGTGTGGACCCGGACGGGGTGTGATATTTCGACACAGACTGAAAATCTGTGATCGTCTAGATACCGGTAACAGGTCTATTCCTTCGGGGGCTTGGCCTTGTGGGCTCGTGTTGCGGTGCAGCAGGGTGCGCGTGCGTGTGCTGGGTGCTGGGCGATAAAAGTCGGAGCGATAACCCTTTTTTCCGCTCGGCGTGTGTGGACGCGGGGGCCAAAGGCCGCTAAATCCGCGCCGTTTCATACGGTCAAGGACATGACGGATCATGTGGTCCTCCTGTCCACAGGAATGGAGAGGCTCAATGGCCCTGCGTATCGCAATCACCGGTTTTGGACGTATTGGCCGCCTGGCCCTGCGCGCGGTTCTCGAAAACCAGCGCTGGGGCGAAGTGGAAGTGGTTGCCATTAATGACAGCGGCACGCCCGAATCCAATGCACACCTTTTGACCTATGACAGTGTTCACGGCCGTTATCCGGGCGAGATCAAGGTCGGTGATGGCTGGATTGATGCCGGGTTTGGCAAGATCCAGAAAGTGTGCAACCGCAATCCCGCCGAACTGCCCTGGAAAGAGATGGGCATTGATGTCGTGCTGGAATGCACAGGCGCCTTCAATTCAAAAGAAGCCTCGATGGCGCACATCGAAGCTGGAGCAAAGCGTGTTCTGTGCTCCGCGCCGGCCAAGAATGCAGACAAGACCATCGTCTATGGTGTGAACCATGATCAGCTGAGTGCTGAGGACATTATTGTCTCTAATGCGTCGTGCACCACGAATGGTCTCGCGCCGGTGGCCAAAGTGCTCAATGATGCCGTGGGTATTGAACGCGGTCATATGACCACGATCCACGCCTATACCGGTGACCAGCCCACGCTTGACCGCAATCACAAGGACCTGCACCGCGCCCGTTCCGCCGGCATGTCGATGGTGCCGACTTCGACCGGCGCCGCGAAGGCAGTGGGCCTGGTTCTGCCAGAACTGGCGGGCAAGCTCGACGGGGCGGCCGTGCGTGTCCCGACGCCGAATGTTTCCCTGATCGATCTCGTCTTCACGCCGGGCAGGGCGACAACGGCCGAGGAATTGTCGGAAGCGATCAAGGCCGCTGCCGATGGGCCGATGAAAGGCGTGCTGGGCTATGACAGCATTCCGCTGGTGTCCATCGACTATAATCACGACAGCCGTTCATCCATCTGCGCCATCGACAAGATCAAGGTCGTGGATGAGCGCCTGGTGCGCGTGATGACCTGGTACGACAATGAGTGGGGCTTTGCCTGCCGCATGATCGATACCACGGTCGAAATGGGCAAATATCTCTAACACCGTATCGCCAGCCACAGGGGGCAGGAGATGACTGATTTTCGCCGTATCCAGGACGCGGAGGTCGCGGGCAAGCGCGTTCTCGTGCGTGTCGACTTCAATGTGCCCATGAAAGACGGCGAGGTGACAGACACCACGCGTCTTGAAGCGGCCCTGCCGACAATTGACCACCTGGTCGAGCGCGGTGCGAAAGTCATTCTCCTGGCCCATTTCGGTCGACCAAAGGGGCAGCGTGTCCCGGAGATGTCGCTGGAACCGGTCTGTCAGCCGCTTGCGGATTTGATGGGCGTCGAGCTCGGTTTTGTCGATGATATTGCCGGGGATGATGCCGCATCGGCGGTCGCGGGCATGCAAGACAGCGATGTCCTGCTGCTGCAGAACACCCGCTATGAGGCGGGGGAAGAACAGAATGACCCAGCCTTTGCCCGGGCTCTGGCGGATCTGGGCGATCTTTACGTCAATGACGCCTTTTCGGCTGCTCACCGGGCCCATGCCTCGACCGAAGGTGTTGCTCAGCTCCTGCCTGCCTATGCCGGTCTGGCGATGCAGCGCGAGATCGACCACCTGGTCGCGGCGCTGGAGGATCCCGAACGCCCGGTGATCGCGCTGGTCGGAGGTGCAAAGGTCTCGACCAAGATCGATCTTCTGGAAAACCTGGTGAAGAAGGTCGATATTCTCTTCGTCGGAGGCGGCATGGCCAATACCCTCCTCTTCGCACAGGGTGTCGATGTGGGCACCAGCCTGTGTGAGAAAGACCTGGTCGACACGGCGAAATTGATTCTGGTGGCAGCGGAAAAATCAGGGTGCAAGCTGGTGCTTCCGTCAGATGTTACGCTTGCGAAGGAATTTAAGCCGAATCCTGAAACTCGCGTCGCTCTGTCACATGATGTGGCAGATGACGAGATGATTCTCGATTGTGGGCCGCAAACTGTCGTTGACCTGACGCAGGCCATGGACGGCGCCAAAACCTTGATCTGGAATGGCCCGTTGGGCGCTTTCGAGATCGAACCCTTTGATAAATCAACGGTTAGTGCGGCACGGGCGGCCGCTGATCGCGTTGCTGACGGCAGCCTGATTGCCGTCGCTGGCGGAGGGGACACCGTGGCTGCCCTGAATCAGGCAGGATGTGCCCAGGAATTCAGCTTTATCTCCACCGCGGGCGGGGCTTTCCTCGAATGGATGGAAGGCAAGTCACTTCCGGGCGTGGAGGCCTTGCGCGAGACGGCGCAGACTGATAGCGAAACGCCGGTTGCGTGACGCATGGGCGTCACCGTTCGCAACGCCCGCTCGCGGGCATCCAGCTGGGGATGAAAGCAATGGATCTCGATCTTCTTTGTGAAACCGCCGAAGCCATGGTCGCACCGGGCAAGGGCATTCTGGCGGCCGATGAGTCAACGGGTACGATTACCAAGCGTTTCGACTCCATCTCTCTGGAATCCACGCCGGACAGCCGTCGCGACTGGCGTGAGATGCTGCTGCGCACCGCGCCGGCCATGACCGACCACATCTCCGGCGTCATCATGTATGACGAGACGCTGCGTCAGAACGCGGCCGACGGTACACCGCTGGTCAAGCTGATCACCGATGCCGGCGCTGTTCCGGGCATCAAGGTCGACACCGGTGCCAAGCCGCTGGCCGGTTCCGAGGGTGAGACGATCACTGAAGGTCTCGACGGTCTGCGTGACCGCCTGTCCGAGTATTTCGAGATCGGCGCCCGTTTCGCGAAATGGCGTGCCGTGATCAATATCGGCAAGGACGGCGATGACAGCATGCCGAGCCAGTATTGCATTGCTACCAATGTGCACGCGCTGGCCCGTTATGCCGCGCTGTGCCAGGAAGCCTCCATTGTTCCCATCGTCGAGCCGGAAGTCATCATGGATGGCGATCACTCGATCGAGCGCTGCTATGAAGTGACCGAGTTCACGCTGAAATCGCTCTATCGCGAATTGTTCGACCAGGGTGTTGTCCTGGAGGGCACGATCCTCAAGCCGAACATGATCATCTCCGGTACCAAGGCTGAAAGCCGCGCGGGCGTGGAAGAAGTTGCGGACATGACTGTTGAGTGCCTGGCCAATTGCGTGCCGGTTGCTGTTCCGGGCATCGCCTTCCTGTCCGGTGGACAGTCTGACGAAGAAGCCACGGCTCACTTGCAGGCCATGAATTCCGGTTATGACACCCCGTGGCCGCTGACCTTCTCCTATGGTCGCGCCCTGCAGGCTGCACCGCTCAAAACCTGGGCTGGCAAGAAAGACAATTATGAAGCAGCCCAGGCTGCGTTCAATCATCGTGCTCGCATGAACGGCCTGGCCGCTCTGGGTGAATATGAAGAGAATATGGAAAAAGAAATGGCCTAAGCGCCTTTCCTTTTCTGACTGGATCAGGCCCGTCGCGTGCGACGGGCCTTTTTCATGCGCGCTTGCTGTTCACGTGCGCGCTGACCGACTTTGGTCTTGACACAACCCGCTCTGCCGGACCAGGTCCCGGCCTTGCAAGACAGCGTGAAAAGCGTCTGGCGCTCTGCCCCCCAATCATGGCACAGAGCCCTCATGACCGCTGAACTCTATCTGATCACCCCGCCGCACATCGAGGCGGAGTTTGTCGACACACTGGCTGCAGCTCTCGATGCCGGGCCGGTCTCCGCCCTGCAGATCCGATTGAAGGATCACACGGTGGACGAAATCCGGACGCTGGCACCGGCCCTGATCGCGTGTGCCCAGGCGCGCGGCGTGGCGGTGATCCTCAATGACAGTGCGGAACTGGCTGATGAGCTAGGCTGCGATGGCGTTCACATTGGTCAGGATGATGGTTCGGTGAAAGCCGCTCGTGCGATCATGGGCGCGGGCCGAACTGTGGGTGTGACCTGCCATTACAGCCGCCATCTCGCCATGGTCGCCGGGGAGGCAGGCGCAGATTATGTCGCGTTTGGCGCGTTCTACCCGACGCAGACCAAAGAGGCCCCAAGCCGGGCCGAGCCTGACATCCTGCGCTGGTGGGTGGAGTTATTCGAACTGCCCTGTGTCGCGATTGGCGGAATCACGGCGGAGAATGCCCGCCCCCTCATTGACGCCGGGGCTGATTTCCTCGCCGTAAGTGGCGGTGTCTGGAACCATCCCGATGGAGCCGCCGCAGGCGTGAAGGCCTTTGCGGGTCTACTTGATGAGCAGGGCTGATAAGTGAGCTGAACGCTGGAATGGCCTGTGCAAGCCAGGCCACCGGGTTACATTTCGCTCAGACAAGGCGTTGAAAGCTTGACCATCCGGCGATTTGATCGCTCTTTGAGCGCATGATTATGTTTCGATCTGTTCTTGTCCTCACCTGTTTGACCGCCTTTGCAATAACGCCTGCCCATGCCCGGCAGGATGATGATGCGCTGCCCGCGGAAGAACCCCTGGTGTTTCCCGGTGAGCTGATCCTGCTTCCGGCTGACGTGCAGGATGCCGCCCAGACCGAGGCCCAGCAGGAAGGCGCCGCCGAGGGAGATGATGGCGACGTCCTGCCGAGCGATGCCAACCCGGTTGAGGATGCCTATACACGGGCCCAGCTGGCTCATGCGGCCGGCGACTGGGAAACCGCGCGCATTTATGCCGAAACAGCCGGGAGTGCCGGTCACGATGATGCAGCTGTAATGGCGGGTCTTTTGGCACTGGATGGCTGGACAGAAGCTGCCGAACCGGAAGCACAGGCGGTTCGCTGGTTCCAGCGGGCCGCGGAGGATCAACACCCGGTCGCCCTGTATCATCTAGGACTGATTGCACGTGACAGCGATACCGATCACGGCCTGGGGTCGGCCCGGTCCTGGTTTCGTCAGTCTGCAGAGGCCGGACATGTCGCTGGTATGATTGCCTATGCCGATGTGCTGGAAAAGTCGGGTGTCCCCCAGGATATCGCCCAGTCGCGGATCTGGACGGAGCGCGCGGCCCAGCTGGGATCGCAGGAAGCGATGTATCAGCTCGCCCGCCTGCATGATCTGGGGCGCGGCGGTGAGCAGGACCTGGTGTCGGCCCGCCACTGGTATGAACAGGCTGGAGGGCTTGGCCACCCGGAATCGGCTTTCGAGGCCGGTATGATGTGGGCGTTGGGGCAGGGCGGAGAGAGTGATGATGTCAATGCCCGCCGCTGGCTGCGCCTGTCCGCGGAAACGGGCTATGCCCCGGCACAGGGTCAGCTTGGCCTGATGCTGTATCAGGGACGAGGTGGTCCGGAGAATATAGACGAGGCGGTCCACTGGGTGCGTCTGGGGTCGCTGGCCGGTGATCCGGAAGCCCAGTTCATCTATGCCTACGCCCTGGCGCGCGGGGATACGGGTGAGCGCGATATTGAGGCCGCCTATGGCTGGGTCCTGCGCGCAGCGACAGATGCCGAAGGACTGCCGTTGGAAAATCCCGTGCGCGACCGGTTCCAGGCGGCGCTAGAAGGCGATCTGCCCCTGGCGACGCAAATCCAGATTCAGGAGGCCGTGGCTGCCGAGCGCTGAGGCGCCAACAGCCTGCTACACTTGCCGTTCCGGTGTCGCGCTGATAGGGAAGCGCGGCTCTGTGGCCTGTTGCGCGCCGCAAACAGATCGTCTGCATATTCGGCTTCTAAGGTGACGCCATGAAAATCAACGGCAATGAAATCAAGCCCGGCAATGTTCTCATGCACCAGGACACGCTCTGGGTTGCTGTGAAAACCGAGCACGTGAAACCGGGCAAGGGCGGCGCATTTGCGCAGGTCGAGCTGAAGAACCTGCTCGATGGTCGCAAGCTGAACGAACGTTTCCGCGCCGCCGACAAGGTCGAGCGCGTGCGTCTGGAGCAGAAGGATCACACCTTCCTGTTCGATAGCGGCGATACGCTCACCTTCATGGACGCTGAAAGCTATGAGCAGATCGAACTGGCCAAGGATTTTGTCGGCGAAGACCGCGCGGCCTATCTGCAGGACGGGATGAGTGTCTCGGTCGAGTTCCATGAGGAGCGTCCGATCAGCATTGCGCTGCCGCAGCACGTCACGCTGGAAATCACCGAAACCGAGCCGGTGCTCAAGGGTCAGACACAGGCCAATTCCTTCAAGCCGGCCACGCTGGAAAACGGCGTTCGGACATCCGTGCCGCCCTTCGTGGGCATGGGCGAGCGGATCGTCGTGGCGACGGAAGACGGCTCCTACGTGAAACGGGCGGATTGATCGAATGGGTACGCTCTCTCCGCTTTTGACCGTCATGACCGAAACCGCCGCACGCGCGGGGCGGTCTCTCAATCGTGATTTTCGCGATATCGAACACCTGCAGGTCTCCAAGAAGGGGCCGGCGGATTTCGTCTCGGTGGCGGATCACAAGGCGGAAGAGGTCATTTTCGAGCAATTGTCTAAGGCGCGTCCGGGTTATGGCTTCGTTATGGAGGAGCGCGGCATTGTGGAGGGCAGCGATAAGAGCCATCGCTGGATTGTCGATCCGCTCGACGGGACGCTGAACTTCCTGCACGGCATGCCGCATTTTGCCGTCTCGATCGCGCTTGAGCGCGACGAGGAACTGGTCGCCGGGGTCGTCTATAATCCGGCAACCGACGAGATGTTCCACGCAGAAAAAGGCCGGGGTGCCTGGTTGGCCGACCGTCGCCTGCGTGTGGCTGGTCGCAAACATTTCGATGAGGCCGTCTTCGCAACCGGCATGCCCTTCTTCGGCAAGAAGGGGCACGCCACCTTCCTCAAGGAGCTGCATCAGGTGATGCCGCACTGCGCGGGTATCCGCCGCATGGGTTCGGCGGCGCTTGATCTCGCCTGGGTCGCGGCCGGGCGTTATGACGGGTTCTGGGAGCGCAGCCTCCAGTCCTGGGACATCGCGGCCGGTATCGTTCTTGTGCGTGAAGCGGGCGGGTTTGTCTCCGAGCTGGACGGCAAGGACAATATGCTCGCCACCGGTTCCGTTGTGGCCGGCAATGAGACCATGCGGGAGCAATTGCAGGCCCGTATCCAGGGCGCCTGACGGCGGCACAGTCAGCGGAGCGACTGGGTCACCCCGACGACAAATGGGTGAAATCCGCAATCAACCTTTGACCTCGCCCCCAAATTGTCTCAATCCCTTGATCCAAGAGTGAGGGATCGGGACGAAAGGGAGTGCGTGTCCGTGTATGATGCAGATCAGTCGCAAGACACCCGCCATGCGGTTAAGTTTACCGGACCGTGGCGCTACATCATCTGGATGGCGATCTTCACGGCGATCGTCATTGCGCTCGCAGGCTTGCTGCATGAACCCCTGACCGAAGCCTTCATGGCGAATGCGGCCATTAACGGGCTGATCCTTTTCGTTCTGGTGGTCGGCGTGGTCTATACTTATGTCCAGGCACTCAGCATCGGCCCGGCCGCGCGCTGGTTGATGCGGTTTCGCTCGTCTGAAGACCCCGCAACCCTTCCTCGTCCGCCGGCCATTATCGCGCCGATGGCGACCATGATTTCCGAAACGGATGGCCGTATGCGCTTGTCCGCCGGATCCGTCCGAACCGTACTCGACTCAGTGGGCGCACGCATGTCTGAAGCTGGCGCTTTCACGCGCTATTTTGGTCGCCTCCTGATTTTCCTCGGTCTGTTGGGAACGTTCTGGGGCCTGCTTGAAGTGGTCGGTGCAGTAGGGGATGCGGTCCGCGCTGTGACAGAAACCTCCACGGGCGGTGAGGCCGATGTCCTGCGTCTCATGGCGGCGATTGAAGAGCCGATCGGTGGCATGGGCACGGCCTTTGCCTCATCCCTGATTGGCCTTGCCGGGTCCCTTGTTATCGGCTTTCTGGATCTGCAGGCCAGTCGGGCCCAGAACCGTTTCTATAACGAGATTGAGGAATGGTTGTCCTCCATCTCGCGTCTTGCCGCGGCCGGTCCAACCTCGGACGGGGATGAGGTCTCGACCTCGGCTTATGTTGGTGCGCTTCTGGAACAGACCGCAGATACGCTGGATCGTCTGACCCACACGCTGGAACGCCATACCCGCCAGCTGGATACAACGCTGCAACGTTTTGCCGAAGATAGCCGGCAGAGCCAGGAAGAGCTGGCCCGGTCGCTGCGGGATGAGATCCGGGTTCTCGTCCGCGCCCTGCAAAGCCGGGATCGTGGAGGCGAATAAGCATGGCCGCGCCGCGCTTTTCCCGTTTTGAGGACGCCGACCAGGGGGATCACTGGCCGGGTTTCGTGGATGCCTTGGCGACGCTCCTGCTTGTCATCGTTTTTCTGCTTTCCATCTTTGTGGCCGGACAGTTTGCGCTCTCGCGGGCGCTGACCGGGCGGGATGAGCAGTTGGCCGCCCTCAATGCGCAATTGGCCATCCTCGCCGATGAGCTGGACCTGGCACGCGATGAAAATGCGGAGCTGACCAATCGTATAACGGGCCTGGAAACCGAGATCGCCGGTCTTGAGAGCCAGAATGACTTACTCAACACAGCTCTGACGATGGCCGAGGGGCAACAGGCCGCTCTACAGGCAGAGTTGGACAGCGAACGTGAGCTGTCCTCTGAATCCATGCAGGCGCTGGCGCTTCTCAATCAACAGCTCCAGGTCTTGCGCGATCAGATTGCGACACTGAATGCGGCGCTTGAAGCCTCGGAACAACGCGCCGAGGAGGCCGAGGCCCAGGTCATTAATCTGGGAGAGCGGCTGAACGCGGCCCTGGCCGAGCGCGCGGCTGAACTGGCCGTCTATCGTTCGGACTTTTTTGGTCGCTTACGAGCCATTCTAGGCAATCGCACAGGTGTCCGCATCGTTGGCGACCGGTTTGTGTTTGAATCGGATGTCTTGTTTGCATCAGGGTCTGCGGATCTGTCGGCTGAGGGCCGCGAAAGCCTGCGCCCGATCGCCGATGCCATCATCCAGCTGACGCGCGAGATACCGGATGATCTAGAATGGGTGATCCGGATCGACGGCCATACGGATCCATTGCCCATTCGCACAACCTACGCCTCCAACTGGGAACTCTCAGCGGCCCGGGCGATATCCGTGGTCAATCTGATGGAAGATCTGGGTGTGCCGTCTGAACGTCTGGTCGCCGCGGGGTTCGGTGAGCATCACCCTATTGCCGAGGGCCGGACCGCGGAGGCCTATGCCCGCAATCGTCGCATCGAGCTGAAGCTAACCGCGCGCTGAGGCTAAGCCGGTGTCACCGCTAGGTCTATTGCGTCCGACTCACTCGCTGTCTTGCCCTTTCGCGACTCTTCAGGTAGAAGCCCCGCTTCCTGAGTTTAATGAGCGGCGTGCGCGGCTGTAGGATCGTGTGGCGCGGCGGAACAGAAAGCCGGATCGATGAAAAGCGATATCCATCCCGACTACCACATCATCAATGTTGTGATGACTGACGGTACGACCTTCCAAACCAAGTCCACCTGGGGCAAGGAAGGCGATACAATCAACCTCGACATCGACCCGACGTCGCACCCGGCCTGGACCGGCGGCGACCAGAAGCTGATGGACCGCGGCGGTCGCGTGTCTCGCTTCAAAGACAAGTTTGCCGGCTTCGTCTGATCCCATTCAGGTTCATGACCTGCGAAGGGCGTGCTTCTCGCAAAGCGCGCCCTTTTTGCATGGGGAACGGCCCACGAAAAACGCGCCCTGCAGGCAGGGCGCGCTCTTTGGACAGACTGAAAGGATGTGCGGTCAGCGGCCCCCGAAGGCGCCGTGCAGCATGGCCATATGGCCGGCAACCGGGTTGGCCGTCGTTTCACCGATCTCATCGGTGTAGAGACTGTCATCAATCCTCTTCAGTCGGGCATAGAGGGCGCGTGAGCGTTCCACCAGGTCGAGCAGGACTTGCGGGCGCGCTTCACCCTCGGGCCACAAATCATCGGTCGCCTTGTCGCGGCCCAGACGATATTTGCCATCCGTGGCTTCCTCGGCGGCCATTTCACCTTCGGCAACGGCGCGCTGTGCCAGCAACCAGGATGCGGCCTGCATCAGGCGCGTGGTGAGTTTCATGCTTTCCGTGGCATAGGCCAGGGCGCCTGCCCGATCGAGGGATTTGGCATCGTCGCGGCCCGGCCCGTCGAGATAGGTGGCGGTCTCTTCCACCAGCGCCATGCCTTCGGCAAAGAGCTTCTGGAACATTTCCGAGCTGGCGAAATCGGCGGCACGCAGAGAGGGCTCGTTGCCAGCCGGGAAGAGTGTGGGCGGGAAGCTGTCAGTCATGTCACGTCCAATCGTCGAGTCGTTACGGGCTTTGGTGTCGAATCAAAGCAAACTCCGGGCCAGACTCGCCGATAATCTTGATCAAATCTTAAACACGGCGTCCGCTGCGCTTCGACCCTGGCGCTTTTTTTCAGCCGCAGCATCAATCCGGGCGATCTCGTCCAGCATCATCTGGCGGCGCTCCTCCAATTCTTCAAGGGAGTAGGGTTCAAGGTCTTCGCCCGGGCGAATAACCACGTCACGGCTTGCCGGACTCTCATCATCATGGAACATGAACCCCTCCCTCGTGTGCATGATCAAGCGCGAGAGCATAGACTGAAGAGAGGCAAACGCCCATGTCTGAATTGTCTGACACCATTCGTATCGTGAAAGCAGACCCGCCAGGCGGGCCGGATGCCCTGTCTATACAGACCCGTCCGACACCCCGGGCTGCGGCCGGGGAAGTGGTCATCCAGACCTTGGCCTGCGGCATTAATCGCCCCGACCAGTTTGAACGCATGGGCTTTTATCCCGCCCCGCCAGGTGCGCCCGAAGGGCTGGGGCTGGAAGTGTCCGGCCGGGTCGCGGAGATCGGTGAGGGCGTCACGCGCTGGTCCGTGGGAGATCCGGTCTGTGCGCTGGTGTCCGGTGGTGGTTATGGTGATGCGGTCAATGTCTCCGCCGGGTCGGTGTTGCCCGTACCCGATGGACTGTCCATCGAGGACGCCGCCGGTCTGCCGGAAACGGTATTTACCGTGTTCGCCAATGTGTTTGATCAGGCCGGCCTGTCACAGGGTGAGACATTTCTGGTGCATGGCGGCACAAGCGGCATCGGTACGACCGCCATACAAATGGCCAAGGCCGCGGGAGCACGTGTTTTTGCGACGGCGGGTACGGATGAAAAATGTCGTCTCTGCGAGCGCCTGGGCGCCGACATCGTGGTAAATTATCGTGAGGCGGATTTTCAAACCGTCTTCTCCGAAGCTGGCGGGGTAGACGTCATTCTCGACATGGTGGGCGGTGATTATGTGGCGAAGAATATTGCGATCGCCAAGGCCGGGGCACGGATCGTCTCTATCGCCTTCCTCAAGGGCAGCCAGGTTCAGCTGGACCTGATGCGGGTGATGCTCAAACGGATCACCCTTACCGGGTCCACGCTGCGCGCACGGCCTAATTCTGAAAAAGCGCGGCTCGCGGGGCTGATCGAGGCAACGGTCTGGCCATGGATCGCAGACGGCCAGCTCCATCCCGTCATCGACAGCCGGTTTGCGCTGGACGATGTGCGCTTGGCGCATGAACGCCTCGATTCCGGTGCGCACAGTGGCAAGATACTGCTAATCCCGTGACGGGCATGGCTTTGCAGGTGCCGCTCTGTGGGTTATAAAGCGAACAAATCACAGGGTCAGGTGAGTCTCCACCGGCCCCTGTGTCGGAAGCCGAAGCCTGGCCGCCGCGCCGGGCTTTTTATTTGCGCGTTTGTCAAAAGCGCCCGAACTGCAGAGGACGTCCCATGACCGAGATCCTGATGCCCAAGGCCACGGCTGTGTGGCTCGTTGACAATACCTCCCTGACCTTTGATCAGATCGCTGATTTCTGTGGCCTTCATCCGCTGGAAGTCAAAGGCATCGCCGATGGTGATGTTGCGGCAGGTGTGCGGGGCGCCGATCCGATCTCCAATGGTCAGCTGACGCGTGAAGAGATCGAGACGGCTGAAGGCAATGATGCTTATCGCATGACGCCGGTGAAGCCGAAATATTCCGGTCTGCATCAACCGGCGAAACGCCGGGGTCCGCGGTATACACCGCTGTCGCGTCGTCAGAACCGCCCTGACGCGATCGCGTGGCTGGTGCGTAATCACCCGGAACTGGCCGATGCACAGATCTCCAAGCTGATCGGCACGACCAAGACCACGATCCAGGCGGTGCGTGAGCGTACACACTGGAATGCGTCCAATATCAAGCCGACCGACCCGGTGTCTCTGGGACTGTGTACCCAGATCGATCTGGATGCCCAGGTGCAAAAAGCCTCGGCCCGTCGTCGCCAGATGGAAGAGGAAAATCCGGAAATGCTGTCCGATACGCTCAAGCCGGTCGAGGATGTGCAGCCGCAGGACGAGGATGATCTGAACCCGAATACGGGCGATATCGATCTGGAAACCCTGTTCGGCGGTGGCTCCAAATCAGAAGACTGATCCGGTCCCGCACCTCTGAATGCAAGCGGCCGCCCTGTGGGCGGCCGTTTTTCGTATCGGATCCAAGGGTGGATCAGACGGTATAATTCATCGCCATTCGCCCCCCATCGGCGTACAGGGTGGTGCCCGTCATATAGCTGGAATCGCGAGACGCAAGGAAGCTGGCGATAGCGGCGATCTCGTCAGGATCCCCGATACGGCCCATGGGCGTGCGCGACATGATGCGCGCTAGAGCTTCGGGATTGTCATTGACGCTCTTGAGCACGTCCGTGTTGATACTGCCCGGGCCGATGGCGTTGACGCGGATGCCGTACTTGGCCAACGACAGGGCCATGGACTTGGTCATCTGGTTGATCGCGCCCTTGGTCGCGCAATACGCCAGCTGATCGGGTATCGCCATGACGGCATTGACCGATGACATATTGATAATGGCGTAGCGGCGGCGGGCATCATCCGTACGTTCGCCCGTTTCCTCGATCTGATCGACCATCTGGCGGGACACTTCACGGGCCACCAGGAAGAAGCCTTTCAGGTTCACACCCATAACGCGGTCGAAATCAGCCTCTTCCAGATCCAGAATATCGCCCTTGGCGACAATTCCGGCATTGTTGACCAGCACGTCGACCCGGTCGAAGGCCGAGCGGGTTTCTGCCATCAGATTGTTGACGGAGAGACGATCCGAGACGTCACACTGGACATAGCGGGCCCGGTCCTTGTCGCCGCCCAATTCCTCGGCAAGGGCTTCACCGGCCTGAGCATTGATATCCGCGATGATAACGCGAAAACCGTCCTCGCTGAGACGACGGGCGCAGGCGCGGCCGATGCCATTGGCTCCGCCTGTAATAATGGCGACGCGATCTCCCATGATCAGCACTCCTGGCCTGGTAACGCCCGGGCGGGCGAATGGAAAGGCGCCCGACTTGGCACAAAGCCCGGCCCGGTGCAAATGCTTCTTTGACGCGACTGCCGGGGGATCGCGGAGCTGTCGCGCGTCCCTGAAAAGGCTACGGGGCCGCCAATGGCGACCCCGGGCCTGTATGTCTGTCATTTTGTCGCGTTGAACGCGTGACCGCCAAAGCTAAGTGAAGCAGCTAGTTGACGGTCATGATATTTCGTCGTCGAAGGTTCTCCATCTCCTGCTTGATATGGAGTTTTTCCTTCTTGAGCTGGGAGAGTTCGAGCGAGTCCGCGGAGGGGTGACGGGTCACCGCCTCAATCTCTGCAGAAAGACGCGAATGTTTCGCTCCGAGCTCTCTGATGCGGGCTTCGATTGTCATGGACTATCTCCCTTTGCTGAATTGGGGATGGAATTGAAGCACGCTACGACATTATGTCTATTCACGAAACGTTTCCGGGGTAACTGAAATATGAAATCGGACCGAATTATCGTAGGTATTTCAGGCGCATCGGGAATTGTTTACGGAATTCGCGCGCTCCAACTTGCTTCACAACTCGGCGTAGAGACGCATTGTGTGGCATCACGTGCGGCAGAGATGACGCTGGGTTATGAGACCGATATCACGATCCCGGATTTCCGGGACATGCCCGATTTCATGTATAAAATGCCGGATGTGGGAGCGCCGATCGCCTCGGGAAGCTTCCAGACAGTGGGCATGCTGATCGCGCCCTGTTCAGTCCGTACCATGTCCGAAATCGCCACGGGTGTGACGTCAAGCCTGCTCACGCGCGCTGCGGATGTGGTGTTGAAGGAGCGTCGCCGTCTGGTCCTGATGGTGCGCGAAACCCCGTTTCATCTGGGGCATATCCGGACCATGGAGACGCTGACGGAGATGGGGGCGATTATATGTCCGCCCCTGCCGGCTTTTTATGCGCGTCCCAAAACCATTGAGGAGATGGTTGATCAGTCGGTCGGTCGGGCCCTGGACCTGTTCGGCCTCGACTGGTCGGGCACTCAGCGCTGGGGAGAGGATATTGAAGGCGGAAAAAGACCGTCGTCTTCGCGTAATTCGCGTAATTCGTGATTTCTGGTAAGATTTGATCAGTCTTTGTTTGCCTCACTGGAGGGTGTGGGGTATCACGCCTCCCTCGCTGCTTCGCCGAATTGGGGTCGGCCGGTAGCGACCTTTATAGGTTGCGACCTTTATCGGTTGCGACCTTCACCGGTTGCGAGTTGACCGGTTGCGTAGCAGTGCCAGTCCCCGCCAATGAAACAAAGGATACCACGCTCATGCTCGGAGAGTCGCTTGATCAGGAAGTCCTTCTGGCTCGGCTCGAGGAGTTGCGTGCGGAACACGCCTCACTGAACGCGGAAGTCGATGCTCTGGCTGAATGTGGTGTGGTGGACCAGCTCAAGATCGCGCGCCTCAAGAAAGAAAAGCTGCGCGTGAAGGACGAAATCTCCCGCGTGGAAGATCAGATGACGCCGGACATTATTGCCTGAACCTGCGCTTGTGCGCCGGTGAGTCAGGCCCGACCCGCAGATTTCATGGATTGTTTGCGCGCGTACATGGCGGCGTCGGCCTCAGCCATGGCGTCTTCTGCATTATGGCCCGACTGGAGTGCGTAGGCGCCCCAGGCCGCTCCGACTGTCAGCTCGGTTCCGTTGTGGGAGAAGGGTGTATTGGCGATCCGGTCGACCAGTTCCTCGGCCTTGCGTTCCGCACCCTCCAGACCGGTCAGGGTCAGAACCAGACCAAATTCATCGCCGCCGATCCGGCCAACCGCATCGGTTTCGCGTACATGGGCCGAGAGCAGGGCAGAGACATGTTCCAGGGCCGCATCGCCGGCGGCATGACCGTATCGGTCATTGATGTCCTTGAAGCCATTCAAGTCGATATAGACGATGGCGGACGGCGCATCATGACGTTCCGCAAGCGCCAGGGCCCGGCTGACTTCGCGCAGGAAGGCCCGGCGATTGAGCACCGGCAGCAGGACATCACGGTCGGCGAGGGCTTCCAGATCGCGCATGCGTGAACGCAGGCGTTCGGTTTCCTTGCGCAGCTGGTCAACCTCACCCATCAAACTCATCAGGGCGCGTTGGACATTCGGCGTGAGTTCCGCTTCCGGAACGCCCATGATCGAGGCAGCATCCTGGGCCGGCGCGCTGGATGACACATAGGCCTGTTGTGTCACGCTTCCGCTGGACGCCTTGTCCGTCCGGGAGGTTTTCGCTGTCGATCGCGTCTGGTTATAGGGTCCGATACGCATGCTGAAGTCCTTATGGCGCGAGTCGCCTGATCCACATCCACGTTCGCCAAGTGTGGTTAAAAAAGCCTCAAGCCTCCACTTTTCAGCCCGCTCAACCAGATCTGCTTGACGGGCGTGGGGGCAAGGCTATGTTGGCGTGCTTCCTCAGATCGTCATGGAAGCGAAATGACTCAACCCTCTTCCCAACCTGCTTCTCAACCTGGCTCGACGTCCGCGCCACGCGTGGCCATTATCATGGGGTCGCGCTCAGATTGGCCCACCATGAAGAAGGCTGCCGACATTCTTGATGCATTGAATGTCGATTTTGAGGCGAAGGTCGTGTCCGCGCACAGGACGCCGGACCGACTGGTCGAGTTTTCCAAGACCGCGCGTGATCGCGGGGTGCAGGTTGTCATCGCAGGGGCCGGGGGTGCAGCGCATTTGCCGGGCATGGTCGCCTCGATGACCTCAGTTCCGGTTCTGGGTGTTCCGGTGAAATCGAAGGCCTTGAGCGGTCAGGACAGCTTGTTGTCCATCGTGCAAATGCCCGGTGGTGTCCCGGTCGGGACGCTGGCCATTGGTGATGCCGGGGCGAAAAATGCGGGTCTGCTTGCCGCCTCGATACTCTCCTTGTCCGATCGCGAACTGGCTGATCGCCTCGACGCCTGGCGACAAGCCCAGACCGATAGTGTTGCTGAAACAGTAGAGGACTAGCCCTCCATGGATTATGCGCCGCTCGCACCCGGTTCCGTCATCGGCATTCTCGGAGGCGGACAGCTGGGACGCATGCTGGCTGTTGCCGGTGCGGAACTGGGTTTTGATGTCCATGTGTATGATCCCGAGCCGGATTGTCCGGCTTCGCGTGTCGCGACGCGGGCCTGGTCTGCGCCCTGGTCCGATACGGGCGCGATCCAGGGTTTTGCAGATCGTTGCGACGCCATCACCTATGAATTCGAGAATGTACCGGTCGAAGCGGTCGCGATAGCGGCCCGGGTCTCCACCTTGCGTCCCGGTGCCCGCTCGCTCGAACTGACCCAGGACCGCGTCGTCGAGAAGAATTTCATCAATGAAGCGGGTGTGGGTACGGTCGCCTTTGCGCCGGTGTCCAATCTGACGGAGCTACAGGAGGCCATCCGTCTGGTGGGGCTGCCGGCTGTCTTGAAGACCCGGCGCTTTGGGTATGACGGCAAGGGCCAGGCCTGGATCCGCACCGAAGCGGACGCAGACACGGCCTGGACAACCATTGGCGAGCAGTCCGCGATCCTGGAGGCCGCGGCCCCGTTTACGCGTGAGCTCTCGGTTGTCGCGGCCCGTAGCGTGGATGGTCGCGTCAAGGCCTATCCTCTGGGCGAAAATGTCCATCGTGACGGTATTCTCAAGACCACAACCGCCCCGGCCCCCAATCTGTCCAAACAACAGGAAACGCGGGCACTCGAGATCGCCAAGGCGATCGGCTCCGGTCTGGATCATGTGGGTGTGTTTGCCGTTGAATTGTTCGAGCTTGCTGACGGAACGCTTCTGGTCAATGAGATCGCGCCGCGCGTGCACAATACCGGCCACTGGACGCAGGATGCCTGTGCCTGTTCGCAGTTTGAGCAACATATGCGCGCCGTGGCGGGCTGGCCACTGGGTGATGTGACCCCCTCTGCCTCCGCTGTGATGGAGAATCTGATCGGTGACGAGGTGGGCGACTGGGCGGCTCTGGCGGCTGAACCTGCAGCCTGCCTTCATCTCTATGGCAAGCGCCAGACCAAGCCCGGCCGCAAGATGGGGCATATCAACCGGCTGGGGCACCTCTAGAGGGACGCGGGAGCGTGGCCGTGTAGCCCGGCGAACAGGCTCTGTGAACAGGCTTTGTATTGTGCCGAATAGGGCTAGAATGAGCGAATGAGCCCTGTCACGCCCACCCAGTTTCAGTCCGATACCGGCCCGTTCGATCTGATCGGGGATTTCCACGGGTGCGCGGATGAAGCCGAGATGCTCCTGGAGCGGCTGGGATACACTCTGGGCATGACCGGCCCGGTCGGAGCTCGGAACTATGCGTTGTCACACCCGCACGGCCGTAAACCCGTCTTTCTGGGTGATCTGGTCGATCGTGGACCGCGGTCTCCGGATATTCTCCGGCTTGTGATGCCGGCCACGAAATCGGGGCGCGCCTATACGGTCATGGGTAATCATGACGATAAATTCCGGCGCTGGCTCGACGGACACAACGTTAAGGTCACGCATGGTCTGGAAGAGACGCTTCATCAGTTCGAGCGTGAAAGCGTCGCCTTTCGCCATGAGGTGCGGGAATTTCTCTACGACCTGCCCACTCATCTTCTGTTGGACCGCGGGAGCCTCCTGGTGGCGCATGCGGGCCTGGCCGAGAAGTTTCATGGCGTCAATTCGGGCGCCGAGCGATCTTTCGCGCTGTTTGGTGATGTAGCCAAGCATCGAGACGAGCACGGGCTTCCGATCCGGCTCAACTGGGCGTGCGACTATTCCGGTACGCCTACTGTCGTGCACGGTCATGTCGCCGAACCCGAGGTGCGGGTGGAAAACAGGGTCTGGTGTATTGATACCGGCTGTTGTTTTGGCGGTCATCTGACCGCCCTGCGCTGGCCGGAGATGGAGCTGGTCCAGATCCCTGCGCTCAAGGCCTATTTCCAGTCTCCACGCTGGGACTAGGCCGTCACACAGTTTCCAGCTGAACCGTTCCGGTCTTGGGATCGATCTGGACACCGGAAATGCTGGTTCCTGCCGGCAAGGCGCGGATCTGGCGATGAACCTGGCTCAGGAAGCCGGCCTTGGTCACGATATCGGCGAGTTCGATATTGTCCGGATCAAGATGACCACCCAGAATGGGTGGGATCCGGAAGTCATAACACTGGCCAGAGGCCGGAATGAGACCTCTGTCCTGCGCCGTCATGACAAGGCCTTCCAGCAGGATTTCGTCACGGCCATCAGGCGTTGCGAGGCGGTCGCGACAGGCTTGCAGGCTGTCCGCGATCTCCGTCAGCTGGCCGTCGAGCGTATCGATCTGGACGATGTGGCCCGAGGCCGACTGGAGCAGTGGCTCGCCGAAGGGGGTGATGCAGACAGGGTGCATCCCGTCCAGACCAAGCCAGGACCAGGCCGCCAGAACCTGGTCAAGCTGGGCGTCGTTGATTGGCAGGCAGAGTGCATCGAGGGGCGGCTGGCAAAGTCCGTTCCCTGTTACTGCCTTGGCGTCAGACGTATTGGCAGTCAGAGAGCCCGGTTTTTGGCTGGCCTTGCGACCGGATTTACGAAACAACCCCAGCATGTGTCCTCGCCCGTGTTAGACCTGCTTGTCCGTCCTATCGGATGGACAAGCAGGTGCCAATCCCTTCAGGCGACTTGCGCCTTGTCACGAGGTTTACGGGTCAATTGGTCTGCATAGGCGTGATTTACATCACGATGGCCGGCCTCGTCTTCCCGAACGACCAGGATCACATCCCGAAGGCGGGCATTGTGGGGCAAATCCCAATAATCAATCGCGATCTGGGGAGCGGGGACGTTGTCATGTCGACCGGCATCGATTTCAGCGAGATACTGGGTGTAGCTGATGACCGCCTCTTCCTCGAAATACCCAACGACCCGGTGTGCGGTTCGGGGGGCAAACAGGTAGAGGAAGAAGTAGCAGTTGTAGAAAATGGCCTGGGTGACCATGATCACAATGCGTTCGAACAGGTTGGGCTGGGCAATCTGGATGAACGTCATCAGATGCATGCGCTCATTCTCGGCTTCGTCCAGCAGGGTCCGGATCCATCCCTGGTCATCGCGGATACGGCGCAGCGCCTTGAGGTGCTGGAGCAGACCGCCGACCATGCCGGGAACGGCTGCGACGGTTTCCAGAACCACCGCCCGGTGTCCATAGCGTTTCGCGAAGAAGCGATCGGCAAAGAAACGCAGCATTTTCACGAAGCCGAAGGCGATGCGGTCGCTCAATCCTTCCGGCTTGTGATGGACATCAATGTCAACGTTTAACCCTTCAACTGGCTTGGTCATGATGTGTCCCTCCTTCAGGACTAGATCTGACCCCTATATGGGCGACCAGGTCCTGAAACGTAAGGTGACACAATCGCGCGCGTCGGCAAAGCGCACACAAAACTTATGGTCTATAGGGAGGGGTTGAGTCAGGTATTCCGGCTAGATCTGCGGGCCCTTGCCATAGCGCAATGTGCCCAGCATCTGGGCCACATCGGGTAGATCTCCGGTCATCTTATGGAATTGCGCTTTTGACTTCTCAAACGTCATCACATCCGCGATGCGCCGATCCAGGAAACCCCGGGCCTTGACCTTTTCGGGATCATCCTCGCTCAGCCAGCTGGCCAGCGTTGCGGTATAGACCGCGGAGAGGATGGTGCGTTTGGAGTAGAAATTGCCGTCAGTAGATGTATCGCCAATCGCGCGCCAGATCATGTCGCTTGTGGCCCAGACCAGTTCGGCTCCGGTTTTGGCGGCATCGGGTAAGAGGAGGCGCGCGCGCGCCCGTCTGGCCGCTTCCTCGTGCGGGGCGAGGGCGGTCAGGCGCGACAGAACAGCCGAGGTCACCCGGTCGCGGATCTTCATCTGCCCCAGATCAAGCGCGGCGATCTCGCCAGCCGCCACGTCATCGAGTGTTTTCGACCAGTAGGCGAGCAGGTCGATTTCCCCGCGCGGACAAGTCAGGGCGACGTCTCCAGGGCTCAAACCGGCCTCCCGGGCCGCCAATCGCACGGTCTTGGCGCTCCAGCCATCAAAGGTCGCATGTGGCAGAATCGCATCAAGCAGAGCGCGAAGACGCAGTTCCTGCTGGCTCAAGGTTTGGGAGTTTGTGCCGTTCATGCTTATAATGTAGCGCAGGCGGGCGATGCCGTCACCTCATGCACCTGTGCAGGACATATAGACTCATCGCCGCACCTCTGGTAAACGCCGCCGCTCTGGTGAACTTGCGACGTGGGGATGGGCCTCGCGTCCATACCTTAATGGAGAGAAACCATCGTACAGATCGTTGTGCGCGACAATAATGTGGAGCAAGCGCTCCGCGCGCTGAAAAAGAAAATGCAGCGGGAAGGCACTTTCCGCGAAATGAAACGCCGCAATCATTTCGAAAAACCGTCCGAGAAAAAGGCACGTCAGAAGGCAGAAGCCATCCGCCGTGCGCGCAAGCTGGCTCGTAAACGTGCCCAGCGCGAAGGTCTGATCGGACGTCGCGGTCGTCGCTAAGGTTCGCCAGAATCTGCGATTTAAATGAAAGACGCCGTTCCCGAGGGCGGGAGCGGCGTTCTTTTGTTGTCCAGTGATCTTTGGGCAATGATCGGACAGAGACCAAGACGACATGTGACGGTCTTCTCTGGCGTGTCGCGGGTAAGTCTAGCGCGACAGCGCCTCTTCGACCTCCCAGAGTGTATCCTTGCCGAAATAATGTTCCTCGCCCACAAAATGCGAGGGCAGGCCAAACAGGCCCCGTTCGATCGCCGCCTCCGTTAGGGTGATCAGCTTCTTTTTGATCGACATGCCCGACGCACGCTCGGCGAGCTGTGCGCCGTCCAGACCGGATGCGGTCAATGCCGCAATGGCTGTGTCCCTGTCTCCCATATTCTTGGGGTCTTCCCACATGTGATGAAAGCCAGCCGACATGAAGGCGTCGAGTTGGTTGTCTTCCTGTGCCGCCACGGCCATGCGCATCATCAAGAGGGTGTTGACGGGAAAGTGCGGGTTGAAAGTGAATTCTGTAATCTTGTGCCGCTCCATGAAGCGGTGCATCTCGCGCTGGGTGTAGTCGAGTTTTGAACTGACATGACCAAAAGTCATCAAGGGGGGCTGATTGCCCGTGGCCTTGAAGATCCCGCCCAGCAGAACCGGGTGATAGCGGATTGTGGCCCCGGTGCGCTGCGCGATGCCCGGCAGGACCCGCCAGGCGAGATAGGCGTTCGGACTGCCAAAATCGAAGTAAGCGTCAATCGTTTTCATTACCAGGTCTCCCCATAGGGCCGTAGATCCATTTCAAAGGTCCAGGCGTCGCGTTTTTGCTGGTGCAGGGCCCAATAGGCCTCAGCGATCGAGGCAGGGTCCATGAGGACGTCGGGCGGCAGGGTCGCGACAGCGTCATCGCCATGGGTGGCGCGGATGCGATCCCGGACAAAGGCGGTATCAACGCCCGCATCCACAACCAGATGCGCGACGTGAATGTTTTTAGGACCTAGTTCGCGGGCCATGGACTGGGCTAGCAGGCGCAAACCGCCTTTTGCGCTGGCAAAGGCCGCGAAACCCGCCCCACCCCTCAGGCTGGCTGTGGCACCGGTGAAGAAGATCGACCCTCGACCCCGCTCCAGCATAATGCGGGCTGCCTCTCTTCCTGCCAGGAAGCCGGTCTTGCATGCCATTTCCCAGACCTTGAAAAACACACGCTCGGTGGTGTCGAGCAGCGGGAAGTGAACATTGGCACCGGTATTGGCGATGACCACGTCCAGCGGGGCCGCCGCGTGGGCCGCCCCCAGAAACTCGACCACCTGGTCTTCCTGTCGGGCATCCAGGGCGCGCGCGATACAGGTTCCACCCGCCGCTTCGATCTCTGCTTTGAGCGGTTCCAGCTTCTCGGCATTTCGGCGACCCAGCACGACGGTGAATCCCTCTGCCGCGAATTTGCGTGCGATGGCGGCCCCGATGAAGTCGCCCGCGCCGATAATCGCGCAACTGGCCTGGCCTTGGCCCATCATCTCTCTCCCCGTAAATCTTATAATAAAACTAACTAAGTCTTGAAAATGAACTGAGTCAATGAGAAAACCGGGCATGCGTTGGAATGAACTCAAAGATCAACCCTGTTCCCTCTCACGGACCTTGGCTGTCATCGGTGATCGCTGGACCTTGATGGTGCTGCGAGACGCCTTCATGCGTATCCGTCGGTTCGAGGACTTTCACGCCAGCCTGGGTATTGCCCGCCGGGTGCTGACAGAACGCCTGAGCTTGCTGGTCGAAGAGGGAGTGATGGAAAAGCGTGCCTACCAAGAACGCCCGGTGCGCTACGAGTATCGGCTCACACAAAAAGGGCTGGATCTCTATCCAGCCCTGCTTGCGCTCTTGCATTGGGGTGACGTGCACTATGGAGGCGAGAAGGGGCCGCCGGTCCTGCGAACCCATGCCGTGTGCGGCCACGACTTCCAGCCGGTGACAACCTGTTCGGAGTGCGGCGAAGCCATCGACCCCAAACAGGTCATCCCGCGCTGGAATGAGGCCTATTGAGCCTTGCGGCCAAAGCGGAACCAGTTCTTCACCGTGTCCTGATTGGCCTGGTTCAGGGCGCCCATGCGGAACATTACACCCGATCCCCAGATCATGAAGCCGGCGAAGGCGATCATGACCACAGTCGTGGCGATAAGTTCGACAAGCGGCGGATCCTGGGCGAGGCGAGCCAGCATGATGAAGGGCGTCCAGAGCGGGACCCAGCTGGCAAACTGCAGGATGGGCGAGTCCGGCGATTCCAGAGCCATCATGACGAGGAAGAGCGGTACCATCATCACTAGCATCATCGGGCTCATCAGGGTCTGGGCGTCCTGGAGAGTCTCGCACAGCGCGCCGATGGACAGGAACAACGCCCCGTACATCAAATACCCGATCACGAAATAGCCCAGGGCCGGTAGAAGAAGGCCCGGATTGAAGATCGCAGCCAGGACGTCGGCGGCAGGAAGATCAGCCGTCGCTGCGGCCTGTTGGACCGCGATACCGCCTCCCAGGGCCAGACAGACCCAGAACAGCAGCAAGGTTGCTGAGACCGCGGCAACACCCAGCAGCTTGCCCAGCAGGATCTCATGGTGACGACTGGAGGCCATCATCATCTCCAGCACCTTGTTGCCTTTCTCTTCGATCATCGCCGAGAGCAGCATGTTGACCACGGAGAAGATGATCACCCAGAGGATGAAGGCGACCGCGATGCCAACAAAGACCGGAATGCGCTCGGCATCTGTGACTTCGGCCTGTTCTGCAGCCCGTTCCGGATTGAGTTCACGCACCAGCGGACGCAATTCCTCAACAGCATCCAGAATGGCCGGAGACACCCCTTCTGCCAGCAGCCGGGTGTCCTGCATGTGGGCCTGGAGTGCACGCCGGATATCGGAGCGCAAATTGCTATCGGTCAGATTGGTGGACCAGTAATCGACTTCAATTCCGGCCTCGGCGGACCCGCGGATCAGGATGGCCGCGAAAAGGGGTTGTGGACCGTCTGAGGTCTCGACCAGACGCTCGCCCAGCAGATAGGGGCGAAGACTGTCGAGATCGCTGACACCGGGATCGACACGCCGATAGCGATTATCGCCCAGCTGCGGCAGCTGCGCGTCCATTGCGGCCTGGGCCTGGGGCGGTAGGTCGCCCATCAATTCCTCGGTCATTTCCCGAACGGCCTCGGCCTGTTCGGCACGGGCGGCTTCCAGGCCAGCAAAGACTGCGGCTTCCAGCTCGCCCCCGCTCTCATCGATGAGGGCATAATAACGGGTGGGCTGGGAGTTCTCGATTAGCATCGGGAGGCCAAAACCCAGCGCCATGAACATGGGAACGGATGCCAGGGACAGCCAGAACCCCCAAGTGGCGACATAGGACAGGAATTCGCGGCGGGCTATGAGATAGATGGCGCGCATCAGACAGTCTCCTCGGTCGCCTGGCCACTGGATTCAACAAGGTGGACAAACACATCATGCAGGTGAGCCCGCACCGGTTCGAACCGGGCGAGCTTGATATTGGCTTCCACACAGGCTTTGAGCACATCCTGGGCATCAACACCGGGTTTCAGATCGATGCGCCAGCGCCACACACCGCTGACGCCTTCATTGTCACCAATCTCCTCGCGGACGACCTCGCCGAGACCACCAAGCAGGTTGGACAGGTCTGTGTCATCAGCCACTTCGAGGATCACCCGGCGCGGAACCTGGGCGAGGGCTTCAGGCACCGTGCCGTCAAACACTTTGCGACCCTGATTGATCAGGATGATCTGGTCACACAGACGTTCGGCGTGTTCCATGACATGGGTGGAGAACAGGACGGTGCGACCGGCATTGAGCTGGGCGCGGACGACATTTTCCAATACCATCTGGTTGACCGGGTCGAGACCGGAGAAGGGTTCGTCCAGAATGATGAATTCCGGCTCGTGGATGAGCGTGGAGATGATCTGAACCTTCTGGGCCATGCCCTTGGAGAGGGTTTTGACCTTCTGGTCCGCGACACCGCCCAGCTCGAACTGTTCCAGCATGGCCAGACCCAGCTCGCGGGCACGACCGGGTGGGACACCTTTGAGGCGGGCGAAGAAGACGATCACATCGATTACCTTCATCTTACGGTAGATACCGCGCTCTTCCGGCAGGAAACCGACACGATCGAGAATGCGAGTATCGGGGCGTTTGCCAAACAGGCTCACGGAACCGGTGTCGGGGGACAGAATTCCCAATGACATCCGGAGTGAGGTGGATTTTCCGGCGCCGTTCGGGCCCAAAAACCCGGTGATCGTGCCACGTTTGACGTTGAAACTGACGTCCCGGACAGCCTGCTTGGCCTTGAAGGCCTTTGAGACATTGTCCAGGGACAGAATGGTCTCACCCATATTCACCCTCCCTGCGATATGAAGCGCAAACCTAGATCCCGCAATCGGGCGAGGCCAGCGGAATTGCACACCTGCCGCGTCCCGCCCTCTGCAAGCGGGTCGGGATCAGCGCGGGGTATACCCCGCCAGTCGCAGGATGGCGCGCAGGGCCTCGTCGCCGGGCGAAGCGAGCTTGAGGAGTTCGGCATAGGGTTCGCCGCCCAGTTTGAGGCAGGTCGCAAAGGCGGGTTCAGTCTTGAGACCTTGACGTTTGGCCCGTGTCACATCGAGACGCAGACGATCTTCAGCCAGCCGCAATAGCCGGTCTTCCGCCAGCCAGTGGATGTAGCTCTCATGGGATTCGACCGGTCGGGCCCGGCCATAGATCTCGACGGGCAGATCATCGAGATTGAAGCGGGCGATGATCGAGGCCTCGCCGGCATGCAGGTTGGGGCTCACTTCAAAACCGTCATGCTTGGAAAACGCGTCCGTAAGCCGCGCCTGAAAACTGTCGAGATCAGGGCTGGCACAACAACAGATATCGGCGTCCGCGCCCGGACCGTGAATGTCCAGTGGGATCGAGCCCACCCAGCGCGGATCAAACCCACTCAGTGCATCAAACACGTTCGCGCTCGCCAGCCGGGAGCGAGCGATGTCGATATCTATTCGGTCTGTCTGCATGGCGGGCGGTGTGAACCGTTTTGCTTGGACGGTCAAGCAGGGCTGGAGTAGGAAGAAACGGGGAGGATGTCACATGTTCACACTCTTGGTGGCGATGATGGTGCTTGGAGACAGTCACGCGCATGAGCTGCAGGACGAGACGTCACAGTTGGCGCGTGCGCCGGACCTGCCGCTCTGGCTCGTGGGCTGCTGGCAGGGCGAGGCTCTTGGTGGTGTCGTGACCGAATGCTGGCTGCCGCCGGCGGGCGGACAGATGACAGGTGTGTTCCAGCTGGAACAGGAAGGCGCTCTGGCCTTCACCGAACATCTGACCATCGGCCAGGTCGGCGATGTACACGGCTATTTCGTCAAGCATTTCAATCCCGACCTCTCCGGCTGGGAGGAGCGCGACGAGTATGTGGCCTTTGACGACAGTGTGCCGGGCGAGCGGGAATGGCGGTGGGACGGGCTGGTGTATCGCCTGACCGGGGACGGGCATCTTCATATTGAGCTGGATATGCACCGCGCAGACGGGTCCGTTATGACCCTGCCCTTCCAGCTGGATCGTCTGGAGCCCTGATGTCGGTCTATGATGATCATATCCTGCCGCACCTGATCGGCTGGTCGTGTTGTGCGCCACCGATCATGAAACAGCGCGCTCTCGTGGTACCGGCTGCGCAGGGCCGGGTGCTGGAGATCGGACTGGGAACGGGTCCCAATCTGCAATTCTATGATCCGTCGAAAGTTGATCGTGTATTCGGGCTGGAACCATCGCTGTGCATGCGTCGCAAGGCGGCCAAGGCGGTGGATGCCTGCGCCGTTCCCGTTGAGTTTATCGATCTGCCGGGTGAGGATGTTCCCCTGGAGGACCACTCGGTCGATACCGTGGTTTTGACCTTCACCCTGTGCACCATTCCCGGCGCGATCGAGGCCGTGCGAGAGATGAAGCGTGTGCTTAAACCCGGCGGGCGTTTGCTCTATCTCGAACATGGACGAGCGCCGGATGCGGGCGTCCTGCGCTGGCAGAGGCGGGTCGAACCGGTCTGGAAACCACTGGCCGGCGGATGCCATCTGACACGGGATATTCCCGCCCTCTTGCGCACGGGCGGTTTCGAGCTGGAGGAGGCGCATTGCGACTATATGCGCGGCGTACCGCGTTTTGCCGGCTACCAGTATTGGGGAACGGCGAAATAGGCCAGAGCGGGGTTGGGGCAGGAGCAAGCCGGGGGCAAGAGCAAGCCTGGGGCAAGAGCAGGGGCATCTAGTCCAGTCCCGGAAAACTCTCGACATAGCGGATCTTGATGTCCGGAAAACGGGTCACGAATTCGATGGTGAAATCGGGAAAACTGTCGACAAACTCCCATTCGCCGCAATCGTCGGGAAAGCTCTCGACCGTCTTGACCTTGAGATCGGCAAAACTCTCAACGACCTGTACGCGAATATCGGCAAAGGCATCCACGACCTTCACTTCGCCGTGCAGCGCGATGCCGTTATAGGTACAGTCCTGCGCAATCTCCGGCGCAAGAAGAAGGGCAAGCTCCGTCATCATGCGGGCAGTCTCTCATCCCGTCATGAACAGGAGCTGACACGATGCTCGCCCGGGTGTCGGCGTCTGGTCGTGCGCGGACTAGTCCCGCGGACTGAAGGTCAGCAGCGCAAAACACACCGCCAGGGCCAGGATCAGGGGTGAAAAATAGGTGATGTTGAGCGTTTTGAACGGCTCCGTTGCCTGGGCGAAAGGTCCGGGCAGGTAGGTGATTGCGCCGCGCAGGGTGAAGATCGCCGTAAGTATGTCGAGCGGGATACGGATCAGGAGCAGGGAGTCCCAGCGCAGAACACCTCGGGCGAAACCGAATGCTCCGGCGGCGAAGATCAAGACCGCGATCACAAGAGTGAGGACCAGGCCGGGCATCTGTTGGGCATCCACACCCACCACAGTGCGTGACAGCTCGGCTGGATCGGAGGCTGGCCAGAGACCGCCCAATCCCCAATAGACATGGATCAGGCTGGTGAGTGTCAGCACGATGGCGCAAAACCATCCGGATAGGGTGAAGATCATGGGATCCGCCTGTGTCTGTGACCGCGGTGATCCTGCCCCGTCCGGATGGAGATTGGCAATCGGTGTTTGTGTCGCACGGCTAGCCCATCGACTTGTTGATTTCCTCGGTCATCTTCTTGGCATCCCCGAGCAGCATCATGGTGTTGTCGCGGAAGAAGAGCGGGTTTTCGACACCGGCATAACCCGATCCCAAGGATCGTTTGACGAAAAAGACCGTACCCGCTTTCCAGACCTGCAGCACCGGCATGCCATAGATCGGGGAGGCCGGATCATCTTCAGCCGCCGGGTTGGTGACGTCATTGGCGCCGATCACGAAGACAACGTCCGCATTGGAGAAGTCGGAATTGATATCCTCCAGCTCGAACACCTCGTCGTAAGGCACATTGGCTTCGGCGAGCAGAACATTCATGTGTCCAGGCATGCGACCGGCCACAGGGTGGATGGCATAGGACACATCCACACCTTCTGCCTTGAGCAGGTCAGCCATTTCCTTCAGCGCGTGCTGGGCCTGGGCGACAGCCATGCCATAACCCGGCACGATGATGACCTTGCCCGCGTTTTTCATGACAAAGGCCGCGTCTTCGGCTGAGCCCAGCTTGGCATTGCCCTGAGGCCCGGCCGTTGCGGCTGCGCCTCCATCCTCACCAAATCCGCCCAGGATCACGGAGATGAAGGAGCGGTTCATGCCCTTGCACATGATGTAGGACAGGATGGCACCGGAGGAGCCGACCAAAGCGCCTGTGACCAAAAGGGCGGTGTTTTCCAGGGTAAAGCCCAGAGCAGCAGCGGCCCAACCGGAATAGGAGTTGAGCATCGACACCACGACCGGCATGTCGGCCCCGCCGATCGGGATGATCAGGGTGATCCCCAGAACCAGGGCTGCCAGGGTGATGATCCAGAAGGCGATCTTCAACTCGCCTCCGGAGGCCATCAGGAAGGCAATCAGCAGGGCAATGGCCGCGGCGATGGCGATATTGATGACATGGCGGCCAGGCAGAAGGATCGGCGCACCGGACATATTGCCATTGAGCTTGGCAAAGGCGATCACCGAACCGGAGAAGGTCATGGCGCCAATGGCGGTGCCCAGCGAGAGTTCAAACAGGCTGAGACCCTTGAGCTTGCCGAACTCACCGGCAATGCCAAAACTGTCCGGAGCGTAAAGCGCAGCGGCGGCGACCAAGACTGCGGCCAGGCCAACGAGCGAGTGGAAGGCGGCCACAAGTTGCGGCATGGCGGTCATGGGAATACGGCGGGCGATAATGCCCCCTCCGACACCCCCGATCGCCACACCCCCGGCAATCATGCCGATGGTGACGAGATCAAGATCAATGGCAAACAGCGTGGTTGCCACGGCGATCGCCATGCCGGCCATGCCGTAATAATTGCCTTGGCGGGCGGTCTCAGGGCTCGACAATCCGCGCAGGGCGAGAATGAAACAGATGCCGGAGACGAGATAGAGCAGCGCAGCAAGATTGGCGGACATGTCAGCGCTCCTTTTTCTTGTACATCGCCAGCATGCGCTGGGTGACGAGGAAGCCGCCGAATATATTCACGCTGGCCAGGATGATGGCGATAAATCCAAAGCCTCTGGCTGCGGTATCACCCCCGCCACTGCCGCCTGAGGCTGCAGCGGCCAGCAGGGCGCCGACAATGATGACAGACGAGATGGCGTTGGTGACGGCCATCAAAGGGGTGTGCAGGGCCGGCGTGACCGACCACACAACATAGTATCCAACAAACACGGCGAGGACGAAAATCGCCAGTCGGAAGATCACCGGATCAACGGCTTCCATGGGAGTTTCCTTTTTGGCTGTTCGCGCCCTTAGGCGTTTTCCGAGACAAGGGTGGGATGAATGACCTGGCCATCGCGGGTCAGGGCCATGCCCTGGATGACTTCATCATCCCAGTGCGGTGCCTTGTTGCCGGCTTCATCGATCAGAAGTGGCAGAAGGTTGGCGAGGTTTTTCGCGTAGAGCGCTGAGGCGTCGGCAGCCATTCGACCGGGCAGATTGGTGAAACCGGCAATCTTGACGCCCTTGTGCTCGACCACTTTGCCGGCCTGCGTGAGCTCGCAATTCCCGCCGGCAGGTGCTGCGATGTCGACAATCACCGAGCCGGGCTTCATCGTTTCCACCATGGCCTGTGTGATCAGTGTCGGAGCGTCCCGGCCCGGGATCAGGGCTGTGGTCACGACCACATCCTGTTTGGCGATGTGGCTGGCCACAAGTTCGGCCTGTTTGGCCTGGTATTCAGCCGACATCTGCTTGGCATAACCGCCCGCGGTTTCAGCCTGCTTGAATTCCTCATCCTCGACAGCGATGAATTTGCCACCCAGTGAGGCGACCTGTTCCTTGGCGGCCGGGCGGACATCCGTCGCCGAAACGATCGCGCCCAGGCGGCGTGCTGTGGCAATGGCCTGGAGGCCCGCCACTCCGGCGCCCATGACAAAGGCCTTGGCCGCAGCAACCGTACCAGCGGCGGTCATCATCATCGGAAAGGCCCGCCCATAGAGCTGGCTGGCCTCGATCACCGCACGATATCCCGCCAGGTTGGACTGGGAGGACAGGGCGTCCATCGACTGCGCCCGGGTAATGCGAGGCACAAATTCCATCGCCAGGCCGTCAATACCGGCGTCGGCCAGTTGTTGAGCCCGTTCGAGATTGCCGTGCGGGGCCATGTGGCTGACCAAAAGCGTTCCCGGCGCCATTTTTTTCAGCGTGGCCTCGGGCGGGCATTGTACGGCAAACACCGCATCCGTCCCCTTGAGCACCTGGGTCAGTGTCCCCGTTTCAGCACCCTCGGCTTCAAATACCGAATCGGCCATGTCGGCCGCATCACCTGCACCGCGCTCCAGTGCGATGGTGTGGCCAGCCTTGATGAATTTCTTGACGGTATCGGGGCTTGCGGCCACCCGGGTCTCCCCGTCCTGGCCGTCTTTCAGAATAGCTATTCTCATATCGTCCCGCGCTGTTTTTTATTCTCTGGGCGGTACGATGCAAAAAATCACGCGACAGGGGAAGTCCTGTCGCGCAATCAAATTTTTTGGGTAATTATTCAGAGACTTGGTGACGTAAGCGTCACCCGTGTCAGCCGAGGAAGGCCGCGTTGAACAGCGTGACCACTCCGCCGAACACCAAAGTCATCACAAACAGGGCGCCGACAGTGAAATACCAGGCGGCACGCATGTTCAGTGCCAGACCGCCGACAATGCCCACCACGGTGCAGACCAGCAGACCGGCCATCCAGCCCATGCCGACAGCAAAGACCAGCGTCAGGTACAGAACCGAAACGATGGTGAGCAGAGAACTCCACACCGTCACGGCCATGAAGCCGTCAAACGTGTCCTTCTGATCCGTGATGTCCATCTCGCCGCGGTTGTAATCCGATGCCATGTGATCCGAGCCCCTTGAAGTCGCGATTCAATTCCTGACAGGAATGTTGGAGCGTCGATATCATGCGATTTGCCCGACGCCAAGCCAGCAGAGCGGTGAAGCTCACGCGGGTCCTTCGATTTGTATTGCGTGTTGCAGGCTGGCCCAGTAAGGGCTGGGGCCAAGGGGAAACATCATGAATATCGGCTTTGCAATCTGGACCGGCCTTCTGGCCCTGCTTGTCTATGGCGGGTTCACGGCCTTTGAGTATGTGAATTTCGGGGACCTCGTCTTTCTGGAACGCCATGCCATGTGGATCGGTGGCGGCTGGCTGGCACTGGTAGTTGTGCATGCGGTCCTGCGCCCATTTATCGCAGGCGGACGCGCTGTCTCCCAGCAGGAGACACCGCGTGATGTTCAGCGGGCGATGGATCAGTCCGACGGGTCTGCGCACTGAGCAGGTGGCGCGAGTCCTAGCGGCTTTGCCAACCCGGTCCGGTCAGCACTTCAAGCGCTGATGCCACAGCGAGCGGCTGATCGAGGATCAGATGGTGTTGTGCGCCCTGGATCGAGACCATGGAGGTGGTCTCCCCGAAGGTCGTTCGCATGAAATCCCAGACTTCATCTGTGACTAGGCTGGATTCACTGCCACGAAACAGGGCGAGCGGGCATTTCAGCGTGGCCGCCACTTCTTCCGGTGGTTTGCGATTATACTCCAGCTTGGGCCAGAGATAGGGGTCGAACTTCCAGGTCCAGCCCTCGCCGCCTTTGGGGTGATCCACCTGTTTCAGGGACATTCGCGCGATGTGATCAAGCAGGAAGGCGTTATCGCAGCTCTGTTCCGGCAGCAGGCGGAACCGCATCAGCGCATCCTCGAAACGCGAATACACATTGCCGCCGCGGGACGGGGGGGCGGAGCTGCGCTGTTTCTCAAGCGGGCGTATGGGGCTGTCGAGCACGGCCACGCCCTTGAGCTGGTCCCCATAACTCATGCCCACAGTCAGAGTGACAAATCCCCCGAAGGAATGCCCGGCGATGAAGGGGCGTCCACCGTCGAACGCGCCTCCCTCTCGGGCCGCGGTCATCACTTCCTCGGCATAGATATCCATGTGATAGGCGTTGCGGTGATCACTATCGCCCATGCCTGACAGGTCCAGCGCGACAACCCGGCGCGTGTCCGCCAGGAACGGACCGATACTGTCCCACCAGTCCTTGTGCGCGACGCCGCCATGCACCAGGACCAGTCCCGGCTGCCCGCGCCTGCCCCAGGCCTTCCAGCGAACCTGCGCACCCTTGACCTCGACCGAACCGGAATCGGTCTTGTGTGCCAGGGCCTTGGTGAACCATTCCGGGGCTGGCGGACGTTCGCCCTTGAAAACAGTCAACGGAGCTGGCGGGCGGGGGGCGTGGGCTTTCTGTTCAGTCATGCTTTAAGCGCTAGACCCGATCTGCCGGAACGTCAATCCATGTGAACAATGTTCACTCTAGCACCGTAGTCGGTAATATGCCGATCAGCCCAGCCATTGAAGTACAAAAGGCGCGCCAAACAGGGCCCAGGCATTATTGAGCATGTGAGCGATCACGGGGGCCGCCAGACGGCCGGTCCACTGGCGCAAGACGCCCAGGGCTATGCCGAGAAAGAATGTGTAGGCCATGACCTGCAGCCCGTCGAACATGTGCACCAGGCCAAAGAACAGGGCTGAGATGAGAATGGCCAGAACCGTCGGTACGCCGCGGGCGATGATCATCGGCTGCATCCAGCCACGAAACAGGATTTCTTCGGCGAGCGGGGCAGCGATCACCGTCGCAAGGGCCAGAGCCCATGCGGATGCGCCGGCCTGGAGATAGGTCTCGACATTGCTGATCTCATTGGGATCAGCCCCGCCGGACACGGTGAGCGTCGGATCCAGCATGGCCAGATCATGAATGAGGACACTCAGTGGGCCACCGACAAGAATGGCGATCAGCAGAGCGAGCAAGGCCAGGCCGGGATCTGACCAGCGAACGGGCCAGAGCCGGAACACGGCCGCACCATAACCGCGCGACCCGGTCCAGATGTAGAACAGGCTCATCAGCAGGGCATAGGCGAGGGCAATGAACACCATCAGCACGGTGCCAAAGGCGATGGGTCCGGCTTCTGCACCGGAGAGAGTCCAGATCACGGTGGCGATAAAGGCACCGGCAAAGGCCAGCAGCCACAACAGAAGAGGCCAGAAAACGACGCCGGGCAGGGAATGGATCAAGGCTTCGCGGGCCCGCACATCAAGCCCGTGAAAGGCATCATCAATCCTGAAGGGCCAGCGTGCCGCTGAGCCCTCATTCCCGCTTTGGACAGACATGTCACCCCTCCCACCCGGTTCATCCGGCATGGTTTCTGATCGTTATGCTTAACCGGAAGTTGCCCGCGTTTAAACGCCATTTTTAGAAGAGTGTCCCATAACGGTTCGCGAGAAACGCAATGCCCTGCGGGGCACAGAGGCCGAAGGCCCTGCGATAACAAGGCGACCGAAAAGGCGTGGGTGATGGTGAAGACAGTTCTGATCGTGGATGACGATCCGACACAACGCCGCCTCTTGCAGGCGGTAATCGAGAAACAAGGCTATCGGGTAGAGAGCGCCGAAAGTGGCGAGGTGGCTGTGGAGCGAGTATCCACGGGCTCTATTGATGTCATGCTGCTCGATTTGATCATGCCGGGGATGGACGGCATGGAGACGATGGAAGTGGTGAAGGCCAAACAGCCTGACCTGCCCATCATCGTCCTGACGGCCAGTGGCGGTATTGAGACCGTCGTCTCCGCCATGCGGGCGGGTGCGGCGGACTTTTTCGTCAAGCCGGCCAGTCCGGAACGCATTACTGTCTCCATTCGCAATGCCTTCAAGGTTCAGAATTTGTCGGGTGAGGTCAAACGTTTGACAAAGAAGGCGGAAAATCGCCTCGGCTTCTCCGACATGATTGCCGGCGCACCGGCTATGCAACAGGTCGTCCGTCTGGGTGAGCGCGCGGCGCAATCGGACATTCCGATCCTGGTGACCGGGGAATCCGGCGTGGGTAAGGAATTGGTCGCTCAGTCGATCATGTCCGCTTCCAAGCGTGCGGGGGCGCCTTTTGTGACCGTGAACTGTGGTGCCATCCCGGAAAACCTGGTGGAATCGACCCTGTTCGGTCACGAGAAAGGGGCGTTCACCGGGGCGGTTGGCAAGCATATGGGCAAATTCCAGGAAGCCGATGGTGGCACGCTTTTCCTGGATGAGATCGGCGAACTCCCGCTCGACATGCAGGTTAAACTGCTGCGGGCCTTGCAAGAGGGTGAAGTCGATCCGGTCGGTGCAAAACGGCCTGTGAAAGTCAATGTTCGCATCGTCTCGGCAACCAATCGGGATCTCGCCGAACAGGTGGCAGCCGGAAACTTCCGTGAAGACCTGTTCTATCGCCTGAATGTGTTCCCGATCGAAGTGCCGTCCCTGCGCTCGCGGACGGATGACATTCCGGCACTGGTTCGCCATTTCATCAGTCGTTTCAACGCACAGGAAAACAAGAACATTCTTGACGCGGCGCCGGAAACCCATGCTCTGCTCAGCGCCTATGATTGGCCGGGCAATGTGCGTCAGCTGGAGAATGCCGTCTTCCGCGCGGTGATCCTCAGTGATGGTGAATATCTCAAGCCCGAGGACTTCCCGCAGATTTCCGGGATGTCACCGAGTGAGCTGGCGCCGACATCGTCTGTAGCCGGATCGCAGGCCTTCCCGACCGGTGCTGTGGCGCAGGCCGAGGATGAGGGCGCGGGCGGTGTTCTGCCGGTCGAGATCATTGATCATGGCGGACATCTGCGCACGCTTGAGGATATCGAACGGGATTTGATCGAGTTTGCCATCGAGACCTATGCGGGTCGCATGAGTGAAGTGGCGCGTCGCCTGGGCGTGGGCCGTTCGACACTCTACCGCAAGGTCCGGGAATACGAATTGGATGTCGACGGCGTTCGCGCCGCCGGTTGATACCTCTTCATGGGAGCCCTGTGGCACGCAGGGGGAGAGCGAAGTAAGGCCGAGGCTGTACGGGGCAGCTTCGGCCTTTTCTATAGGCGTACACCCGGCTGTTCAGGGTCGGCAAAAGAAAAGGCGCCTCCGTATGGGAGACGCCTTTTCAGATGTGCGGCAGAGCCCGATTAGTGCATGGCCGGGATGGGGGATGCCGCGGGAGAAACAGGGTGCAAAGGCAGGGACGCGTGCGTGTTCTGTCGCGCCAGCCAGGATGAGAATATGGGTTCGAGCGTCGCCTCGCGGCGAAACAGCACTCGAAGCCTTTGTCTGAGCAGGGCCAGAAAGTCTTCGGCCTCAGCGTCGACGGGAGTCTCCTGGTCGAGCGCGAGGGTTATGCGGGCCTTAAGGACATCGATGCGAGTTGTTAGACCTGAGACCTGCTGGTCCAGCCGACCAACATAGTCGCGAGTCAGAGGGTCCCGCAAAAGCGGTCCGTAAAGCGCCTGGGCGCGGATACGGGTCAGCTTGTCCAGCTTTTCCGCCCCCTCGCGGTAAGCTGACAGGCCGGCATCTTCGTCTAGTCCGTGTATGAGTGCGTGCTCGAACAGGTCCAGAACCTCGTTCTGAAGCGTTCGAGTTGTCGCAAGTGTCATGCGCATGGCGGCCGTTCCCCCGGCTTCTGTTGATCGCCACACTAGAGGCCTATCCTGCAGAATGCATGCGGTTCCGCGGAGCGGTGTTAATGGCCAGTAAACAGCATCGAAATGTCGGTTTTCCGGCGCGGACGACGCCTGTTTGCGTGATCAGCTCTCGTCGCTTGGTGTCTTCCCGCCCGGAATGACGGTGAAGCGGGCGCGCGCTCGCGGTGCCGGGGGCGCAGATGCAGATGAGGCCGGAGTATCTGAATTTGTTTTGACGGGAGTGGGACGGCGGGTGGCCGACGTGTCCGGGACGGTTTTGTCCTCAGCGGGTACGTTTGAGGCTTCCCTCTCGTCGAGGTCTTCATAGATATCGCGTGAGCGAGCGCGTGATTGCGGGGTTGAGGGCTTGAGCCCCTTGTTTTTTGCTCTGCCGAATCCGGATCCGCGCGACATGGGCTTGCGGGCCTTGCCTTTGGCCTTCTTCTCAATCTCGCGGAGTTTCAGCGCCTGACGGGATGAGAGGGCCTGGTCCAGATTGCCCTTTTCGGGATCATTGAAGGCCGATCCGAAGGTTTCCAACCGGTCTTCCAGGGAGCCGAGGAAGTCATCCTCCCAGTCGGACAGCCGCTTGTCCTCGCCGTCCGCCTCGTCAGCGGCGCGTTTCGCGCGGGCAAGGCGCCGCAGCGCCTTGCGTGTCTGTTTGTCATCAATCTCGCGCGGCATGAGGGCCTTAGTGCCAGGTGAACGCCTTTGCGACGATCTTCCACTCACCATCCAGCTTGTAAAGCAGGAACATGTCATCCACCTCCCGGTCGCCCCACACGATCGTGATATGGGCAGAGGCAACCGCGCCCTCTGCGACCGTGATGTCGTGGAAGGTGATGGTGCGGTCCGGATTGGTCCGGGTGAAGCGGGCGGCAAAATCGCCGAGATTCATGCCCTCAACAGTGGACCCGGTCTCATCCTCGCGATGGATGAACATGACGCCGGTATCCGTCTCAAAGGCGCGCCGGGCGAGGTCCGGATCGCCTTGATTACCCGCCAGAAAATACGCCATGACGGCGTCGCGCACACCGGCTTCGTCTGCGCTTTCGCCCTGAGCCAAGACCGAGGCGGACAGGGCGAACCAAAGGGCCAGTACGGCCCAGATCTTTTTCATCAGAAGTCTCCTGTGCCTGCCTCCCGACAGGTGGAGGATACCGGCTGGCACAGAAGATGCCGACTGAAGAAATGGTAAGGTAGATCAGCCTTCCACCGCACCCAGATAGAGTTCGAGCAAAGCTTCGGTTTCTTGCCGTTCGCGGCGATCCACCTTGCGCAGGGCCACGACCTTGCGGAGGATTTTGGTGTCGAAGCCCATGGATTTCGCTTCGGCATAGACTTCTTTCATGTCCGCCATGACCGCCGCCTTATCCTCTTCGAGGCGTTCGATACGCGCCACAAAGGCCTTGATCTGCTCGCGCGCCGCACCACCAACGGCATCGGACTGGTCACCTTGCGGCAGGTCGGGGGACATCGGATCGGTAAAGGCCATGGGAGCGTCTCGCGTGTGAAGGGCAAATGTCATCAAAATCGGGGGCGGACACTAAGGTCCTCCCACGCCGGTCTCAAGCGGTTTCAGCGCTAGAGTGCGTCTCGCGTGACAGTGCCCGGGTGCGGGCCTGAGCAAGTCCGGCAAGGATATCATCAGCATAGCTGTGATGTGGATTATGCCCCGCCTGCGCAGGCAGATGCACTATGGCGTCCGGCAGGCGGCGTGCCGTGAGCGTGGTATGACGGTGGGTCCACACCACGCTGTCGCGCGGTCCCGCCAGGATGAAAACGGGCAGGTCGAGCTCGTGATAGCGGCGTTCCTGCAATTCGAGATGCGGGTTGGCATGGACCATGTCCGAGGCGTTCGCCATCCAGGCGCGCGGGCGCAGGATCAGGGGCAGGGCTGTGCGGGTGGAGTAATCGCCGGGCGCGGTTTCCGGCGCGAAGGCGCGTGATGCGCCATCGTCCAGGGCTTTCTCGCCGGCCAGGGGCAGGATCAGGTGTACAAACAGCGGTCCGAACACGGGCCATCGACTGACGGAATTGAACCAGCCGGGATCTCCGATATAGGCGGCCAGGGCCGGGGCCAGGAGGACCAGGCAGCGCACGCGCTCACTGTGGTCCAGGGCAAAGCGCGCCGCGATGGCCGCGCCCCAGGAATGCCCCATCAGATCAATGGTGTGAATATCGAGGGCATCCAGAAAGCGGGCAATCAGCGCGGCTTCATCGGCTGGAGACCACGGTTCTTTCGCGGGGCGTTCACTCCAGCCCAGGCCGGGGCGGTCGAGCCAGATCACGTCCTGATCGGCCAGAGCCTCACCGAGCGCTTCATGACTGTCGAGATGGTTGGAACTGGCACCGTGCAGGACCAATAGGGGCACCGATGATCGCGGGCCGGTGCGGCGATAGTGCAGACGGGTGCCGTCCACGTCGATAAACGTCCCGGTCGGTGCAAATCGGGTCTCGATCATGCGTATTTTGTGCCGTGCCAGTACCGTCAGCCCGATTAAGAGGACAAGAGCCAGCCCGGCGATCATCAGCTCAGCCATCGGCTAGTCACCGGTCAGCGTGCGTGCGGGCAGGTAGATGATCCCGGCCGCGAAATCGAACAGGCGGTCAAGTCCGCCATCGGCTGTCGGGCTGACATCGCGCAGCGCTTCTGTATCCAGCGCGCCGCTCTCAACCAGGCTCAGCAAGGTCGGTGATGAGGCAAACACGGTATGGTTCACCGGGTCACGGTCATCGCGTACATTGGTGAGATCCAGAACAACCATGCCCTCGGCATTGAGGGCCTCGATATCGCCGCCATTACCGACACGGGCATGTCCGCCCCGGATCATGTCCGACAGCAAGAGGGCCCGGTCTTCGCGGGACAGGGCCACAACCATCGGATCCGGACGGTGTTCCAGATCGCGCAATTGCTGCTGGAAGACATTCACATCGATATCCGGTGCTGCAAGGATCAAGGGCGCAATATGGGCAATCACATCCTGCCGACCGCTCTGGTCCAGCTGGCGAATGGCTTCCATGGTCAACAGCGTGCCCATGGAATGAGCCAGAACTGTGATGTCGTCCGCGCCCTGATTGTGAAGTTCGATCAATGTGTCAGCCAGCGCCGAGCGGGAGTATTGCACGCTGTCGCGATCATAAAGATAGCCGGGGATGGTTCCGGCGCTGGGCCAGGCAAACTGTACGGCGACGGAGTGGCGATGGTCACTGAACGTGGCATTGCCGAAATCGGCCATCATCTGGGCCTGCAGGAAAATCCCGTTGGAAAAGCTTGTGTTATAGCCGTGCACAAACAGCCAGATATTGCGCTGACCCTCCGGCAGTGTCGCCAGTTCACGCGCGAGCGCCGTGTTGAAGCGCTCTGAAGACTGTAGATCCTCATAGGCAGACAGACCGAAATGCCGGTCGGGATCAGCGCGGCGCCCGGCAACGCGGATCTGCCCGAATGCTCGATCATGCGGCACCCAGACGTCCAGCTGGGCATAATGGGGTTCGGCGGCCCGGGCCTCGTTGAACAGGAGCAGCGGGTCAGCATCCTGTTCTCGCGTCGTGACAACCAGGATACGCTCGACTTGGCCATCGCCACTACCGGGCGGAATGACGGCGAGAGGCGGTGTGCCCGCGCAGGCTGTGACACTCAGGCCCATCAGGACCAGCAGGCTGAACACACGCAACGACATCACGACCCCGCTCCATAAAATCTCGCAGCTTGATGTACCGCGCTTTGCGGCGCTGATCCAGCGGGTGACGTGTGCCTAGAGCGAGCGACCTTCCAGCTCTCTCTGCACCCGCAGATAGGCGGAGCGGGCTGTGTCATAATTGGGATAGAGTTCCAGCGCCTCGCGATACGCTTCCTGGGCGGCCTGTAACTCTCGGGTCTGTTCCAGAAAATTGCCCAGCATCACATAGGCGTCGAACCGACGCGGTTCCAGGGTGATGACCCGGTCGAGGGATTCCAGCGCATAGCCCCAGTCCTGCTGGGCGGCAGCGACTCGCGCGGTGCGCAACCACGCCTCGGCAAATTCCGGTTCATAGCGATTGACGTGGTCATACATGCGCGCGGCGATATCGAGACGACCGGCCGTTTCTGCAAGCAGTCCTTGGTCCATCAGATGGATCGAGGTGTCACTGGCATCGGATTCCCACAGGGCGCGGATTTCGGCGACCAGGGGTGCCGCGTCTTCGGAGCTGGCGAAGGAGAGTTGATCCAATCGGTCCTGCAGCCGCTGGTCCACCGGGTCAGCGGGTTGGGCCTGACCAAGGGTCGCGGCCAGAAGGGCGGTCAGAACAAGGCTCATGGATGCAGCTTAGCGTCTGAACGGTCGGCGTCCAGACGGTCAGGGCAGAAGCTTGCGCGATTGTAACGCCGCGCGCAGGGCGGTCTCGCCGGTGAACTGCACCGCATCAAACCCGAAGGCGCGGGCCGCTTCGACATTGTCGAGCCGGTCATCGAAGAACACCACGTGCGCCGGATCGTGCGGCAGACGCTCAGCGGTCACGGCATAGATGCGTGGGTCCGGTTTGATGAGTTTTTCGTGGGCAGAGACGATCACATCCTGCATGTGGTTCATCACCGGAAACATCTCGAAAACCGGATCGACCCATTCTGCGGGCAGGTTGGTCAGCGCGTACTGAGGCACGCCGGCCTGGGCCAGAAACGTGATGATCTCGGCTGTTCCAGGGACCGTGCCCTTGCACATGTCCGGCAGACCGGTCTCCCAGGCGCGGATGGCGTCTTCGTGGTGCGGGTACTGCTCGATGAGGGCCAGGCGGTTTTGCGCCATCGGCACGCCGCGATCATGCTCGGCATGCCAAGCCATTGTGCAGACATTCGCGAGGAATGCCTGCACATCGGATTCATCAGTAAAATGCTTGCGGTAAAGGTGTGCCGGATCCCAATCGATCAGCACATTACCCAAGTCCCAGAGAACGGCCTGCGTGGCCATCTCAGGCAGGACTAGCCAGCGCGGGCTTTGAAGCGCGGATCGGTCTTGTTGATCACATAGACACGGCCGCGACGCTTCACGACCTGGCAATCGCGGTGGCGGTTTTTCAGCGATTTGATCGAGCTGCGGACTTTCATCGGACGGCCTTCAAACTAGGATCTGAAACAAAAGGAGCGTGGTGGTTACAGGAGGCCTACGTGTGAGTCAACTCGTGCGCTGTCCTATTGTGTGCCCTGATATGCTCCTCGTTGTGCTCCATATGTGACGCGCGTGCGTCGCTGCTCGGTCGCTGTGCCTCCCGGTCTTGCCCTTTGCGGGCCCAAGAAATGCGCGTGAGCCTGGTAGATCCGATGTGAGACGTCTCGTTTACCCTCCACCTGTGCAGTCTTACCACATGGTCAGTTGCCCGCCCGGCCCGCCATGATAATTTGGCTGGATGAGGGGTTCGTTCATTACAATCATAACCGTGTTTCTGGTGTGCCTGACAGCGGGTCACGGGCCTGTGCTGGCCCAGACGCTGACCCCCTTCGCGCGCCCGGATGTCGCGCCGCGCCCGGTAGAGGATCGCAGCCAGGTAGACCTGGAGCTCGTGCTCGCTGTGGATATCTCCTATTCCGTCGACGAGGAGGAAGCGCGACGCCAGCGGGCGGGTTATGTGGCGGCCCTGGCATCGGAGCAGGTGTTACGCTCTATCCAATCGGGTCTGCATGGACGGATTGCGGTTACCTATGTCGAATGGGCCGATTCAGGCATGCAACGCACTGCCGCCGACTGGAGTGTGATCGAGACAGAGGCGGATGCGCTGGCTTTTGCCGACCAGGTGGCGAACGCGCCTTATGTTCGCGGCAATTACACCGCGATCGGTGCGGCGATCGTCGATTCTGTTGCGCGGCTCGATAACAATACCTATTCCGCCCCGCGTCAGGTGATCGATATCTCCGGAGATGGTCCCCAGAATCAGGGTGTGAGTCTGGTGGAGGCCCGGGCGCGGGCCGATGCGGCAGGCGTGGTCGTGAATGGCCTGCCGGTTATCCAGCCGGACGGCGCCAGCCGATACGCTGCGGAAATGGATCTGGAAGGCTATTTTGAGCGTGAAGTCATGACCGGTTCCGATGCCTTTGTTCTTCCCGCGCGATCGGAGGACGAGTTCCGCCAGGCAATCCTGCGCAAGCTGGTGCTTGAAATTGCGGGGGCCTCCCCTTCGCCACAGGAATTGCGTCCCAGCCCCGACAGCGGGTTTGCCCCATGAAGCCGACAATGATCTTGCTGGCCGGTGCGGCAATGACGGTTCTTAGCGCGTCCCTATTGGCAGAGACCAACGGTGAAGCGAGCGAGCCCGTCGAACAGGATGTCATCCGTTTTGACGACGCGGGAGAGCGGGCAGATCCTCCGTCCAGGCCGGTGGAATACACCGCTGATGGTCGGGAATGGGTCGACCTCGAACTCGTTCTCGCCGTCGATGTGTCATCATCGATTGATGAGTTCGAGGCGCGTCGTCAGCGTGACGGTCATGTCGCTGCCCTGGCCGACCCGGACGTGATCTCCGCAATCCAGGGCGGGGGATATGGCCGGATTGCCGTCCTGTATCTGGAATGGGCGGATGGAGATTTTCAGCGGGTCGTTGCGCCCTGGACGGTGATTGAGACCCAGGATGACGCACACGGTTTTGCCGCCACGCTCGCGACGGCAAGCTTCATCTCGGGCCGACGGACTGCAATTGGCGGTGCGATCAATTCATCGGCCGAGCTGATTGCCACCAATACCTATGAAGGCACCCGCAAGGTTATCGACCTGTCCGGGGACGGGCCGCAAAATGCCGGGCCCAGCTTGCCGGCCGCTCGCGAGCAGGCCCTGGCCCAGGACATCACCATCAATGGCCTGCCGATCGTGAACCAGCGCCAGGATCCGTTCCGGCCTAGTGTCAGCATCGATGTGGAAGCCTATTTTGAAGATTATGTGATTGCGGGCGAGGGGGCCTTTATTTCGCCATCTCGAGAGCATGATGATTTTGTTTCGGCGCTGAAGCGCAAATTGATCATGGAGATCGCCGGCCTGGTTTTTGATGAACCGGTGGCAAGAGGATAGGACGCAACGACATGTCACAGCTTTCTGTTTGGCGCCGCTGGACCCGGCGTTTCGGGCCCTTGGGGTCTCGATCCCTGGGCGCGGGCATCCTCGGCGCGGCCGCGATCTTGGTGGCAGGCGCGGCCCAGGCTCAGCCGGACGGTGAGAGTTTTGAAAACTGGCGAGAGGATTTCCGGCCTCGTCTGGCGGCCTCGGGGGCGAGTGCAGCAACCGTATCGGGCATGCTCGACGGGCTGGAGCCCAATATGACGATTATCGAGCGCGACCGGTCTCAGCCCGAATTCGTGCGCCCCTTATGGTCCTATCTTGATCTGGCCGTGTCTGAACGGCGCATTCTTGATGGCCAGTCCGCGCGTAATCGTGTGCCTGAACTCGACGCGATCGCGGCCCGTTATGAGGTCCCTGCAAATATCCTGTTGGCGATCTGGGGATTGGAAAGCGCCTATGGTCAAGTCACTGGCGATCTGGACGCCATCCAGTCCCTGGCCACGCTGGCCTGGGAAGGGCGTCGGCGGGACTGGGCGGAGAGCCAGCTGATCGCGATCGGACAGATGATCGATAATGGCTATGCCTCGCGTGAGGAATTGAAAGGCTCCTGGGCCGGTGCGATGGGCCAGACCCAGTTTATTCCGACCACCTATATGGAACGCGCCCAGGACTGGGATGGCGATGGTCGGCGCAATATCTGGACAGATGAGCCGGATGCCCTGGCGTCGTCTGCCCATCTTCTGGGCCGGGCCGGCTGGCAGGCGGGAGCGCCGATTGTGGTCGAAGTTCGCCTGCCAGACGGGTTTGACCTCATGGACTGGGATCCCAGCGAGGCTCGTCCGGTCAGTGCCTGGGCCATGGCCGGACTTCGTCCGTCGGCGGAGCGGAATTGGCGCGCCGATGAGCTGATGCATTCTGCGCGTCTGGAATTGCCGGTCGGACGTCAAGGGCCGGGATTTCTGACCTTCCGGAATTTCCGCGTGATCAAGCGTTACAACAACTCCACGGCTTATGCGCTCGCGGTGGCGCATCTGGCAGACCGGTTTGCCGGGGCAGATCCTTTTGTCGGCCCGTGGCCGGAAGAGAATGTGCCGCTGACACGAAGCCAGGCGATGGAGCTTCAGGCCGGGTTGAACGCGCTGGGGTATGATGCCGGTCGTCCAGATGGTCTGGTTGGACCCAATACACGCCGGGCCCTTCGAGCCTTCCAGCGGGCGCATGGTCATGACCCTGACGGATATGCTGGTCTGACCATGCATGCGGCCGTGCGTGAGGCTCAGTCGGACTAGCCGACACTGCCAGGACCCTTGGTCTCTTGCAGACTGGGCACTGGGCTATTCGGTAGTACTAGACTCAGTGATATTGGTCTCGGTGACGTGGGACACGGCCATGACAAAGGATGTGTGCGCGCGTGCCCGGTTCATGGCGCTGAAGAGCCTGTCGCGCGAGACGGGCTTGGACAGGCAGCCACTCATGCCGATGTTTTCATAACGCGCGATTTGTTCCGGGCGAGTATTGGCGGTCACGGCAATCACGGGTGTATGGGGGCGCGAGAGATGTTTCTCCTCCGCCCGTATCGCCTGTGTGGTCTCGATTCCGCTCATCCCGGGCATGTCGATGTCCATCAGGATGATATCGACGGGCTTGGCTTGCCAATATCGAATGGCTTCAGGGCCGTTCTCCGCCATAGAGACGGCGCAGTTCTGGGTTTCCAGCAGGGTCCTCAGGACCAGGCGGTTGGTCAGATTGTCATCCACGACCAGCACGCGAAGCGGCCGGTTCGCATCTTCCTCGGCCCCGACCAGTTGTACAGGCGGGAATGAGGCTGTGCGCGCGGCTTCGGCGTCACCTGTCCCGGACTTTTGCACCAGAGTTTGCGTAACTCTGTCCAGTTCTCGTCCAGCCTCTTGCCCCGAGGTCAGGACTTTTCTCTGATGTTCGTTGAGATCAGACAATCTCAGCGCTTCCAAAGTGCCCATCAAGGCGTGAAGTGGAGAGCGTATCGCCCGGCCCGTGTCGTCGAGAAAGCGGCTCAGCACATCATGGGCATCAATCGCCCTGTCGCGCGCATACTCCAGCTCGCCCATCGCCCGGCGCAGAGCCTGGATGGCGGGATGAAAGATCAAAGCTGCCTCAAGGGCCAGGATCATGAGAGTCGCAAAAAAGGCCGCCCATTCGATGCGCTTGATACGGTAGCTTTGCTGGCGAGCCGCCGCTTCATAGGCTCCGGTTGCCCGATCAAGAACGACAAGAATAGCCTCACCCTGCAGCAATAACCTGTCGAGCGCGCGCTCGGGATTGTCTTGTTCTTCGGCGAGGGCTTCAGCGCCTTGTGTGAATTGCGCGACCTGTTCGTCCAGACCGGTCGCAGGCGCATAAACATCCCGAACAGTCGGAATAGTCAGACTGGCCTCGCGCAGGCGTTGATGGGCCGTGTTGAATTCGTCAATTGAGTCGAGGAGGGTTTCACGGGCGCGCGCCGTCACCAGAGTCTGAGAGACCGGGCGCTGCACGAGGGTAGCGTTGAGCACGATGCGCTGGGACAGCATGCGCTGCTTGCCGGCGGTATTGATCAATTCGGAATAGGTCTCAGCGGAGCGACCGGACCAAAGTGATAAGGCGAGTATGCTGGCCGACAATAGCGCGATCAGCGACAACGCAAGAATGTAACGCTTGCTGATATCTGTCGCTCGCACACGGCCTCCTTACGACATGATAACGCGTTCACCTCTATTGATACGCAAGCGGGCCTCGAGTGCACGTCCTAAATGGGCACAATCGTATGACAGCCTCCGATTTAGCGATTGTGTGACAATCTGGTGACGCTTTGGACTGGAGGTGGTGGGCCTCAAAGCGGACGTCTGGGGTCCAGCTGTCCCTTGACCGCATCTCCGGCGCGGCGGATCGCCGGGTGCATCCAGGCAAGAACCAGGCTGAGCGCGGCCAGTCCGGCAGCCATGATATAGGGAATGTCATGGCCCAGGCTGTGGTAGATCCACAAACCGCCCACTGGTCCGATGAGAAAGCCCAGCCCGGCCGTCGCCGTGGTCAGCCCTGCGGCGCGTCCCTGTTCTTCCGGCGAGACGGCGATCGAGGCGCCGCCGGTAAACCCGGATCGCGCCAGGCCGAAGGCGAAACTGGTGATGAGATAGCCTGACACAATCCCACTATAGTTGGGCGCCACGATCATGGTGATGGAGCCAACGGCCGTGAGCAGGCTGCCCAAGCTCATTAGCGTGCGCGGCGTGGCCTTAAGGGCAGGTATGACGACCAGCTGTGCGATGATCAGGGCGCCGGCACCTGCGGCCAGGGCAATGGATGACATTTGCAGGCCGGCATCTGCGTCCAGTCCCAGCTCATCCATGATGAAAAAGGCGAGCGTGGACAGCCCCAGGCTCTGGGTGATCCACAACAGACAGCCATAGATCATGAAAGGAAAGATCCGCGGGTCTGCGCCAAACGCAAATTGTTCGAGCGGGTTGATGGGGCGCTGTTGTACTCGGGGCGGTGTCTTCTCGGGCAGCAGGCGCCAGACCGCGAAGGCCCCGGCCAGGACAATCGCAGCAATCATCACCATGAAGACCGCGACGCCGAAGACTTCCACCAGGGTCGCGGCCAGGGCGGGGCCGATGACCGCGCCCAGACCAAAGGCCGCCGTGAGCCCGGCCAGGGCTTCGGTGCGTTCCTCCGGCGACGTGCGATCAGCGACATAGGCCTGTGCCGATGGATTGGTCGCTGAACCCAGCCCGCCAAACAGGCTGCGGGCGAGGGCCATGGCAAAGATAGCAGCGAGTGGTGGGACCCACCCCTGTTCCCCGGCCCAGGTTCCAAGGGCGAAAACGAGGGTCGAGGTGGCGAAGGCCGTCAGCCCGAAAATGATGAAGGGTTTGCGCCCGCGCCGGTCTGACAGGGCCCCCCAGATCGGTGTCATGGTCATGAACAGGGTTGCGGACACCGTATAGATCGCTCCCACCCAGTATTCCGCCACGCCCAGATCCCGCGCCAATGGGGGCAGGATGGCGAACAACATGTTGTTGCCGACCCCGGTGGCCATCAGACAGATGAACAAGAGGCGAAAGGCGCGCCGTCTTTCCTCCGGGCTGGAGGGTCGGGCGGGATCATAGGGCGGTGTCATGGGAGGGATGTAGGCGTCTTCGGGTGTCAGCGCAATTTTTACCCTTCCCGGTTAATCTCCATGAAGAAACCGGTGGCGGAATTTAACCAATGCGTCGTGCCTGTTCACCAGCTGATAACCCTTATTCAACCGGGCATTAAGCTTACCCGTCCATAATGCAGTCTAATCGAGCGGGTCACACGTTCGAAAAACGCACAGGTGGACGGGTTATGTTCCAGATTATTGGCATTATTGTCGTTTTCGTGATGGTCTTCGGCGGGTTCTCTCTCGCCGGCGGCAAGTTTGATGTGATCTTGAAGGCGCTGCCGTTCGAGATGATGATGATCGGTGGTGCGGCGGCCGGCGCCTTCTTGATCGGCAACAAGCCGAAAACGGTCATGAAAACGCTGGGAGATCTGTCCAAGGTCTTCACGGGACCCAAATGGAAGGGTCAGGACTATAAGGACCTGTTGTCCCTTCTTTTCCTTCTGACGAAGACGATGAAGACCAAGGGTGTGATCGCTCTTGAGGCCCACATCGAAAATCCCAAGGAGAGCGCGATTTTTTCCCGCTATCCCCGGATCATGAAGGATCACTTCGCCATCGATTTCATCTGCGACACGCTGCGTATGATGACGATGAACCTGGAAGACCCGCACCAGGTTGAAGACAACATGGAAAAACAGCTGGAAAAACACCATCACGAGGCCGCGGATCCGGCACACGCTATGCAGACCCTGGCCGATGGTCTTCCGGCTCTGGGTATCGTTGCGGCCGTGCTGGGCGTGATCAAGACCATGGGCGCGATCGAGAGCCCGCCGGCCATTCTGGGGAGTTATATCGGTGGTGCCCTGGTGGGAACCTTCCTCGGCGTGTTCCTGGCCTATGGTTTTGTCGGTCCGTTCGCGTCCTATATGAACTCGATCTATGACGAGGAACACCAGTTCTACAAGATCATCCAGGATGTGCTGGTTGCGCACCTGCACGGCAATGCCGCGCAGATCTCGGTCGAGATTGGCCGTGGAGGTGTACCGACCAAGATGCAGCCGAGCTTTGCCGAAATGGAAACGGCCCTGGACGAGATCCCGAACGAGCTTTGAGAACACACAGTTAGAAAGAGCCTTGATTGCAAGGCTCCTCTACCTCGCGGGCGTGGTCGTGTTGATGACCGCGCCCGTTTTTCATGCGCATGACTGGTAATGCGCGCCCAAGCGGTTAAAAAACGCGGCCATGAAGATCAAAGACGCAGATATTCTCATCATCCCCGGTCTGAAAAACGCCTCGCCGCTGGCATGGCAAAGCCGTTGGCAGGAAAAAATGTCCACGGCACGCCGGGTGGAGCAGGACAACTGGGCCCGGCCGCAGAAGGATGCCTGGGTGCAGCGCGTGGTCGAGGCAGTGCACGAGGCGGAAAAGCCGGTTCTGTTTGTCGCGCATTCGGTGGGCGTTTTGACGGTGGTCCATGCGGCCCCGCTCTTGCCCCGGGAGAAGATCGCGGGCGCCTTTTTGGTCGGTGTGTCCGATTGGGAGCGTCCCGAGATGGAGGCGAAGTTTCCCGGACACGGTTTTGCGCCAGTGCCGCGGGATCCGCTGGGCTTTCCCGCGCTCCTTCTGGCCTCAACCAATGACCGGACCTGCAAGATTGAAACGGCTGAAGGCTGGGCGCGGGACTGGGGTATCCGGTTCGGTGATGCGGGTGAGGCCGGGCATTTCGAGCCGGCGTCAGGCCATGGCCCCTGGCCGGAAGGGCTGATGGCCTTTGCCGGTTTTACGCGCGAATTGTGATGTCCGACCCGGGCAGCCGACTTGTTTGTGATCCACCGCAGCTGGACTGGCGCGACGAGGCCTGTGTGCGGGCCAGCGATTATGGTGATGTCTATTTTTCCGTCGAGGACGGGCTGGAAGAAAGCCGGACGGTTTTCCTGAAAGCGTGCAATCTGCCAGAGGACTGGCAGGGTCGATCCTCCTTTGTGGTGGGTGAGCTGGGTTTCGGAACAGGTCTCAACATGCTCGCTCTGTGGCAACTCTGGCGAACGGCCGGAGAGCGGTCGGGCTGGCTACATGCGGTGACCGTGGAGAAACACCCCTTGTCGCGTGATGAGGCCCGACGGGCCCTGGCGGCCTGGCCGGAACTGGCACCTCTCGTCGACCAGCTCCTGGCGCAATGGCCTCCCGCTTACAAGGGCGCACACCGCTGTGTGTTCGCACAAGACCGATTTACCCTCACCATCCTGCAGGACGAGGCCGCAAGCGCCCTGTCGCAGGTGGAGGCCGAGGTCGATGCTTGGTTTCTTGACGGTTTTGCCCCGGCCCGCAATGAGGCCATGTGGTCCCAGGACGTGTTCGACCAGATCGGTCGATTGTCAAAACCCGGTGCACGGATCGGAACCTTCACAGTGGCCGGTGCGGTCCGGCGTGGCTTGTCTGCCGCGGGATTTGAGGTCTCGAAAGCCCCCGGTTTTGGCCGCAAGCGCGAGCGGCTGGTTGCCTCCAAGCGAGCGTGTGACACGTCTCCGCGCGTATCGCCCTTTGATCGTGGCGCCGCGCTTCACGGGCCCGTGGGCATTATCGGGGGCGGGATAGCCGGCGCATCTCTCGTTCATGCTCTCACGCAACGCGGGCGGGAGGTCCTGTGGTTTGACCGTGAGGGACTGGGCTCTGGCGCTTCAGGCGCTCCGGCAGGATTGCTGACCCCGCGCCTTGAACGGGCAGACCGGCCACATCAAAGACTCAGCCTCGCCGCCTTCCATTTCGCCCGACGTCTCTATGAGGATCGACCGGGTTTTTTACCGACCGGTGTTCTGCGTCTGGCGAAAGATGATGACGAGGCCGACCGGTTTGCCGGAATAGCCGAACTCATGGGGGAAGATGTGCGCTGGACCGGGGATGCGCTGGAGATGAGCGCTGCAGGTCAGTTCGAGCCTGCTCGCCTGGTTGCCAGCCTGGCCGGAGATCTGCGTCCGCAGGTCAAGGTGATCTCCAAGTGGGCCGAAACCGCTGACGGATGCGTTCTGTTGGGTGAAGACGGACAGGAGGTGGCGCAGGTCGCCTGTCTCATACATGCAGGTGGCCCACACGCGATGCTGTCCAGTGTGAGCGCCAGCGCGGGACAGGTCGTTGTTCTGCCGGGCGGTGCGCTTGATCAGCCGAGGACGTGGGGAGGTTATGTCTGTGCGGCCCCGGGGGGCGGGACTTTGCTGGGCTCCACCCATGTCAAAGGCTGGGAGGGATTGCCGACACAGACGGCCCTGGCGAACATGCGGGCCGGTTTGCGGGCCCACCTGCCCGAACTGGACGATAGTCTGGGAGACGCACCGATCGATGAATGGCAGGGAGTGCGGGCTTCGACACCCGACCGCCATCCCGTCATCGGACCGTATCCCGCAGATGATTTTGGCGCGGTCTGGGCCGCGTCGGCCCGTTCCGGTCGCCAGTGGCGCGAGGGCCGTGAGACCGGTTTGATGTCGCGGGTACGGGTCCTCTCGGGACTGGGCTCACGCGGGTTTTCCCATGCGCCGCTCCTCGCCGAGAGTCTGGTGGCGGATCTGTGCGGGGAGCCCTCTCCGCTCGAGCGTGCGGGTCGTGAAAGCTTGCATGCGGCGCGCTTCGCCTGGCGGGATTTGAAACGAAAATTTTGATGTCACAGTTTGTGATATCAAAGGAAGCATTCCAAATCAGGGCTTTATCTGTTGAGGTCTTGATCCAGAGCATCGATCATGTCGACGCGCTGTATGTCTGCCCGGATTGTGATGGAGGGCGGCGGCGCCTGTCTAGAAAGCGAGCCGCAGGCCGGGCGTGTCGGGATCGCCCAGGCGCCATTCAAACATGGGGCATTCGCGCCGGACGCAGGTGGCAGCCAGGTCCAGATCGAACCGGCGAAATTCATCATATCCCGCTTCAACGGGGCCGATACGGACTGTTACCGGAATACCCAGGGCCATCGGGACCATGACCGGTCCTAAACCGCTTGCCGCCACGATCAAGGCCAAAGCTAGCGTTTTCATCGTCGTCCTCTTGCCTCACCCACTCTCCCGGGTGAGATGCCACTACGGGCCCATTTGGATGCAGATTGCAAAACAGGTGTGCCGCATTTCGCGAAGACCGATCTTTGCATTTTGCATCAAACAGACCCGAAAGTTCTGCCACTTCGCGTCCCCCAACGCGGGATGAGGGATAAAACCTCACTGTCATTGCGGGAAGGGGGACAGTGTGAAGGCCTGTCCCGCCCCTGTCTTTTCGGCTGAGACTGGCATGTGTCTTGCTGTTTTCCCCTCATATGGGATGAACAACAGACACGGGATCAGGTCATGGTTGACGCGATCAGCGCACCAGAATTCGTCGAACGCCGCTCAGGGGCCCGTCATGTGTGGTTCTTGAACTCGGCCTTTGACCGTATCGGATTGGATCAGGCCCGCGAACGAGTGGCTCGTCGTGACCCAAAATCGCCGTTCGCGTTTGTTGTGACACCGAATGTGGACCACCTGGTGAGGTTGGAGACGGATACTGTTCTCGCGACCCTCTATGCCCAAGCCTGGCTGACCGTCTGTGACAGCCGAATTCTCGAGCTGATCGGCAAGATCTCCGGAGAGCATATCCAGATCGCACCCGGTTCCGACCTGACAGAATCACTGTTCCGCGACGAGATCGATCCGCATGAGACAGTGACAGTGATTGGAGGATCCAGATCCGTGATTGACGCTGTTCGCGCACGGTATGGTCTCAGCGATCTGCGCTGGCATGAGCCGCCCATGGGGCTGCGCCACAAGCCGGACGCCATCGCAGAGTGTGCTGAGTTCGTGGCCCGCAATCCTGCGCGGTTTGTATTTATCTGCGTGGGATCACCGCAGCAGGAGCTGATTGCCGAGGCCTGCCTGGATCGCGGGGATTGTACGGGTGTGGGCCTGTGTGTCGGCGCGTCTCTGGATTTCCTGGGCGGCAAGGCTGAACGGGCTCCACAATGGATGCAGGCCTCCCGGCTTGAATGGCTGCATCGCCTGGTGCAGGAGCCACAGCGCATGTGGAAGCGCTATCTGGTGGATGGCCCGAAAGTTGTGCTGTTGTGGTGGCGCTGGCGCCGGTCCCAGAGAGCGCTCAAACGCCTTGAGGCTCACCTCAATGACAAGACCCGCATGAAGGAACGCGCCCTGTATATGCGTATTCGCGCTCTGGAGGAGCGTTTGTCCAGCCTCACAGATTGACTTTGGGTCGAGAACTCATAGCTTGCGCGCTCGTGATGGTTCCCTCACGGGAGTAATCGGGAAGTCGGAACAATCGGATGTGTCTGCGGATATGTCCTGTTGAGGCCGACGCTGTCCCCGCAGCCGTAAGCGGTGAGTTCGGGCACATGGCCACTGGATCCCTGGATCTGGGAAGGCGTGCCCAGGAATGTCGACCCGCCAGCCGGAAGACCGGCCATCACCGTCGTCTGTCCGTTCGAGCGGGAGTTCTCGAAACCGGCGCGGTGTCCACCGTTTTTTGACGACTCCTTGCCACCGCCGTCCGCCCATCGGGTTGGCGGCCAAATCGCTATGGAGACGCAGGTGCGTAACTCGATTTCCCATACCGCCCTCATTCTGGGTGGATGTTTTTGTCTGACCTCACAGAGCTTTGCCCAAGGGGCGAGCGAGGATGAGGTCATTCTGGTCACGGCCGCCCGGACGCCGCTCCCGGCCGATGACGCAACAGTTTCGGTCAGTGTTCTGGATGAAGCCGCGCTGGAAGACCGGAACCTGGTGTTCGCGGCGGATACCCTGCGTGCTGTACCCGGGCTTGCGGTGTCGCGCTCGGGTGGCCCGGGTGGGCTGACCCAGATTCGCGCCCGGGGCGCGGAAGCCAATCATGTCCTGGTGTTGATTGATGGCATCGAAGCGGCCAGCCCCTTCACCGGCGAGGCGGACTTCGCGCCGTTCGCCCTGGATGATCTGACCCGGATTGAGGTGGCCCGCGGTGAACAATCGGCCCTGTGGGGTGCAGATGCGATTGGCGGTGTGATCAGCTTGACCACTCGTCGGGCCGGTGAAGAGCCCGCATACGGGCTGCGGGTCGAAGGCGGATCGTATGACAGCCGGCGCCTGACGGGCTATGTGGCCAGCGGTGAAGGTCGCGTGTCCGGCTCTTTCTCGGCCGGATTCCTGGAGAGCGATGGTTTTGATGTCTCGGGCACAACAGGTGAAGCCGATGGCTATCGCAATCAGACACTCGCCGGATCGGGACGGGTGGATGTAACCGAGGCGATCGGCCTGGAGACCGCAGTTCGGTGGATCACCAGCGAGAACCAGTTTGATTCCGACACTGATTTCGACGGCCGTCTGGATGATGTCGACCGTGAGGGGGAGGCGGACAATCTGTTTGCGCGTGTCGCCGTAATCGCAGAACAGTCATTGGGCCGTGTTTCTCTCAATCACGAATGGGCGGCCCAGCTGACCGATACGGATAGTGAAACGCGCGCGGATGGCGCATTCACCGGTCGCAATGACGGCCAGCGTGGCCAATTGCATTATCTGGTGACCGGGCAATGGGACCAGGGCGAAACCCGCCATAGATTGACCGGCCTCATCGAGACCGCGACCGATGAGACTGAAGCCTTTGCCGGTGAGGACGCGGGGCAGAACCAGTCCAATTCGGTCGACACCTGGGCTGTGGCACTGGATTACGGTATGGCACACGGACCGTGGGATCTGACCCTGTCAGCGCGTCATGAGGACAATGAACTGTTCGAGGATGCCGTGACGTGGCGTGCCGGCGCCGCCCTGGCCGTTGATGCGGTCAACGGGCGTGTCCGGGTCAGCGCCGGTGAGGGTGTGAAAAACCCCGGCGTGTTCGAATTGTTCGGCTTTTTTCCGGACTTCTTTGTCGGCAATCCCGATCTCAAGCCGGAAAGCTCGACCGGTTGGGAGATTGGTTGGGAACAAACCCTCCTGGACGGCGCGGCATCCTGGTCGGCTACCTGGTTCGAGTCTGAGCTGGAAGACGAGATCTTCACGGATTTTGGTGTGTTCCCGGCCACGGCGCGTAATGCTGACGGGACAAGCGAGCGTCAGGGGCTGGAGCTGGAAGGCGCCTATGCGATCAACACCCAGGTGTCGATCAGCGGTCAGCTGACCTGGCTCGACTCGGAAGAAAATGGAGTGGCCGAAATCCGTCGACCGGAGTTTCTGGGCAGCGCCACCCTGGCTTGGCGTCCCGATGATCTGCCGGTGCGCGCGGCCCTGACGATCGACCATACTGGCGATCAGATCGACACGGATTTTGGCACGTTCCAGCCCGTGACCCTGGACGCCTATACCCTTGTGGGCGGAACGCTGGCCTATGCCGTTCGGCCGGGTGCAGAGCTCTATGTTCGCGGTGAGAACCTGCTTGATGAGGACTATCAGGATGTCTTTGGCTATGAGAGCGCAGGTCGCGGCCTTTATGTGGGCCTGCGTCTGCGTCGCTCCTGATCACGCAGAGGCACAAGCCGGTGCGGCACCACAGCGCGTGGTGTCGGCCGGACTGTGTGCCGATGCCTATCTGGCGGCCTTTGGCGAAAGCGACACGGTGATTGCCGCGTCCTGGCAGGTGCACCAGCCGGTTTCGGCGGCACCTGACTGGATGCGCGAGCGCCCGCTTGCCTGGGTCGATGCGGAGCGGCTTTTGCGCCTGAATCCGGACCTTGTGGTATTTGCGGCGGGGGAGGGCGGTCGTACGGCCGATCTCCTCTCTCGACATGGCATCGGCGTGTTCGAGCTTGGGTGGGCCAGTGACTTTGTCGGGATCGAGGAGAATTTGCGTGAACTGGGCCAGGTTCTCGGGCGTGAGGCTGAGGCGAGCCGCGAGATAGCTGAGCTCTCTGCCCGACTGGATGATCTGGCTCGTCGTGCGGATGTCAGAGGGCGTCAACCAGAGATCCTCTATCTCAGCGCCTCGGGCGGATCGGCCGGTACCGGCACCTTTGTCGATGCGGCGCTGAGAGCGACTGGGGCGATCAATGCCGTCGATGCAACCGGCTGGACTCGGTCCGATCCGGAACACGCACTCGGCCTGTCAGCGGATATCGTGGTGACGAGTTTTTTCCGGGATGGTTTTGGCGGTCGCATGAACCGGGCGCGACATCATTCCGCCTATGCGCATTTGCTGGCGGCTGAGCCGCGGATTGATATCCCGAGTGGTGACTGGCCGTGTGCCAGCCCGAATCTGATACACGCGGCAGAACGCATAGCAGATGCCGCCGACCGATGGGCTCGTGACGCCCGGGAGGAGAATTGATGTCCAGACTCAAACTCTGGTCGTTACTTGCGGGCCTTTTCACAGTCAGTGCCCTGGTATCGCTTCTGGCCGGACCGCAGGGCGTTTCGATCTCAGGCCTGCTAGATGTTCTGGCCGGACGCGACAGCCTGGACGCTGACATTCTTGTCCAGCTTCGGCTGCCACGCCTGATGCTCGGGGCGCTGGTCGGCGCCGGGCTGGGGATGAGCGGTGCCATGTTGCAGGGGTATTTCCGCAACCCTCTGGCCGATCCGGGTGTGATTGGCGTGTCGGCGTGCGGCGGGCTGGGCGCGGTGCTGGCCCTCTATTTCGGTGTGTCGGGCGTTGTCGCCATGGCCCTGCCTGTCGCAGCGATCCTAGGTTCGGCCATCGGAGTGGCTCTGGTGCTCTTGCTGGCCGGTCGCTCGGCGCGCGCGACCACCCTGGTTCTGGCCGGTGTGGCGGTGAGTGCCACGGCGTCCGCGCTCACAGCTCTTGTGATGAATCTGGCACCCAATCCCTGGGCTCTGGCGGAGATTGCCTACTGGTTGATGGGATCCCTGATCGATGCCAGCTGGCATGAGGTGTTGTTTGCCTCGCCCTTCATCCTGGCCGGACTCGTCCTGGCCGCTTCAACCGGGCGGACGCTGGATGCCCTTAGCCTAGGCGAAGAAGAGGCTCGTTCGCTGGGGCAGAATGGGGCCTACGCGCGATATGTAACTGTCGGCGCCACCGCCTTGATGGTGGGGGCAGGCGTGGCGGTTGCGGGATCCATCGGATTTGTGGGGCTTGTAATCCCGCATGTCCTGCGCCCGCTGGTGGGGCATCAGCCCTCGCGCCTGCTCTGGCCCTGTGCGCTGGGAGGTGCGATTTTGGTGATGTCGGCAGATCTGGCCGTCCGTTTCCTGTCGGGGCCGGGCATGCCACTTTATCTGGGTGTGTTGACGGCCTTGCTGGGCGCGCCGTTTTTCCTCTGGCTTGTCCGCAAGACGCGGGAGGATTTGGCATGAGTCGTCTGATCTTCGATCGCGTATCGGTGACCTCGCGGCGTGGGCCGCGCCTGGACGGTGTGTCGCTTGCCATGGGAGAGCCGGGTATCACCGCTCTTGCAGGCCCCAATGGTGCCGGGAAATCCACACTTCTGCGTGTCGCCGCTGGATTGCTGACACCGGGCGAGGGCCAGGTCTGGCTGGAGGATGAGGCCCTGTCCGCGGTGTCGGATGCGGATCGTGCCCGACGCATCGCCTTTCTGCCGGCGGACGGACGAGCCGCCTGGCCGCTTTCAGCTTGGGCGATTGTCGAGCTCGGACGTTTGCCTCACCGGACCGCGCGCGCAACACGGGCCGAGGACGCGGCGATTGTGTCCAACGCGTTGCATCGCTGTGGTGTGGCCCATCTGGCCGACCGTCCGGTGACATCACTGTCGTCCGGAGAGCAGGCGCGGGTCTTTCTCGCCCGTACACTGGCCACTCAGGCGCCGCTTCTGATTCTGGATGAACCAACCGCGGCCCTCGATCCCCATCACCAGCTCGCCATCATGGATGTGCTCGCTGAGGAGGCGGCGAACGGTGTGACAGTTGTGATGGCGGCTCATGCGCTGGACCTGGTGGCAGCACGGGCGGATCAGGTCGTGCTGATGAGTGAGGGGCAGGTTGTGGCTGCGGGCACACCGCAGCACTGTTTGACCGAAGATCGCATCCGACAGGTCTTTGGTGTGGTCGCGCCGGGCGGGATACAGCCCACGCCCTGGTCGCTTCCGCCTGCTTGAGGGTCTAGTCCTCGGAAAAGGCAATGATCGGCGCGGGCTTGCGGGCCTGTTCAGCCTCCGTCAGCGCCGCCCTTGCCGCCTCGGCAAAGGCACGCCCCACCGGATCATCCATCAGGGCTGCGGGCTCCCCCGCATCCGAGCGTTTGCGCAGATCGGGGTGAAGCGGGATTTCGCCCAGGAAGGGCAGTCCCAGGGCTTCGGCTTCCGCGCGGGTTCCCCCATGTCCGAAGATATAGGTGCCCTCGCCGCAATTGGGGCAGATGAACATCGCCATATTCTCCACCAGTCCCAGAATGGGCACATGGGTCTGGTTGAACAGCGCCATCGCCTTGCGGGCATCATCAAGGGCCAGGTCCTGGGGTGTTGAGACGATGACGGCGCCATCCACAGGCAGGTCCTGGGCCAGTGCAAGCTGGGCATCACCCGTACCCGGTGGCATGTCGATGAGGATCACATCGGGCTGGCCCCAATCCGTATCCATCATGAACTGGCGAATGGCGCCTTGAACCATCGGACCGCGCCAAACGATCGGTGCGCCTGGTTTTACGACAAAGCCCATGGAGACCAGTTTCACGCCATGCGCCGTCACGGGTTGAACACCGGCATCGGTCTTGCGCAGGCCTTCAACATCTGTTGCACCAAACAGGCGCGGGACCGAAGGGCCATAGACATCCGCATCCATCAGGCCGACTTTCAGGCCCTGACGGGCCAGGGCGACGGCGAGATTGGCGGTGACGGTGGATTTGCCCACGCCGCCCTTGCCCGACGCCACGGCGATGATCAGCCGCGCCGGTTTCGGAGCGGTGTCACGGGGCGTGGGGGCTGGTTTTTGACGGGCCTGTCCGCCGGAATCCTTGTGGGCCGTCATGATGACACGCACGCGTTCGATCCCGTCGATTGACCCCACTGCGGTTTCGATCTCAGGCTGGAGGCGATCAAGGTCCGGTTTGCCAGCGACTGGCGGTGTCAGAACGATCGTCGCCGCATCTCCGGTGATCTGGGCACCATCCACGCGGCCTGCCGAGAGAATGTCACGTCCCGATTGTTGCTCCGTGACCTGGGTCAGGGCGGATTTCAGACGTTGATCCATGCGGGCCTCCATACGTGCCATTCCGTGCGGATCAAAGCGTGATCCAACGGTTTAAACCTTGTCTGACGACATAGTCTGGACGAGCGCGATGCGAAAGGGAGCGGCTGCATCGAGCTGTATGTTAAGGGCGTGGGGTTACAAGGTCCGGAACGAACAGGCGTGAGCGCCCTGGCGGCTGAGTGTAACGCGGATCAAGAAAATTGGATGGTGGGCGATACTGGGATTGAACCAGTGACCCCTTCGATGTCAACGAAGTGCTCTCCCGCTGAGCTAATCGCCCATCCGTGCTGGGAGCGGGGTTCTTAGCCTCCCTTTTTTATCGAGGCAAGCACCCGCTGCGGCGATTTCATGTCGGATCGCAGTTTGTCGAGGTTTTGTGCAGTGCAAGATGGAGGGACTGTAATGTTGTGGTAAGTCGGCAAAATGGTTGCATATCGGGTCTGTGTGCGTTGCGCTAAATTCATATTAAATTACAAGGCATTGTAAGTGAGTTCATGAAACTTCTCGCGATTGCGATGTCACGCCATATGACTATTTTGCAACAGCAAGGTTCAAAAACCTGTTTTTAAGGTGGAGGACGCTTGTCGATACGGTAAGCCAATCTTCATAGTAGGCATGGCAGGGAGCATTCCTGCCTAGTGCACTTTCGTTCGGGGTCGGGATTCGGGCGTGAGTGCATACCAGACAAAAACGGGGTACATCGTGAAAGCACTTATCGAGAAAGAGCGCCTGCTGCGCTCGACCATGCTCGCTGGCTTCGCTGTCGTCGGCCTTGGCATTGCGCCGGCCTACGCGCAGGACGTCCAGCAGGTTCCTCAGCAAGAAGAGCAAGCTGAAACCGAAGATCGCATTGTGATCACCGGTTCGCGGATCGCTCGTTCGGCTACCAATGCACCGACGCCGCTGATCCAGCTCTCCGCCGACGACATTGTCATGTCCGGTGAGCCGAACGTGGTTGACTTCCTCGCTGACGTTCCGGCGCTGCAAGGCTCGGTCGTTCCGGAAGACACCACCGGTTCCAACCTGAACGACGGTGGCCTGTCACTCCTCAACCTGCGTCAACTCGGTTCCAACCGTACGCTGACACTGGTCGACGGTCGTCGCCACGTCGGTTCCAGCCCGGGCTCCCTGGCTGTTGACGTCGACACCATTCCGTCGCTGCTGATCGAAAGCGTTGAAGTCATCACCGGTGGTCAGTCCGCTGTTTATGGTGCTGATGCTGTCTCCGGTGTGGTCAACTTCATCCTACGTGATGATTTTGAAGGCATCGAAGTCGACGCCACACTGTCGCAGATCAACCAGGACGGTCAGACCAACACACGTCTGTCGGCCATCTGGGGTGAGAACCTCATGGATGATCGCCTGAACGTCTACGTGTTCGGTGAGTATCAGGACACGGAAGAAGTTCTCGATTTCGATATTGACTGGCGTCGCGCGTCTCCGGGCCTGATCGGCAATGACAGCGACACGGCCGCAAATCCGTCCGATGGCGATTTTGACAGCATCCTGACCTATGGTCGTCGTGATGCCTTCTTCGCTCGCGGTGGTCTGCTGGTTCTTGCAGGTGGTGCTCCGGGTAGCGCCACGAATGATCCGGATTCTCCGTTCTCCAACTGTACGGTTCCGTTTGGTTTCATTCCGTCCGCATGTCGTCCGGTTCGTGCCGACACGGGCAATGTCTATGCGTTCAACGCTGACGGCACGCCGCGGCCCTACGACTTTGGCACACTGCAGGACGGCAATGGCCTGTCCCGTCGTATCAGCGTGGGTGGTGACGGCCTGAACTCCGGTACGGAATTCGGTCAGGGTTCGCGTATTCCGCGTTCCGAGGCAACCCGCTTCCAGGCCGGCCTGAACTTTGAGCTGAACTCCTACATCAACGTCTTTGCCGAAGCGAAACACGTTGAAGAAGAAACCTTCGACACCGGCCAGCCGACCTTCTGGCAGCTGACCCTGTGGGATGTCGGTTCCTTCTACACGGGTAACTCCTTCTACCTGGACTACACCGATAACGCCTATGCCCTGCAAAGCGGCCTGGCCGATCTGATCAATAACCACGAGCGTACCATCTACGGCGCACCGACGGCCACGTCGCCAAGTCAGCCGATCGGTACTGTTGCTGATCGTCGTGCCTATCTGGGCATGTTCGGTCCGTCTCGCTCGCAGCTCAATAATCGTGACCTGAACCGGTTCGTGATTGGCGCTGACGGTGTGGCACCGGACTTCGGCTTCCTGCACGACATCTCGTGGGAAGTCAGCTACACCTATGGTGAGATGAGCAACTCCAACCTGGAAACGGGTGTGGACATCACGCGCTTCCAGTATGCAGCGGACGCTGTTCTGGACGGCAGTGGCAATGTCGTTTGTCGCATCACGCGTGACACGGCTCCGGGTGATCTGCCGGACGACGCGTTTGCCCGTGCTGCGATCGAAGATTGTACGCCTATCAATATCTTCGGTACCGACTTCCGCGCTGATGCGAACCATCCGGAAGCAACAGGCGGTGGCGGCCGCACAGGTCTGACCGCAGAACAGGAAGAATACCTCCTGGCTTCGATCGAAGTGACCGACGAAAATCACCAGCGGAATTTCCTGGCCTTCGGTTCTGCCGAAACCTGGGATTTCTGGGGCGCAGGCGCCATCGGTGTGGCTCTGGGTTATGAATATCGTCGTGAAGAAACTCAGGGCACGGGTCGTGACCGCGATACTGCGGGTCGTAACCTCTTCCTGAACACGGGTCCGGACTTCCCGCAGGCATCGTACGAAACCAACGAAGTCTTCACCGAAGTTCGCGTGCCGCTGCTGGACAACCAGCTGTGGATGGATAGCGCTGAGATCTCCGGTGCCTACCGTTGGTCTGACTACACCACTGTGGGTGAAGTCGACACGCTCAGCCTGCAGGCCTCTCTGCGTCCGACGGAAGATATCTTCTTCCGCGCGACCTATGGTGAAGCGACTCGGATCCCGAACCTGGGCGAAAACTTCCGTCCGGCGGTCCAAACCTTTGGTAACGGTCTGAACGATCCGTGTGATGCTGCGTTCATCCGCGGCCTGTCCGACGCCGCTGATCGTGCCGCTCTGCGTGCCAACTGTGTCGCAACGCTGCCGACGGGTTATGACCCGGGTACCGATACCGTCGGTACGGGTACGGAAATCGACTACACCTCCGGTATCCCGGGCTTTAACCAGGGTAACCCGAACCTGGAACCGGAAGAGTCGACCTCCTATACCTTCGGTGTGGCTGTGACGCCGCGCTGGCTGCCGGCCTTCACCTTCACGGCTGACTATTTCGACATCGAAATCGACAACGTCATCGCGTCGGTGTCGATCCAGCAGGCTCTGAACCAGTGTGTGGGTCTGGCAAGCGGTAATGTTGGTTCTGTGAACCCGGGCGCATGTTCGACCTTCGAGCGTACGGCTGTGCCGGTGATCTCGCAGCAGCCGGCTTATGGTATCCACACCTTCATTCAGGGTTCCCTGAACTATGCTGGTCTGGAAACCCGCGGTATCGATTTCACCTCCACCTACGGATTTGAAACCGATCGTCTCGGCGATTTCGACTGGACACTGCGTGGCACCTATCTCATCGAGAACAACTCCTTCACCAACATCGCTGTGCCGGGTGAAGAGACTGCGAACGATAGTTCCACGGGTGAAGCTCACGTGCGCTTCCTGTCCACCGTTTCGTGGCAGCCGCGTGAAGACCTGATCCTCGCGTGGGATTGGGACTGGCAGTCCTCGCAAGAGATCATCGACGAAGACGACTGGCGTCAAAACCCGGATGGCCGTGAATTCAAATACACGACCACCGGCGACTTCAGCCAGCACGACTTCACGGTTCGCTATCTGCCGACCGATGATCTCACCCTGCGTGCGGGTGTTGTGAACGCCTTTGATGCCGAGCCGGCTCCGTGGCTGGGTACGACGACCGCTGACAACTTCGACTTCTGGGGTCGTCGCTTCTTCGTTGGCGTGAATATCCGCCACTAAGATATCGGTCTTCCGATTTAGGGATGGGCCCGCTCGTTGAGCGGGCCCATTTCTTTTGGGCCGAGGGATGGAACAAGGGTCACCCCGACGCGGTGACATCGTATGGCGTGCACCGACCGAAGACGGGTGGTGTCAAACTTTCCAGGACAAGGTGGAGCATGCTCCATGAAAAACGCGCCCGCTGAGCCAGCGAGCGCGTACCTGAGAGTACCGAATGTCTTGCAGACTAGGCCGCCATGACCTTGGCGACTTCATCCACCAGTTCGCGCAGATGGAAGGGTTTGGACAACACCTTCGCATTGGTGGGTGCGCCGGACCCGGGGTTCAGGGCGACCGCGGCAAAGCCTGTAATGAACATGATCTTGAGGGCCGGATCGACTTCAGCGGCGCGTCGCGCTAGCTCGATACCATCCACACCCGGCATGACAATATCGGTCAGCAACAGGTCATAACGCGCGGGTTCCTCTCCGACAGCGTCCAGACCCTCTTCACCATCCGAGCAGACTGTGACGTCATGTCCAGCACGTTTCAGCGCCTTGGCGAGGAAATCGCGCATCGAATCATCGTCTTCGGCCAGGAGAATTTTTGCCATGTTTTCGTTCCACCTCAATCGAACTCATTTGGCACCGGTATAACAGGCCAAGGTAAAAGCGGACTGAACAGGCCTGTTGCCTTGACCGGGTGAGTGCAGCTGATCACTGTCAAAACATGACCTCTTCTCAGAATAAGCCAATCTCAGCCGGGTCCCAAGACAATTCGGCCACTGCTCCGTGTGAGGCGGGGGGGCGGCATGGCTCGGCCTATCGGATCGCCGATGTGGTCGAAGTGCATCCGGCGCGCTGTGATGAGGTGCCGGTGCTGCTGAGTTCACCACATTCCGGCAGACACTACGAGCCGGAGCTGTGTGACCAGACCATGCAGCCGCACTTGCTCCTTCGGCGTTCAGAAGACGCCTATGTGGATCAGCTTATCGAAACGGCTCCCGACTGGGGCGCGATGACCGTGTCCGCGCTGTTCCCGCGGGTGTTTGTGGATGTAAACCGGGCGCGGTGGGAGCTTGATCCGGACATGTTCCGGGAACGTCTGCCCGATTATGTAGATACACAAAGTCCACGCGCCCTGTCCGGTCTGGGTGTGGTGCCGCGTATCGCCGCTGATGGTCGGCCGCTTTACCGTTCCCGTCTTCGCTTTTCGGAGGTCGAACGGCGGATCGCCCAATACTATACGCCCTATCACGACACGCTGACGCAAGAATTGGAGCGTCTCAAGAACCGGTTCGGTTTCGTGATCCTGCTCGATGTACACTCCATGCCGTCGCGGTCGGCCAGGGGGCTGGATTTCGTGCTCGGGGATCGACACGGGCAATCCTGTTCGCCAGAGCTTGTTTCGGCCTGTGAAACCCTGCTGCGAGCGCGCGAGTTCGTTACAGTTCGGAACACTCCCTATGCCGGTGGACACACCACCGAGGCCTATGGTCGTCCCGACCAGGGCGTCCATGTCTTGCAGCTGGAGATAAACCGGGGGCTGTATCTGGACGAAAACCAGGTCGTAATGCGTTCGGTCGCAACTCGATTCTGCGATGAATTCCCTAATTTCATCAAAGACTTTTGCCAATTTGATTGGACTCAACACCTGTCGTCATATTAATGCCCTTATCCAGCGAAGACTGGATGATGCCTTCGCCCGGCACGCGCTTTGCTCCCTTCAAGGGTGTGCGTCTCAAAGCGGCGCACTTTGAAACGCGAAAATTGGCGGCGAGTAGTTATGACGAATGAAATTGATCTTCATGTGGGCAAGCGGCTCCGCCGTCGGCGGCGTTTGCTGGGCCTGACCCAACAGCAACTGGCGGAATCGGTCGGTATCCGTTTCCAGCAGATCCAGAAATATGAGTGTGGCGCCAATCGTGTCAGCGCCAGCCGGCTCTTTGAGCTGGCCGAGTCGCTCGACGTGCCGGTTCAGTATTTTTACGAAGGCCTGTCGCGACGCGATACGGACAATGTGGATGAGGAAGGCGCGCTGGCGGCGGATATTCTGTCCCAGAAGGAAACCGTCGATCTGATCCGGGCCTATTACCGATTGGGTGAGCGCCCGCGTAAACGCCTGCTCGAACTGGCCAAATCCCTTCAGCCGGAAGAACCGGCCAATGATGCGGCCTGATAGTTTCGGTCGGGGGACCGCTGAGACCTGACAGCCTCCCGGCTGCAGGTCTTGATAAACGCGTCTGGCACGACCGCCGTGGTCATGCTAGGCGCGTTGTCATGTCTGGCTATGCTCTCAACGACGATCTCATCCTGGCGCACCGATTGGCCGATGCGGCCCGGACCGCCATCCAACCTTTCTTTCGCAATGGTCTCGATGTCACCAATAAGCTGAGTGACGGTTTCGATCCGGTCACCCAGGCCGACAGGGCCAGCGAAACGGTGATGCGACAGATCCTGGAAGAGGAACGGCCCGATGATGGGGTGATCGGCGAAGAGTTTGCGTCGCGCCCCTCCCGGAATGGGCGCAACTGGGTCCTTGATCCCATTGACGGCACGCGGGCCTTTATCACCGGCCTGCCCAGCTGGATGGTTCTGATTGCCCTGTCTGTCGATCACGAGCCCGTTTTGGGTGTGGCCGACCAGCCCTTCACGCGAGAGCGCTTCAGTGGGTCCAGCCTGGGCGGGCTGTGGCGGCGCGATGCCGATCAAAGCGTGTTGCGCAGCCGCAAGACGACCCAGCTGGACATGGCCTATATCTCTACAACTGATCCCGGGCTTTTCGAGGGTGCAGAGATTTCGGCGTTCGAACGGGTTCGGGCACACTGTCGTCTGTGCCGCTACGGTCTGGACGCCTACGCCTATTCCATGCTCGCTCTGGGCGGTCTGGATGCTGTGATTGAAAGCGGGTTGAAACCGTTTGATATCCAGGCCCTGATCCCCATTGTTCGCGCGTCGGGCGGGGTGATCACGGACTGGCGCGGTGGCTCCGCCGCAGACGGTGGCCAGGTGGTTGCGGCTGCGAGCGCGGCCTTGCACGCTGAGATCCTGGAACATCTCGCCGATGCGGCCGTCTGACGAGGTACGACAGTCAATGAGACACAAAAAAGCCGACCGAAGGGAACGGTCGGCTTTCATGCGGTGACTACGCGAGTTTATTCGGCGTCAGCCTCAGCCTCAGGGGTCTCGACGGGCTTGCGGAACAACAGCGTCATGCGGTCGCTTTCGCCGATGGCATCATAGGCCTCACGATCAAAATCCTCAGCCGGCTCTTCGCCGCGATTGGCGGAGACACGGACCGGCGGAAGGGTCCAGACGCCAAACGGGTGGTCGGCCGTGTCAGCGGGATTGGCATTGATCTCGGACGCGCTGACCAGCTCAAACCCGGCATCTTCGGCCATTGAGATGACATAGGCCTGGTGGACATAACCGGATCCGGCGCGCGGATCCTGTTCACGGGTTTCCGGCAGACGGTGTTCGACAACACCCAGAACGCCGCCCGGCTTCAGTGCGGTGTAGAAATCCGCGAAGGCCTTGTCGGCCCAGCCGCCCATCATCCAGTTATGCACATTGCGGAAAGAGAGGACGGCATCGGCAGTGCCCGCCTCGACCAGTTCACCGGTGGTCTCACCGAATTCAGCCATCACGATCTCGCCATACAGCGCCGTGTCCGCCCGGTTCTCGATGAAGCGCGTGCGCGAATTGCGACGATATTCGCTTTCGGTATCAGCCTCGAAGTGGGCTGCGATATAAGTGCCGCCATTGGCTGCCGTCCACGGTGCGAGGACATCGGCATACCAGCCGCCGCCCGGCCAGATCTCGATCACGGTGGAGGCCGGGTCGACCTCAAAGAAGGCCAGGGTTTCAGCCGGATTGCGCCAATTGTCCCGGGTCGCGGCTTCGGTGCGCCAGTCTCCTGCCAGAACGGTCGCGATCTCAGCATTGGAGGCAGTCGTCTCGGTTTCGGCCGGAGCCTCCATCGTGTCCGTGGACGTATCGACGGATGTTTCCGCGGCAGGCTCGTCTGAGGCCGGAGCCTCGGTTTCAGTAGCCGGTGAGCAGGCAACAGCCAGCCCCGTAGCGGCCAGGATGGCCAAGCGTGACGTCAGCATTTCGAACTCTCCCCATGAGGTTTGGTCAACAGTCCTAGCCAAGGTTGAGGCGGGTTTCAATCATTCCCCTTGCACCGGAGGCAATCGCTCCCCATCTGATCGGTACGGGTCGCCGAACGGGGCCCGAGGGTCTGGCCGGGACGATATGTACGGGCAGAGCCGAACCGTCGCGCGACCCACTCGGGTCGGCACCATTCAAAACGCTATCGCTTCGAAAGGATAGACAGAATGAGAACCGTAGATTTCACCCCCCTGTATCGCTCGATTGTGGGATTCGACCGTCTCGCCGACATGATGGACAGCGCCTCTAAGGCCGAGTCCCAAGGTTATCCCCCCTACAATATTCAACATGTCGATGAAGACGCTTACCTGATCGAGCTGGCCGTGGCCGGTTTTGGCGAGGATGATCTGACTGTCGAGGTCCAGCAGAACGTGCTGACGATCTCCGGACGGATCGCGCCACGTGATGAGGCTGAGGCCCGCCGCTATCTCCATCGCGGAATTGCCGAGCGTGCGTTCGAGCGGCGCTTCCATTTGGCAGATCATGTGGAAGTCACCGCAGCCGATCTTCGCAATGGTCTCCTGCGTGTGTCCCTGGTCCGTGAACTGCCCGAGGCTGTGAAGCCCAAACGCATTCACATCGGAACCGATGGCGAAACGCCGACCGCAAAGCTCATCAAGGGCGGAAAAACCGAAGCAGCCTGACCCGACCCGGGCTGTTTAGACTGACCCCCGATTTGTCTCCTCTGGGAAGGGTGGTGCCATTGGCGCCACCCTTTTCATTTGGAACGACTTTAGTGAATGGTTTGGAGGATCCGGACGACGCCATCAGGCCGCGTCGAAATCCACAACGCCGTCCGTGGCCGCGGCCTCGTCCCGGAAATCGGAATCCGTGGACGTTCCCGAGAAACAGGATCCGGAGAACAGGGCCTTGCGCACCTTGGCTCCTTCCAGACGGGCGTAAGACAGGTCCGCGCCTGTGACCTTGGCCTGTCGCAGATCAGCACCGCGCAGGTCCGCATAGCGGGCCTTGCAGCCTGCCAGCGAGGCCGGCAGAACCCGGTTCTGGTCCAGAAGCAGGGGGCCGAACTGGCAATCGCGCAGGTCGGCATTGTTCAGATTGGCACCGGTCAGGTCTGCACCCCGTAGATCAGCGCCTCGCAGACACACCATGCGCAGATCGGCGCGTTCCAGACGCGCGCCTTGCAATTGCGCGCCTTCCATGTCGAGGCCGTACAGCGTGGCACCGCGCGCGTGGAAGGCCGTCAGGGTTTTACCTGCCAGGGAATTCAAGGAGCGCAGGTCCGTGCCGTCAAAAATCGATGGCTTACCCTCGCGTCCATCGGTTTCGCACCACAAGACATGCTTGCGGATCTGGTCCTGGACAGGTGTTTCAAGTTCGTCCGGTGTCTTGCCCACGGGATCGCTGGTCAGCGCGCCTTCTGTGTTCAGCCCCTGGGTCTTGGCTTGCAGGAGTTTTGTCCCGACCAGCACAGCATCGCTCATATCCGCATCGGTGAGGTCCGACCCTGACAAATCGGCCCCTTCCAGATTGGCGCCCTGAAAGCTCGCTGCACGAAGATTGGCGCGGATCATACGGGCGCCGAGCAGCATGGCATCGGTGAAATCCGCGGACTGGGCCGCGGCGCCGGCCATTTTGGACCGAGAGAGATTGGCCCCGGTGAAATTGGCCTGTCCGGCATCATGGGCCTGGGTGGCGTGTTTGAGAACGGTGAGACCCTTCTCCTTGTCGACCTGGGCAATGGCGCCTTCACGCATATCCGCTTCGGTGAGGTCGCAGCCGGTGAGATTGGCGCCTCGCATAATGCTTCCACGCAGATCAGCCCGGCGCAGCGAGGCGCCCTCCAGATTGGCGCGGCGCAGATCGGCAGCAAATAAGATTGAGCTGTTGAGCGTGGCTCCGGAGAGATTGGCACCGCGCAGGACAGCGCCGGAAAAATCCGCGTCCGACAAGTCCCGCCCCGCCAGGCTCAGACCTTCGAGGATGGTATAGGCAAAACAGGCGCGCGCACCGCCGCTGCGACCCGACCACAGGCGCTCATGGCGTTCACACATGGTGTCCACCTGAGACTGGGTCAGTGTCACATATTCGATTTTGCGCATTGTCATCGCGAGTGAGTATCCGGTCGAGCCTAGATCAGCCGAGCAAATATAGCGCGCGACGGTTAACGCGATCTGTACGCAAGTGCCTGATTTTCTATGGGCGCTGTAGTTTCAACAGTGCGTCAAGGCGCGAATGGTCATGAGGCACTGCCAGACGGTTGATCCCGAGTTCTCCGAAATGTTCCAAGATCACTTCAGCCGGGCGTTGGTCATCAAGCGGCAGAACCGCCTCGGGCGCGCGCATCCGACCGGCCTGTCCGACCAGCGGGTGGCCGGTTTGCAGGCGATGGAAAAAGCCGGCATTGGACGCGATGGCATCGGCTGTTCTGACCTGTTCGACGATCTCGACACCTCCGGCCTGCAGACGCGCTATGCCTGCGCCATTGGTGCCAGCGTGAGGATCCCGGCAGCCGATCACAACACGGACAATGCCTGCCTCCAGCAGGGCTTCGCTGCACGGAGAAGTCACCCCATGATGATTACATGGCTCAAGCGTGACATAGGCGGTCGCTCCGCGGGCGGCCTCACCGGCCCGGGCCAGGGCGACACGTTCGGCATGGGGGCGCCCGCCAGGCCGGGTCGCGCCGCATGCGAGGACCTTGCCGGCCTTTACCAGAACACATCCGACAGATGGGTTGGGAGCCGTATGGCCAAGCTGCGACCGGGCCCAGGCCAGTGCCAGGTCCATGTAGAGGAGATCGGTCTTGTGGGTCGCGTCCGTCAAGCGGCTGCCTGTTTCACCGCAGGCAGAGGTTGGGCCCGGTCCGCATCGAGATAACGTGCGCTGACCGGAACCAGCGTATCGTCGGTCAGCTCCACAAGAAGCGGATTGCCGGTTGGAATCTCGACACCGATAATATCGGTGTCATTGACCTCGAAGAGGAGTTTGACGAGCGCGCGGAGCGAATTGCCGTGGGCGGCGATCAATACGTTCTGGCCGTCTGCCAAAGCCGGGCGGATCTCAGCTTCCCAATAGGGCTGGACCCGGTCCAGAGTCGATTTGAGGCTTTCCGCGCCGGGCAGGTCCTGTGCCGGAATATCAGCATAGCGGCTGTCCTGGCTGGGATGATATTCGTGATCAGCATCGAGCAGCGGCGGCGGGATGTCGAACGAGCGCCGCCAGATCTTCACCTGGTCAGCCCCGTGTTTCTCGGTGGTTTCAGCCTTGTTCAAACCGGTCAGGCCGCCATAGTGGCGCTCGTTCAGGCGCCAGCTCTTGGTGACGGGTACCCAGAGGCGATCGAGACCTTCCAGCGTGAAATTTAGGGTGCGGATGGCCCGTTTAAGCACGGAGACAAAGGCCAGGTCCGGTTTGAAATCGGTGTCGCTGAGCAGCTCGCCGGCCCGCCGGGCTTCGGCAACCCCGTCCTCCGTCAGGTCCACATCGACCCAGCCGGTGAAACGGTTCTGGCGGTTCCATTCACTCTGACCGTGGCGAATGAGGACGAGTTGCGGCATGTCAGGCTCCCGATTTCTGCGGTGTCATCCTGTGAGATGAGGGCCGACCGATAGCCCGGCCTCCGGGTTGCGGCAAGCCGGGAAGTGATCGAATATGCGTGTCACACCAATAAAAATGGCAGGTTAGCGCTCTCATTCAAGGGGTGGCTGAGGCTTTTCATTTGGTGCGGAGTGGCTCTCTGCTAAACCGGCGAGCTTTCCCGGATGAACAGGTTTGACAGGACCCAGAATGACAGACTTTGACCCCATCGCATCGGCTCGGCGTGTGATCGAGATTGAACAACAGGGTTTGGGGCTGTTGCTCGAGTCCATCGGGGCGGATTTTACCGCATCGGTCAATGCCGTGCGGGAGATGACGGGGCGTCTGATCTGCACCGGCGTTGGCAAGTCCGGGCATGTGGCGCGCAAGATCGCCGCGACGCTCGCCTCGACGGGCACGCCTGCCTATTACGTCCACCCCACCGAGGCCAGTCATGGTGATCTGGGCATGATCACAGGCAATGATGTGGTGTTGGCTCTGTCAAAATCCGGCGAGACCAAGGAATTGGGCGATGTGATTGCCTATTGTCGTCGTTTCGCGACCCCGCTGATTGCCATGACAGCGCGGGGCGACAGTGTGCTGGGTCGGGCCGGTGATTTCCGGCTCCTGGTTCCCGATGCGCCGGAAGCGTGCGGGGAAACCCGTGCACCGACGACCTCGACCACGTTGATGATGGCGATGGGGGATGCGCTGGCCGTAGCCTTGCTGGAGGAGCGCGGATTTACAGCCGGCGATTTCAAGGTCTTCCATCCCGGGGGAGCTCTGGGCGCGGCGCTGGCCTCGGTTCAGGATGTCATGCATTCCGGTGACGCCCTGCCGCTGACGGGTGAGGCAACACCCATGGCGGATGTGCTTTTGGTCATGAGCGCGAAGAGTTTTGGTTGCGTTGGCGTGCTCGATGATCGTGGTGTCCTGGTGGGCATGATCACGGATGGCGATCTTCGTCGTCATATGGGGCAGGAACTGATGACCCGCGCGGCGCGCGATGTAATGACGGCTGCACCGAAAACCATATCTGCTGATGCCCTGGCCGCTGATGCATTGAGACTGATGACAGCGGGTAGCATCAAGATAATGCAACTTTTCGCTGTTAATGATGGGGGGGAACCCGTAGGCATTTTGCACATGCATGATTTGCTTCGGGTCGGATTGAAATAAATCCGAAAGGTGATTTGGCTTTCGGTGGTTGAGCGGGCAAACTCATCTGGGCATCAAGGCATTGATCGATCGCCGGGTATCAGGAATTTGATCCGGTCTTTGACCGCGTCAGAGAGTGGGCAGGAGTACGAGCAATGAGTGGCGTGAGTGCCAAGCCGGAGCGTCCCGAGGACAAGGTTGCACAAGACGGCCCGCTGCGCGTGGCGCTGTCGCGTCCGCTGCGTCCCTACCTTCTGGCGATGCTCGGATTTTCGCTTGTCTCCAATCTCCTGTTGCTGGTCTCTCCGCTCTACATGTTGCAAGTCTATGATCGTGTGATGACGGCTGGGTCCTATGACACGCTCATCTGGCTTACGCTCATCGCGGTCTTTCTGCTGTCTATCTATGGCGCCGCGGAAGCCGGCCGTCGCCGGGTGGCTGCGCTGGCGGGCACACTGTTTGAACAACATGTGGTGCCGCGTGTTTTTGCGCGATTTGAGAGCCATACGACGACGGGCACGACACTGGCGCATGATCTGGCACAGGTCGGCCGAGTTCAGGCCTGGTTCCAGAATGGCGGGGTGATTCCATTTTTCGACCTGCCCTTCGCGCCGTTTTTTGTCGGTGTCCTGTTTCTGGTGCACCCGCTCCTCGGCTTGCTGGGCGTGGGCGGCGCGGTGCTGGTCTTTATTGTTGCCCTGATGGCTGAGATGAGCACGCGTCAGACCGGGCAGTTATCCAGTTCGGCGCTGTCCCAGGCGCAAACCTTGGCGATGGGGCTGGAGCGGCAACGCTCGGCCATGGTGGCCATGGGGCTGGTTCCCGGCGCGTTTGTGAACTGGCGGTCTGTGAAACAGGCCGGCCAGGGGCTGGCGCTGGATGCGGCCAAGGAAGACGGGAAATTCACCGCGATTTCCCGTTCTTCTCGCCAGATTTTGCAGATCCTGATTTTGGGCGGGGGTGCGGCCCTGGCACTGTCTCAGCAGATCTCTCCGGGTGCGATTGTTGCCTCGTCCATCATTCTGGCGCGGGCCCTGGGACCGGTCGATCAGATCGTGGGGAGCTGGCGGTCGACAATTCAGACTTGGCGAGCCTGGAAGGATTTGCGGGCCAATCTCGACACAGTGTTGCCCGTCACAGGATACACGCCTCTACCGCGCCCCTCATCGCGTATCGAGATCGATCGTATGGGCGTCGGTGTTCCGGGAAGCGAAGCGCCTTTGCTGCGCCCCTTCAGTCATACCTTCGAGGGTGGCCAGATCATCGCCCTGACCGGAGGAAATGGCGCGGGTAAAACCACATTGCTGCAAACGCTGTCCGGCGCTTGGCCGGTGGCGGAAGGACAGGTTCGGCTCGGCGGACGGGCCTTGCATGACTGGGCGAGTGCAGATCGCGGTCGCTATATCGGATATGTCCCGCAGGAGATCGAACTTTTGCCGGGCACCGTGGCCTCAAACATTGCGCGAATGCGTCAACGCGATATGGATGATGTATTCAACGCCGCGCACCTTGCAGGGGCGCACGAGACCATCCTTTCATTGCCGGAGGGCTATGACACCCGAATCGGACCGGACGGCGTACATCTGTCGGCTGGACAGAGACAGTTGATCGCGCTGGCACGGGCGGTCTACGGCCATCCGGTATTTCTTCTGCTCGATGAACCAACGGCCAATCTGGATTCAGCGGCGGCCCAGACCGTGTTGCAGGCCCTGACTCGGCTGGCCGATGCGGGGACCATTATCATGGCGTCTTCGCACGACCGGCGGCTGATCGAAAAGTCCCGACAAGTGCTTCTGGTGCGCAATGGCAGCGTGATGCTGGCGGAGGCCGAACAGTATCTCAAACTGGCTCTGGGCCCCGGTGCGGCGGGGAGCGGTGCATGAACCCGTCTGATCACGAACAGGTTCCAGCCGAACGCGCGATCACAGAAGTGACGGAGCGGACTCGCACGGCTGTGTCCGAGGCCTCTGTGCCGGACAAACCGATCGCTGATCGCTTCATCCGTTTCAATGCCCTGATCTGCGCAGTCGGGCTGGGCGGTTTTCTCGCCTGGGCAGGACTGGCACCTCTGGCCGAAGGTGTTCCGGCGGGCGGACAGATCGTGGTCGAAAACGACCGTCAAGTGATCCAGCATCTCGAAGGCGGCATTATCCGCGAACTGCGCGTGCGCGATGGGGATTTTGTCCAGGCCGGTCAAACCCTCCTAGTACTGGAAGAAACGGCCTCACTGGCGGCGCGTGATCAGGTCCTGCAGGAAATAGCGGGGCTGGAAGCCTCCTTGCAACGTCTTGATGCCTTGCGTGCCGGACTGGACGAGCCGGACTTCTCGGTGCTCGACGCGATGGCTCTCAATGCGGATAGCCGCGCGGAGATCGAGATCCGGCAGCGCGATCTGTTCGAACAGCAGAAGCAATCTTTCGAAGCGGATCTGGCGGTTTTGACAGCCCGTCGGGACGGGGCCCAATCCGCACAGGTCCACCGCCGGCAGCAAATCCAGGTCACTCGTCGCGGACTGGAGACAGCGCGCGAACAGCTGGAGCTGATCGCGGCGCGGCAACAGCGTCAGATGGCGCGACTGGATGAGTTGCGTGCCATGGAGCGGGACGTGGCGGCGATGGAGGCCGATATCAGCCGATTGGAGCGCGAAGCCCAGGAGGCGGCGACCTTGGAACTGGATCTCGGCGGTCAGATCGAGCAGACCCATGCGGCGTTTCGAACCGAAATTTCTGCTGAAAGCCTTGAAGTTCGTACTCAGCTTGAACAGGCAGAGGAACGTCTCACGGCAGCCCAGGACGTGCTGACTCGCTCTGAAATTCTTGCGCCGCAAGGAGGCGAAATCCTCAATCTTCAATTCTCGACGCGTGGTGGTGTGGTCCGTCCAGGAGAGACGATCCTGGAGATCGTTCCCGACCTGGGAGAAACCACCGCTGTTGTCCGAATTCGACCGTCAGACCGTGCCGCCGTGTTTGAAGGACAGAGCGTTCGAACCCGTCTGAGTGCCTATAAGAGCTGGATGACCCCCCGTCTTGACGGAGTCGTGTCACAGGTCAGTGCCGACCTGAAAACCGACCAGCTGACTGGCGAGAGCTATTACGAGGTGCGTGTGACGATACCGCTCGAGGAAATGACGAAGGTCGAACACCTTGATGTAATTCCCGGCATGCCACTGGAAGTTTTTATCTTTTCCGGGCGAAGTCGGACATTGATGGACTATGTGATCGAGCCGATCGGGGAATCTCTCTTTCGAGGAACCCGGACGCGTTAGGAGAGAGTGTACGTCGTCGTGGTGCACATCACCGCACAATCTGTACAGCCGGGGAGGGCGTGCGGGTTGGTGGGCGATAGTCAGAGGTTGAGATGACGCCGAAATTGATTTTGGCAGGAATGGGGAGTGTGCTGATGTCATGTACCGCAGGGCCGGGTGGTTCCGTGCAGGGTGACGTCATCCTGTGGGTCCAATGCATCTCGAGCAATCAGTCCGTGCCAGCCGACTGGGTCGATGCCGCATGCAACACCCTTGTGGACACGTTGCAGACCCGATCCCCTCGACCTTCGGTTCGGATTGCCGAGACTTGGCCCCCCACAACTGATGATGCCGCGACATGGCTTCAGATGGATATGTGGGATGCCGGCAAAGTCGACGGTATCGAGGGGCAGCTCAGCGGAGGCCGGATTTTGGCTGGCGCACTCGAAACTGAATTTCAGACATCGATCCTGAGTGCTGAGACGAGCGACAGGGAGACAGGCGTGCCGACGGCGGAAGGTTTGGCGCGCGGACTGGTTCAGATCATGGACCGGTGAGACGCCCGGCCCTTTTGGGCTGGGACAGTAAGTAGCTGGGTAGCGGGAGGCCAAAATGGCTCAGACACAGAACGACAAGACACACGGCACGCGAGCCGCACAGAAACTGTTTGCGGGTGCAGCTCTGGCCGGAGCGGCCGCGGCTTACATGACCGCCGGCGCACAGGCACAATCCTCACAAGCGCCCCAAGGCTATTCCAGTGCCTCGGGGCTGGACGGGGTTCGCGATGTGATTGTGCACCGGGATGGCCGAGTCGAGCTCGTGATGGATGATGGTCGTCGGTTGATGATCGAAGCCGTCGATGTGCAGCTTGTCGACGGTGTCGTTTATGTCGCGGACAATGCTGTCCATGCCGCGCTCTATCCGGCCAGCGAGACCGGATCGAGCGGTGGTGGTGCTGGTATTCTGCTGGGTGTTCTGGGCGGCGCCGGTCTGCTGGGTGCGGCGGCCGGTGGCGGCGGTGGCGGTGGCGGCGGAAGTTCCACGCCGACACCTCCGGCCAATCGGGCACCGAGCTTCACGTCAGAAACGACCGCGAATTACACCGAAAACGGAACAGGCATCGCCTATGATGCAGATGCGACGGATGCAGATGGAGACGCGCTGACCTACTCCATCTCCGGAGGTGCAGATGCGGCCTTGTTCACGATCGACGCCGCGACCGGTGAGGTGAGTTTTGCCTCTGCGCCAGACTTTGAAAATCCGGGCGATGCCGATGGGGATAATGTCTATGAAATCACTGTCCAGGTTTCAGACGGCACCCTGACCGCAACGCGAACCGTCCGGATCACGGTCACCGACGAGAACGAGTTTGACCCTGTCATTACCTCGGCGAGCGCCGCGACGACCCCGGAAAACGCGGCGGGCGTGGTTTATACGGCAACGGCGACCGATGATGACGGCGCTTCGAGCCTCACCTTTTCCATTGCAGGCGGTGCCGATGCGGCGCTGTTCACCATTAATGCGGCCACAGGTGAGGTGCGCTTTATCACGGCGCCGGACTTTGAGGTGCCGGGGGATTCGGACGGCGATAATGTTTACGACATCATTATTGAAGCCAGTGATGGCAGCCGGACGGATACACAAACAGTGTCCATCACCATCACGGATGTGGATGAAGCTCCGACCTTCACATCAAGTGACACGGCCTCGGTCAGCGAGAATACGGCGGGTATCGTCTATACGGCTGAAGCGAGTGATCCGGAAAATGGGGCACTGACCTATGGGCTCACAGGAACGGATGCGGCCCTGTTCACCATTGATGCGGCCACTGGCGAGGTGCGCTTCCGCAGCGCTCCCGATTTCGAAAACCCGGGCGATGCTGATGGAGACAATGTCTATGATGTGACCGTGACCGCCAGTGATGGTACGACCACGGTGCAGCAGGCGGTCGCGATTAGCGTAACGGATGTCAATGAGTTCTCGCCCACCTTTACGTCCGGAACCGCTGCGGATGCGGAAGAGAACCAGACGATTGCCTATGTGGCGCAAGCGACAGACCTGGATGGTTCGGCGAGCCTGACCTATAGCCTGGACGGATCCGGGGATGCGGCCCTGTTCAAGATCGATGCCCAGACCGGTGTCGTGACGTTTGTGGACGCGCCGGATTACGAGGCGCCGGGTGTCGCGCCCTACACGATTACAGTGATTGCCTCGGACGGGACTAATAGCGTCCAGCAAACGGTCACGGTGACGGTCACGAACGTCAATGAGCGCCCGGTAATCACGTCGGCAGCGAGCACGTCCGTCAATGAGGGATCGACTGATGCGTACCGCGTCCAGGCCGATGACCCGGACCAGACCGCTCCGACCTATGCGATTTCTGGTGGCGCGGATGCGGGCCTGTTCACGATCGACCCGGCCACCGGGCAGATCACCTTCATCGCTGCGCCTGATTTCGAGAATCCGGCGGATGCCGATGGCGACAATGCCTATGAAATCACGGTCACAGCGACGGATGGCGAATACACTGATGAGCAGACGGTGACGATCCGTGTCGCCAATATCAATGACAACGCCCCTGGCTTCACATCTGCGACATCCACCAGTGTGGTCGAGGGGACGCTGGATGCCTATGACGCCGATGCGAGCGATGCGGACGGTGATGCGCTGACCTACAGCCTGTCAGGCGGGGCAGATTCAGCGCTGTTCACGATCGACAGCACGACGGGTCTGGTCAGCTTCATCAATGCGCCGGATTTCGAAAATCCCGCGGATGCCAATGGCGATAATGATTACGAGATCACCATTGAGGTGAGTGACGGCACGAATGTTACGCAGCAAAGCGTGACGATCTCCGTCACGGATGGCAATGACAACGCGCCGGCCTTCGTGTCGGGCAGTGCCGTGTCGGTTAGTGAAAACGAGACCCTGGCCTACACCGCCAATGCTACAGACCCTGACGGTGACACCGTCACCTATTCCATCGCGGGCGGGGCGGATGCCGCTTTGTTCACGATCGATGAGACGACAGGCCAGATCAGCTTTATCGCCGCGCCCGACTTTGAAAACCCCGGCGATGCGGGTGGCAATAATGTCTATGACATCATCGTGCGGGCGTCTGATGGTAGCAATTCAACCGATCAGGCCGTGGCGATCACCGTGAATGATCTCAATGACAATGCACCGGTATTCTCCAGTGCTGCGACGGCCTCGGTCGAAGAGAACCAGACGGCGGCCTATACTGCGGTCGCGACTGACGCCGATGCGGGTGCGAACATCACCTACAGCCTCTCCGGAACGGATGCCGCGCTGTTCACGATTGATGAAACGACGGGTGTCGTCCGCTTCCGCAATTCTCCGGATTTCGAAAACCCGGCCGATACGGGCGGTGATAATGTCTATGATGTGACGGTTACGGCCAGCGATGGCACCAATACAACCGACCAGAATGTGGCGATCACCGTGACAGATGTGAACGAGGCCGGCGGTGACGTACCCGCGGACCAGAGCACATCCGTCAATCTGGGCCTGGGCTCGACTTATGACGGGGAGCTGGAAACCGTGGGCGACCGGGACTGGATCCGTGTCGAACTCACGGCGGGTCAGCGCTATGCGATCTCACTGACGGGGTCAGGCGGCTCTCCGCTGAGCGACCCATTGGTTCGTCTGTATGATGCGGATGGGAATCTGGTCGCCGAGAATGATGATGGCGGCGCCGGGCTCAACTCGCTCCTGACCTACACAATCGAAAACTCGGGCACGTATTATATCGAGGCTGCTGCCTGGGACGACACGGTCGCCGGCTCCTACACGGTGGGGCTGGAAGAGGCGGATCCGCTGCCGGAGTTTACGAACGACCAGATCGCGGACTTTCTGCGCTCGGGCTATTGGGAAGGTGCGACCCGTCGGTTTGATGCCAGCACAGGTGACACACTGACGGTCGACGTGTCGGGGCTGACGGCCGGGGGGCAGTTCTTTGCGCGTGCCGCTTTGAGTGTATGGACGGAGATCACGGGTCTGAATTTCCAGGAAGTGATCGGCGGTGCACAGATCACATTCGATGATGAGGATGACGGGGCGTATGCGACCTCGGTCCGTCAGGGACAGTTTATCATCTCCTCGGAGATCAATGTCTCGACCGACTGGATCGCGGATGATCTGGGCGAACTCGATAGTTATTCCTTCCAGACCTATATCCACGAGATTGGACACGCGATCGGCCTGGGACATGCCGGCCCCTATAATGGTTCAGCCAGCTATGGTGTGGATGCGATCTATCTAAACGATAGCTGGCAAGCCACTGTGATGTCCTATTTCAATCAGCAGGAAAACACCTTCATCCAAGCTGATGGCGCCTATGTGGTGACACCCCAGGTGGCCGATATCCTGGCCGTTCAGGCCATGTACGGCATCACCACCACAACGCGGGTCGGGGACACGACCTATGGCTTCAATTCCAATGCCGGCAATGTGGTGTATGACGCGACGAACGGCTTCACCTCTGCGACCTCTTACACCATCATCGACAGCGGTGGCATCGATACGCTGGACTATTCCGGCTATCGCTCCAACCAGTTCATTTCCCTGGAAACCGAAGTGCATATGAGCATTGGTGGTATTGCCGGGAATGTCGCGATTGCACGGGGCACCGTGATCGAGAATGCGATCGGGGGGTCAGGCGATGATGTCATCTATGGCAATGCGGTCAACAACACGCTCAGCGGCAATGCGGGCAATGACACCTTCTACTCCAGCGGTGGGACGGACACCATCAATGGTGGATCGGGAACGGACACGGTCATCTTCTCCGGTCTGGCCAGCGACTACACCGTCACCACCAATGGCGGCACCACGACGGTGGTGGATAATCGCGCCGGTTCGCCGGATGGTACGACCACGCTGACCGATATTGAATCCATTCAATATGGTGGAGGTGAAAGCGGAACAGTCTATCTGCCGGGTCAGTTCTCTGATCCCGATGCTGGTTATCAGCCCATCGACTGGGAAAACCTCCAGACCTTCGGCAGCTGTTCATCCTGTGGTGAAAAGCATGACCATGAAAACCACAATGCTGACGGGCATGCCTTCGAGCCGGATCCTGATGAGCTGGCACAATTCCTGTCCGACTATATCTTCGTTCGGGACGATGATCTGAACATCGACAATGCCCAGCTGATCACGTCCTATTCGGACCGAATGGGAGAGGCCTTGGTCCCGACATCTGAGGCGGTGGATCTCTTGCCGGGTCTCGCGATGGCCCGCTTGGGGTCAGATGATCTGTTTGGCCTGTTTGATACCCATATACCGGCCGGCTGGCTGGACACGCGTGATCCGAACGACCTCCCCTTCCTGTCCCTGAGTGAACCCGCCGAGTTGGAGCTGTGGGATTATGTGGGTACGGACGTGATTGATGTGCGACCACCGGAAAAACTGGGTTCGGATGTCTTCCGTCCGCTTGATGTTGAGGGCGTGGGCGAAGTGGACCCTGCCCTGTCTGTTGAATGGCCTGCGATCGAGGCTGTGCAACAGGTGGACCCGTCAAGCCTGTTGGAGGAACCGGCGCCTGTGTCTCTGGTTGAGACCGACGGCTGGATGTAAGCGATCCAGACCCATGTGTCAGGGAAGGCCGGGCTTTGCCCGGCCTTTTAATCGGATGCCCGGATAATGGAGACCACCTCGTCCAGGCTGTGTGTGAGGGGCGGAAACACAAAGCCGGTCGACCGGGTGAGCTTGCCGGTGTCGAGAACGGAATTTGCCGGTCGCCGGGCAGGTGTGGGATAGCTCGATGTGGGAATTGGCGTAATCTGCGGGCGCTGGGCCTCGGGCAGGACGCGGTTGAAAATTGTCCGAGCAAACTCGGCCCAACTCATCGGGTCGGGACCGCAGGCATGATATAGGCCGGGCGGGATGTCGGCGATCAGCATGTGCAGACAGGCCCGCGCCAGATCCAGAGCGCTCGTGGGGCATCCCGATTGGTCCTCCACGATGGACAGCTGATCGCGGTCACGCGCGAGACGCAACATGGTCGTCAGGAAATTCTTCCCCCAGGGGGAGTAGACCCAGGCTGTTCTCAGCACGATGGCGTCGCTGTGTGATGCGAGGACGGCGTGCTCTCCTGCAAGCTTGCTGCGGCCATAGGCATTGATCGGCGCGGGCGTGTCGTCTTCGCGCCAGGGGCGCTCTGATGCCCCGTTGAACACATAGTCTGTCGAGATGTGGACAAGCTTCAGCGCGTGGCGTGCGCAGACCTCTGCCAGTTTTGCGGGGGCGTCGGCATTGATGGTGTGGGCCAGGGCTTCATCGGTTTCAGCCTGGTCGACGGCCGTATAGGCCGCAGCATTGATGATCGCATCAAAACGGGAGAGGTCGTAGTGCGCTGACAGGCGCTCAACCAGCGTGTCGGGCCTGGCCAGGTCAATCTCATCGCGAGACGTGTGATGAAGCGCTACGGCGTCGGCAATATGGGTTAACGCCCGGGCCAGTTGCCCATTCTGACCGATCACCAGGACCCGCATCACACCAGGCCCAGCCGTTCCAGGCTTGCGCTGGCCGAGACACGCTCAAGTGAGGCGCGACACCACGCCCGGTTTGCAAGATACCAGTCAACCGTCGTTTCAAGCCCGTCGGTGAAGGCGTGAGCGGCTGTCCAGTCCAGCTCCTGCGCCATGCGAGCGGGGTTGATGGCATAACGCCGATCATGCCCGGGACGGTCCGTGACGAAGGTGATCTGGTCGGCATAGGGCTGTGGACCCGGCGATTTTTTATCCAGCAGGGCGCAGATCTGGCGCACGATCTCGATATTGCTGCATTCGGTTCCGCCACCGACAGGGTAAATCTGCCCCGGCGTCCCGCGATCGAGAATGCGAAGAAGCGCATCGGCATGATCATCCACAAACAACCAGTCGCGGATATTCAGGCCATCGCCATAGATCGGGATGGGCTGGCCGGCGAGCGCGGAGAGGATCACCACGGGAATGAGTTTTTCCGGAAACTGATACGGGCCGTAATTGTTCGAGCAGTTGGAGATGACAGCGGGAAATCCGTAGGTTTCGTGCCAGGCCCTGACCATCATGTCCGCGCCGGCCTTGCTGGCGGCATAGGGCGAATTGGGCTGGTAGGGGCTGTGCTCATCGAACGTGCCGCTGGGGCCGAGACTGCCGAATACCTCATCGGTGGACACATGTACGAAGCGGAACGCATCGCGCATCATGTCGTCCAGAGCGGTCCAGTAGAGGCGCGCCGCGTGAAGCAAGCTCGCCGTGCCAGTCACATTCGTATCGGAAAACACAAGCGGTCCCTCGATGGAGCGATCCACATGGCTCTCTGCGGCCAGATGGATCACGGCATCGGGGCGATGGGTGTCGAAGACCTCGATCAGCGCGTCCGTCTCGCGAATGTCCTGCCTGAGGAAACGATATCGCGGTGAGTCTGCGACCTGCGCCAGATTGGCGGGATTGGCCGCATAGGTCAGGCTGTCTAGATTCACAACGCAATGGTCGGTCTGGGCGAGGATCCGGCGGATGAGCGCCGATCCGATAAAGCCGCAGCCACCGGTGATCAAAATGTTCACGACGCGTCTCCCTTCATGCGGAAGGGTGAGTCGAAGTCACGCCAGGCGAGGGCGTTTTGGTCCTTGTTAGAGAGAATGACGGCGCCCGTGGAGACCGGCCATTCAATCGCCAGATCCGGATCATCCCAGGCAATACTCCGGTCAGAGGCTTGATCATAATGGGCGTCGACCTTGTAGCTTACGCGCGTGTCGGGCTCGAGGGTGAGGAAGCCATGCAGGCATCCTGACGGCACAAAGACCTGCGTCCCTGTAGCGGCATTCAGCTCCACCGTGACGTGCTCACCGTATCGAGGGCTGTCCCTGCGAGCATCGACAATGACGTCCAGAATGCGACCATCGAGAACACGAACCAGCTTGGCCTGGGCGAAGGGGGGGAGTTGCGCATGCAGGCCCCGCAATGTGCCCGGTTCGGCTGAATAGGATTCATTGTCCTGGACAAAATGATCCGGCAGGCCCAGCCCGGCCAGGGTGGAATGATTATAGGTTTCCGTAAAATAGCCCCGGTCATCGCCAAACCGCTTGGGCTTGAGGCTCAGGGCTCCGGGAATATCCAAGATATCAACCTGCATCGCCTCTCTTCCTGTCCAGCGGGATCGCTGCGCCTTGCCTAGCAAGTCATCGGAAGAAGGGAAACGGGGCTGAGCAGATTTAAAAACCGGATCAGGCCGGTTCCAGAGCGTGCTCGAGGAAGTTTTGGAACGCGCGAAGCGCAACCTGGCTCTCGCTTTTCACAATTCGGAGCTGGCGCTCGCCCTGATCGATCGAAGACAGGAACAGGCAGTCATGCCCGCCATCAGGGCATTCGCTCTGTCGATTGATAAAATGCATGAACCGAGAGTCGAAACTCCGGGCGTCAACACGATTGGCAAACTCTAAAGTCAGATCAAACATGGCCCACCCCTGCCAGTAACGCGATGCCGGGCGTCCCCGTGCGACGACATCGTATATTTCAGCGCGTCATCCAAACTTGCCCCAGTGCTTGGAAAACAGTCGCAATACGGAACCTTATCCTAACGTGAACGGGACGTCTTTCAAAAGATTATGACAATTTATCGGATAGTCTCGTGATGCCTGTCACGAGCTGTAGATCATTCGAGTCATCAGGCCTCGACACACCGACCGGTCAAAGGAGAGGTACGCGAAGGGCGGCGCACCGTCCGGGAATACAAACATGCAGGCTGGTCTGTGCTTTCACAGACCAGCCTGCTAAGTCAAAAGCGTACGGACTGGAGGGTGTTGTGAAGGGTATTATTCTGGCTGGAGGGAGTGGCACACGCCTCGCACCTCTCACGCTCGCGACATCGAAACAATTACTGCCGGTCTATGACAAGCCGATGATTTATTATCCGCTGTCCGTCCTGATGCTGGCCGGCATCAAGGATATCCTCATCATCACCACACCGGATGATATTGGCCGGTTTCAGAGCCTTCTGGGTGACGGCACACAATTTGGCATCCGTTTGAGTTATGTCGAGCAGCCGCGACCGGAAGGTCTGGCGCAGGCCTTTATCCTCGGTGAGGACTTTATCGGGTCTGACCCCGTGACTTTGATCCTGGGCGACAACCTGTTTTATGGCCACGGTCTGCCGGACACGGTGCGGGCTGTCGTGGAGGCCCGCGAACCCGGCGCCACGATTTTCTCTTATCATGTCAACAATCCGCGTCGGTATGGCGTGGTCTCTCTGGACGATCAGGGGCGGCCGGTGGATATCGAGGAGAAACCCGAGCAGCCGAAATCGAACTATGCGGTGACCGGTCTGTATGTGTACGACAATGCTGTGATTGAGATCGCGAAATCCATCCGGCCATCCTCGCGGGGGGAGCTAGAGATTACCGATGTCAATCGAACCTATCTCGAACAGGGTGATTTACGGGTTGCCCAGTTGGGACGCGGAACCGCCTGGCTTGACACGGGAACAGCGCAAGCCCTTCTCGAGGCGTCGGAATTTGTGCGTTCACTGCAAAGGCGCCAGGGTCTGCAGATCGCCTGCCTTGAAGAAATCGCCTATCGCAATGACTGGATCGATCTGGCTGTCTTGAGCACGGCGGAAGCCCGCTACCGAAATTCGGAATACGGGGAGTACCTCAGCCGCTTGCTCAAATCCGATCAAATCGGGTAAGCCGCAAAGCCTCAGCACAGCCGTAAAGGGGCAAGGCATGACCATTCTGGTCACCGGGGCAGCAGGCTTCATCGGATTTCACGCATCGAAGCTTCTCCTGGAACGCGGAGAGCCGGTTGTCGGCATAGACAATCTGAACGCCTATTATGACCCGGCCCTCAAGGAGGCCCGGCTGGCAGAACTGGCACGGTATGAGGGTTTCCGCTTCGAGAAGCTCGACCTGGCGGATACGGCCGGGATCAAGTCCCTGATCGAACGTGAGCGACCAGACCGCATCCTCCATCTCGGCGCTCAGGCCGGTGTGAGATACTCGCTGGAAGAGCCCTTTGCCTATGCCAACTCCAACCTCATGGGGCATTTGGCGATTCTGGAAGGCGCACGTGCGCTGGGCGACGAGCTCAAACATCTTGTCTACGCCTCGTCGAGCTCTGTCTATGGCGAACGCGCCCAGGTGCCGTTCAAGGAGGAAGATGCGGGTAATACGCCCGCGTCTCTGTATGCCGCAACCAAACGAGCAGATGAGTTCATGTCTGCCTCCTATTGCAGCCTCTATGGCATCCCGGCCACGGGGCTGCGCTTCTTCACGGTGTATGGACCATGGGGACGGCCGGACATGGCCTACTGGCTGTTCGCCGATGCCATGTTTGCCGGGCGCCCGATCAAGGTCTTCAATGAAGGCCGTATGGAACGCGACTTCACCTATATCGATGATGTGGTCGAGCCGCTCAGCCGCATCCTGACCGACGCGCCTGCGCGTGGTCGCCATGAAGTCTACAATATCGGCGGGTCCTCGCCCGTGAAGCTGATGGACATGATTGCGACCCTGGAAAGGGCGCTCGGTCTTACAGCCGAGAAGGTCATGTTGCCGATGCAGCCGGGTGACGTCACACAGACCTATGCGGACGTCTCCAAACTGGAGCGCGATTACGGCTATTCACCGAGCATTCGAATTGAGGATGGTCTGGCCCGCTTTGCCGAGTGGTATCGAGGCTGGCGCCAACGCTAGATTTTGTCGGGGCATTGGCCCCCGTATCAGGTCTCGAAACTGTCCAAGGTCTTGCGCACAAGGCCTTTAGCACTTTCTCCCAGGTGCGGGTCGTTGAAGGCGTAGGCCAGGATAGCCTGCAGATAGCCCAGCTTGTCGCCGCAATCATAAGAGCGCCCGGAATACTCCACGGCATGGAAGGGGGCGTCCTGCATGAGGCGCGCCATGGCGTCGGTCAGCTGGATTTCGCCTCCGGCTCCGGCGGCCTGGTCTTCCAGATACTTGAAGATACGTCCCTGTAGGATGTAGCGACCGGTAATCGCCAGATTGGAGGGCGCAACATCGCGACCGGGCTTTTCGACCATGCCCTGCATCTCAATGCGCTTGCCGTCGCGTGATTTCGGGTCAATGACACCGTATTTGGAGACGTCTTCCTCCGGAACCTGTTCCACCGCAATGACATTGCCACCCGTGTCGGCATACACCTCGGTCATCTGGGCCAGACAGCTCGGCTCACCCTGGACCAGTACATCCGGGAGAAGAATGGCGAAGGGCTCGTCGCCAATAATGTCCCGGGCACACCAGATGGCGTGACCCAGGCCCAGCGGGGCCTGCTGGCGCACAAAACTCATTGAACCGGGAATCGGACGTGTAGCCCGCAATTCGTCGAGGATCTCAGTTTTGCCTTTGCCCTGCAGGGTCGCTTCCAGTTCATAGGCCCGGTCGAAATAGTCCTCGATGGCGCCCTTATTGCGGCCTGTGACAAACACAAAGTGTTCGATTCCCGCTGCCAGCGCCTCATCAACCACATACTGGATCGCCGGCCGGTCAAACACCGGCAGCATTTCCTTGGGAATGGATTTGGTGGCAGGCAGGACGCGTGTGCCGAGGCCGGCGACTGGGAGAACAGCTTTGCGGATCTGCGTCATGAGGCTCTCGTCTTCGTTTTGCTGATCTTTAGCGTTACAACGCGCCGGGCGGCGACGTCCAGATACTAGCTTCACTTGGTGTAAGGGCTTGTCGCGTATATAGCGATCCGGTGTCAGCAGAGGGTGCGGGACAAATGGGCAAGAAATACTTTGGCACGGATGGCGTGCGCGGTCTCACCAATAGTTTTCCGATGACAGCAGAGACGGCGTTGCGGCTGGGCATGGCTGCGGGCAAACATTTTGCGCGTCATGCCGGGCGTCATTCCGTGGTTATCGGCAAGGATACCCGACTGTCCGGCTATATGATTGAATCCGCCCTGGTGGCCGGATTTACCTCAGTGGGCATGGATGTGTTCCAGTTCGGCCCTCTGCCCACACCGGGCGTCGCGCTGATGACCCGTTCCCTGCGCGCGGATCTGGGCGTGATGATTACGGCGTCCCACAATCCGTTCCACGATAACGGCATCAAACTCTTCGGTCCGGATGGCAAGAAGCTGGGCGATGATGAGGAAATGCAGATTGAGGCGCTCATGGATGGCAGCCTCTCGGACGAACTGGCCGCACCCACGGATCTGGGGCGGGCCAAGCGGATTGATGATGCCCAGGCGCGCTATGTGGAGATTGTAAAAGCGAGCCTGCCGCGTCGTGAGAGCTTTTCCGGCATGCGGCTGGTCGTCGATTGCGCCAATGGTGCGGGCTACAAGGTCGCTCCGACCGCGCTCTGGGAGCTGGGTGCAGACGTGATCCCACTCGGGGTCGAGCCCAACGGTTTCAATGTCAATGATGGCTGCGGATCAACAGCCCCCGACAAGCTCGCGCAGGAAGTGCGCAAGTATCGCGCTGATCTGGGCATTGCGCTGGATGGCGATGGTGACCGCCTCATCCTGTGCGACGAGCGGGGCAAGGTGATCGACGGGGACCAGATCATCGCCATGCTGGCAACACACTGGAACAAGCTGGGCAAGCTCGCCATTCCCGCGGTGGTGACAACTGTAATGTCCAATCTGGGCCTGGAGCGTCACCTCTCCAGCCAGGGCCTGACTCTGGAGCGCACGAAGGTCGGGGATCGCTATGTGTCCGAACGCATGCAGTCGACCGGAGCTAATCTGGGCGGCGAAGCCTCGGGTCATATCGTGATGCCGGACTTCTCGCCAACGGGTGATGGACTGATTGCTGCACTCCAGGTTTTGCGGGCGATCCGTGAAGCCGACAAGCCTGCCAGTGAATGCTTGAACCAGTTCGAACCTGCGCCTCAAATCCTCGAAAATGTTCGCATCAAGCCGGGCCAGGCCCCGCTTGAGGCCGATGGCGTGAAGGCGGCTATCAAGGCAGCTGAAACGGATATGGGCAAGGATGGTCGCCTTGTTGTGCGGGCCTCCGGCACTGAACCGGTCATCCGCGTGATGGCGGAAGGCGACGAAGGTCTGATCCGCAAGGCTGTGGATGACGTGAAGTCAGCCATCGCCGCGGCCGCCGCCTGACAGCGATCATCCGTTCGGCTTTTTCTTGCGTGCGGACAATGACATCCCCATCTTCGTGGGAGGTGGGGTCTACGGAATCTCTCCTTGCGTCCGGAAGCCGCCTCGGCGATACCGGCTCAACATCTGACTGAGGAGGCACGGACCATGCGTGTTGCAATGATCGGGACCGGTTATGTGGGGCTTGTTTCGGGCGCCTGTTTCGCAGACTTCGGACACGAGGTTATCTGCGTCGACAAGGATGCCTCCAAGGTAGAAACCCTGAATTCCGGCGGTATTCCGATCTATGAACCGGGTCTGGATCTTCTTGTTCAGCGCAATGTTCGTGAAGGGCGTCTGAGTTTTACCCAGGAATTGACGGATGCCGTGCGTACCGCCGATGCCGTGTTTATCGCCGTGGGCACGCCGTCGCGGCGGGGTGATGGCTTTGCTGACCTGTCCTACGTCTACGCTGCGGCCAAGGAAATCGCGGAAGTGATGGATGGGTATACAGTCGTCGTCACCAAGTCGACGGTTCCGGTGGGCACGGGTGACGAAGTTGAGCGCATCATCCGCGAAACCCGCCCGGATGCGGATTTTGCGGTTGTGTCCAACCCTGAATTCTTGCGCGAAGGCGCAGCCATCGATGATTTTAAACGACCGGACCGCGTTGTCGTCGGTACCGATGATGATCGGGCGCGCACAGTGATGCACGAGCTCTATCGTCCGCTCTTCCTCAATGAAACGCCGATGGTGTTCACCTCGCGCCGGACATCGGAACTGATCAAGTATGCGGCTAATGCCTTCTTGGCGATGAAGATCACCTTCATCAACGAAATGGCGGACCTGTGCGAAGAGGTCGGGGCCAATGTGCAAGAAGTGGCCAAGGGTGTGGGCCTGGACAATCGGATCGGCGGCAAATTCCTACATGCCGGACCGGGATATGGCGGGTCCTGCTTCCCCAAGGATACACTTGCCCTGGTGCGGACCGCCCAGGATGCCGGATCACCGCTGCGCCTGGTGGAAACCACGGTTGAGGTCAACGATACGCGCAAGCGTGCCATGGCCGACAAGGTGATCGAGGCCTGCGGCGGGGCCGTTGATGGCAAGACGATTGCCGTGCTCGGGCTGACCTTCAAGCCCAATACCGACGACATGCGCGAGGCACCGAGCCTGGAAATCATTCCGGCTCTGCAATCGGCAGGCGCTCGGATCCGGGCCTTTGATCCGGCCGGTACGGTGGAAGCCGAGAAATTACTGAGCAATGTGGATTTTGTTTCGGGACCCTATATTTGTGCTGAAGGTGCCGATGCCCTAGTCATCATCACGGAATGGAATGAATTTCGCGCTCTTGATCTGGGCCGTCTGAAGGAGACGATGGCCGCACCGATCCTCGTGGATCTGCGCAATATCTACACTAAGGATGACGCCGCCTCGGCCGGCTTTGCCTATGAGAGCGTGGGGCGTCCCTGAGTTTGCGCGTCGCCGCTGATCTTCGTGACGAATCATTGAAAAAGCGTCGGCTTTCTGACTTCGGGGTTGCATGACTGTACGGTTCTAATATGACCGTAACGAACGGTCATGGGACCGATAAAGGGGGATACCGATGAGCAAGACGCCGCACGCCGCGCTTCAGGCTAACACCTGGGAATTCGAAAACGATGCCCTGGTCAAGCCGACAGGTTTTCGTGAGTACGACGCACGCTGGTACATCGGTCACCCGGGTTCGGACAAAGCTTCGGAACTGAACCTTTATGGAGTCCAGGCGCTCGGGCAGGGGCTCGGTACGCTCATTCACGAGCTGGGCGTCGATCCCAAGATTGTCGTAGGACATGATTTTCGTGGCTATTCGCTGAGTGTCAAACAGGCGCTGGAAGTCGGTTTGATGTCGGCCGGGGTCGAAGTCCATGATATCGGTCTGGCCCTCTCTCCCGTCGCCTACTACGCGCAATTCGATCTGGATATTCCCTGTGTCGCCATGGTGACAGCTAGCCACAACTCCAACGGCTGGACGGGTGTCAAAATGGGGGCTGAGAAGCCGCTGACCTTCGGTCCGGTCGAAATGGCCCGCCTTAAAGAGATCGTGCTCAACGGTGAAGCCCAGACCCGTTCGGGTGGGGGTTATGTGCGTGTCGAAGGTCTTGCGGAACGCTACACTGCTGACGTGGCACAGGATGTGAGCATCTCGCGCCCGCTTAAGGTTGTCGCGGCCTGTGGTAATGGCACCGCCGGCGCTTTTGCGCCGCAAGCGCTGCGTGCCATGGGGGTCGAAGTGATCGAGATGGATTGCGAGCTGGATCATACCTTCCCGCGCTATAATCCAAACCCGGAAGACATGAACATGCTGCACGCGATGCGCGATGCCGTTCTGGAGCATGGTGCCGATGTCGGTTTGGGCTTTGACGGGGATGGCGACCGGTGTGGCGTCATCGATAATGAGGGCGAGGAGATCTTCGCCGACAAGATCGGACTTATGCTGGCACGTGATCTCGCACCGCTCTACCCGAATTCAACCTTTGTCGTGGACGTGAAGTCGACCGGCCTGTTTGCCATTGACCCGGTGCTGGCTGAGCACGGTGCGAAGACGGATTACTACAAAACCGGACACTCCTATATCAAGCGTCGCTCGAAAGAGCTGGGCGCCCTGGCAGGGTTTGAAAAATCAGGTCACTTCTTCCTCCAACCGCCGATTGGTCGGGGATATGATGATGGGCTGGTGGCTGCACGGGCTGTGCTTCAAATGCTCGACCGCAATCGGGACAAGACGATGGCTGATCTGCGTCGGGACCTGCCGGTGAGCTATGGTTCTCCGACCATGTCGCCCTATTGTGCGGACGAGGAAAAATACGGTGTGATTGATCGCATCGTGTCTCAGTACGAAAAGCGCATGGCCGATGGTGAGGCCATTGCCGGGCGCAAGATCACGTCGGTCAATACTGTAAATGGTGTGCGCTTCAGCTTGGACGACGGCGCCTGGGGGCTGGTGCGCGCCTCGTCGAACACACCTAACCTTGTTGTGGTCGTCGAGAGCCCGAATTCTAGCGATGACGTGGTCGCGATTTTTCGCACCATCGAAGCGACATTGGCGGAATACCCGGAAATTGGAGAGTTCGACCAGAAGCTCTAACCTCGGCTCTACCGGGACCTCCTGAGCGATCGAACGAGGTCGGGGTCCCGGGCTGAGGAGACGCATGTCGAACCAGCTCATCTTTCCGACATGGCCATAGACTGCAGCCGATCAGCAAATTACACGTTCAACAATCTCAAGTGTACTCGAAATTCCCGAATCCGCCGAATGACGGCAGATCGCCAAATTAGATACGTGTTCCGGTTAATGAGGTTGACCGCAAACGCAGTATCCCAATAAAAGCGACGCGTTTTGTGAGAGGAAACGATGCTTATTCTCGACGAGAAGCACCTATTCATACATATGCATAAATGCGCCGGCACTTCAGTCTGTCGCGCTATTATCGACCAGGTTGAACCCGAGCGAGTCGAGTTTTTTGGCTATACTGTGGAGGGAGAGCAGCGGAGCGCGACTTCAAAACGCAATGGCTCGGTATGGAAGCACTCTACAGCGCAAAGGGTACGTAAATGGATGGGGGAGGAACGATGGGCAAATCTAGAAAACGTTGTTTTCGCGTCCGTTCGGTCCCCGTTCGATCGCGCCGCTTCCTTTTTCTTTTACGCTAAGCGCCACAACCTTCGAGACAAAAAAAAGTACCCAATGATTGCTGATAGTTCGTTTACTGACTTCATCTTCGAACATCAGTATCCGAAAGACACAATACATTCATTTGTCGAAAGTGGAGATGGTACTTGTCTGGTAAATCACTTTCTGAAATTTGATGATATCGAAAATTCGTTTAATCAATTATGTGAAGAAATAGGAATTGGTCAATTTGATCTTCCAACTTTGAACGCCAACCCCAGTGTAGTTAACTATGACTTTATGTATGGGCGGCGTGAGCGCATGTTGATCGCCAAGATGTTTCGACGTGAAATCAAGGATTATTTCCCGGAACTGGTCTGATTGAATTTGCGAATTCGCCAGTCAACACCATGTTCGTTTCTGTCGCTCTCATTTGCGCGTTTATAGAACATATCGGACCTGGTCTTAGTTGGATCTGAGGTAAAGACTGTTTACCTGGTCCCCTGAACTCCGGACGCGGGCAAGTCGTGTTCATGGAGTAGAGCCTGGGTGATGCGCAAGTGCCGCGCTTCAGACGCGACGTTCTACATATAACGTGCTCAAGTTTGCCAACGGTGGAAGTCTAACGGCTTCGCGCGTTGGAAGTGGAGCTTATCAAGCAGAAGAAGTGTCTGGCCTCACGGGGCGTTGGACGGCCTGGTCCTGACCATCTTTTGTTAGCAAACCCGTAGCCACCGGCAAGGTTCGCCTGAGCGTCGCACGGGTTCTGCTCGCCGTGCCTTACTCCTAGAACCCAATCAGAAAAGAGAGGCGAAGATACTATGATCAAACGGCCCGGATTGCAGGGGCTGGGCCTTTGGCAGTGATGTGTTGGATATCTAACAGTTCCGTCAAAATCGGTTTTCGATTTGAGGGATCCGGAGAAGTTAGGTGCCAAGGATCAGGTTCGAGGTGGATAAGAATTCACCGCTGAGATTCAGTAAGCGTGGAAAGATGCTAAATCAGTTAAGGGACGCGAAGTTGTGGAGATAATTTCTTTTGCTCTGAGAGGAGCTGTGTGACTGATAGATCAGTCTTCACCATTATTTTCGATTTTTCTTTTCGCTGCTTTGACTTTTTCGTCCAGCTCCGATTCGATTTTATCCAATTCCTCTTGTTTGGATTGTATTCTCCTAGTGGATTGTAGGGCGATATTTTCGCCTCTTTTTCGAATTTTTTTAATTCTCTCGCGCTGGTTTGTTATCACTTGCCGGAGGCGAAGAGATACTTCTCTGAGAGTTGAGGTTTGTCCACTAAGTGCTTCGCCGGACGCTTCTAACTGGCGTAGTGCTTCTTCTTTTTGGCGAGCATACCTAGTTTCTCGTTTACTACGTTCGAGTTCCAGCTTGTCATTGAGGTCTCGAGAATGAAGAAGAGCCTGTTTGCGCGCTTCACTGAGAAGCTCTGGATGGTCTTCCAAAGACTCAACACGATCAAAGTGAATAACTTTGCCTTTGTCTATCGCTAGTACGTGAGTGCACATCTCCCGAATGAGACTATCTTTGTGGGTGGCGAGAACCAAAATGTCACTTCGCCCGATGGCGTCGATAAGCCGGGCGCGTCCCCGTTCCAGAAAACGTGCATCGCCGGCACCGATCCACTCGTCCATGAGGACGATATTGGCATGCATGGATGTAGTGATGGCAAAGCCCAACCGCGCCCGCATGCCGTCCGAATAGGTCGACATCGGCATGTCGGTAAACGCACCTAGGTCGGCGAAGTCGAGAATATCAGCCTTTTGGGCTTCAATCTCGGAACGGCTCATACCCATCATCATCCCGCGCCTGGTGATGTTTTCGCGCCCGGTGCTGCGCATATCAAACCCCAACGTGGTGCTCATCATCGAGGCTATGCGTCCTGTGACCTGAAGCGTACCACGCGTGGGTTCGAGCACACCAGAAATAACGCGGAGCAGGGTGGACTTGCCTGATCCGTTATGTCCGATGACGCCCACACGCATACCGGACTGGATCTTCAGATCGATGCCGTCCAGGGCGGTAGCGTGATAGCGGTTGCCCACTTTTTTGAACGCAGCGCCTGAGCTTGTGTCGTCTTTGTTGTCTTTCTGGGACCGGACGGATTCCTGGGCTGCTCTGACGGCACCCCGGTGGACCAGAAAATCAACACGGATCTTGGAAAGCAGGATTTCAGCGGTCTTGGACATCACAACCAGTAAGGAATTTTGGCGCGCGCGCGAATGAACACAATCAGGGCGACCAGTATGAGGCCGCAGGAGCAGCCTGCCGAGACATACCAGTTCAAGGTCTCCGGGACTTGGTTCAACAGCGGCGCACGGACGATTTCCAGATAATGGAAGAAGGGATTGTACTGAACGAAGGCGGCGCGGCGGCTTCCGGCTCTATCTTCAAGCAACCACAAAATGGGTGTGACTAGAAAAAACACGCGAAATGCATAACTCACCGGCGTTTCAAGATCCCGAAAGCGGATGGATAGGACCGAGATGAGCAGGACCACAAAAACGGCTGTGACGATGTAGAGAAGGATGCCGGGTACGGCAAGAAACATGGTCGGTGTAAACGGCAGGCCAAAATAGATCGCGACCGCAAGAAAGACGAAAAACACCATCACCAATTCGACGGTCTGTCGAAACACCAGTTTGAAGCTGAAATAGGAATAGGGCAGGTTCACATTCAGGATGTGCGCGGAGCTTCGGGTGAAGAGGCTCATGCCGTTCATGGTGGTGATGTGCATGAATTGCCAAGCGAGCATGCCCGACGCCAGATAGGGTACGTAATCGCCATACTCATACTGGCGGATGTAGGCGTAGACATAGCCCAGGGCCAAAACGAAAATCGCCATTCCCAAGGGGATCCAGAATACGCCAAAGAAGAACCGGCGGAATTCGCCCAGCATTTCCTGGAAGGTCAGGTGGATCCACATCGGCGCGAGTGCAAGTCCGCCGCCGAGGTCCGCAAATGCCTTGTGGATGCCCGAGCGCGCATTGGTATAGACAGGCAGGTTCGGCCTAGTGTCAGAAGATGTGTTAGACGTTTCTGTCATCTAGAACAGATCCTCATAGGGGACCATCTCATACACATCGAGATGGCTGCCCGGTGTTGCGTTTCTAATCTCAACACCATTCATGCCGCACCACTGGCGCGAACAGGCATAGGATACCTCGGCATTGATGGGGCGGGGTTTCACGAACTTCTTATTCTGTGTTGTGTAGCGCGTATCGAAGTGGGTGGCGACACCAGCGTCGGCGGCCGACCAGGTGGAATCATTTCCACCCGCCCGCGACATCGAGAGTTTCTTCGCGCCGAGGCCATAGTTGTGATCCACTCCGATCAGATAGATCTCGCTACACCCCATCAGAGCCGCAATCTCAATGAGGCTGTAGGTGATGGTAAAGCCGTGATAGAGCATGCCTGGACTGTTCGAGAAGGCCGGGAAGGAAATTCCATCGGGGAAAACGCGCCCATTGCCGTACATGAGCGGAAAATAGCAGGCATTGGGGAGTTTGGCGTAGTCCACATAGTCGAAGGGCACGAATTTAGGGATCGAATCCGACAGGCCCTCCTCATATTCGCCGAAATACTCCTCGACCTGGAGGCGGTCTTCCATACCCCAATACGTGAACTCGAAACCCCATTTCTCGAAGCCGAGGAACACACGGTTGGACCCGAATGTGATCTCGTTTTTCAGGAGGCTCATATCGATCTTGTTGAGACTGGGGCCATTGCCCACCACGAAACAGCGCTCACCCTTATGGCGATCCACAAACTGTTCGAGCATGGGAAAGGGCTCAATCTCCACGCTCCATCTCGGCCCGCGATAGCAGATGGTCTCAAAGCCGAAATGTCGCAACTGCCGATAGAGCGGATAGGTGTGCGGCAGGTCGGGGGTCTTGACCTTCGCCATGAAACGCAGCGGTTTTAGGTCGGAGTGTAGCCAGATTTCTGCATCCCGGATCCGGCCGGACTGGATCATCTCCCGTATGAGGCGTGTGCCTTCACTCGCGGGCAGATCTGGGCTTTCTGCCTCGATGATCTGAACAATCCGTGGATCATTGCCATACTGTTTGACAATCTTGTTGATGTCGCGCGTATGAACGAGCAGCAGGATAGGACCGCGATCAGAAAATTCGGCCTGGTCAAGTGCAGGCAGGTCGCGCTCGGACAGACCGACGAGCGTCATCTGACCCTGCGCCAACTCCTCGGTCATGCCATTTCAGCCTTTTTCTTGCCGGCAGCGGTGTGGCGGATCACACCCATTCCGCGACCCATCAATTCGGCGCGCAATTCTGACCACAAACGGTTGGACATGTCATGGCCCCGGACTTCCGCCTGGGAACATCCCATCCATTCAGCCAGCAGCAGACCATCACGCAGTGAAAGGTCGGTCGCACCCGGGGTCTCGAGGGCCCAGTCCTTCACGTTGTCTACTGGACGCCAAGTCGGGGATTCTGGATCAATACGAACCAACCGATCCACGCCTTCATTCACCCCGCCGGCGGCAGGAACACAGGCGATGAAGCGGGCCTTGGGGGCGGCGTCCATCAGTTCGGCGACGGATGTCGCGGACAGGCGCGGTGAGCTGATGACCACATAATCCAGCTTGCCGGGTACGGTTTTCGAGCTTGTCGCCTTGAGGAAAGCTTCCGTCGCGATCCAGACATCACCTTTTTTAGCGCGCGGAAGGGTTGGGCCCGTATCACCTTGCTGGGTCAACAGCACTGCCTTCTGATCCGGGTGACCATGCTGGAGTTTGATCAGGGCGTCCTGGTCATCCGCGCGAACGACGGGCACCAGGCTGGAAGTCGTATAGCCCAAGCGGCGAAGGCTGTAATCGGCGGCGAGGGTGGCGTGCGTATCGAGCATCGCCAGAAGGAAGCGTGTGCCGGGAGGGCCAGATGGGCGCTGGATGGTCCAGCTGTCCAAGGTCTGTCCCTCAAAACCGGGAGTATGGCTGTACACGCCATCGACCGTCATTCCCGACGCTGTTAACGCATTCAGGAAGGCGCGGGCGACGGAAAGATCCGCATCGATGAGCAGATTGATCGGCTCGTCGGATGATGGATCCATCTTCAGGGCCATAAGGGCCTTGACGCTTTCCTGAACCGCCGGGTCAGAATCGCTGGCAGCGAGACGGTCAAATGGCCAGGCGGACACAGACAGTACATGATGCAGTTCGGCCGAGGCGCGCGCAGCGGTCATCGGCAGAAGCGCATTGTGCAGGGGTTTTTCCAAGTGAGACCGTTCGGCGGGGCTGGCGAGCAGTTCACCCACACGTTCCACAAGGGCATCCAGATCCGGAAAACGCAGAATTCCGGCGCGGCTCTGCGGGGCAGAGGCAGGGTCGGTCGAGAGCACGAGGCGGCCGTGCGCATTGGCAACGAGTATGGCACGTTCGAGGGTGCGAGTGAGGTCGGTCGTCTGGGACGTAAACGGCAAGATCGTGACCGCGGCCACGGCGTAGAATGTCGCGGGGTCCGGAACCGTCCCGGTGGGTTTCACATTCTCCGGCAAACTGATTTCACCATCTGCGAAACCTTTTGAGAGGCGATCTCCCACGGGGCCCAGTACGCGGATCGTTGATGACAGTTTGGCAGCCTGGCATGCTTCGGCCAGAGCAATGATGGCCATATCAGCTCCATCGAACCATTCTGTCGACGGAATAACCAGGTCGGTGGCACCGGGCGGGGCTGGCGTGATATGTCCGAGGGCATCGGCGACAAGTGGTAGATGAATTCCGGTATGATGCGGCGCCCAAACCGGAAGCGTAGCCAGGTCGGCGGCGTCCGCGTTGATCACATACTCTGCATCAGAAATCCGGGCATCGTCCTCGACGGGTTCGAAGACATAAGCGATGCGTTTGGCACCGCTTTGAGCGTCGGCGAGGATCGCGCTGAGGCCTTCGCCAAAGGCGATTATGGCGGATTGGGGCCGTTGTGTCTGAACGGTCTTTAGGGCGGACCGAACAGTTTTCGACACCAACTGTCCCTTGGGCAGGCGTTCTCCGCCACGCACAGGTTTGGTGTAATCGGCCATCACCACCTCATCCACGAGACGGACTAATCCAGCCTCGTGTGGTGCAGATTCGACGGCATTTGCACGCAAGACCAAAGCAATGTGGGACCCTTGCGCCTTCAGCGCGGCAACCAGGCTCAGGAAGTTTGGCCGGGTGAGGGCGCCCACCTTGATATCATCTAGGTCAGCGACAATGGTCGAGATCCGACCCTTGGCATCTCGAGCCCGTGCTCGCCGTTCCTTGATCCAGTTGACGGACGTATCTTCAGCGGGCTTGAGGAAAGTATTAATACGGTCGACGGCCTTGCCGCGGGCGGTGAAAATGAGTTCGACCGGCAAATCGACAAGGTCCTCATCCACAAAACGGCCAGAGACTTCAAACCCGGCATTGCTTTGCTGATACTCCGGATACTTCTTGTGGACGTCCGGGCGGGCCAGGTTCAGCTGACCGGGAACCAGAAGGGTTTCGCCGATCTTGGCTTCCAGCCCGTCGGCCCTCTCACCGCCGATGCGCCAACCGTGGATTGAGACGACGCCCAACTCATCAACCGAGCATTCGCCGACACCAAAGCGGCGTTCATGCGCCTTGGGTGCGAACGTGTGACTGATACGGCTGAGGGCTTTTTTTCGACCCTCTGCTGAGCCCAGCCTCAGGACGCGGTTCTTCTGGCGCGCAGCAAAATTACGGGCCCGTGTCAGGGTCGAGGAAACGACGGAGGGTAGGACCTGGGCCGTGGCGCTGGAGCTCACAATGCTGCTAATGCGTTGGCTTTCTCCCGTTGTCCGGTTGTCCGGCAGGGTTTCTTCGCGCATGACGTTTTCGATGCGAACGGCTGCAGAGTCCATGCGGGCGAGTTCTTCAACATGGGCGCGCAAGTTCCGTTCGCCGCAATTCGGGTCCATGATGGCTTTTGCCAATTGGTCGCGCAGGGCGTCACGATCCCCATGGGGCGCGTAATAGGGGTGGTCTCCGCACGTTTCACGCACTACTGGCAGATCATATGCGACGACTTCGGTGTTGCAGTAGAGTGCTTCGATTGGCGGGTAGCCATATCCCTCGAACATGGACGGGAAGATCAGAATCCGCGCACGCAGCAATTCCTCGAATTTCTGACGATCATCCGGTTGGAAGACAAAGTCGAGGGTCAGGCCGCGGTCGGCGGCCATGGTGCGCAGATCAACGAGAAAGCTCTCCTCGATATCACCGGAGCCGGAGATAATGGTAAGGGCCCAGCCCGCCATTTCATCTGGAATGATTTCAAGGATCGATTTCATGCCCTTGTGCGGGTCGGACAGTCGCGAGATGATGACAGCGCGCTTTTCCTTCGGTCCGGCGACATCCCGGGCTTCATCAGCGGCGCCGGAATTGATCGGCGGGCTCCACACGGCAAAACGGGTGGTTTCCGGGGTCTCGACGTAGAATTCTCTCGCCCAGCGATCGCTCTCATGGGCACTGGAGAGCACGGTGCCGCCCACCTCGATAAGGCGCTTCCAGTGGTCCCAGTCGCTGATATCGCGTGTCTGAGGCGCCAGGGAGTTGAACCAGTTGCCAGATTCGAAATTGATGAGGAATAGTTGGGCGCCGGTCATCAGGGCGGTCATCCGGGCCGCATTATAATAGATCGGCGCATCCGACCGACCCGGAGTGGCGATCACGGCGTCGAATTTCTGACCGGTCAGATCTAGCAGGAAGTTAGGTGTGATGTGGGTCTGGATCTGAGGATGACCCGCATAGCGCTGCATTTCGTCGAAGAAGACGGGCAGGGCATTGGTCACATAGTGAACAGAGTGGCCACGAAGTGCGAGCGCTTCGGCGAGAAGCAGGGCATGATATCGGCCGCCAGAGAAAACCTTGGGGTTGTTCTGGCAAAAAATACAAACCCGGAGTGGCCGGTCTTCCATTTCAGATCCATCAGTTAGACAGGCGCCCAGATGTTGAGTGAGACAGCGCAGCAATATCCTGCGGCGCTTTGGGCGCCGCAGGACCTATCGGATGATCACGCGATCAGGTGACCGCGTATTCGGCTTGGCCGACAAGCATGTCGACAACGGCCATCAGCCACATCATGTGGACGCATTCCACGATGTTGTAGGCCTTGCTTTCAAACCAGAAATCGATGTCGGCTTCGGCGCGCAGCGGGTTGTCGGCGGCGGAACCCGTGAAGGAGACAACTTTGATACCGCGGCTCTTGGCGTATTTTGCAGCTGCAACAGCGTTCGGCGAACGACCGGACACAGAAATCAACACCAGAACGTCTTTATCGTCAGCATAGAACTCAACGGCTTTGGCCATCCAGTTTTCATAGCCAAAATCGTTGGAGAAACAGGTGATCAGATTGGCTTCGTTGAAGTCGACAGCGCGCACACGGCCCTGCTTGGTGAAGTCAACGGCACCATGGGACGAGATAGACGCAGATGCGCCATTGCCCGCAAACATGAGCTTGCCGCCGCGCTCGCGTACGTCCAGGCACAGCTGGTGGAAATCTTGCAGCTTCTCATAGATGGCTTCGTCAAAAGCAGTCGCTTTGTAACGTGCGAAGTAATCGTCAAGCCAGGCTTTATCGATGTTGGACATTTGAACCCCCTTTTATCGCCATAATGGCGTATATTCCTTCTCATAAATCGGCTTTGTCATGCAATACAAGGTATGATGTTGCGCCGATTTTCGGCGAATAACCCCGAACGATGACCGGGGTGTGACTTTTCGAAACTTTCTACAGGAAGCTACTCGTTATTCTAGCGTGTTGACTGCGTCTGCGCACGCGGTGTCCATGATGATGAGAGAGCGCTCATGTGTGCTGCACGCGCGTGCGAAAGGCGACGCGGCGCTGTCATTGTTTGCTCTCAGGGCTTCGGCGACCGGCCCCGCCTTACTCGCTCCACAGGCGACAATGAGTTGCCGGGAGCACCCCCACAAGACAGGAAAGGTGACGCTCAGGCGTTTTTGTCCGGCGGGATTCGTACCGGTGGTGGCCAGTGCGCTCGCGTCCAGTGCGGGGTCGCCGGGAAAAAGCGAGGCCACATGTCCGTCCGGACCCACACCGATCAAAGCGAGGTCGAAGGCCGCCGTCCCGCCATGTTCAGACAGGCAGGTGTCATAGTCCTTCGCCGCCACCTCCGGGTCGATTTCGCCTCGCATGCGAAAGACTTGTGCTCTGGCGCAGACATCCGGCATGTTGCGCAGGGCCGATCCGGCATTGCTGTCAGCGTCGTCGACATTGACGCAGCGTTCGTCAATCCAGAACAAGTCGAGGCGATCAGCTTGAGCCAAAAACTCTGGATTGGTGTTGAGACGCTGGAAGATTGCGGGCGGGGTGGATCCGCCGGACAGGGCGAGCTTGAAACGCCCCGGCGCTTGGTCTAGGGCGGTCGCAATAATTTCGGCGGCGGCATCCGCGACGCGGGCCGCGTCCGGACACTGGCGAGTCTCAGGCATGCGTCTACATCTCCAAGCGAGTTTGGATATGGCGCAAGATCCTCTCGGCGCTTGCGGTCGATGTCCGTCCTGCCTGAACACGCGCGCTCAATCCAGCGGGAATGGTCCATCTCCTGTCGAAAAATTGTGCAATGCCCGTGGCGAGGGCTTCCGCTGTGAGGGCGGAGAGGCTGTGACCGGCTTGATAATCCCGGATGAACTCCGAGCCGCCGCCCACGCCGTCAAAACCCAGAGAGGGTGTGCCAACCAGACCCGCCTCGATCTGGACGCGGGGATAGGCGTCTTCCCGCGAAGGGCAAGCGAGGAGGCTCGAACGCCGGAAGAGGGTCAGCGTATCGTGTCGTTCACCAGCATAGATCAGTCGACCCTGACACTCGCCCGAAGCGGTGTGCAGCCTATCCCGCCATTCCCCCGTCCCGAACCAGACGAAGTAGATGTCGGCGGGAAAGTCGTCTCGTGACAAGAGCTGGCGCGCAGCGTGATCAAACACGTCGACGCCTTTGCGAGGGCCCACTGTGCCCGCTCCACAAACAATACGCGCAGTGGGCGGCAGGCCGAGCGTGCCCAGAAGGAGCGGGGCCTGTGCGTCGAGTGTGTCCAAGTCTGGCATTTCGATGGCCGGAGGTTCAACTGCGACACGTTCTGGCTCAAGGGCGTGGCCCAGGGTGCTGGCAACATCCAAAAGGTCGGAGCGAGCGTGTTCGGACACGGCCAGAAAAGCGTCGCTGGCCGAAAGGAAGACGGTTTGACGTTCCCGGTCCAGGGCGCGGAGTGTCGGCGCCAGTTCGCGGACATGGGTCAGAACAGGGACGTTGAGGTCGAGTGCCGCAAGGACGTCACCGCAATGCGAGGTGTTTGCGTAAATTGCGTCCGGCTTCCACGCGGTCAGGTCGCCGGCGAGCGCCGAAACATGAGCGGCCTCATCGTCGGCGAGGCAGAAGGGGCGATCGGGATTACGCAGGCATTTGGCCGCGAGCAGAAGTGAGCTACGTCCGCTCTGGCCGGACAGGTCTTGGATCGAGAAATGAGGCTCTGACCGGAAAATCTCAGTCGGCGCGATGGCGGCATAGCGTTCGGCCAGGGGGCCGTCGCGTCGCAGGACGATACGCAAATCGATCCCCATCGCTGACCAGGCACGGCACAGCTGCAAGGCGCTGATCGGGGCTCCGGTTCGGTCTGCGGCATGGGAGATGACAAGCAGGCGCATCCATCAATCTCGCGACGCAAACAGCGATTTAAAATCGACGCGGTCGAAAACCTCCAGGGCGCCGCCGACACCGGCATTATAGACCTCGACGCCGCGATGGGAGAGGAAGTCATGAGCAACGGTCATGGCCTGCATCTGGAGCTGGGAATTGGGGACGCCGATCACATCGCCAATCTTGTAATAGTCCGGATTGAAATGCGCGCGCTGGACGACCGGATAGTTGTCCTCGGTGATTTCCAGTTTGCCGGGCGGGAAGTGTTCACTCAATTGTCCATAATCCAGATCTACGCCCAGGAGATAGATCGGGTTGGCGCCAAGATGGAAGGCGAGCTGCAGTGCAATATAAACGACGGACGAACCCAGATAGACTGTTTGCGCGAAATCCGGTGAGAATTGTATGCCGATCTCATTCCAGTAGGCCTCGTCCGCGAGGCGGCAGTTCATAAATGTCAGATCGGACCAGGGACGGGCGATGGCGTGCGCGTTGTAGAGAGCGGCGATTTTCTGTGGTCCCTGGATGTCGCGGATGTGAGGTCCGTGGATCTCTGTCTGCTCAATGTCTTCGAACAACAGATAATCGGTCGAGAAACCCCAGTCACCGAAGGATTTGTACAGTCCGTTCGTGCCGATGGTCAGTTCATCGCGCAGCGGCGAGAGGTCCATACGGCCCAAGCTGGGGCCATTGCCGATAATGAATGCTCGTTTTCCGGCAGCGCTGCCACGAAGGGAGGCAAGGCGAGCCTGGTCACCCAGGACTTTTCGCGGGCGAGGCCAAGGGAAGGCGGGGCTCAGGCCAATGCGATCGAAAAATCGTTTGCGCGCAGACAATAGTCGTGCATAGCCCAGCGCATACTTCCAGCGCGGAAAGCGTTTAGACCAAGCGATCATGACTGTCCAACCCAACCAACGGCGCCAGCATAGGTGTTGCCAGCACACAGGCAAGGCGTTATCGCTGCACGCGCTTTTTTACGCACAAGGGGGAACAGATGCGTATTGCCATGATACCGGCCCGGATGGGTAGCCAGCGCCTGAAGAAGAAGAATTTGCTGCCGTTGAATGGTATCCCCCTGATCCGCCGTGCCGTGCGTCGGTGCCACGCTGCCGGATGCTTCGATGCGATCTATGTGAACTCGGAAAATGAAGAGTTTGCTGCACATGCTGAAGCGGAGGGTGCAGTTTTCCACAAGCGTCCTGAGGCGCTGGGCAGCAATGATGCCACCAGCGAGGATTTTGTCGCCGAATTCCTTCGTGCGCATGACTGTGAACGCGTGTTTCAGGTCCACTCGATTGCTCCGCTTGCCAATGCCTCGGGTATTCGTGACTTCGTCGAATACGCTTCGTCCGGGTCTTTCGACACCGTGTTGAGCTGTGTGGAGGAGCAGATTGAGTGTGCGCTGGAGGGGAAGCCCGTGAATTTCACGTTTGATCAAAAAACCAATTCGCAGGAATTGCAGCCGGTCCAGCGCATCACCTGGAGCCTGTCGGCCTGGCAACGCGACGTTTATCTTGATGCTTATGAGAAGGGCACCTGCGCGACCTACGCTGGCAGGACCGGCTTCTATGCCTTGGACCGTTCTTCAGGTATTGTCATAAAACGGCAGGAAGATTTGGATATGGCTGAAGCGTTGCTGGGTTATCTCGGCGACGGGCCTGAATATGGTGGTCTGGCCGACTAGGCTGACTTCTCCGGTCTCGATAGGTGTCCGGAACTGATGTAAAGGGGGGGCGACAGGCAAAACCCGTCGCCAAGAGAGCATGGCAGACAAGCTTCGTATTGGTATTATCGGTTTTGGTAAAATGGGCCGGATCCGCAAGCGCACCATCGACGCCCGCGATGATGCCGTCGCTGTGGCGGCCTGTGATCCGTTTGCCGATATGTCTGATGTCACCGACATGGCAACCTATCGGGACTGGCGTGAACTTCTCGAGCACGATCTTGATGCGGTGGTGATCAGCTGTACGAATGACCTGATCCCGGACATCGCTGTTGCGGCCCTCAACAAGGGCTATCACGTGTTTGCCGAAAAGCCCCCGGGGCGCAATGTGGCAGACGTGAACCGTATTCGTGAGGCCGCGCTGAACCAGCCGGGCAAGAAGCTGAAATTTGGCTTCAATCACCGGTATCACGACTCTGTCGTTGACGCGAAAAACCTGGTGCAAAGCGGCCGCCTTGGCCGTGTACTCTGGATGCGCGGAGTGTATGGCAAGGCTGGTGGCCCGGGTTACGACAAGAACTGGCGCAATGACCCGACCAAGTCCGGCGGCGGTATTCTGCTCGACCAGGGCATTCACATGCTGGACCTGTTCCACAATTTCTGCGGCACGTTTGATGAGGTCAGCGGCTTTGTCGGTCGTCAGTTCTGGCAGGTTCCGGTGGAAGACAACGCCTTTGCCATGATGCGCAATCGCGATGGTCAGGTGGCTATGATCCACTCCTCGGCCACGCAATGGCGTCACACCTTCCGCCTCGAGATCTATCTCGAAAAAGGCTTCCTGCGTCTGGAGGGCATTCTCTCCTCGACCATGACCTACGGCAAGGAAAGCCTGGTCATTGCGCGCTGTCAGTATGATGCCGATGGGTATGCGATGCCGAACCCGGAAGAGACCATCACCTATTACGACACCGACCTGTCCTGGGAACGGGAAATGGATGAGTTCGTCACCTGTGTGAACGAGCGTCAGCCGGTCCGCATCGGTACGATTGATGATGCCATGGCCGCCATGGGCGCCGTCTACGCCATCTATGAATCGGATCCGAGCTGGGTTTCGCGCATGGCTCCGGTGGAGCTGCCGGCTCAATGAAAACGACCGTCATTCTGGACGAGCTGAGCCTCTCGGAAGTTCGTCCAGACCCGATCGCGCTGCAGTATTCACAATTGCGCCGGGACGAAGCGCTCAGCCTGCTGTCCGATACGTCAGTCCGCTGGCAGGGGCGCCCCATGCCGGTTCAGAATTGTGATCCTGTCTCGGTCTTCGAGCGGGACGGGCTGAGCTATCACCGGTGTGAGGCGACGGGGTCGCTGTTTGCCTCGCCCGTGCCCTGTCAGGACGCGCTGGACGAGTTGGCCCGGTCCGGTGCAGCCACCCGCCTGCGCCGTGACTATTTTGCTCAGCGCTTCTCCGAAAACCAGCGCGAAGCGATCCATGCGCCGCTCGTGCGCTGGATGGGGGATGCGCTCGACGAGCACGGGGTGAACGGTCCGATCGCTGTCGCCATGGTCGGCAGTGACAATACCGGCACGGCCCTGGCCCTACAGGACAAGCTGGCGCCGTCGCGGTTTGCGACCGTCGCTCGGATTTCCGGACAACCCGTGCCCAATGCGGATGTCTATACAGCCGAGGATGCGCCCAAGGAAGCCTTTGACTTGATTGTCGATTGTGGGTCCCTGGATCGGGTTGCTGACCCGCTTGCACGTGTCCAGCTGTGGTGGGACCTTCTCGCACCCGGCGGCTTCCTGGCATTCACGACCAACACGGCCAACGGTCTAGAGTATCAGCTCCTGGGTGGGGATGCGCCCAGTTTCGTGGCACTCGATCGGTTGACGCTGTTCACCATCCCGGCCATGCAGAGCATTCTGACGGATCAGGGTTTTGATGTTGAGGAAATGTCGACGCCGGGCCGTCTGGATGTGGAATTGATGGAAAATGTCCTCGCCGATTACAAAGGTGATGACCTGCATTTCTGGCAATTCCTGTTCAAGCATGGTTCGGAAGCCATGAAGGCCGACCTGCAAACCTTCCTTCAACGTCACAAACTCTCTTCCTTTGCCCGGGTTTTCGCTCGAAAACCCCGTTAAACCTGTTATCCAACAGCCTCGACATCACGGATAAGGCAATGACCAGTAAACCGAAAATTCTCATCGGCCCCTCCAGTTTCGGAGACGCCGATCCGGCTCCGCTCGACCTGCTTCGGGAGGCTGGCTACGAGATTGTGGACAATGATCTCAAGCGTCGCTTCACGCGCGAAGAATTGCTGGAGCGCCTGCCCGGCATTTCCGGTCTGATCGCCGGCTTGGAGCCGCTTGATCGTCCGGTTCTGGAGGCGTGCGAGCTCAAAGCCCTGTCCCGTGTGGGCTCCGGCATGGTGAATGTGGATCAGGATGCCGCCAAAGAGCTGGGTATCGCCGTGTCCAATACGCCGGACGGTCCGACCCTTGCTGTGGCCGAACTGACCGTAGGCAGCCTGATGAACCTGCTGCGCCAGACTTCGGCCATGGACCGCGCCATGCGGGCCGGCAAATGGGACAAGCGCATGGGTCGCCAGCTGCGTGACCTGACGATCACGATTGTCGGTTTTGGCCGTATCGGACGTCGCACGGGTGATCTGTTGATGGCGCTGGGCGCCAAGATCATCGCCGTGGATCCGATGTATCAAGGTGATGTCGAGGGTGTCGAGGGCATGAGCCTGCACGATGCCCTGAGCCAGTCCGATGCCGTCTCTCTGCACGCATCGGGTGAAACCGCCATCCTGGATGCGGACGCGTTCGCGGCCATGAAAGAGGGCATCTACATCCTCAACCCGGGTCGTGGTGGTCTGATCGACTATGATGCGCTGTATGCCGGTCTCGATGCGGGCAAGATTGCCGGCGTCTGGGCCGATGCGCATCCGCAAGAGCCGTATTCCGGTGACCTGCTCAAATACGACCAGGCTCTGCTGACACCTCATATCGGATCCTACGCCCTGGAAGGCCGGATCAAGATGGAGATGGATGCAGCTGAAAACCTGATCGCTGACATGAAGGCCGCAGGACTGTGACTCAAGCTCCGGCCAACGGAATGGAATTGGCTATGCAATTGCGTGCGGCGAGAGCCGCACGCACTGCACTGGTCGACGCCTTGCCGGGGCCGGATGATCTGGGCGAAGCCTATCGGCTGGCTTTCGACAGCCTGGACGATGCCCAGCCGGCGGCGTTCAAACTGGGTGGCACCAATGCGCGCACGCGTGCGGTATTTGGGGTGGAACGCCCCTATTTTGGTCCACTCAATGCGGATGAAGTGCATGAGAGCGGTGCCATCCTGCATCCCGAAGCCTTCATCAATCCGGTTGTGGAACCGGAAATCGTGATCTGTTTCAGCGGTGGCTGGGACGCCCGGACCGATCGGCGCGATCCTGCTGTTCTGGCTGCGGGTCTGGACTGGGTGGCGCTGGGGCTGGAAGTTCCGGACACGCCGTTGCCCAATCCCGCCGAAGCGGGCGTGGCCGCCTTGCTGACGGATCGATGCGCCGTGGGCAGCCTGGTCATCGGGGATCGCCTCTCGCCGGAACAGCTGCTTGACCTTGAACGGGGTCAGGTGCGCATGCGGCTGAGTGACGGCCGAGTCAGCGAGGCACAGGATGATTGCTCGCCAATCGGCGGTGTCCTGGCCAGTGTTGCGGATTGTCTCCAGGTCCTGGGTGAGTGTGGCCAGGTCCTGCCGGCGGGATGTCCGGTCGCGACGGGGGGGCTGGCGCCCGCCCTTCCGATCGACAAGGCCGACCGCGTCGTGGCCGAACTGGCCGGGCAGCGCGTGGATTTTTGTTTTCAGCCTGGCTAGTTCAGGCACTTGGGGGACGACATGATTGATATTCAGACGGAAATGCAGGCAGCCATCGATGCTGCCAAAGCTGCGGGCGAAGCCCTGTCCGGTCGTGGCGATGCGTTTACCGGTATTGCCGTCGAGGAAGGCCGCGATATCAAGCTGAAGGCCGACAAGGCGGCTGAGGCGATCATTATCGAGAAGTTGAACGCTCTGGCGCCGCGTCCGGTCCTCTCTGAAGAGACGGGGTGGACCGCGCAAGAGGAGGATCGGGTCTGGGTGGTCGATCCGCTGGACGGGTCTGCCAATTACAACAAGACCATCCCTTTGTGCTGTGTGTCGATCGCCCTGGTTCAGTCCGGCGAGCCGATCCTGGGTGTGATCTATGATTTCAACCATGATGACCTCTATACCGGTGCTGAAGGTCTCGGGGCCTTCCTCAATGGCGAGCCGATCAGTGTCTCGAAAACGCCGCAGACCACCAGTGCCATCCTGATGACGGGACTGGCCATCAATCGTGATTTCTCGCCGGAAGCGCTGGCGCGGTCCGCCGCGGATTTCGCGCGCTGGAAAAAGGTCCGCATGATCGGGTCTGCGGCGACTTCGATCTCCTATGTCGCTGCGGGCAAGGCGGATTGTTACTACGAAGAGAATATCATGTTTTGGGATGTCGCAGCCGGTGTCGCGATCACGCGCGCGGCCGGAGGTCGGGCCACCCTGTCGGACGGCCCGCTCGACGCCCCGAAAGTCGTGCGTGTTGATAACGGACTGCTGGATTGACCTGTCGGTCGGGTAATTTCAGTTTGATCGAAGTGAAGTGAGATCTCCGATGAGCCACACCATCATTCCCGTGATCATGTCCGGCGGTTCCGGGACCCGCCTCTGGCCGATTTCCCGCAAACAGAGCCCGAAGCAATTGCTGCCTCTGGTGACCGGTCGAACCATGCTTCAGGAAACAGCCAAACGCTGCGTGGGCGACACCTTCTTGCCTCCCATTCTGGTGGCCAATATGGCCCATCTGGACATGTTGGCTGCGCAGATGGCGGAGCTGGACGTGGATCCGATGGCCATCGTGCTTGAACCCATGGGGCGTAATACCGCTCCCGTCGCGGCCGTCGCGGCTGAAATCGCCCGGGAAGCGGGTCATGAGGATGCCAAACTCCTCCTTCTCCCGGCGGACCACCACATTCTCGACCTTGCGGCTTTCCAGGACGCCATTGTGCGGGCTTCCAGCCTTGCTGAGGACGGCAATATCGTCACGTTCGGCATCCAGCCAACCGCGCCGGAAACCGGTTATGGCTATATCCGTCGGGGTGCGGAAATGGGGGCCGGCTTCCATGTTGACGCCTTTGTCGAAAAACCGGACCTGGATACCGCCCAATCCTATCTCGATGCGGGCACCTATTACTGGAATGCCGGGATTTTCATGTTCCGGGCTGACACCATCCTTTCGGAAATGGATGCGCATTGTCCCGAGATCCTCAAGGGTTCGCTTGCGGCGGTGAAAGCAGCGGTACGTGCCGGAAATACGGTCTCTCTGGACGCGGCCGCGTTCGAGGCCTGCCCGTCTGACAGTTTCGACTATGCGGTCATGGAACACACGCAGAAGGCCGCGGTGGTTCCTGCGGATATCGGCTGGTCCGATGTGGGCTCCTGGGCTGCACTCTGGGAACTGGCCGAGAAGGATGATAACGGCAATGCGACGCTGGGTCTGACGACCACGATCGATTGCACTCGGGTCTATGCCCGGTCAGAAGGCCCCAAAGTCGCTGTTATCGGCGCTGAAGACCTGGTGGTTGTTGCGACCGGAGACTCTGTTCTCGTCTCTCATCGCGATGCCGTGCAGAAAGTCAAAGCTGTTGTTACGCATCTGAAGGATAGTGGCCGCACGGAATTTCTTTGATCGGCAGGTTTTGCGTAACCCCGTGAAACATGCCGTTAATTGAAACTTTGCACCGGCCCGCCTAACCAAGCCTTCAAGAGGTTAGCTCGGGAGATGGAGCATGTGCGGTATTGTCGGAGTCACTGGACGTGATGCAGCGGAGACGATCCTGGTCGAGGGTCTGAAACGTCTTGAGTATCGCGGATACGACTCGGCGGGGATCGCCCTGCTCACCGAAGGTCGTGTCGCACGTGTGCGGGCGGCGGGAAAGGTGGCAGCGCTGGAAGCGGCGATGCCGACCGGTGTAACCGGACGTCTGGGTATTGCTCATACCCGCTGGGCGACACATGGCAGTCCGACCGAGGCGAATGCCCATCCGCACCAGGCCGGCCGGGTCAGCCTTGTGCACAACGGCATTATCGAGAATTACAAGGATCTTCGCGCAGAGCTGGCGGCCAAGGGCCGTGTATTTACGAGCGAAACCGATACCGAAACCGTCGCGCACCTGCTGGATGATGCGCTGGAGGGCGGTGCTGATCCCGTCGCGGCCTTTCTCTCCGTTCTGGGCCGGTTGGAGGGGGCATTTGCGCTCGCGGCCATGATCAAGGGTGAAGCGGATCTGGTCCTGGGCGCCCGTCGTGGCGCGCCGCTCATTGCAGCCATGGGCGAGGGCGGGGGCTATCTGGCATCCGATATTATGGCCATTACGGGCGAGGCCCAGTCGGTAATCTATCTTGAAGAGGGCGATGCAGCGATTGTTCGTTCAACAGGGATTGACGTGTTCGATAGTTCGGGTGCCGCTGTCAAACGTCCGTTTGTCCCTGCGGCGCGCTCGGCCGTCCTGGCTGAGAAGGGCAATTACCGCCATTTCATGCAGAAGGAAATCTTCGAACAACCTGAAGTTGTCGGCCGAACGCTGACCGCCTATCTCGACGCGGTCACCGGGGCGGTGCGCCCGATGGACGGGATCGATTTTTCCGCCGCGACCCGCCTGTTGATCGTCGGGTGTGGAACGGCGTCCTACGCCGGGCAGGTCGCGGAATATTGGTTTGAAGGTCTGGCCGGACTTCCCGCGCAGGTCGATATCGCCTCGGAGTTTCGCTATCGCGACCCGGCTTTCATGCCGGGCGATATGGCCATCTTCATCTCACAATCGGGCGAAACCGCCGATACGCTGGAGGCCATGCGCCTGTGCAAGTCAGCCGGGGTGACGACGATTGCACTGGTGAATACACCGCACTCCACCATGGCGCGGGAGGCCGACCTTGTGGCACCGACATTGGCGGGTCCGGAAATCGGTGTGGCCTCGACCAAGGCCTTCACCTGTCAGCTGACCGCCTTGGCATCCCTGGCCGTGATGGCGGCAAGCCAGCGCGGGCGCGTGGATGAGGCCCGGCAGTCCCGTCTCGTAGAGGAATTGCTGCACCTGCCAGGACAAATGGCCCAGGCCCTGAAGATTGAAGGCCAGATCGATAGCATGGCCGCGGATCTCGCCCATGCTTCCATTGTTTTGTATCTGGGACGTCATGCCTTTTTCCCACTGGCCCTGGAGGGGGCTCTGAAGTTGAAGGAAATCAGCTATATCCACGCTGAAGGTTATGCTGCAGGCGAGCTGAAACACGGCCCAATCGCCCTGATTGAAGAGGGGGTGTCGGTGATCGTGATTGCCCCACATGACGAGCTTTTCGTGAAGACGCGCTCCTCCATCCAGGAAGTGAAGGCCCGAGGGGCCCAGGTAATTGCCATCACCGATGAGGCCGGGGCGGAGGCCTTGCATGACGAAGTGGAGGACATGTTACTCCAGCCGTCGGCTGGCCAGTTGGCCGCGCCCATTCTGTCGGCGGTCGCTGTGCAGCTGTTGGCCTATTATGTCGCCGTGCACAAGGGCACGGATGTCGACCAGCCCCGCAATCTCGCCAAATCGGTTACCGTGGAATAGCGAAATGTTTCGTGACTTTCCCCAATCCCGGGGCAGGTCTATTGGCGTCCGTAATCATTGAACTTTTGCCCGTTCGGGCCGTTAGATGGAAATCCGACCATGTCTCAGATGATCCCCTTTATCGACCTCAAGGCCCAACGGGCCCGTTTGAAGGACAAGCTGGATTCGGCTGTCATGAAAGTCCTGGACGAAGGGCGATACATTCTGGGGCCGGAGGTCGCCGAGCTTGAGGCCAAGCTGGCGGAATTCAATGGTGTGGGGCGCACTTTGAGCTGCGCCAATGGCACCGACGCCATCCTGATCCCGCTGATGGCCTGGGGCATTGGTCCCGGTGATGCGGTATTCGTGCCCAGCTTCACCTTCGCGTCGACCGCAGAAGTGGTGGTGCTCGCAGGCGCATCGCCCGTCTTTGTCGATATTGATGAAGCGACTTACAATATGGACCCGGAAAGTCTGTCAGCGGCCATCGAAGCGGTGAAGGCTGACGGAGACCTCTCGCCGAAAGCGATTATTGCGGTCGACCTCTTCGGTCAGCCGGCAGATTACCCGGCGCTGCGCACGATTGCCGATACGCATGGTTTGAAACTGGTATCTGACAGCGCCCAGGGTTTTGGCTGTACGCTGAATGGTCAGTCGCCGCTGCACTGGGCGGATGTCCAGACTGTCAGCTTCTATCCGGCCAAGCCGCTGGGCGCTTATGGGGATGGCGGGGCGCTCTTGTGCAAGGATGATGATTTCTACGATGTGATGAAATCCGTGCGTGTTCATGGCGAAGGCAAGGAGCGCTACGAGTACGCCCGTATCGGCCTCAATTCACGTCTCGACACGATCCAGGCGGCTATTTTGCTGGTCAAGCTAGAGGTGTTTGCCGAAGAAATCCGCCTGCGCCAGGGTGTTGCAGATGCCTATGCGGAACAATTGCCACCCCAGATCAAGACTCCGATGGTCATCAAGGGCGGACAGTCGACCTGGGCCCAGTACACTATCGAAGTGGAAGATCGTGATGCATTCCGGTCAGGCATGATGGAAAACAGCGTTCCGACAGCCGTTTATTACCCCATCCCCTTGCACCAGCACGTTCCTTACGCCAAATATCCGCTTGCCCCGCAGGGGTTGCGTGTGACGGAGGACGTGTGTCACCGCGTGGTGTCCTTACCCATGCATCCTGATCTAGATGCAGTGATGATCTCCAAAGTCTGCGAGAGTGTCACACGGGTTTTATCATCTTAGTGCAGACGTCCTTTAGCCTGCAGCATCTTACTGCAAAAAGGACATAAACTTCGCGAGTAAATGGTGACAATCCCCTTGTGCTTCGACATGTTCCGCCCGGGACGAACGGTGGTCACATACAACTGGGGTTTTGACCGTTCACAGTTCGGCAGGGGAAGACATGAGTAATATCCAGGAAACGGTTCGGGACTACGCCGAACGCTTCAAGTCTGGCTGGACGCGTGAGCGTCCGCTCTCGGCGCACCTGAAGGCGCTGGAAGCCGAAAGCATTCACATTATCCGCGAAGTGGCGGCCGAGTTTGAAAACCCTGTCATGCTGTACTCGATCGGCAAGGACAGTGCGGTCATGCTGCACTTGGCGCTGAAGGCGTTTTATCCGTCTCGCCCGCCTTTCCCGCTGCAGCATGTTGATACGACATTTAAATTCCGCGACATGATCACGTTCCGCGATGCCATTCGTGATGAGCTGGGCCTGGAAATGCGGGTAGAGATCAATGAGGATGGTGTCGCGCGAGGCATCAATCCGTTCGACAGCGGATCGCAATTGCACACCCAGGTCATGAAGACCGAAGCGCTGCGTAATGCGATGAACAAGCACAAATACGACGCCGCCTTCGGCGGTGCGCGTCGCGATGAAGAAAAATCCCGCGCGAAAGAGCGGATCTTCTCCTTCCGCGACACCAATCATGGCTGGGATCCGAAAAACCAGCGTCCCGAGCTCTGGGCGAACTACAACACGAAGATCAAGACGGGTGAATCCATCCGCGTCTTCCCGCTCTCCAACTGGACCGAGCTGGATATCTGGCAATACATCCTGGAAGAGCAGATTCCGATTGTTCCGCTCTATTATGCGGGTCACCGTCCGGTGGTCGAGCGAGATGGCCAGACCATCATGGTTGATGACGAACGTCTGCCGCTCAAAGAGGGCGAGACACCTGAGCTGAAAATGGTGCGTTTCCGGACGCTGGGTTGCTATCCGTTGACCGGTGCGATCGAGTCTAACGCCACCACACTGGAAGATATTGTTTTGGAAATGCTGACCGCCCGCACGTCCGAGCGGTCCGGCCGCCTGATCGACCATGATGAGGCGGGTTCCATGGAGAAGAAGAAGCGCGAGGGCTATTTCTAATGGATACCCAAGAAACACGCGATGATGTTCTTGACCGTTTGACCCATGCGGGTGGACGCGGTGTTCTGCGCTTTTTGACTTGTGGCTCTGTCGATGACGGCAAATCCACGCTGATCGGTCGTCTGCTGTACGATTCCAAACTGCTGTTTGAAGACCAGATTCATGTTCTGGAAAAAGACAGCCGCAAGCACGGCACCGCCGGCGACGAGATGGATTTCGCACTTCTGCTTGATGGCCTCGAGGCCGAACGCGAGCAGGGCATCACGATCGATGTGGCTTACCGTTTCTTCTCCACCGAGAAGCGTAAATTCGTCGTGGCCGATACACCGGGTCACGAGCAATACACACGCAATATGGCGACGGGTGCGTCCACTGCAGACGTGGCTGTGATGATGATCGATGCGCGCAAGGGCGTGCTCGTCCAGACTTTGCGCCATACCTACATTGCGCGCATGATGGGCATCCGCCACATCGTCCTGGCTGTTAACAAGATGGACTTGGTCGAACATTCGCGCGGCCGCTTCCACGAGATCGTGGCGGAATACCTCAAGTCCGCCGAAAGCCTGGGCTTTGAGACGATCACTCCGATTCCGATGTCGGCTCGTTTTGGCGATAATGTCACGAAGCGCTCCGAGGCGATGGAATGGCACGATGGCCCGACCCTGCTGGAGCATCTGGAAGATCTTGATATCGACAGTGATGTCGAGACTCAGCCATTCCGCATGCCTGTCCAGTGGGTGAACCGCCCGAACCTCAATTTCCGGGGGTATTCCGGCACGGTCGTGTCCGGCATGATCCGTCCGGGCGATCCGATCGTCGTGGCGACGTCGGGTGTGGCTGCCAATATCGAGCGCATTGTCACCGTGGATGGCGATCTGGATGTGGCCAAGGCCGGCGATGCCGTGACCCTCGTGCTCAATCACGAGATCGATATCTCCCGCGGGGATGTGATTTCTGCAGCCGATGCACGTCCGGAAGTGACCGACCAGTTTGCGGCCGAGGTGTTGTGGATGGTGGAAGAGGACCTGCTCCCGGGCCGCTCCTATCTGCTGAAAATCGGTACCGCTTCGACGCCAGCAACCGTGACCGCACTGAAGCACCGCGTTGACGTCAATACCTATGAGAAACAGCCGAGTCGGACACTGGAGATGAACGGTATCGGTTTCTGTAATCTGTCCACAGCGCGTCCGATCGCCTTTGATCCCTATCACGAAGTCCGAGACATGGGGTCGTTCATCCTGGTTGATCGCTTTACCAACCAGACGGTGGGTGCGGGCATGATCGAGTTTGGTCTGCGCCGAGCCTCCAACATTCATACGCATGCGATGGATGTGGCCAAAGCAGACCGGGCCAAGATCAAGGGCCAGAAGCCGGCTGTCCTGTGGTTCACGGGTCTGTCGGGTGCAGGCAAGTCGACCGTGGCCAATATCGTCGAACGCAAGCTGGCTGCTGCCGGTCACCACACCTATTCGCTGGATGGCGATAATGTGCGTCATGGCCTGAACCGCGACCTTGGTTTCACCGATGAAGACCGGGTTGAGAATATTCGCCGTATCGGTGAAGTCGGCAAGCTCTTCGTGGAGGCCGGCTTGCTTGTCACCTGTTCCTTCATCTCTCCTTTCCGCTCAGAGCGTCGCATGGTGCGCGAACTGGTGGATGAGGGCGAGTTCATCGAGGTTTTTGTCGACACGCCGCTGGAGGTTTGCATGCAGCGTGATCCGAAAGGCCTCTACAAGAAGGCCCAGGCGGGTGAGATCAAGAACTTCACCGGTTTTGACAGCCCTTATGAGGCACCTGAAAATCCGGAGATTCGTATCGACACCACGTCCATCTCTGCCGAGGAAGCCGCTGACCAGGTCATCGCGCATCTGCAACAGCAAGGCCTGCTGGGCTAGGACCTGATTGCTTCTCGAACACAAAAGGGCGCGACTGGATCTCCAGTCGCGCCCGTTTTGTTTGGTGATGCCCCTGTACAAGACCGGCGGGCGGCCGAGCCATCGACCTATAGGTTTGCCAGCAGAGGTGTTTTCATACGAAAGGGCCTGTGTCATTCCATCGAGCGAGTGATGGGGGCACGCACAAAGCTCTAGGCGATGACGTTATGGCCGTTTGCCCCAGGCCACAAAAGCGCCATTGAGGTAATCGGTGTCTTCCTTGGCATAGAGAAAGGCGTCGCCCTCCGGGGTCAGTACGGCACCGCCGGCCGCGTTGAGCACGGCATGGCCAGCGCCTGTATCCCATTCTTTGGTCGGGCCAAAGCGCGGATAGACATCCGCCGAACCGTCCGCCACCAGACAGAATTTGAGAGAGGATCCAGCGGAGACCTTCTCTGACACGCCAGCAGTATCGGCAAAGGCCATCGTCTTTTCGTCCGCATGAGAACGGCTCATCACGCCGGTGAGGGCACCGGGTTTGGGGTCACGGGTTGTAATCGGTTCCAGTTTGTCCTGTTCGACTGTGTCACCGGCCTTGAGCGGGCCCGCCCAAGCCTGGGTGCCCCCAACAAATATGCGATCCATGGCGGGGGCAAAGACACAGCCTGCTGTTGGCACGCGATCCTCGATCAGAGCGATGTTGACAGTGAATTCGCCATTCTTGTTGATGAATTCCTTGGTGCCGTCCACCGGGTCCACGAGGATGAAGGCGCTGCCAATCTCGGGACGGAAACCTGCGGCGAAGCTTTCCTCAGCCAGAACCGGAACGCCCGGCAGTAGAGCTTCCAACCGTTCCAGGATGATTTTCTCGGCAACTTCATCCGCATCAGTAACCGGGGACTTGTCATCCTTGCCCCGCGTTTCGAAGTCGGTCTGATAAATATCCATGATGGCCACACCAGCTTCACTGCAGATTTGCGCGAAAGCAAAGGCCAGCTTGTTTTTATCGTCGAACGTATACATGAGGTCCCCTAGTGGTCAGAGATGGATCAGCGTCAGGGCGATAAGGGCCCCGACCGCATAGGCGGTAAAAACCACCGCGCCAAGGCGCAGATAGTCGGTCAGGCGATATCGTCCGGGGGTCATGATCATGAGATGGGTCTGATACCCGAACGGAAGAAGAAAACTGGCGCTGGCGCCAAAGGCCGTGGCCAGAATAAAGGCCTCGGGGGCCTGGTCGAGCCGTATCGCGGTATCCATGGCGACCGGAAAGGCGGTGAGCGCCGCACTGGCATTTGAAAATAGCTCGGTCATCACCCAGGCAAAAAAGAAAATGGCGGCCAGGGCCACAAAGGGCGGGAAGCCAACCGTCAGATCGGCAATGGCGCCGGCTGCCAAACCGGCCAGACCGGATTGCTGAACCAGCAGGCTGAGCAGGATGGCGCCCCAGAGGATAATGACGAGGTCGAAGGGGAAGATACGCCGAGCTTCACGCGGAGACACCCAGTTCATGCCGATCACCAGGGTCGCAAGCCCCAAGGCTGTTGCAGCAAAGGGAATGACTTGGGACAGGGCCAGCGCGAGGAAGATGCTGAACGCACTTAGCAATAACCAGCTATCACGTGTGGGAAGCGTCACGGGATTGGGATTGTTGACATCGAGGATGTGTAGGTTCGCCCGCAGATTTTCCCGGTTGCGAAAGTCAGGGCCCGCCGCCAGGATCAATACATCTCCGCTGCGTAGACGAATATCGCCTAGCTTGCCCGACAAGCGCTCGTCCCCGCGACGCACAGCCAAAACAGATGCATCAAAGCGCGCGCGGAAATCGATCTCTCTGAGTGTCTTGCCATCCATTACAGAGTTGATCGCAATCACGGCGTGATAGATCTCGCCAGGTGCGTCAGACCGCGGTGACCCCTCGATGGTCAGGCCCTTGATGCCGCGCAATTCATCAATGTGATTGATATTGCCCACAAAAATCAGGCGGTCGTCTTGCTGAATATGTTGAACTGGCGAAACAGGCGTGATCACCCGGTCGCCGCGGATCAGCTCGGCCAGGAAGAAGCTGTCGAGATGGCGCAACTGGTTTTTGGCGACCGAACGTCCGATCAGCGGTGAGCCCTCGTCGATGCGCGCCTCAACGTAGAAAATCTCGTCCTCGGCCTCATCCTTCTTCTCGCGTGGCGTGAGCAGGAGAGGCGATACCAGGACCAATGTGAGATAGACGAGCACAACGACACACAGGCCCGGAAGCAGAAAGTCCAGCACGTTGAGGTTCACGCCGCGCGCTGCTGCTTCGCCCGTCACCATCAGGCTGGCCGAGGTGCCAAACGGTGTCAGCATGCCGCCTGCCAGTGACATGTAAGAGAGGGGCAGGAGCAGGCGGTGGGCCGACATGTTCGGGCGCCGGGAGGCCGGGCCCATGAGGGCTCCCACCACGGCTGTGTTGGGCGTGACTGCAGAGGCCAGGGCGGTCGATCCCAAAAAACGGATCAGGGTCAGTTTCGGACCGCGTTTCTTGCGTCCGAACAATACGGTTGAAATGCCGGGGAGTTTGGAGAGCGCCGCCGAGATGATCACCAACGCTGTCACCGCGATAATGGCTGGTGAGGTGATACGCGAAATCGCCGTGCCGAACTCAATCAGACCGGTCAGCAGAACAAAGGCGGTAAAGCTTGCGAAAATGCGTGCTGTAGGCCAGCGGCCTGATCCCAGGGCGGCCGCCAGAGCCAGGATCGAGACAAGGCTCAATCCCGTCGTCAGCCAGCCTGTATCCAGCCCGTCTGCTAGCATTTTGGCCGTCCCCCTCTGGCCCCGCGTCAGTGGTATCGCAAAACAGATGGATTCCAAGGCAAATCTGTTTAATTATGCAGCCTTATACATGTTTTCCGCCAACGGAACGCGCTAACTTGCCGCGCCCTGGGCAGTTATGCCTCCTTGCATACTCAAGCGGATGAAGCACATGGACCCACAGGACCGATTTTCAGTGTTGATCGTGGCGTTTCGCAGCCGCGACACCGTGCCGGAATGCCTAGCGGCTCTGGCGCGCCAAACGCGTCCGGCGGATGAGGTCTGGGTGCTGGAGAACGGATCACCCCAGGGTGAGCGACTCGTGTCGTCTGATATGCCGGACGACCTGCCGGGGCTGCGCTTTGTGGAGAGTGACACCAATCTGGGTTTTGCGGGCGGCAATAATCATCTCGCACGCGACGCGCAGGGCGACTGGCTCGTTCTGCTGAACCCGGACGCCTTTGCGTCAGTTGACTGGCTGGAACGGCTTGAAGCGGCGACACGGACCTATCGTGATGTCGGACTGTTTGGCTGTACTCAGACCGCTGCAGGCCATGCAGGAGTGCTGGATGGTACGGGTGATGTCTATCATCTGGCCGGGCTGGCCTATCGTTCCGGTTATGGCCGCAGCGAAGAACACCGTCCGCCAACGGGTGAGGTGTTTGGCCCTTGCGGTGCGATGACCTTGATCCGGCGGGAGTTGTTCGAGCGTCTGGGCGGATTTGACGAGAGTTTTTTCTGCTACAATGAGGATGTCGATTTGGCCTTTAGGGCCCGGGCGATTGGAGAGCGTGCTATCCAGCTATCAGAGCCGGACGTGGCCCATCTGGGATATGCGTCTTCAGGGCGCCGGTCTGAGTTTGCCACCTATCATGGCGTGAGAAACCGGGCCTGGGTGTTCATGAAAAACATGCCCGGTTGGGCGCTGTGGGTGTTGGCGCCCCTTCACATTGGTCTGACCGTGCTGATGTGGTTGTCGGCCTACCGGTTTGGTTTAGGGAGTGTGTTTGCCCGGGCCATTCGCGATGCCTGGGCCGATCGTGAACGTGTATGGAAACAGCGCCGGGAAATTCAGGCGAAACGAGTCGTGGCAGTCTGGCCCTTCTTGCGCATGATGGCCTGGAACCCGATTCGCCTTTTAACCCGGGCCTCACATATTCGACCGCTGAAACCACGCGAGTAGGCGCGCTGTGAACTTCGCGTGCCGTTGCGTCTAAAGGTCAGCAATTGAGCGGTTCGAGCAATTCCAGCGTGACGCTCTGGACGTCGATCTGGGTGGCATCGCCGTCCCAGTCCGGCCACATCCCCATCAGCGCATGGGTCCAGTCACAGGAATTTGCGGTGACCTCGATGCTTTGTGGTGCGTAATCTGCGCCGACTTCGAAGCGTTGCCAGGCGCTTTGGCCAATGCCGGGCACAAAGAAGGCCAGGCGAACCCCTTCAGCGCCGTTTTCATCGGCCTGCCGCAGCGTATAGGTGATGCGCACCGAATGGCCTTGTACGGCTTCGGTCTGGGAGGGTGATAGTCGGAAAAACGCACCGGCTGAGCGAATGCCATCAAACGGACCGCGAGCGGCACCGATGCGCAGGAAACTCTCTTCACCGTCCCGCAGTAATTCAGCTGACAAGCCATTGCCCAGCACGATTCCGGCCAGTTCATCGCCGGATACGGAAATGCCCTCCGCCCGGATTTCTTCGGGGGAGCGATAGGTAGATTGCCGTCCGCTTAGCGCAGCGGTGACCATGCCGATGGTCACGAGCGCGGCGAACGGGTAATAGGCCCAGTCCGGTAAACTAAACATTCTTGGCGTTGTCCGGCCTTCTTGCAGATCTGCGAAGCTCTTGTTTGGCGTGTTCCTGAGGTTAGGTCAATCGGTGTGGGATGACACTTTATCCACTCCCCCCCGGTCGCTCGGAATCAAGGCGATTTTGAGGAAAACTTCATGGATGGCTTGAACTTTTGCCCGACACAGCTGATTCTAGTGCAATGAACATGCATGCCGGTGGAGCCGAAGACCCGTTGGAGGCGGCTGCTCAGCGGCTGGACCAGGCCCTTGCTCGTGTCGAGGGGCTGACCCACAAACTGAGAGCCCGCGCCGATAGCGCCCAGACCGCAGAAGAAGCGGCTGAGATTGCGCGCGAGGTCACCCATTCCACCGCGGATGATCGGGCGCGTCTGGCTGCTGCCCTGGATGCGTCCCGTGCGCGGGAAATGGAATTGCAGTCGGCGGCCCAGGACGCATCAGATGCGCTGGATCGTGCCATTGAAGAATTGAGACAGGTGTTCGAGGCGGAATAGACGCGTATGTCCAAGGTCGCAGTCAGTTTGAACGGTCGGGCGTTTACGATCGGGTGTGAGCCCGGTCAGGAAGCCTATCTGCGTGAGCTGGCCGCCTATCTCGACGACAAGGTTTCCGGCATGGCCGGACAGGTCGGCCAGATCGGTGATTTGCGTCTCCTGCTGATGGCCTCCCTCGTGGTGGTGGACGAGCTGCGCGAGAGCGAGAAGCGTGTCGAGGGGCTTGAAGCCCATGTGGATCGCCTGCGCCATGAGGGACAAGGCCTCGAGGACCAGCTGATCAGTGATCGTGCGACCGCTGCCGAACGTCTCATAAAGGTGGCCGAGCGGCTGGAAACCTTGGTTGATTCTGTCGAGCAAGCTGATCTTCCCCCGCTCTTTGCAGATGCTCGAACTTGAGCTTGGCTCCACAAACCGCCACATAGGTGATGGCGGTTATCTGCAGCGTGCGAGAGCTCGTTTATCCTACCGACCTTACATCTCCATGAGGGAGCTGCCTCTGTCTGGGACCGTGGTCCCGTTTACGCGGCGCCCACCTGCATCGTCAGGTCTGTGGGGATACACACGGGTTTACGGCGCAGGTGGAGCCGCCACCTCAACCCCCTGCGATGATATCAGGGGGCAGGCATGAGCGATCCGGCCACTCTCAAGCATTCGATCAGACGCCAGGTCCTGGCGCAGCGGCAGGCGGCCTCGCAAGACGCCGAGGTTGATCTGGTGAGGGCTTGGTCGGATCGGCCGACGCTGGGGACTGTCCGGTGTGTCGGAGGATACTGGCCGCTGGGCTCAGAACTCGATCCGCGCCCGCTGATGCAGCACCTGCATGAAAATGGCCATGAACTCGCTCTTCCGTGCATGCAATCCGACCCGCATGGGCTTGTTTTTCGACGCTATCAGCCGGGAGATCGGCTGGAACAGAGGCGGTTTGGCGTACATGAGCCTTGCAAGAGTGCGCCTGTCCGGCATCCTGATCTGGTGCTCGTGCCCCTGGTCGCAGTGTCGCCGGCGGGCCATCGTCTGGGGTATGGCAAGGGCTATTATGATGCGACTTTGTCACAGGCACGCATGAAAAATGATATCGCTACCATTGGCGTGGCGTGGGAGATGCAGATAAGAGAAGACATTCCGGTGGAACGGCATGATGTTCCACTTGATTTCGTCGTGACGTCCCAAGGTAAGTGGCTGGACTGCCGGGCCGTACGACAGGGTGATGCGTAGGGGGCATGCATGAGCTTTGAGATTGAGTATGTCGGCGATGATTGCGCCATTGTGCTCACTCACACGGGCTCGGTCGACCTTGCAGAGGTCCGTGCGTCGAGGGACCGGCTGCTCGAACTCGCACTGGGCCGTAAGGTGCGCGGGGTGGTGATTGATGTTCGCAATGCAGAAATCAATGTGGATCCGGTGACATTGATCGATCCTGTGACTGTTCTGAGCCATGACCTGCCACAAGGCAGCAAGCTCGGATTTGTGGCACGGGAGAATGACCAAGCTGCCATTTCTGTCATTGTTACCAGTGTTGCGACCAGCACGGGCACGCCAACCGAACCCTTCCTGAACCGCGAGGAGGCTATCCAGTGGGTCGGGTTGAAGTGTTGCGATTGAGGGCTTTGATTACACGACGGTGACCGGTTTTTGGGGTCAGGCGGTTGCATGATGAGCACATAAGGTGCATATGCACTTTATGGAGGCCGTTATGCTCAATCCCCAAGACTGTATGTGTGAGGATATTCGTCGCACCGCGCGTGCCCTGACCTCGGCTTACGAGGCAGCTCTGAAACCTGTGGGTCTCACAGTGGGGCAATTCACCCTTTTATCCTTGTTGAAGGGGATGGGGCCGATGCCCCTGAGCGCGCTCGCAGAACACGCCGATCTGGACCGCACCACGCTGAGCCGGAACCTGACACCCCTGACGCGGCGTGGCCTGGTCGAAACGCAGGCCACTGAGGACCGTCGAGTCAAATCGATGATCTTGACCGCGTCGGGTCGGGATCTCCATTCAGAGGCCTTGCCTTTGTGGCGTGAAGCTCAGTCCCGATACCTGGCCAGGCTCGGTGAACCGGTGGCCCGAAATCTCCAGACTTTGACAGCGCAATTGCGCGACTGAACCCATTGAGAGGACAAGACATGTCTCTTCGACTTATAGTGTGTATATGCACGTTAATATTTGCGTCTGTTCCCCCGCTTCATGCCCAGACGGGGGAGGCGCTGGTGAGCTCTCATCAGATGGGGGCCGTGTTTCCCGAGCGTGCCGGTCGACCGGTCCATCACACGGTCGCTTTCTACGAAACCGTGCTGCAGCACAGAACCATGGAGGATCCGCGCCTGATATTCCTGCTGGCCAATGGCTATATTGCCCAGGGGCAGGAGGATATCGGGATCGTACTCTTCGAGCGGGTGCTGGAGCGTGACGGTGACACGCTCAGTCCCTTGACCCGTTCGACCTATCTCGCGGCCTACGGCTTGATGCGCGGCAGTCGCGCCAATCGTGTGCCGCTTCTTCAGCGTCCGTTCTGGGTGAATGAAACCATTGATGTGCTGGACGAGGCGAACGCCATCGTGGACGGCCAAAACCCGCTGGCGCATTGGTCCGCCGGGGTAGTGTTTGCACAATTGCCAACTCTGTTCGGGCGGCGTGAAGCGGCGGTTGAACACCTTCGCTGGCTTGTGGACCGTCCTGAAACAGAACCACTGCCCGGTTTTTACCGCGAGGCCTACCGGTATCTGGGCGAGATCTATGGTCGAACCGGGCAGACACAGGCGGCCGCGGAGATGACACGTCTGGCGGGTTATGAAAACGGGGTGCCACAGACCTTGTCGACTGGATGGTTTGCAACCAGCCGGGATGCTGGACTGCAGTTTGCGCCGACACCCTGGGTCGAGACGGTGCGCGAAGATCAGGTCTGGGCGTTTCAGGGGTACGGTTTTTCAACCCTCTATGCCGTTCGGGGAACGGATGGGCTCATACTGATCGATGCCGGCACCCAGCCTTTTGCAGTCGAATCGGCGCTTGCGGATCTCTATGATGCACATCCTGATTTGCCGGAAGTGAGTGATGTTCTGATCACTCATGCGCACTGGGATCATATTGGTGGTCACACCGTGTTGCGTCGGCGTTTTCCGGAGGCCCGCTTCTGGGGACATGCCGGTCATGCACAGGCACAGGGCCGGTCGATGCGCGGTCATGTGTATGAACAATTCCGCAGCACCTTCTACAGCCATGACTGGATTGCCACCTACGCCCCGGACGTCGCGATTGATCGTGCCACGACAGCCCAAATCGCCGGTATACAGATTGAGTTTTTGCCGACACCTGGCGGCGAAACCGAGGATGCGATCCTGATTATGATCCGCGATCTGGATCTGGTGTTTTCAGGCGATGTGTTGATGCCCTTCTTCGGAGAGCCCTGGGTTGAAGAGGGCAGCGTTCTGGGCGCGCTCGAGACTTTGCAGACCCTGGAAAGTCTGCCGGTCAATGACATTTATCATGGCCATTACGGGATCACGGTCATGTATCCGCACACGACTGACCTTGTCGCCATTCGCCAGGCCCTGTCCTGGCTGGAGACTCAAAGCCGCGCCCGCCTACTGGAGGGTCAGAGTGCGGAAGATATTATCCGGGCCAATCTCATTCCCGCAGACATGCTGGGGCATGAGGCGGCGTATCTGCCGTATGTCGCCAGTCGTGATGCGTTTATTCGGCGCCTGGCCGACAGCCTGACCGGTATATGGCAGGAAGAAAGCACCGGCCTTGCACCTAAAGGGCTCGACGTGATTGGTCTGGTTGAGCGGGAACGCGCACTGGCTGAATACTTCGAGCTGGACGCCGGAGAGACACGTCGGGCCGTACGGCGCATGATCGAGGCCGGAGATCTGGAACTGGCGCTTGAAACGGCCCTGGCTGCCGAACGGGCCTGGCCACGCGATGCCAGCTTTACCCGGCTGCGCCAGGAAGCGGCCGATCGTCTGGCCAGCCTCAACCAGTTTTTCGACCCGTTCGCCTTCACGGTCTTTGTCGAGATCGCGGGGCGTGAACACCCCGCTATGCCCGCGCAGTAATCCTTCAGCGGAGTGCGGCCCTGCAGTGCAGGGCCGTTTCCGCGTTGGACGTCAGTCCGGATTATGAATCCGTTCCGGGTCGAAAACGATCCCCGCGCCCTCATATTCACACAGGAGGGCCGCGCCGATATGTGTTGTGTGGGATTCCCCCTCACACGCTCCGCTCAAAATCGCTTCGGCTGTACCGATCAGACTGTCGAGAAACTCGACCGGCAAAGGTTCGCCATGCCCGGGCAGGAAGCGCGTAATGCGGTCTTTGCGGGCCTCAATGCGTTCCAGGCCCATGAGGAAGTCCTCAACCGAGGTTGCCAGCGGGGGGTGGAGCCAGGCGCGGCCGATCACTGTGTCGCCTGTCAACATGGCGCCCGAGCCGAGGTCGTGTAGGACGATACTGCCGGGGGTATGCCCGGGAGTGTGCAGGACCTCGATATTGCGCTGGCCCAGCTCGAAGACGAACCCCTCCTGGATCAAGGTAAGTTCGGGGTAATCGTCTGCTTCCAGCCGGGCCAGCCTCTCGGGGAGAGGGCGGTCAAGAAACGCATTATAGGTGTGTCTCATATTCGTTTTCGACGTGAAGTGCGCCAGGGTTTCCGGTTCATCGGCATGCAGGTGAACGTGGTGGAAATCGGTGTTTCCGCCCGCGTGATCCGGATGGGCGTGAGAGTTCACCACGAGAAGCGGCAGGTCGGTCAGGCTACGGGCATAGGCGTTGATGTCGGCAAACCCGACGCCGGTGTCGACCAGCAGCGCATGTGTTTGTCCTTCGACCAGATACATGCGGTCCACACCATTATCGCTGATGGTCCAGATCCCGTCTCCCAGCGCGGCATGGGTGAACCAGACGGGTGTCTGTGCGCGCGGAGTTTGGTGGCGACGGTGGGCATCCGCTGTTGTGGGAAGCGTGACGGTGAGCAGCGCAGCAACAAGCCCATGCAAGCAAATCGTCAGGCGGTTGGGAGACAGACGGTCAAGAAAAAGATGGGCGGTGCGGGCAGATGTCATGGGGCAAATCTCCGGATCGTGATGAGATCCGAAGATTGGCGAGCAGAATGACGGAATGAAATCGGGCCGGGACGAATGTCCGAAATGTGGGTCGATTGTCCGGGTGGATCAGATCTGTCCGGCGCGTCGCAAGCTCTGATAGGCTGATTTGCTAACAGGGATCTCGATCCCGCTCTTGAGTATGGCGAGGGCATTGCCATTGCGGTGCGGGCGTACGTGCTGGAGCTGGCTGCGCCGGATCAGGTGGGAGCGATGAACCCGTAAAAACTCCTGATCGGGCAGGCGGGCTTCCAGGTCTCCCAGCGAGCTTCGAAGCAGATGGCAGGCCTGATGCGTTCGCACTTCAACATAATTGCCGGCCGCATGCAGGGCGTGAACCTCATCGACGCGGATCGAGATTTTGCGCGATCCCTGCTCACACAGAATGGTGTGCGTAGGGGGCGTTTGAGGTGGTTCGGCTGACAGCGACTTGTCCGATCGGGGCTGCAGGACCAGTTTCCAGCCGCACAGGACCAGCAGGGCCGCGGTCATGTATTTGGGTAGTATGTAGATCAGGCCCTCTATCCAGCCGACGCCGTCCTGGAGGACGCCCAGACCCGAACGCAACAAGGCCAGTGTCATGATCAAACTGGCCAGGGCCAAAAGCCGGGTGGTCAGAGGTATGGTGTTCGTCTCGGCCCATTCGAGCGCCATGAAGATCAGGGGGGTGATCAACGCGAGCGGTCCCCATTCGCGCAGGACCCAGCACACTCCGGCAAACGGATCATAGGCATGCCCTTGAATGGCGGAATGAAACAGGCCGCAATGAATAAAGGAACCCAGGAACGTCACGCCCCAGCCCAGGGCGCTCAGGCGAAAAACAGGGTTCTGGAAAACAGAAAGCTTTGGCATCGGGTGTACGTCAAACAACTTGTTCGGCGAAAGATAGCGTTACCAGAAGCAGGAGCGGGCATCACAGTGATCACACATGGTTGTGAGCTTGAGCCGGTTCTCCTCAGGTCTTGCTGTCGACACTCCGCCACCAGGCATGCATGGCCTTGAACATCGGGATCAGACCGCGTGCCGTTTCGGTCGCGCAGTATTCCACGCGGGGAGGCACTTCCGCATAGACGGTTCGTGTTACCAGCCCGTCCGCCTCCAGTGCGCGCAATTGCGAGGTAAGCATGGTCTGAGTGATGTCGCCGACCCGTCGTCGTAACTCATTGAACCTGTGGGTGCCCTGGAAGATCAGGATCTGGAGAACAATGAGCTTCCACTTGCCTCCGATCAGTTGGGCGATCTGGGGCATCGGACAGGGTGTGGCCTCCAGCGCGTCCTCCGCGGCGGATGTGTCAGAAAGTGTCGCTGTCATTCATCTGTCCTCGCTCCAATAGTATCGAAATCGATACTACATATCAAAAATCTGCTTACTTGTAATACCGTACTTATCTCGTCATGTCTCTCCCTCCCGATCAAGGAGGATCCGATGACACGACCAGAGATGCCCGTTGGCCGGGACTGACATGACACTCATTGTTTTCAGCCAACGGATCATGACGATGACAGCCCGCCACTACACGCGCACTCTCACCACGTCGGCCACCCCGGACCAGGCCTATGACGCCTTGACCACAGGGTTTGCCGCCTGGTGGACCCAGCCCGATCATGCGATCACACGGCCGGGTGACCGGGCGCGCTTTTCCTTCCCGCCTCAGCACTCCTATTGGACGTTCGAGGCGCAACACCTCATTCCCGGCGAACGCGTGGAGTTGTTATGTGTGGAGGCTTTTCATGTCCACGACGGACAGCCCGACGCGATCAAGCGGGAATGGCTGGGCTCGCGTCTGATCTGGACCGTCCGGCCCGTTGAGGCAGGGTGCGAGATCCATTTCATCCATGAAGGGCTCCAGCCCGACCTTCACTGCTGGGATGTGTGTGAGGCGGGATGGGACCGGTTTTTTGTGGCCAGCCTGAAAGCCTATCTCGATACCGGGAAAGGCATGCCACACCGCGCCAGCGCCTAGGGCCGACAAAAAAGCCCCCGTCCGGGGACGGGGGCTCTTCATGACCAGGGAGCCATCGCCTAGTAGCGATAATGCTCGGCCTTGAACGGAGCGGCCTGCGATTAGCCTCTAAGGTTTGGTTTTTGCCATTTCTTGTGAGTGGCCGCTTCATCCAGCGGTGTCTGTGCAATCGCGTTGGTGTAATTGCTCATCACTTTGATCGCCAGGCCCAGAACAACTTCGAGCGCGTGTTGCTCATTGTATCCTTGAGCAAAAAAGGCCTGCAAGTCTGCGGGAGAAACATTGCCATTGTTCCTGACCATGTCCCGTGTGAAGACCCGCAGAGCGTCTTGTTTGCCATCGGAGAGGTTGGCGCCGTTTCTCAGAGCCTCCACATCGCTGTCGGAGAGGCCAGCCTTTTCGGACAGAATGGTGTGCCAGGGCACGCAATAGCCGCAATTGTTTTCGAAATTTGCCGTTTGATAGACGATCTGCCGTTCTGCCGCGCTCAAACTGGTTTCATCAAACCGATCCCACCCCGTCATATAGGTTGCCAATAGCCCCGGAGCCTGTGCCATCACAGCTTCAACATTCGGAACTAGGCCAAAGGCGGCCTTTGCACTCTCCAGATAGGTCTTGGAGGCGTCCGGTGCGGTTTCGATTGTGTAGAGGTTGAAGGGTGTAATTGTCTGTTTTGTCACTCGAAATCTCCATCGTTGAGCGCTGTCTTGTTCGACAGTTTTGTAGCTAGTGACAAAAGAACCAGTTATACAGTACGCACCTTTTGGTAACTATGGAATTTGTGGATATGTACCGCCTCCCGAAGGACCCGGACCGGGTCAAAGCCAATGTCTTTCACAACGATTGTCCAGCGAGATTCCTGCTTTCAAAGATTGCGGGCAAGTGGAGCATGCTGGTCATCGATGCACTTGATGGTGCTCCCAAACGCAACGGTGAGTTAATGCGGAAAATTGAGGGTATCTCTCAGAAAATGCTCACACAAACGCTGAAAGAACTTGAAGAAATGCAGATCGTGGTGCGTCAGGACATGCAGACTGTCCCGCCTCATGTTGAGTATCAATTGACGCCGTTGGGCAATGATCTGCGCGAGCGAATCTGCGCGTTGGACCGTTGGGTCGAAACCAATATGATTCATTTGATCGCGGGACATAGATCAATCCCTCTGGTCACATTGGATTGAAAAACCGGTCTTGGGCGAGAGTGAAACGCCTCCTTGGATGACAATCGGGGGCCAAACCCAAAATGCTTGGACCCATGGCAATCGCAAGCGCGGATCGCGTTTAACAGGCTCCGGTGAGGCTGATTGTCCACTGGACGATATGCCCTCTCAAAAACGCTTGGATTCGCTCACCTGCTGCAGGCGTTACGGACAATAAAAAACCCCGCCAGACGCTCTGGCGGGGTTTTTGTTGGATGCTCGATCATCGCCTAGTAGCGATAGTGCTCGGCCTTAAACGGGCCGGCCTGCGACACGCCGATATAGTCGGCCTGTTCACTGGACAGCTCGGTCAGCTTGGCGCCCAGCTTGGGCAGGTGCAGGGCCGCGACTTTTTCGTCGAGATGTTTCGGCAGGATGTAGACATCCTTTCCGTACTCATCGCCCTTGGTCCACAGCTCGATCTGGGCCAGCGTCTGGTTGGTGAAGCTCGCGGACATCACGAAGGACGGGTGACCCGTGGCATTGCCGAGATTCACCAGGCGGCCTTCGGACAGGAGGATGATCCGGTGGCCTTCCGGGAAGTTCACCAGGTCGACCTGCGGTTTCACATTGGTCCACTGATAATTCTTCAGGCTCTCGACCTGAATTTCGTTATCGAAATGGCCGATATTGCAGACGATCGCCATGTCTTTCATCGACCGCATGTGGTCGACGGTGATGATGTCCTTATTGCCGGTCGCGGTGACAAAGATATCCATCTCGCCGGCGACATCCTCGATCGTCACGACCTCAAACCCGTCCATACAGGCTTGCAGCGCACAGATCGGATCGATCTCGGCCACATAGACCCGCGCACCGGCGCCGCTGAGCGACTCGGCCGAGCCCTTGCCCACATCGCCATATCCCAGAACAAGGGCCTTCTTGCCGGCCATCATGACATCGGTGCCCCGACGGATCGCGTCGACCAGGCTTTCGCGGCAGCCATATCGGTTGTCGAATTTCGACTTCGTCACGCTGTCGTTCACATTGATCGCCGGGAAGGGCAGCTCGCCGCGCTTCTGCATCTGGTACAGACGCATCACGCCTGTTGTGGTTTCCTCGGACACGCCTTGAATTGCGGCCTTGGCCTTTGCAAACCAGCCCGGTGTCGCGGCGATACGCTTCTTGATCTGGGCGTAGAGCGCCGTTTCTTCTTCAGACTTGGGATGGTCGAGAATGGACGGGTCCAGTTCGGCCTTCTCGCCCAGGATGAGGTAGAGCGTCGCATCGCCGCCATCATCCAGGATCATGTTGGCGGTTTCGCCATCGGCCCAGTGGAAGATCGCATCGGCATAGTCCCAGTATTCTTCCAGGGTTTCACCCTTTACGGCGAAGACCGGAATGTCCTGGTCGGCAATGGCCGCCGCTGCATGGTCCTGGGTCGAGAAAATATTGCATGAAGCCCAGCGCACTTCGGCGCCCAGGGCGACCAGCGTCTCGATCAGCACAGCCGTCTGGATCGTCATGTGCAGGGAACCGGCAATGCGAGCGCCTTTGAGCGGTTGGGAATCCTTGTATTCCTCGCGCAGAGCCATCAGACCCGGCATTTCGATTTCGGCCATTTCGATCTCGGTCCGACCCCATTGGGCCAGGCTCAGATCTTTCACCAGGTTGGGCTTGTCTGCCGCGAATTGCGTCATGCCTCAAAGTCCTCTTGTGGATATGGAGTGTATGCAAAAGGGCGGAAACTCCGCCCCTTCTGACTGTTTGATCCGGCTTATGCCAGCGTTCGCAGTTGATCGACAAGCCCGGTGGTTTCCCAGGAGAAACCGCCGTCTGCGTCGGGTGTCCGTCCGAAATGACCATAGGCGGCCGTCCGGGCATAGATGGGCTTGTTCAGCTGAAGCGCTTCGCGAATGCCGCGCGGCGACAGATCAGCGATCTGCATGAGCGCATCTTCAAGCCGGGCTTCGTCGATCTGACCCGTACCGTGCAGGTCGACATAGAGCGAAAGCGGTTTTGACACGCCGATCGCATAGGAGACCTGGATGGTGCAGCGCTTGGCCAGTTCGGCGGCGACAACATTCTTGGCCAGCCAGCGGCAGGCATAGGCCGCTGAGCGGTCCACCTTGGTTGGATCCTTGCCGGAGAAGGCGCCTCCGCCGTGGGGTGCAGCCCCGCCATAGGTGTCGACAATGATTTTGCGTCCGGTGAGTCCGGCATCGCCATCGGGCCCACCAATAACAAATGTCCCGGTCGGATTGACGTAAAACTCGTCCTCGGGCGGGAACCAGCCGTCCGGCAGGACGTCGCTGACAACAGGTCGAACCAGTTCGCGGATATCCGCCTGGCTGAGGCCGTCCGTGTGTTGGGTGGAGACAACGACAGACGTCACACCCACCGGCACGCCATTTTCATACTTCAGGGTGACCTGGGATTTGGCGTCCGGCTCGAATTCCGGGCGCGCACCCGATTTGCGCAGCTCGGCCATCCGTTTGAGGATCTGGTGTGAATAGAGGATCGGGGCCGGCATCAATTCCGGTGTTTCATCCGTGGCGTATCCGAACATGATGCCCTGATCGCCGGCGCCTTCGTCCTTTTCGTCCGCGGCATCAACGCCCTGGGCGATGTGCGCGGACTGCTCATGGAGGAAGTTCTGGAAATTGGATTTTTCCCAGTGGAAGCCGTCCTGTTCATAGCCGATATCACGCACGGCGGCCCGGGCGGTGGCTTCAATTTCCTCTGGCGTGACATCCTCGGCACAGCGAACCTCACCCGCCAGAACAATCTGGTTGGTCGTGGTCAGCGTTTCACAGGCGACGCGGGCGTGAGAGTCCTTGGACAGGTAGAGGTCCAGAACGCTGTCGGAAATCCGGTCACAAACCTTGTCCGGATGGCCCTCGGAGACACTTTCCGAGGTAAAAATGTAAGACGTGCGGCTCAATTCGGCATCCTCATATAAAGATGGCTTTATATCTTGTGTGCGTACCAAGCAGATCAAGCCCGCACATGCAAGACGGAAATCTGTCACGTCCCTGTCCATCCGGGGCAGGATATAGCGCGAGTGGCGCTGGGTGGGCCTTGTCCGTGCAGGAGGAGGCGCGAGCCCTATTGGCATGGTGTATGCGTTTTTCCATGACAGGTATGAATGAAATATGGGGCTAGAATAATATAAAGATATCTTTATAACCTTGTGTGATCCTCTCGTGGAGAGGTCATGCCGGATAGGATGGCTGGATGTAGCGCGTGGGCGCAGGATCAGGATTGATCATGCTCCAGGTTGAACGTTCACACTGTCACAACCGGCGAGGCTTGCGGAATACACGAACAGAAATCGCCCAAGTGAGTGAGATAAACGCGTCATGAGTGTCGCCCCCATCCCCCCCTCTCGTCCGGCTGGTCGCGACCTGTCGGTCTCCTTCGAATTCTTCCCGCCGAAGACCGAAGCCATGGAAGACACACTCTGGACCTCCATTCGGCGCCTGGAAGCGCTGAGTCCGGATTTCGTATCCGTGACCTATGGTGCGGGCGGTTCGACCCGCGACAGAACCCATCGCACGGTGCGCCGGATCGTGCAGGAAACCGGTCTGAATGCCGCTGCTCACCTGACCTGTGTCGATGCGTCTCGTGCGGATGTCGACGCCGTGGTGCGAGACTATTTTGCGGCGGGTGTCCGCCATATTGTGGCATTGCGCGGGGACCCGCCCGCTGGTCCCGGTCACGACTATCTGGCTCGCAATGATGGTTATCAATCGACACCGGACCTGGTTCGCGGCATTCGCGGTATCGGTCAGATCGAGGTCTCGGTCGGCTGTTATCCGGAAAAGCATCCGGAAAGTCCCAGCTTTGCCCATGATCTTGATCTGCTCAAAGCCAAGGTCGATGCCGGTGCGACACGGGCGATCACTCAGTTCTTTTTTGAAGCGGACACATTTTTCCGCTTCCGCGATGCGGCCGTAAAAGCCGGTATCGACGTGCCGATCATTCCGGGCGTTATGCTGCAACCCAATTTCAAAGGGCTCAAACGCATGGCCGGACTGTGTCAAACCGAGCTACCCGATTGGCTGCATGCCCATTATGAAGGTCTGGATGATGATCCGCAGACCCGCCAGCTGATCACCGCGCATGTGGCCGCCAAGCTGTGCGACGGGTTGAGTGCAGGCGGTGTCGAGCATTTCCATTTCTACACGCTCAACAAGGCCGATCTCGCTTTGTCGACCTGTCAATTGCTGGGCGTTCGCCCGGTGCAATCTGTGACCCATGAGGCGGCGTAATGAGTGACATAGATCGGATGAATGTGCTGGCTGACGCGGCTCAGTCACGGGTCCTCATTCTGGACGGGGCCATGGGGACCCAGATCCAGGACCTCAAACTGGATGAGGCGGGCTATCGCGGTGTGCGGTTCTCCGACTGGGATGTGCCGGTGAAGGGCAATAATGATCTTTTGAACCTCACCGCCCCCGATGCTGTGAAGGCGATCCACGCCCGCTATTTCGAGGCGGGGTCAGACATGGTGGAAACGAATACCTTCTCCGCCACGACGATTGCCCAGGCCGATTACCGCATGGAAAGCTTGGCTGCTGAGATCGCGTCCGAGGGCGCCCGTCTGGCGCGGGAGGCCGCCGATGAAGCCGAAGCGAAAACCGGTACTGTGAAGGCGGTGGCCGGGGCGATTGGTCCGACCAACAAGACGCTCTCCATTTCGCCGGACGTCAATGACCCGGGTTTCCGCGACGTGGACTTCGACGCCATTCGCACGGCGTATTATGAACAGGCGGCCGCCATGCAGCCGCATGTGGATAGTTTTCTGGTCGAAACCATTTTCGACACGCTCAATGCAAAGGCGGCCATCAAGGCCTTGCTGGACCTGAAAGCGGACACCGGAATTCATACGCCGATCCTGATTTCAGGAACCATTACGGATCGCTCCGGTCGCACCTTGTCGGGTCAGACCGGTGAGGCCTTCTGGTATTCTGTGCGCCATGCGCGGCCCTGGGCGGTCGGTCTTAACTGTGCTCTGGGCGCGGCTGAAATGCGCGCGCATATCGCAGATCTGTCGCGACTGGTTGATACGCGCGTATTGGCCTATCCCAATGCCGGCCTGCCCAATGATATGGGCGAGTATGACGAGACGCCGGATGAAACCGCGGCGCATCTGGGTGAATGGGCGCGGTCCGGCCTAGTCAACGTGGTTGGTGGTTGCTGCGGCACGACACCGGATCATATTCGGGCGATTGCCGAGGCGGCGGAGGGTGTCACCCCGCGTGAGACGGCTCAACCGAAACCGGCCATGCGCCTGTCGGGTCTTGAACCCTTTGAACTGACGGCCTGACCCTGGACACTGATACACATCATGACCCAATCCACAGCCCTGTTCGTCAATGTGGGCGAGCGTACAAATGTGACCGGTTCGGCCCGGTTTCGAAAACTCATCACCGAGGGTGATTATGCCGAGGCGATCTCGGTGGCGCGCCAGCAGGTGGAGAATGGCGCCCAGATCATCGATGTGAACATGGATGAGGGTCTGCTGGACAGTGTCGCGGCCATGACCACATTCCTGCGTCTGATCGCGGGAGAACCGGATGTGGCCCGCGTTCCGATCATGATCGACAGCTCCAAATGGGAGGTGATCGAGGCCGGGCTGAAAAACGTCCAGGGCAAAGCCATCGTCAATTCAATCTCGCTGAAAGAGGGCGAAGCGCCCTTCCTTGAGCAGGCGCAGGCTTGCCTGTCCTATGGGGCCGCGGTTGTGGTGATGGCCTTTGACGAAACGGGCCAGGCGGAAACAGCGGATCGAAAGGTCGAGATCTGCACACGGGCCTATGATATTCTGGTCAACCGGGTCGGTTTTCCGCCGGAAGACATCATCTTTGATCCCAACATCTTTGCGGTGGCCACCGGGATTGAGGAACATGACGATTATGCCGTGGCCTTCATCGAGGCCACGCGACGCATCCGTGAGACCTTGCCGGGCTGTCACGTCTCCGGCGGACTGTCCAACATCTCGTTCTCCTTCCGTGGCAATGAGCCGGTGCGCCGGGCCATGCACTCGGTGTTTCTCTACCATGCCATCAAGGCCGGCATGGATATGGGCATCGTCAATGCGGGGCAGCTGGACATTTACGACGAGATCGAGCCTGGGCTGCGCGAGCTGGTTGAGGATGTCATCCTCAATCGTCGGGCAGACGCGACAGAGCGCCTGCTCGAGGCAGCTGAAAGCTATCGCGACAAGGGCCAGGCCGCAAAAGCGGCGCCGGATCTCAGCTGGCGGGACGAGCCGGTCAATAAACGCCTGACCCATGCCCTCGTCCACGGCATCAATACCTGGATTGTCGAGGATACAGAGGAAGCCCGCCAGCAGGTCGACCGGCCCCTGCATGTCATTGAAGGTCCGTTGATGGATGGGATGAATGTCGTGGGTGACCTGTTTGGCGAGGGCAAGATGTTCCTGCCCCAGGTGGTGAAGTCCGCCCGGGTGATGAAACAGGCCGTCGCCCATCTGATCCCGTTTATGGAAGAGGAAAAGGCCTCTGCCGGCGAGACCCGGACCTCGGCTGGTAAGGTTGTGCTCGCCACCGTGAAGGGCGACGTCCATGATATCGGCAAGAACATCGTTGGCGTCGTCATGCAGTGCAATGGCTATGATGTTGTTGATCTGGGTGTGATGGTGCCCAGTGAGACGATCTTGAAAACCGCGCTCGACGAACAGGCCGACATTATCGGTCTGTCCGGGCTGATCACGCCATCGCTGGATGAAATGGTGTTTGTGGCGTCGGAAATGCAACGCCAGGCGATTGATATACCGCTGCTGATCGGCGGTGCGACGACCAGCCCGGCCCATACGGCGGTCAAGATCGACCCGGTGATCGATATTGCTCCGGTCGTGCATGTGCTCGATGCCAGCCGGGCTGTGGGTGTGGCGAGCAAGCTTCTGGGCGAACAACGGGCCACCTATGCCGCGGAGGTGAAGGACGACCTCCGGCGGATTCGCGAGCGCCGTCTGGCCGCGCGTCAGTCCAAGGCGCGTCTCTCGCTGGACAAGGCCCGTGAGAAGGCCTGGGATGATGACTGGTCGGACTATGTTCCGCCCGTGCCCAAACAATTGGGGCGTCAGGTGTTCACGCCCTCGGTGGCCGAGTTGATCCCGTTTATTGACTGGACGCCCTTCTTTTTCACTTGGGAGTTGAAAGGCACTTATCCCGCCATTCTCGATGATCCCAAGCGGGGTGAGGTGGCTCGCAGCCTGTTTGCCGACGCCAAGGCCATGCTTCAGCAGATGGCCGACGAAAACTGGCTGTCACCCAAGGCCGTGTGTGAACTCTGGCCCGCCAATCGGGTGGGAGATGATGCGGTGGTCTGGCAGGATGAGCACCGCAGCCGCGAACGCGCGCGCTTTTTCGGTCTGCGCCAGCAGATGGCCAAGGATAATGACCGGGCCCATCTTTCACAGTTTGATTTCCTGGCTCCGGAAGGCACGCCGGACTGGCTGGGTGGATTTGCCGTGACGGCGGGGGATAATCCAGAGGTGATCGCCCGTTTCGAAGCCGAAACGGATGACTATAACGGCATTCTATTCAAGGCTCTGTCAGATCGCCTCGCCGAGGCTGCAGCCGAATGGCTGCACCAGACCGTTCGCCGGGATGTATGGGGGTATGCCCCCGAAGAGGCCTTCACCAATCTCGAACTGATCGCCGAAGCCTATGATGGCATTCGTCCGGCGGCGGGATATCCGTCCCAGCCGGATCATTCGGAAAAACGCACGCTGTTTGCCCTTCTCGATGCGCCGCATACGGCGGGCATCAGCTTGACCAATAGTTTTGCCATGACGCCGGCCTCGTCGGTGTCCGGGCTTTACCTGTCACACCCGGACAGCAGCTATTTTGCCGTGGGCCGGATCCTGCGTGACCAGGTGGCCGACTACGCCGCGCGCAAGGGCTGGACCGTGGAGGAGGCCGAGCGCGCTCTGGGGCCGATCTTGGATTATGTTCCCAGCCTGGCCCAAAGCGCCTGAGGACATCCGGAGCGATCATAAAACAGTCCAGGCTTTGCGTTTGCAGGCTGTTTGGGTCATATCCGAACGGGTCCAGACCCATGGAGACTGTAGACTCATGCGCTTTGCCTTTTTCGGAGATATTGTCGGGAAATCGGGTCGAACAGCCCTGATCTCCCATCTGCCTGATCTTCGCGAGCGCTTGGGTCTCGATTTTGTCGTGGTCAATGGCGAGAATGCTGCGGCTGGATTTGGCATTACCGAGCGCATTGCTGACAGCCTCTATGAGGCGGGTGTGGATGTGATCACCCTGGGCAATCACGCCTGGGACCAGCGGGAAGCGCTCACCTATATCGAACGCGAACCCCGCCTTATCCGGCCGGCAAACTATCCCCAGGGCGCCGCTCCGGGCAAGGGCGCCAATCTGTTCGATGCCCCCAATGGCGAGCGCATCCTGGTGATCAATGTGATGGGCAATCTGTTCATGGAACAGCTTGATGACGCCTTTGCTGCGGTTGAGCGCGAACTGAGCGCGGCGCCGATGGGTGAGGTGGCTGACGCCGTTCTGGTCGATGTCCATGCAGAGGCGACAAGCGAGAAAAACGGCATGGGCGTCTTCTGTGATGGACGCGCCAGCCTCGTGGTGGGAACGCATACGCACGTGCCCACCGCCGATACGCGCATCCTGCCCGGCGGGACCGGCTATCAAACAGATGCGGGCATGTGCGGGTCCTATGACAGTGTGATCGGCATGGACAAGGAGGAGCCGCTGCGCCGGTTCACCACGCGCATGCGTTCGGCGCGGTTTGAGCCGGCCACGGGTCCGGCCACGGTGTGTGGCGTATTTGTCGAGACCAATCCGGCAACCGGTCTGGCACGTCGCTGTGAACCGATCCGAGTGGGCGGGGAGCTGGCGGACAGCATCCCCTCCGACACCGGCGTCTCTGTCTGAACTTCAGTCCTAGCGTGTTGCGGCCTCCAGTGCCGCCTCCAGTGCCGGGTCCAGGCCGGCATTCCAGCTTTCAAATGTGTCCGGTGCGTGGATGTCCGGCTGGAAACCGCGCCGCGGATCGGCATCCGTGATATCCGGAATGGCCCACTGCCAGGGCACCCGGACCACGATTTCGCTATCGGGCAGGGTCAGGAAGAATATCACACCCGCGGTCGGACCAGTTTGCGCACCCCCCGTGGCTTCACCCACCAGCGTCACGTTCGCAGCTTCGCGCAAGGCGCCGATAATCTGGGTCGCGCCTGACGCATTGGTCGGCCCGGTAAGAATGATGATCTCTCCTTGGAAGGCATGTTCCGCAGGCATCAGGGGTTGAGCACCGTCGACCAGGGCGGGATTCATGCGATAGGTCCCATCCGCTGCCTGGGTAAACGCCCGTGCAGGCGGGTTCAGGGCAATCTGGTCCCACGTGCTCAAGTGTTCGCGAACCTCGCCAAATTCGATTGCATCCACACGCAATTCGGCGATCGGGGTCACCGGTTCGCGAATGAGGTGCCGCATCAGCCCCTGTTGTGCATCGGTGGAACCGCCGCCATTGCGCCGTAGATCCACAATCAGCGTGTCGATCCCATCGGCGGACAATTGTTCGAACACCGGGCCGTAGACCGCATCCGGATCAACAGGCGTGCGATAATTCACAAAGGTCTCGACATTCAGCCGTGCGACACCCTCGGCGAGGTTTTCGGTTGTGACCATGCCTGGCTCGGAGAAATTGCGATAGCGGCGGCCATCAGAGCCCAGCTGCAGGAATTGCGGGAATGTCAGGCGTCCGGCCGTGATCTCGCCCGTCTCGCCGTCGGGCGTTCGATAAGTCAGCGTCACGCTATCATCATCGGGATTGATCAGCGGGTCGAAATGATCAAAGCCTGAACCCATGAATTCACCGGTGCGTGCCATTTCAATCCGGCGGACGTGTTCGGTATAGCCGTCCACGGGCAGGTAGGGTTCCACAGCCGCCAGTCGGTCGTAGGCGGACACACCATCTAGCGTCAGGATCTCCGTCCCGCGCACCAGCCCGGTTTCTCCGGGGTGATCCACATACATGCGGCGATCAAAAGTGACGAAGCGGAACGGTAGATAGACCGGTTGTGTGTCTCGCAAGGCTTCCAGCGCGTCGGGCAATTCCGCCTTGGTGTGTTCGCACCGGATATCCGCCAGGATCAGCGATAGGCCCAGATAGAAATCCTCGCGGCTCATGCCGGTTTCGGCCTGACGGGCCAGCGCATCCCATTGTCCGGCTCTTTGCTGCCAGCCTTCATACCGGTCATAGCCGGGATGGATCATCTCCAGAGCCTGGCGGGCCAGGGCGATGTCATTACTCCAGTCGGTCTGGGCGTGGGTGGGTGTGCTCAGCGCGGTGAGGGCTGTTGTGGCAAGAGCGGCAAGGGCAGGCAGGCGGCGAAACATGGGGCATCTCCTCAAGGGCCATCGGGCCCGGCAAAACAGAAGGCCTGGATGCCGTATCGCATCGGGTCTGGCGTCCCAAACCCCTTGGTTCTCACACAAATACGGAATTTGAGACGTCTGGACGGGTTTGCAGCTGGCCTCAGGCGGCGCGTCGCAGGCGTGCGCGACAGGCCGCTGGGGTCTCTCCGGTGATGTCACGGAAGACACGATTGAAGGTCGCCTTGGAATTGAAACCATTGTCGAGCGCCAGGGCGAGAATGTCTGCATCGCTGTGAACCAGGTCAGCCTGCACACGTTCGACCCGGAGCGTATTGATGAAGCGGTTGAAATTCATGCCCGCCCCCTGATTGATTGTGCGCGAGAGATAGGTTTCGTTCGTGCCCAGTCGACGGGCCAGGTCCGGGGCGGATAATCGCGGTTCCAGATGCCAGCCCTCGGTCTCGATGCGCAGGCGCAGGGCCGCCGCAGCCGTGCCCCAGTCCTTGCCCGTGCCCACTTCTGTATCCGTGTCGCCTTCTGCATCTGTGATTTCGTCCGCATCAGGCTGTTGTGATGCGGAGGCGGTCGGTGCTGTTCCGAGTGAGGGTTTGGGGAAGGCCTCGCGATGCAGGATCAGCGCGGCCAGGGCGAGGGCATAGAACACCAGTCCGACCAGGACATGGAAGGGGTAGAGTTGGAAATAGGTCAGATCCGGAGTGAAAACGAGCGCCAGTTCGCGGATCAGGGCCAGACCCAGCAGTCCGGCGCATGCGATCAGAAACACCCGCAGCCAGCGCGGATCGAATTCGGCCGCGGCTGACGAATGCGTGCCCAGCCACACAGTGTAATGCTGATACAATCGATAAGCACCGGCCACGCCGCCGATGAGCAGAGCCAGGCCTCCCACCGTTTCGACCGGCACGATATAGGGATGGTGAACAGCTGAAACCCACCACGCCTTGGTCTCCAGGGACTGCACCATCATCACGAGTCCATAGACCAGTTCGAGGGTGCCGGGGGCCCATAACCACAGTCCGGGCCAGGGCCGGTCCGACCGTGTCAGTGACCAGGCATAGGCCCAGATCAGCGGACCCACAAACAGGTCGAGCGCAAACGGCGTGAAGCTCAATTGTGGCCAGCGATCATAAAACGCGGCAAAGCCGATGATCTGCGGCACGAAGTATAGGGCGATCACGGCCATGAGGGCGGCGAGATAGCGGTGTGCAGACCGTTCGAACCGGCGCTGCACTAGCAGGATGCCCGCTATCAGCAGATGCGCGGACAGGACCAGCAGCAACAGGGATCGCCATCCCAGAACCAGACCATCCATCAGTCGCTATCCCGCGCAGGGGGTGTAAATCGCCCGGCCCAGGGACGATCGAGCGAGCCGATCCACAAATCCCCGTTCTCGGCCGGAACGACATTGGCGATGAAACCAAATCGTCCATCCGGATCGTGATAGCTGTCGAGATATTCGCCATCCTCCGTCATCACCAGGATGAAGCCCTTGGGCGTTCCGGCCCGCAGCCAGACCCATTCAGGCAATTTGGTCAACATGCGCGTGACAAACGGGTTTCGGTGCAAAAACGCCATCAAGGGAACACGCTGGGTATCCATGGCGATATAGAGCCGACCCTCACCATCTCCCATCACCCCGTCCGGAATACCGGGCAGATTATCATCCACAATCTCCAGCTCTCCGGCGCGCGGCCCTTCCAGCCAATAGCGTGAGAGCCGGTAGCGATAGGTTTCCAGCACAAACACAGAGCGGCCATCCGCCGCCATGGCAACGCCATTGGCAAAATAAAGTGAGTCAGCCAGCACCTCGGTTTCGCCCGTCTGCGGATCAAACGCAGCCAGCAGGCCGTAGGGCCGGTTTTCAGCCATGTCATAGGGATAAGAGAGGCGGTCTATCGTATTGACCCATTTCCAGCTGGCCTCGGAGAAATAGATGCGACCATCGGGCCCGATATCCAGATCATCGGCAAAGCCCAGCGGGCGACCGGCGATCTGAGTAACCAGGGTCTCCACGGTCCGCGTCTCGATATCGACGGCGTACAGCCCGTTGGAGGCGGCGACAATCAGGCGGCCATGAGCATCCCATTGCAGGCCCAGCGCCGGGGCATCCGTGACATGAACAAAATTTTCGCCCTGCCAGATCCCGTCCTCCTCCCAGAGTCGAACCAGACCGCCATGATGTTCGGAGACGAAGATAGACCCATCCGGGGCCAGAGCGACGTCTTCCGACCGATCCATCAGACCCGCACCCACGATATCCGCCGAAATGAGGCGCCCCCTCGGTTCCAGCACGCCCGTCAGCGCGGGCGGTTCGGGATCATCCCAGTAGGCCGGATCCACGGTCGACGGCCAGATCCACCAGAGCAGCAAGAGCGCGCTGAGCCCGCCTGCAATGATCCAGACTGTCCTGTGCATCGTGATATCTCCCGCCCGCGTCCGGCCACCACCTTAAGGCGGGGTCGGCCAGAACGGCAAACCCTTGTCGGCGGAAAATACCTTCTGCAGGTCAAGCTATGGAAAATATCCGCCAGCTTGGGTAAACAACCCGCCTTGGCTTGAAATTTTATAGATACGGATGATCTGGATATGGCTGGACACTCCAAATGGGCGAATATCCAGCACCGCAAGGGCCGTCAGGACGCGGTGCGCTCGAAACTCTTCTCCAAACTGTCGAAAGAGATTTCGATTGCGGCAAAGCTGGGCGGGCCTGACGTCGATGCCAATCCGCGTCTTCGCCTCGCGGTGGCCAACGCCAAGGGTCAGTCCATGCCCAAGGACAATATCCAGCGGGCAATCGACAAGGCGGCCGGTGGTGATGATTCCCAGTATGAAGACATTCGCTACGAGGGTTTTGGTCCGGCAGGCATTGGTGTGATCGTCGAAGTCTCCACCGATAATCGCAACCGCGCAGCGTCGGAGGTCCGCACGGCCTTCTCGAAAAACGGCGGCAATCTGGGTGAGACCGGCTCTGTGGCCTTCATGTTCGACAATGTGGGTGAGATCCGCTTCCCGCTCTCTGTCGCGGATGAAGACGCCATGATGGAAGCCGCCATCGAGGGCGGGGCCGATGATGTCACCTCCGAGGAGGGGGATGAGGAGAATGAGGGCCAGCACGTTGTCTATACGGCCCGTGAAGACCTCATGGATGTCGTGGCTGCGCTGTCGTCCCAGTATGGTGATCCGACCGGCGCCAAGCTGATCTGGAAACCGCAAAACCTCATCGATGTGCCGGGCGACAAGGCCGGAACTGTCATGAAATTGATGGAAGTGCTCGACGATCTGGACGATGTCCAGAATGTCTACGCGAATTTTGATATTTCTGATGAGGACATGGCCAATCTAGGCTGATATGCATCGCATCCGAACCATCACCGGGGGGAGAAGATGGGGTATGCGACGAAGCTGGTAGCCTGGGGCCGTGACACGGCCCTGCCGTTCTGGCTGGAACGGGGCTGGGATCAGCAATCCGGCGGATTTCTGGAAGTTGTGGACCTGGACGGGGCGCCGCTTGTCGACACGCCGCGCCGGGTGCGCGTTCAGGCCCGCCAGATCTACGTCTACGCACGCGCCGAACATGAGGGCTGGTGCAAGGGCCTTGACCGGGCGGCGGAAGCCATGGCGCTGCTGGAAAAGCGCGCTTTCTCCCCTGACGGGGCTCCGGGCTGGGTGCATCGGCTGGACGCCACGGGTGATGTGCTCAGTCCTGTACGCGACCTCTATGACCACGCTTTCATCCTCCTGGCGCTGAGCTGGATGTACCGGGTGACCGGCGAGGCTCACTATATGAGCCTGATCGAACAGACACTCGCTTTTCTAGATACGCATATGTCCGCGCCGGATCGCGGGTTTGTCGAATCCATCGGGGCCGCCCAATTGCCGCGACGCCAGAACCCGCACATGCATCTGTTCGAGGCCATGATGGCCTTGTACGAGGCGACCGGTGATGCGGGGGTTCTGGACCGTATCCGCACGCTCCGCGGCTTGTTTGATGATATCTTTTTCGATCCCGATGCCGGTGTCCTGCGCGAGTTTTTCGCGGAGGGCTGGCAGCGGGACACACGCCCGATCGGGGATCATGTCGAGCCGGGCCATCTTGCCGAATGGGTCTGGCTGCTGGCCGAACAGGCTCGGGTGACCGGGGACGCGGCCGACATGGCGGCGATCCGCGCCCTTTATGACACCGTCTGCACTAAGGGCATTTCCGATGTGACCGGCGGGTTGTTCACAACCTGCACCGCCGAGGGTGACGTGGTGGATTCGGGAACGCGGGCCTGGATGCAGACGGAGTGGATCCGTGCCGCGGCGGTTTTCACCAAACGGGGCGCAGATGAGGCGGAGAGCCGTCTGGAACAGGCGTGCAAGGCGATGTTCGATATTCATCTTGATCCGGCCCTGGCCGGCGGGTGGATTGACCAGACAGATGCAAAAGGCAACCCGACTGTCACGAACATGCCGTCAAGCACGCTTTATCATGCGCTGGGCGCGGTTCTGGAGGCCCGGGCCGTCGTCACGTCAACAGGTCAACCGACTGAAACACAAGTTTGAATGAGGACATCAGGAGCTTTGACTTGCACTTCGCGCCATGATGATGAAGCTGCCCGGTCCAAGCTCTTCATGAAAGACGTAACCCATGTCCAATGCTGATCTCCTGGCACACGCCGACCGTCTGAAAGCCACAAATCTCCGCCAGCTGGTGGATGGTGATGCATCCCGCCGCGATGCTCTTGTGATGTCTGCAGCGGGGCTTTGGCTGGATGCTTCCAAACAACGTCTTGATTCTCAAAGTGTTAGCGCTCTCCTCGCCGCTGCGAAAGCGCGGGGATTGAGTGCGGCGAAGGCGGATCTGCTGTCCGGAGGGATTGTCAATCCGACCGAAGGTCGACCCGCCCTACATATGGCCTATCGAGACGGAGCCGATATTGCAGGTTCGGAGGAGGCGGCTCTTGTCACTCGGACACAGGCCGAAACCCGTGCCTTTGCCGAGGCCGTACGCTCGGGGGCCTATGCGCCCGGCGGCAAGCCGATCTCCCGCGTTGTTAACATCGGTATCGGCGGATCCGATCTGGGACCGCGCCTGGTCGCTGATGCGCTGGCCATGCACCAGGCCTCCGGTCCGGACATGCGGTTTGTCGCAAGTCTGGATCCGACAGATCTGGAACTGGCGGTAAAAGGGGCCGATCCCGAAGCCACGCTGTTCATCGTGGCATCAAAATCCTTCTCCACGCAGGAAACCCTGATGACGGCCCTGGCCGCGCGTGCCTGGCTGACCGGTCATGTTGGGGCGGATCGCGCCGGCGACTTCTTTGCCGCAGCGTCTGCTGCGCCGGACAAGGCGAAGGCCTTTGGTCTGGATCCCGAGCGTGTGTTTGATTTCCCGGACTGGGTGGGCGGACGTTACTCCGTCTGGAGCGCTGTCGGGCTGAGCCTGGAAATCGGACTGGGTCCCGAAGTCTTCGCTGAATTCCGCGCCGGTGCCCGAGCCATGGATCAGCATTTCGCAGACGCGCCGCCGGCGGAGAACCTGCCGGTGATGAAAGGTCTGATTGATGTCTGGAACCGGATGTATCTGGGCTATCCCAGCCGGTGTGTGGCGGGTTATTCCGCCCGTCTCGCCAAGCTTTCGGACTATTTCCAGCAGTTGGAAATGGAATCGCTCGGCAAGTCCGCGGATCTGAACGGAAAACCGATCACCCATCCCTCCGGCGCGCTGGTGTGGGGTGGAGCGGGTACCGAAATCCAGCACTCCTTCTTCCAGTGGCTGCATCAGGGCACGGATATCGTGCCGGTCGATTTCATCGGTATTCGCCGTCACTTCTCCAGCGATAACGACCGGGAACGGGCTCTCGCGGCCAATATGGCTGCCCAGGGTGCCGCCCTGCTGGAGGGACGCGAGATTGACCCGGCTGACACGGCGGCCTTGCCCGGGCATCGTGATATGCCGGGCGGGCGTCCGTCCTCGACACTGCTGCTGGATGATCTGACGCCGGCGAACTTTGGTGCCCTGATTTCGCTTTTCGAGCACAAGGTTTTTGTCGAAAGCCTCTTCTATGAGGTCAACCCGTATGATCAATGGGGTGTCGAGCTCGGAAAAGTTCTCACGACAGGGATATTGTCCGGAGAGATTTCAGGGTATGACGCCTCGACTCGCGCGCTTCTGGGCGAGACTGGTTTCCAAGCTGAGTAAAGACTTTCAATCGGGCGCGGCTCTCCCCGTGCCCGGCATACCAAGAGGGACGCATGACCGTACAGACCGAGACATCCTTGCGCGAGATGGCCAACGCCATTCGTGCGCTTTCCATGGATGCCGTCCAGAAAGCCAAATCCGGACACCCGGGCATGCCAATGGGCATGGCGGATGTGGCCACCGTACTGTGGGCGCGTCACCTCAAATTTGATGCCAGTGCACCCAGCTGGGCGGACCGCGACCGTTTCATCCTGTCCGCCGGTCACGGCTCGATGCTGATCTATTCGCTCTTGCACCTGTCCGGTTTCGAGGACATGACGCTGGACCAGATCAAGAATTTCCGCCAGATGGGTTCGCTGACCGCGGGTCACCCCGAATTCGAACACACTCCGGGTATCGAGACGACGACGGGCCCGCTGGGGCAGGGCATTTCGACGGCCGTGGGTTTCGCGCTTGCCGAGCGTATTCTCAATGCCCGTTACGGGGATGATCTGGTGGATCACCGCACCTGGGTAATCGCATCGGATGGGGATCTCCAGGAAGGTATCAGCCATGAAGCCATCTCACTGGCCGGCCATCTCAAGCTCAATCGTCTGATCGTCCTGTGGGACGACAACGAGATTTCCATCGACGGTCCGACCGATCTCTCGGAAAGCACCGATGTGCTCAAGCGTTTCGAAGCCGCGAACTGGGATGTGAAACGCGTTGACGGTCACAACACCGATGAGATCGATGCGGCTATGGAATGGGCCAAGACCTGCGACAAGCCGGTCTTGATCTCCTGCCGCACGACAATTGGCTATGGCGCGCCAAACAAGGCCGGCACATCGGGATCCCACGGGGCTCCGCTGGGTGATGAGGAGATCGCGGGCACGCGCGAAGCGCTTGGCTGGTCTCACGCGCCGTTCGAAATCCCGCAGGACATCTATGATGCCTGGCGCGCCACCTCCTCCACCGAGGCTCATGCCGCCTGGCGCGAGCGTCTGGGTGAGAGCGACAAGACGGACGAGTTTGTGGCCCAGCTCAATGGTGAACCGGGTGAGCGCGAACTGGAGGCTCTGAAAGCGTGGCGTCTGAAAGTGGCCGAGGATCGTCCGAAACTGGCCTCACGGGCCTCGTCCGGTCAGGCCCTGGCGGCGATCATCAATGACTGGCCGAGCGTGGTGGGTGGATCTGCCGACCTTACCGGGTCCAACCTCACCAAGACCCCGGGCGTCAGCGTCATCAATTCCGACGATTATTCCGGTCAGTACATCCATTTTGGTGTGCGCGAACACGGCATGGCGGCTTGCGCCAACGGGCTGTGCCTGCATGGCGGTTTCCGCCCGCACGTTGCCACCTTCCTGGTGTTTGCTGATTATTGTCGTCCGGCCATCCGCCTGTCCGCTCTCATGAACCAGGGCGTGATCTATGTCATGACCCACGACTCCATTGGTCTGGGTGAAGACGGTCCGACCCACCAGCCGGTGGAAACCCTGGCCTCCCTGCGGGCCATGCCGAACACCCATGTGGTCCGCCCGGCGGATGCCCAGGAAGCAGCCGAAGCCTGGGAACTGGCCCTGCTTCGCGATAACGGTCCGAGCATTCTGGCTCTGTCGCGTCAGGGGCTTCCGCCGCTGCGCAGCGATGATGGTTCCGTGAACCTGTCGGCGCGCGGGGCTTATGTGCTGCGTGATACGGATGGCGAGCCGGATGTTGTTCTCATTGGTACCGGTTCGGAAGTCTCCCTGGCTGTCGAGGCTGCAGAAAGCCTCGCGAGCGAAGGCATCAAGGCTCGCGTCGTCTCCATGCCGTGCCAGGATCTTTTCCTGGAACAGGACGCAGATGTGCGCTCCGAGATCCTTGCGGGCGATACACCAAAAGTGGCGGTCGAAGCTGCGCTGCGCTTTGGCTGGGATGCGATTATTGGAACCGATGGCGGTTTTGTCGGCATGAATAGTTTTGGTGCATCGGCACCGGCCGGTGAACTCTACGCGCATTTTGGCATCACTGCCGAAGCTGTGGCTTCCGCTGCCCGGGATCGTGTCAAACGCTAGTCAGCGACCCCAGGTCTGAATACGGGAAGAGCCGGGACCCAGATGGATCCCGGCTCTTTTTGCGCCGAAGCGCAGGGGGGCTCGTTACGGGCGCGCGGCCGAGATGGCGGCGGGCTGGCCCGAAAACCGGATGTTGGGTGAAAAATACGCCTCGACGTCGCGCGCCTGGAGTTCGATCAGTTCGCGCCGTTTGCGATCCATCGTCCACAGGCGGCCGGATGTATCGGCATGGATATCCGTCAGCGCGCGATTATCGGCGATATCCGGACGAATCTCACCGACATACAGGTCCTGGCGGGTGTCGTAGAGCAGGATGGCGCTTTGGGCTGTGTTGCCTTCTGGACGCAGGCCTGACGGCAGTTTCGACATCATGCGTGCCAGCCAAGGATGACGGTTGGCGCGAACAACCCATGCATTCCGCCCCGCTTCCAGCGTCACCACGAGCTGGTCATCGCCGACGATATGCAGGGCTGCCGGTGTGCCCGGGAGGGTATCGGTGACCACGCGGGATTGGCCGCGACGCGCTTCGTCGAGATAGACTTCACGCACGGTGAAGCGGTTGGGTTCGGACACATAGATCGAACGCCCATCCTGGCTGAGCGCCAGACCGCTGGGACTGTGAAGGCGATCATGGATCAGCTCTGTACGACCCGTTTGCGGTGACCAGGCATAGAGGGCACCCCAGGGACGGTTTTCCAGGGCATCAAGGGCCGGGGTGTAAACCGTTTGATCCTGTCCGATCCGTCGGTTGGAATCGATGAAATACAGCGTACCGTCAGGTGAGGCCTCGACATTGGAAATGACGCCATGCGGCAGGGATGTGACGCCCATGCTCACGCGCTGATACGCCCGCTCGTTCTTGTCATAGACGTAAACCGCATCGCGGGTTGCGAAGGCAAGATGGGTCGGGCCCATGCAGACAACGTCAAGAATGGGTTCGCCGAAATCAACGATCAGGCTTTCATAAAGGGGGGTGCTGCGATCCGTATTCGGGTCGAAGCGTACGATATCGCCTGAATGAGTGCCCAGATAGATCAGTCCGTCAGACCCATTGGAAAAGCTGTCGGCGTCGCGATTCAGCGCGACGGTCCGCACCATTGCGGTGTCCAGGTCGGCGCGAAATCCGGCTTCGGATTCCGGGCGCATCTGGGGTGCGGTCCAGCTCGGAGGATTGATCGGGGCTGGCCAGGCCATCCAGGCCAAAACAAACAGGGCCAGACCTGCCAGGGGCAGTATCATGTATCGCATCGGAGTCGCTTGTTGAGTTGCTTCAATTAACCACGCGGCGCGGGCTTGTATGCCTGTGCGCCAGCTCCGACAAGCGGTTCGGGTGTTTTGTTTTATGCAAATTGTTGCAACGCATTAACACGCCTAGGTGGCGAAAGGATGCAAGCGAAATCCTACAATTCTGTTTTCTAAAGCGAATTCTTGATTCAAGACAGTTTTGTAAAATAGAATAGTTTTCGCATAATGGCTGCAATGTGGTCATGCAAAACTGCATGGCTCAAAAATTGGCGCTTATTCGGATGAATGGGCCGGCCTCTGTGACAGGGGGAGGCGGAGCAGCTCAGCCGGATAGCCGCGATTGATCCAGATATCTCCGGTCTCGTCGACGATGAAGCTTGACAGATAAACCGGAGCGTCCGTGTCCAGGGCGTGCCACTCGTCGAAAGCCCCTGTCTCCGGATCCAACACGAGGAGAGAGGATCGATCACTGTGAAAATAGAGTCGATAGACTGATCGAAGCTTGGCGAGGGTGTGCGCCAGAAGTGGGGACGCGTAGATCTGTTCCTGCACAGGATTGCGACCTTCGTAAAGAAGGACAACAAGACGTCCATCCGGCAAAAAGCCGATCCCTACGGGTTGCCCAGGTATGGCATCGGTCACAATTTCACTTCGCCCGGCATGGGGACCCGTCAGTAGAACACGTTTGACCGTCGCCCGGTTGGGTTCCGTAACATAGGCATAACGCTCATCGGCAGACAGGGCGATGTCAGACGGCAGGACGAGGTCGGCATTCAGGATCCGTGTTCTGCGATTGGGTCTGTTCTGGACGTAGAGCGTGCCCCAAGGCCGGTTTTCCAGCTGATCGAGATAGCCGTTGTCCCGATTGCGTGTCTGTCGCCACCGGTTCCGGCTGACATCGATAAAGGCTGTTCGCCCTGAGCGTCCCTGATCGACACCTGTGACAAACCCATTCTGCACATGATCCGCACCCCGACTGAGCAGTGTCGGGGTTTCGCCGCCGATCGTCCACACATAGGTCCCGTTCCCGGTTGCCAGTAAAAGCGTGCCCTCGGCGGTGCAGACCATGTCGAACACCATCACACCGGGCAGATGAAGGACAGTGTTTGCCGATGCGTCCTCCCCCGGCCGATACTCGATGATCTTCCCGCTCGACTCATCCCGGTCGTTGTCTCCGAAAAAGAAACGGCCGTCGGAACACTGTGTAAATTTTGATACGGGCGCCGGGGTGGGATAACGCTCCAGCGTGTCGGGATCGTAACGCACAATCTCTGTTGCCGTCTCGAGCGGGATCGCTTCGCCCATCCTCCAAACATGAGGGTCGATCGGGGATGGCCAAGCGAGCCAAAAGCCGACAAAGACCGATAGGCCCCCGCCTGTGATCGCGGATATTTTGAGTAGTAGAGACATGACTGGTCCTTATTCGTGCGAAGCAAAGGGGATTTCCGGATCAGGACAAGTCATCGGATATAATGATACCGCTAACTCGCATTCGAGGTGTTCTGTTTTGCAGTACGCGTTTAATGAGCCGGGGAGCGGATCTTCGGGCAATGAAATGTCAGGCGGATTTGCCGTTTACGTCAAAGCATGGCATGCAATGTTCTTGACCTGTTCCGTTCTGGGCGGGGGATGGGAGGGCAAATGCGAGACAAGACGATCCGGATCCTGGGGATCGACCCGGGCATTCGTCGCATGGGGTGGGGATTGATTGCCGTCAACGGTACGCGCCTGACCTATCTTCAGCACGGTACCGTGTGTCCGCCGACCGATCGGGCGCTGGCTGAGCGGCTCAACTATCTGTTCGATGAAGTGACAGGGCTTGTCGCCGAACTCCAGCCGGATGAAGCGGCCATCGAGGAGGCATTCATGTCCAACAATGCCAACTCGGCACTGAAATTGGGGCATGCGCGCGCCGCGGCCCTTCTTCCGCCTGCCCAGGCTGGTTTGCCTGTGGCTGAATATGCCGCACGCCTGGTCAAGAAGTCCGTGGTTGGCACTGGCGCTGCAGACAAATCCCAGGTCGAGGCCATGATCAAGATCTTGTTGCCCGGAGCGAACGCCCAAGCCGATGCGGCGGATGCCCTGGCTGTGGCTGTGTGTCATGCGCATCACCGCAAGGCCGTCCAACTGGGGAGTGTGGCATGATTGGCTGGCTGAGAGGCCGTGTTGAAACGGTGGGTTCCGAAGAGATCATCCTCAATGTCCAGGGCGTGGGATATCTCCTGAGCGCGTCTGGGCAAACGCTGGGACGGCTGGAGCCGGGCCAGGAGGTGTCCCTGCATGTGGAGACCCATGTGCGCGAAGACGCGTTGAAGCTGTTTGGATTTCTCGACGATCTGGAGCGAGCCTGGTTTGTCCGCTTACAGGAAGTCCAGGGTGTTGGAGCCAAGGCGGCACTGGCCATTCTCGATACCATGCCCGTTTCCGAGCTCGCGAATGCGGCCGCACTGGGTGACAAGACGGCGTTCTCGCGCGCCAAAGGGGTCGGGCCCAAGATCGCTACCCGCATTGCGACAGAGCTCAAGGACAAGGCTCCTCCCCAGCCGCGCGGTCTGAGTATCGGGCTGCCACCCCATTCAGACGGCACACCGGCGACGCCTTCGGTGGCGTCTTCTGTCGGGGGAGATGCGCCTGCCCGGGAAGACGCCGTGTCGGCTCTGTTGAATCTGGGATATGGTGAGAGCCAAGCTCGCCAGGCGGTCGCTGAAGTGCTCAAACAGGCGGGCAAGGATGCAGATATTGGTGAGGTCATTCGTCTGGCCTTGCGCGAACTGGCACCCTAGGGCGGAGGCGCGAGTATGAGTGATCCACACGACCGCGTGGTCGATCTGGACATGCAGGCCGGTGATCAGCGCGACAAGGCACTTCGCCCCCTGTCGTTTTCTGACTTTGTTGGTCAGAAAACCGCGATCGCCAATCTCCAGGTGTTTGTCGAAGCCGCCCGTCGCCGCGAGGAGGCGCTCGATCATGTCTTGCTGTCCGGTCCGCCGGGGCTTGGCAAGACGACCCTGGCACAGATTGTGGCCAAGGAATTGGGGGTCGGGTTTCGCGCTACATCTGGTCCGGTGATCGCCAAGGCCGGGGATCTCGCAGCGATCCTCACAAATCTCGAGCCGCGCGATGTCTTGTTCATTGACGAAATTCATCGCCTGTCTCCGGCAGTGGAGGAAATCCTCTATCCGGCGATGGAAGATTTCTGTCTCGATCTTGTGATCGGGGAGGGCCCCGCCGCCCGGACGGTTCGGATCGAGCTCCCACCCTTCACTCTTGTGGGGGCGACGACACGTGCCGGTTTGCTGGCAACCCCCTTGCGCGACCGGTTTGGTGTTCCGGTACGGCTGGAATTCTATGATGTCGAGGAATTGTCGTCGATCGTCGCTCGCGCTGCGGCCAAGCTGGGTATTCCGGCTAGCCCGGATGGTGCGCGTGAGATTGCGCGTCGGGCGCGGGGCACGCCTCGTATTGCCGGTCGTCTATTGCGACGGGTGCGCGATTTTGTCGAGGCGGACGGGGCGAGTCGGATTGAACCGGAGAATGCGGATCGGGCGCTTCAGCGTCTGGATGTCGATACAACGGGACTGGACAGTCTGGACCGCCGTTATCTCAAGGCCCTGACCGAGAGTTTCTCCGGCGGGCCGGTGGGTGTGGAAACGCTGGCGGCGGCGCTGGCCGAGGCTCGGGATGCCCTGGAAGATGTGGTCGAGCCCTTCTTGATCCAGCAAGGCTTTATCCAGCGCACGCCACGCGGACGTATGGCAACCGCTCGTGCGTATGAGCACATCGGCCTGGTGCCGCCCCAGCCTACGCAGACGGGATCAAGCGATCTGTTTAAGGGGCCCGTTGATCAATAAGGTTGATCAATAAGACTGGGTCTTGGGGACAGGGGCTGAGCGGCCGTCCTTGTCCGACACGCTCCGCAACAGGTCATCCAGACGGTCCGGACTGATGGGTTTGGCCAAAACGCCATCCATGCCGATATCGCGATACCCGCGGATCTGATCCTTCATCACATTGGCTGTCAGGGCGATGATCGGGGTCGCAGGTTTGTGGTGACGTTTCTCCAGGGCTCGGATTTCACGGGTCGCGGCAAGGCCGTCCATGACCGGCATCCGGACATCCATCAGGATCAGGTCGAAATGTCCCGACTGCCAGGCGGCGACGGCCGACTTGCCGTCTTCTACCAGGCTGAGTTCAACCGGGTGGCGCTGCAGAAGCGCGGACAGAACCAGGCGGTTTGTTTCATTGTCGTCGGCCGCCAGAATGTGAAGGGGTCTGATGGTGCCGGATTCGGTGTTTTCTGATTCGATGGTGTCCGGCGCGCTGGCGGCAGAGTGCGCCGGATCAACCGTTTCGTCTCGAACGACGCGCAAGGGGAGGCGGACAATAAAGGTCGAACCCGCTCCGGGGCTGGATTCAAGCTCGATCTCGCCGTTCATCAGGGTACACAGATTGCGGCAAATCGCGAGACCAAGCCCCGTTCCGCCATGCGTGTGGGAGGTTTCGGCACTGGCCTGGCTGAAGGGGGTGAAAATGCGTGCGGCGAGATCCGCATCAATGCCATCACCGGAATCACGGACCCGGAACTCGACCATGTCAGCACCCGTGCATCCGACGTCGACAGTGATCTCGCCCTTATGGGTGAACTTGACGGCATTGGAGATCAGATTGTTGAGGATCTGGGCAATGCGATGGGGGTCGCCCAGAACCCGCTGGGCAGGAAGATCTCCGAACACCGGTTTCAGGGTAAGCCCCTTGCGCCGGGCTGCTGTGTCATGGAGCTGACAGGCATTGTCCACGAGCGCGCGAAGATCAAATTCGCGTTCACTCAGTTCCAGTGCACCGGCTTCCACCTTGGACAGGTCAAGGACATCATTGATGATCGCCATCAACATGTCGCCGGAACTGGTGATCAGATCGACCTGACGTTTCTGGTCGACGCTTAGCGGTGTGTCCTTCAGGCTCTGGGCCATGCCGAGAATACCATTCATCGGCGTGCGGATCTCGTGGCTGACATGTGCCAGTAGGTCCGATTTGGCCATATTGGCCTTGTCGGCCTCGCACCGCGCATCGTCCAGTCGGCGATTGGCCCGCTCCATTTCGCGCTGGAACAGGGCAGCCCAAGCCGTCAGACTCAGTCCCAGCAAGACCAGCACGATCGTGTTCCACGTCGCAATAATATTCCGGGTCAAGGGAATGCTTGATACCGGGATGAGATCATTGAACGCATAGATGCTTCCATACGTCAGAACGACGAGTGCACCCGTGACTATTCCGCTGCGATATCCGATCAGGAAGGTCGCCAGGACAGGAAGCCCGATCAGATAGATCAGAACTGGATTGGCTGCGCCACCAATGGACAGCGCCTGGAACAGGATCATGCCATAAATCGACCCGATCAGGATCGCAGACAGGGTTTTGATCGCGCCGGTTCGGTCGAGAATCACGGGACCGGAGAAGAAGAGTGCCGGGCCTATGATCGCGAGAATGGACTGAACCGGATACTCGTCGAGTGTGACGGGCAGGGACAGAAGCGCCGAAACCAGGCCGACCAGACCCGTGGACAGGGAGAGGATGCTCAACAGGCGTTTGCGAGCGCTGAGGAGAATATCCCCCTTGCGCACGGGCGGCCAAATCATGTCTTTCATCAAGCGCATGTTCGGAGACTGGGTCTGCATGGGTCCGGTTCCAGGTGGTCAGCGGTCGGCGGCGCTGCGCCTCGCATTCTTCCATCCTGCCGCCTGTGGTGCTGCGATATGGTAAACACACGCCCAGATTTTGACAGCCTCCCCGTGGGAGGCAGGCTCACGGACACCGGAACTCACTGGCTACCGGTTCGTGTCTATTATGAGGACACGGATTTTTCCGGAGTGGTCTATCACGCGCGATATCTACACTTCTTCGAACGCGGTCGCACGGAAACCCTGCGCGCGATGGGGATCCATCACTCTGAGCTCGCGTCGAGGGAGCCTGGTGTCGCTTTTGCCGTGCGCCGGATGGACATCGAGTTTGTTCGGGCGGCCCGCGTAGATGACTGTTTGATAACAGAAACTCGCTTTCAGTCTTCAAAGGGTGCGCGCCTTTTAGCAAATCAAGTCTTGTGGCGATCCGATACCGTTGTCGCAAGTGCAGTTGTCGAAGCCGTGTGTATGAGCACGGCCGGGCGGGCGATTCGACCGCCAAAAGACCTCGTCGAGCGATGGCAGCGATACATCTAGACTGGCAGGAAGCGATAGTTTGCTCTAGTTTCCAGAAAAGGAGGAGAGCAAAGGCTCTTCGGGGGAAGTCTCAGAGCTGTAGTCGAGGTGTGCGTGGCTCGTGCAGGAAGCGGAAACATACTCTCATTTTCGGTGGATAGCGAAAATGCGGAGCCTATGCCGAATTTCAGTTTCGAGATCGTCCGGGCCTTTCAGGACGGCCGTGACATGTTTATTCATGCCACGCAGACACTGGCTATGTGCCAATCGCAATGGGTGTCGATGAGTCTGATCCGGACAGGGGCTGACGGGGTCAGCTCGGTGCGTCACCAGATCACGTCGCGCGTGGAACCGGGCATTAATCCGGATCCGACCATGATCGAGGGGCGGCGTGATGTGTGTTCGGAAGAACTGACCGAAAGTAATCGGGCACGAATCCTGGACTTCTATGAACGGGCCCTGGTCCGTAGAGACAGCGACGCCATGCGTGAGTTTCTGCATCCAGACGGCGCCATCTCGCACAATCCGCGAATTTGCGGATCGTCTGATGGCTTTGCCAGCTATCTTGATAAGCGGTTCACGGAAGAGCGGCCGATGACGTATTGCGGCCTTCTTGATCTGGCCGCGTGCGGGCATTTTGTCGCCTTGTTCGCCCGCATCTCCTACGGCGGTGGTGTTTACAAGGCCTGTGACTTGATACGTCTGGAAGATGGATTTATCGCGGAGCACTGGGATGTCTGTGAATTCGAACCGCCTGTCATGGGGCGTGGTGAAGACATGCTGGACCCCCTCAAACGCGCCACGCGATGAGAGAGCTTGCGGCAGCATGGCTCCCGTCTGACCGGAATTTAAGCGGTACCACCTCGCCTCCTGCGCTAGAGATCTGCAAGCCTTAGCATTTATTGTGCTAGAATTGTCCTGAAACGGTCGTAATTCTCGGTAAGAACGTGTTGAAGCTTGCATGCGAGGGTTGGGTTTGGGATGAGCATCTCGTCTTGGACACGATCAGTGCGGTTTATGTTTGCAGTCGCCACCAAGGCAGGATGATCTGCGGGCAGGGTTTTGAGCTGGTCCGGCCAGCCGTGTAGAAGGGTGAACGGTATGGAAGAAAGCATGATGACAGTGGCGCATGCCTCGGAAGGGTTCTCTTTCCTGGCGCTGTTCATGCGAGCCGACTGGATTGTCAAAATTGTGATGGCCATCCTGGCTTTCATGTCAGTCTGGTCCTGGGCGATCGCCGTTGAGAAATGGCTGGCGATGCGCAGTCTCCATGCCAAAGGTCGTGCGTTTGAACGTGAATTCTGGTCGGGTCAGTCGCTGGACGCGCTAGCTGAGAAGTTTGCCCGCAATCCTCGTGATCCGTTTGCCAAAGTGTTTGCAGCCGGACTGCGTGAGTGGAAGGGCGCCAATCCCGGTGGTCGCGTCGCCAAGGCTGCGGGTGCCGAGGCCGGTCGCGAATTGTCTGCCGCCGAAAGCGGGCTGGGCATTCTCGCAACCATCGCCTCCGCCGCCCCCTTCGTGGGTCTGTTCGGTACCGTCTGGGGCATTTTGAACTCGTTCCGCGCTATTGCGGCACAGGGCGATGCCAATCTCGCGGTGGTGGCTCCGGGTATTGCTGAAGCACTGTTCGCCACGGCTCTGGGCCTGCTGGCCGCGATTCCGGCCGTGATCTTCTTCAACGCCCTCTCGTCAAACATCGGTCAGTACGCCGCAAAGCTGGAAGGTTTTGTCGATGAGCTCTCGGCGCTGGCCGAGCGCGGGAGCGAATAGCCATGGCGGTCACCCTGGATAGCGGGCGCTCCCGCCGGGGCGGAACGCGCTGGAAGCCGAAAGCCGAGATCAATGTCACGCCATTTGTGGACGTGATGCTGGTCTTGCTGATCGTCTTCATGATCTCGGCACCCCTGCTGGCGCCTGGCATTCTGGTGGATCTGCCTGAAACCGTCGCACGCGACCTGCCGGCTGAGAATGAACCGCTGACCATTACAGTTCTGCCCGATGGCAGTGTCTATCTTCAGGAGACCGAGGTACCCGTTGCGGACCTGATCACGCGTCTCGAAGCGGTGGCGGGCACGGGCTATGACAGCCGTATCTTCATTCGCGCGGACGGTGATGTCGACTGGTCGAGCCTGGCGGACATCATGGCCCGTATCAATGCGGCGGGCTTTAACAATCTGGGTCTGATGACGGATCCTGTCCAGCAATAGGGCACCTCTCGTGCGCGGTCTTGTTCTCTCCTTGTTGTTCCACGCCGGTCTGGTGGTGGCGGGTATTGTTTACCTGCCCAAAGCCGCGCGGATCGTGGAGGGCGCGCGCATCGTCCCAATCGAGCTGGTGACGGTTTCATCCACCACGAATATCCGGGCCGCAGCGCCTGATCCGGAACCTGAGCCGGAGCCCGAACCAGAGCCTGAGCCGGAACCGCCCGTCGAAGCTCCGATTGAACAACCGCCTGGACCCGTGGACGATCCCACACCGGCGCCGGAGACGGTAGCGCCCGAGCCAGAACCGGTTCAGCCGGACCCGGAGCCTGAAATCGAGCCGGACCCCCAACCTGTTGCACCCGAATCTGATCCAGAGCCCGAACCGCAAGAGACTCCCGAAGTGCCGGCCGACGATAGTTTTGGTGATTTCCTCAATAATCTGGATCGAGATTTATCGAACGATTCCGGCACAGCGACACCGGATGAAGGCGCCCGCCGGACGGCCTCGGGTGATGGCGAGCGGATGACCGCGACCCTGCGGGACCTGTTTCATTCCCAGGCCTATCGGTGCTGGCGCTCCGTGCTTGACATGCCCTATCCGGAAAACCTGGGTGTGGTCGTCGAAGTGCGTCTTGAGCGCGATGGCACGCTGGCCTCACCGCCGCGTGTTCTCGATGAAGCCCGCATTCGTGCGTCCGGCAATCCGTTCTGGCTCACAGCAGCGGAACGCGGTCGTGCTGCGGTTATTGAGTGCGGACCCTATTCCATGCCGCCGGAAAACTATTCAGAATGGCGCCTCATTGAGGTCAATTTCAGCGTAGACCGTGACGCCACCCGTTAGCCCACTGATTTCATCGATTGAGGAAGCCTGAGCATGCGTGCCCTGATCCGATTTTTCGCCCTCTTCCTTGTCCTGACCGCCGGGGCGACTGCCCAGGAACCCCTGCGAGTCGATATCTCCGAGGGCCATCTAGACCCGCTTCCCATAGCGATTCCGGATTTTCTTGGCGACAGCGAGATGACGTCTGACCGCGGGGCGGACATCACCGAAGTGGTGATGAATGACCTGGCCAGTTCCGGGCTGTTCCAGCCGGTCGATTCCGGCGCGTTCATCGAGGATATCGATGACATCAATCTGCGTCCGCGTTTTGCCGACTGGCGGGTGATCAATGCGTCCGCGCTTCTGGTCGGTCAGGTAACTGAGGAGAGCGATGGTCGCATCCTCATCGCCTTCCGTCTGTGGGATACGCGCCTGGAGGACCAGTTGCTCGGGCTACGGTTCCGGACTGCACCGGAAAACTGGCGCCGGGTGGCCCACCGTGTGGCTGATGAAGTCTATCAACGCCTGACCGGCGAGGCCGGCTATTTCAATACGCGCATTGTCTACGTGGCCGAAGGGCGCGGTGTGAATGATGAGCCGCTGCGTCAGCTGGCCATCATGGACCAGGATGGCGCAAATCCGTCTTTCCTAACTGATCGTTCCTACATGGCTTTGTTGCCCAACTATTCCCCGACCACCCAGGAAATCACCTATGTTTCCTTCCTGGACGGTCAGGCCACGACCTATATCTATGATCTGGCAAGTGGACAGCAGGAGGCTCTGTTCGCGGTGGGCGGACGCGGTCTGGCGGCAGATATTGATCCGGATGGCCAATCCCTGTCCGCGCGTTTCTCGCCGAACGGGGAACAGCTGGCCGTCTCGGTGGAGACCCGAACCGGTCATGATATCCACTTGTTTGATCTGCAATCGCGTGCGCTGACGCCGTTGACGCGTCACCCGGCCGATGATGTGGAGCCGTCTTTCTCGCCCGATGGTGAACGACTGGTGTTCTCTTCAAACCGTTCGGGTGGGTCCCAGCTCTATATCATGAATACTGACGGGTCGGATCCGCGTCGGGTCACCTTCGGTGATGGTGTCTATACCACTCCGGTCTGGTCTCCTCGCGGAGACTTGATCGCCTTCACGAAACAAGTGGGAAGCCAGTTTTCTCTCGGTGTGGTGCGGGCCGATGGGTCTGGTATCGAACGTATTCTTTTTGAAGGCTATTTCGTTGACACCCCCGCCTGGTCGCCCAATGGCCGGGTGATCTTGTTTACCCGTGGTGAGCGTCGCACAAACGGGACGCGTTATGAAATCTGGAGTGTCGATCTGGCCGGATTCAATCTTCGTCGACTGGCAACGGGCGGAATGGCGTCAGATCCGGCGTGGTCGCCCTTGATCGAATAACCTTTTTGGCTATAGGTTTCTCGTGGAACGCGGTGTCCGGTGGGGGGCTTTGTCTCGTCCGCGTCGCGTCGGGCGATTTGAGGAGTGCACCGGGCGCATGAAGTGTCTTGGGTGAATGAGGGTGTTATACCATGATTAAAAAGTTTATCGCAGTGGCCGCCATCGCGGCTTTCGCAACGGCCTGTGCCGCGACGCCGGAACCGGAAGCCGAGCCGATGCCGGAGCCGCAAGCTCCGGTCCAGCAACCGGCGCAACCGGCTCAGCCGGCTCAGCCGGCCGGCCCGACGCCGGGAACCGTGGCTCACTTCCAGGCCACCGCTGGTGATCGTGTCTTCTTCGGTCTCGACCGTCATGACCTGACGCCGGAAGCCCGCGCAATCCTGCGTTCGCAGGCTGCATGGCTGTCCCAGTATCCGACCGCTCGCATCCGCCTGGCCGGTAATTGTGACGAACGCGGTACGCGCGAGTACAACCTCGCTCTGGGTGCCCGCCGCGCCAACGCTGCTCGCGATTATCTCGTGTCCCAGGGTGTTGACCCGTCGCGCATCTCAACCGTGTCTTACGGTAAGGAGCAGCCGACTTGCCGCGAATCCAACGAGGCATGCTGGGCCGTGAACCGTAACACGACCACGATGATCACTGACGGCTACGCAGGCTAAGTCAGTCGATTGACACTGAACAAGACGCCCGCGACCTGCTGGTTGCGGGCGTTTTCCTGTCCGGCGGATCCGGACGGTCACAGTCATCCGGAATTCTCCGGTCAGGCTGTTCCGGTGCCGTATTTTGGCCCGTTTTCCAGATCAGGTTCTGAGCATGATGACCCGTTTCCTCGCCCTCATCGCCGCCCTCATTGTTCTAGCCCCGGCCGCCCAGGCGCAGTCCCGCCGGGAACTGGCCGAACGGATTGATGCCACGGAAGTGCGCATTGGTGCACTGGAAGACAGTTTTCTGGCTGGAGACCCGGTTGCCGAACGTTTGATGCAGCAGATGGAAGCGCTGCAGTATCAACTCCAGAGCCTAAACGGCGAGGTCGAACGCCTCGCCTTCGAGAACCGTCAGCTCCGTGAGCGTCTCGACGAGATGGAAGCCCAGCAATCCGCTCAGATGCCAGCCAGCCTGATCGATCCGGATGCCGCCGCTTTCATGTCTGAAGGTCTCAGCGAAGAGGACCTCGCCGAGAGTGGTTTGCCGCTTGAAGCGCGCGGCGATGCGATCGTGGATCCCGCCGATCCGTATGCGGCGCAGCGGGCTGCGGCCACCGGTACTCTGGGGACGGTAGACACTGTCCTGGCAGAGCCGGACCTGCCTGACGCGGACGCGCTGTTCTCTGCCGCCCAGACCCGTCTTATTGATGGTGATTTTGAAGGCGCTCAACAGGATTTCCGCGTCTTCCTGGACAATTACGCCGAGGATGCCCGGGCCGGTCAGGCCTGGTTCTGGCTGGGCGAGACCTATCTGGTTCGCAACGGCTATGGTGACGCTGCCGACGCCTTTATTGCTTCCCTGCGCACGGATCCGAGCGGCGAGAAGGCACCCGATGCGATGGTTAAACTGGCGACATCCCTGCGCGGCCTCGACCGTCTGGACGATGCTTGTCAGGCTCTTGCCCGACTGGATCGCCAATTCCCCGATGCGTCCCAGGCTGTACGCGATAATGCAGACCGTGAAGCGCTGCGCTCCGGTTGTCGCTAGGCGGACACGCGCTGGCGTCCAAGGTCGCGCGGACGCTGGATCGATTGCATGGAGAGGCCGGGCCTGTGGGGCTGGCCTTGTCCGGCGGAGGAGATTCGCGCGCCCTGGCTTGCCTGATCGATGACTGGCTTTGCCAGTCCGGCCGGGCGAACGAGACCCGACATGCCTTCATTGTGGATCATGCCTTGCGAGAGGGAAGTGGCCGTGAAGCACGCGACACGGCGGACTGGATCCGCGCACGCGGCTGGACTCCCCATGTTTTGACCTGGACGGAGTCGAGCGGCGGCCCTGGCCTGCAGGAACGCGCTCGCAAGGCCCGACACATCCTGTTGGCCCGGGCGTGTTCGAGCATCGGTGTGCGGCGGCTGGCGCTGGCTCATACGCGTGATGACCAGGTTGAAACCCAGATCATGCGCCTGACTGCCGGCGGGAGCTGGCGCAGTCTGGCTGGGATGGATACGCTGGATGTGTCCCCGGCCTGGCCCGAAGGACGCGACCTCTTGCTGACAAGACCGGTTCTGGATCAGGACCGTCAGGCGCTGCGGGCCTATCTGCGGGCCCGGGGGGAGAGCTGGATTGATGATCCATCCAATGCCGACACGGCGTTTACCCGCATCCGCATTCGCGACAGCCTGGCGCGTCATCAGGCGGCGCCGCGCTGGCGGCAAGGCTTCGACAGGCTTGGCTGCGATATCAGCGTTCTGAAACGGTTCGAGCACAATCGGATTGCCCGTGTCCTGATGCGCGTTATGACACTCCACGCCTGGGGCGGAGCACAGCTGGATCGCCAAGCCTGGCGGGATGTGCCGCATGTTGTGAAAACACAAGCCCTCTCATTGTTGGTGGAAGGCCTGGCTGGTCGGTCCGATCCTGTGCGCCAGCCTGTCCTCAACCGGCTTGTTGATGCCGTCGAGGCCGGTGAAACCCTTACGGGAGGGGGAGTGCAGGTATTCTGCGCAGACGGGAAAACGGTCTGGCTGATCCGCGATCCCGGCATGGTACTGGGACGCGTGGATCACCCTGGCGGTCTCAGTGTGGTCCTGGATACTCAATCGCCGCAGGTCGTGGATGGTCGATACGAAATCTCGACGCTAAGAGCGGGGCTGATCGTCGCACCGCTGAGGAATGACCGTGATCTGCCCCCGAATGTGGACCTGGCCCAGATTCCGGCCCGGGCGCGGTCCGGATTGTTGGCGGTGCGCGAGGGCGAGACCTGTCTGGCTGTGCTCGGTCTTCCAGGTGAGGGGACAGATCAACTGCAAATCTCTCCCCTGATCGGCCAACGGCTTGCATGGCGCCTCTTCCCCGGACAGGGCAAGGCGTGGTTTTATGGCAGTTAGCCGGTCTGTCTGTGCTGAGACGGGACCTGGAGACTCGAAACGGCGCGTCCGTGTCCCCATATGGGAGATACAGGGATGTACCGAGACGAATAAGAGAGTGAACGGACAACCACATGCAAATGCGAAACTTGCTGATCTGGGCTCTGATTATCCTGCTGCTTCTGGCGCTGGTCCAGCTCTTCCAGGGGCCGGCCACGACGACGGGTGCGGCGCAGGAAATCACCTATTCCGATTTCATGGATCGGGTTGGGGACAACAGCGTCAACCGGGTGGAAATCGCCGGTAACGAGGTGATCGCCTATGATAATTCAGGCGTGTCCTACCGATCCCGTCTGCCCGATCAGGATGACAGCACGATCTCGATCCTGCGTGAGAATGGCGTGGACATCGAGGTCCAGGAGGAAACCCGGGAAGGTAGCTTCCTGTTGTCCCTGCTGATCAATTCCTTCCCGGTTCTGTTGCTGATCGGTGTGTGGATCTTCTTCATGCGCCAGATGCAGGGCGGCGGTCGCGGTGGCGCCATGGGTTTTGGCAAGTCCAAGGCCCGCCTACTCACGGAACACCAGGGTCGCAAGACGTTTGATGACGTGGCGGGTGTGGACGAAGCCAAGGAAGAATTGCAGGAAGTTGTCGAGTTTCTGAAAGACCCGTCGAAATTCCAGCGCCTGGGTGGCAAGATTCCAAAAGGTGCCCTGCTGGTGGGTCCTCCGGGAACGGGTAAAACCCTGCTGGCGCGGGCCGTGGCGGGTGAAGCCAATGTCCCCTTCTTCTCGATTTCAGGTTCTGACTTTGTCGAGATGTTTGTGGGCGTCGGTGCATCCCGCGTTCGCGACATGTTCGAACAGGCCAAGAAAAACGCGCCGTGTATCATCTTCATCGACGAAATCGATGCCGTGGGCCGGTCCCGGGGCGCTGGTCATGGCGGTGGCAATGATGAACGCGAACAGACCCTCAACCAGCTTTTGGTCGAGATGGACGGGTTTGAGGCCAATGAGGGCATCATCATTCTGGCGGCGACCAACCGTCCCGATGTGCTGGACTCGGCCCTGCGCCGTCCGGGTCGTTTTGACCGCGAAGTCGTGGTCGATAATCCCGATGTCACGGGACGCGAAAAGATCCTGAAAGTCCATATGCGCGATGTACCGATCGCCAAGGACGTCAAGCCGCGTGTGATCGCGCGCGCGACTCCGGGTTTCTCCGGTGCCGATCTCGCCAATCTGGTCAACGAAGCCGCCTTGCTGGCGGCACGCCGCAACAAGCGGGTTGTGGCCATGGCGGAGTTCAATGACGCTAAGGACAAGGTGATGATGGGTCCGGAACGTCGCTCGCGCGTCATGTCGGATCATGAAAAGGAAATGACGGCCTATCACGAGGCCGGGCACGCCATCGTGTCGCTCAACGTGCCAGGGACAGACCCGATCCACAAAGCCACGATCATCCCGCGCGGACGTGCCCTGGGCATGGTCCAGAGCCTGCCGGAGAATGATCGCTACTCGCAGACCCGCGAACAGATGACGTCCTTCATCGCCATGGCCATGGGCGGGCGTGTGGCTGAAGAGCTCAAATACGGCAAAGAACAGGTTACTTCGGGTGCGTCCCAGGACATCCGTATGGCGACCAACATCGCGCGCCACATGGTGATGCATTACGGTCTCTCGGATGAACTGGGTCCGATCTCCTACTCGGATGTCGGGGATCCCAATGCCAATCCGTTCAGCGGCGTGGCCGGGCCTTCACCGGAAACGGCCAAGAAGATCGAGGATGAGATCAAATCCATCGTTGTGGATGGCGAGGAGACCGCCCGGCAGATCCTGACCGATAAAAACAAGGATTGGGTCGCGCTGGCTGAAGGCCTTCTGGAGTATGAAACACTCTCCGGCGAGGAGATTGATGATCTGCTCAACGGCAAACCGCCCAACCGCGATGATGCCGATGAAGAGCCACCGGCTCAGCCACCCACGAGCGCTGTCCCGACGACGGATGACCCGGACGAAGCCGGTCCCGAGACCGGTCCGGAGCCCCAGGGCGCCTGATCCCGACCATACGACTGTGAAACCCCCGGCCCGGTGCCGGGGGTTTTGCTTTGCGTCGGCGTGTGCACCGATTATATCTTCGCGCTCCTGTCAGATATGAGTTGCCATGCCCAGCTTCCAACCGCGCCGCAAATCCTCGCTTCCGCTCATCATGGGCGTTCTGAACGTCACGCCTGACAGTTTCTCCGACGGCGGATCCTTTGTGGATCTGGGCGCTGCGGTGGATCGCGGTCTGCAAATGCTGGCCAGTGGCGCGGATGTGATTGATGTGGGCGGCGAAAGCACCCGGCCGGGCGCTGAACCTGTACCGGCGGATGAGGAATTGCGCCGTGTCATTCCGGTGATCAAGGCCCTGCGCGAACAGACGGCGGCTCGTATATCAGTGGATACGTTCAAGCCGGATGTGGCCCGTGCGGCAGTGGAGGCCGGCGCTGATATCTGGAATGATGTTACCGCTCTGGGCGCGGACGGAGCGGTTGCCACAGCGGCCGAGCTGGGCGTGCCGGTGATGTTGATGCACATGCAGGGCAAGCCCAAGACCATGCAGGACCAGCCCGAGTATGAGGATGTGGTCAATGAGGTGTGTGATTATCTGACCGAACGGGCGGACATCGCAATGGCCGGCGGGGTCAAGGCGGATTGTATCTGGCTGGACCCGGGTATCGGTTTTGGCAAGACCCTCGATCATAATCTCGCGCTCATGCGTGATTTGGACAAGGTTATCGGCCTGGGATATCCGGTGCTCTTCGGTGCCTCGCGCAAGCGGTTTATCGCGGCGCTGGATGAGGGGGCCGAGGAAACAGAACGCCTGGGCGGATCACTTGCGGCGGCCCTTCGAGCAGCCCAGGCCGGAGCGGCGATGGTGCGTGTGCATGATGTCCGCATGACGGTTCAGGCCCTCAAGGTTCAGGCGGCCATCCGTCGCGGCAAGGAATAAGCCTCATGCAGCTGGGTCCATGGATGCTGCTTGTGCTGGGCGGACTGCTCGAAACCGTCTGGGCGCTGGGCTTTAAATATGTCGGCAAGGATGCCCCGCTCTGGCAGTATGCAGGCATCGTGCTGGCGCTTCTGGGTTCGATGCTTCTGCTGATCGAAGCCATGAAACACCTGCCAGCTGGCACCGCCTATGCCGTTTGGACGGGCATCGGAACAATCGGTGTTGCGATTATCGGCATGATCTGGTTTCGCGAACCGGCGACCCTGATGCGCATCCTGTTTTTGGGTTTCATCGTGTTCGGCATTGCCGGCCTGCGCCTGACGTCAACGGCGGGAACCGCGACGCCAGGCACATAAGGCCAAACGATTAGCTTGAGGCCAGGGCGGCAAGGCGGGCATACAACCCGTCATCGCGGCTGGACAATTCCTCGTGTGTGCCCTGTTCGACAACCCGGCCGCGCTCGAACACGAGAATACGGTCGGCATCGCGAATAGTAGACAGGCGGTGGGCAATGAGGATCGTCGTGCGGCCCTTCATCACTTCTTCCATCGCCAGCTGGACATCCCGCTCGGTCTGATTGTCCAGGCTCGATGTGGCTTCATCCATCACCAGCAGCGGTGCATCAGCCAGAATGGCCCGGGCAATCGCCACACGCTGACGCTCACCCCCGGAGAGTTTCACCCCGCGCTCGCCGACCAGGGTGCGATACCCGTCCGGCAGGCGCATGATAAACTCGTGAGCATGGGCGGCCTTGGCTGCGCGGATGACATCCTCCGGCGTGGCTCCCGAGCGTCCATAGGCGATATTCTCCGCGATCGAACGGTGGAACAGCGCCGGATCCTGGGGCACGAGCGCAATATTGCGGCGCAGGCTGGCCTGACCCACATCTCGTACATCTTGCCCGTCGAGCCGGACCGATCCCTCCGTTACATCATAAAGCCGCTGGACCAGTTTCACGAAAGTGGACTTGCCCGACCCGGTTGGGCCGACCAGGGCGACTTTCTCGCCAGACGTGATCGTCAGGGAGAAATCGGTATAGAGCGGCTCATCCTGGCCCTCATAGCGAAAAGCGACCCGGTCGAAGACAATCTCGCCCGCGCCCGGCTCGAAATCAGCCACGCCCGGCTTGTCGGTCACTTCGCTCGACTTGCTGTCGAAAATGGCCAGATCCTGCAACTCATCCAGTCCGCGTTGGACGTTTTGAACCTGTTCGCCGAACTGGCGTAGATAGCCGGACATGATCAAGACGGCGGTGATCGCATACACGACATCACCGGCCGTGGCCTGACCCTGGGACCACAGCCAGATCAGGGCGCCGATCAGACCGGCTTCAAGCACCCAGACGAACATCGACTGGAACAGCCACATATTGACGAAACGATGCCAGGTTTTCTTGGCCTCTCGCCGCCAACGCCACGCCAGGGCAGTAAAGCGCTGGTCTTCCGCGTCTTCGGCCCCGAAACTCTTGACCGTGGCAATGCCCGACATGGCATCGGCCAGCGACCCGCCCAAACGGGAATCAACAGCATTGGACCGCATATTCTGCGGGTGGATGTAATAGCGCGACAGCAAGATGGCACCGCCCAGTGTCAGGGTCGTCATGACCAGCACAAAGGCACCGACCCAGGGCCAGATCGCAAGCATGACAAAGGACTGACCGTAGAGCACCACCACGGTCGGGATCAGGCCGAACCAGGAAATGGCGGTCACGGTGTCGTAGGCCCACATTCCTCGGGTGATCTTCCGCACGACTGAGCCGGCAAAGGTATTGGCATGCCAGTCCAGCGACAGACGTTGCACGCGGCCGAAAATCTCCGACACCATGTCCGCCATATTGGCCGAGGAGAAGGGGATCTCGCAGCGCGCGGCCGCCTGCCGGAAAATGAAGACGAAACCGGCAAAGGCCAAGAAGAAGGCCAGTCCCTGCCACGTCTCACCAGACGGGTTTTGCGGATTGAGGGAGTCCATCAACCGTCCGGCTGCGATGGGCGTCAGCACATCGAACACGGTCGAGAAGGCGGTGAAGATCACCACGCCTGAGAACAGCCCCGGACGACGGCGCCATTGCCGGGCGAGAAATTTGAGCACGGCCCAGGTTGTCAGGCGTTCCGTGCGCGGTTCTTCGTCTTCATCGACATAGATGTCCGGTGCTTCCGCTGGATTGGACACCAGGTCTTCCGGGCGAAGCACATCCTCCACAGCGGGCTCGGACGCCGCATCGGGATGGGGTTCGGTTTGGGTGGTCTCGGTTTCAGGAGCGTCTTCGGGACGCGTCGAAGTCACAAAATCAGTCATCGCAGCAGCGGATGCGCGGTCTCGCATCCGTCCTCATCATATCGCAATCTAACAGGCTTGGGCTCGATATCGGACGAGGGGGGCGCACGGGGATGCACAGCGGGGCTGTGTCTCGGTCCATACGCGAAGGCGGGTCGTCCGGCCGCCCTCGATTGTTAGATGTGCACTGACATGGAACTGCTCTCTTGTGCCGATTGATCCGGGAGACGGGAAATACGCCTCTAGGGCGACGGGATCAAGCCCGTCGCGCAAAAAGCGTATTGAAGCTGCAACGTGTGTGGTTAACGCGCCACACTCAGTCGTGATCGCGATGAACGGCGATATCGATCACGGTGTAGAAATAGGCCGACATGCTGGGCAGGCTGTCGATAGCAATACGCTCATCATCGCCGTGAATGCGCGACACATCGCTCATCGCCGCCTGCATGGGGGCATAGCGATACAGATTGTCCGCCGTGTCAGCGAACGCGCGAACGTCAGTCGCGCCGGTCACCATGAAAGGGGCGATGGGGGTGCCCTCAGGGGCGTGTCCAGCGGCGGCTCCGGCGATCAACTGCCAGGCGTCACCGGTGAAATCGGCAACGGGCGGTGCATTGCTCGGACTTTGCCAGGGGTCAATGCTCACCCCGTCGAGATGCGCCACCGAATTCCGTAAATGGGCCAGGGCGCTCTCCACAGTGTCGCGAGGGTGCAGTCGCAGATTGATGAAGGCCCGGGCCTCCTGGGGCAGGACATTATCCTTCACACCGCCTTCGACAATCGTGGGGGCAATGGATGTCCCAATCAGGGCTCGCCCGGCATCTTCCTTCATTAGCTCGCCTTCGATGAGACCGCCGAACAGGCCCAGATTGGATGCCGCAAACCCGGCCATCCCCTCCATATCGGGGGCGAGGGCGGCAATCATCGCTTCTGTCGGACCGTCCTGGAGGCTGTGTTCGAACGGATTGGCCTCAATGGCGATAATCGCCTGGGACAGCAGGCTGACAGCGGTGTCGCGGGGCGGGACCGAGGAGTGACCGCCGCGTGCGCGTGCTGTGAGCTGGACTGTCATGTATCCTTTCTCGGCCACGCCGATCATGACGGCAGGGCGACCGGTCATCGGACTGTCGAGAATGGTGACACCGCCCTCATCCAGCGCGAACCAGGCCTGCTCCCCGCGTGCATCGAGATAGGCTGCAGCCCGACGTGCGCCGGCGCCACCGACTTCTTCATCCGGACCGAGTGAAAGATAGAGGGTGCGCTGGGGCTGGGTTCCGTTTTCCAGATGGCGTTCGATGGCATGCATCAGCGTGATCAGATGGCCCTTCATGTCCATCGTGCCGCGCCCCCAGACATACCCCTCGGCAATAGTGCCGTCGAAGGGCGGATAGGACCACTGGTCTTCGGTTCCCGGTTCAATCGGGACAACGTCCTGGTGAGCCAGGAAGACGACAGGCTGGAGGTCAGCTTGGGCGCCGGTCCATGTGAACAGCATCTGGCCATCCCCCAGGTCCTGCGGCTCCAGCTGGGCGTGAATGCGCGGGAAGCGCTCGGCCAGAAAGGCGCGAAAGGCCTGGAATTCATCCCAGCTGGCACGTGTGTCCAGCGGGTGGGAGATCGTGCGGAAACGAAGTGCCTGTGACAGGTCGGCGGCCAGAATATCCGCCTCAAACATCACATCGGGACGGGTATGGGCCTGGTCGACCTGGGCGGCGGGCTCGCCGGAACAGGCCGCGAGGCCCAGGGCGCCCAGCCCCAGCAAAAAGCGCTTGATCATCTTTCTCTCCCCTGACACTCACGCGTGTGTTCTTCCAAACCCAGAATGACCGCAGCAAACAGATTAGGCCAACCCCAATGACTGAGATGACCCACACAGGACGTGTTCTTTCTATCGCCGGCAGTGACAGCAGTGGCGGTGCGGGCATCCAGGCGGATATCAAGGCCATTTCTGCCATGGGCGGTTATGCCATGACGGCGGTTACGGCTGTCACGGTGCAAAATACGCAGGGAGTGAGCGAAATTCTGTCGGTTCCGGCCGACATGGTTGCGGCACAGATGAAGGCCGTGATCGAGGATATCGGCGTGGATGCCATCAAGACCGGCATGCTCGGATCCGTCGAATTGATCGAGACCGTGGCGAACACACTGTCCGAGCTTGCGCCGGACGTGCCGCTGATCGTTGACCCGGTGATGGTTGCCACGTCCGGGGATGCCCTGATTGATGAGGCCGCTGAAACGGCGCTGCGCGAGGTGCTGTTGCCCCGTGCCACCCTGGTCACTCCCAATATCGCCGAGGCAGAGCGCCTGGCCGACGGCAAAATCACGGATCTGGGATCCCAGATCGGGGCCGGGGAGACCCTGGTCGAGATGGGCGCCATGGCAGCGCTGGTGAAAGGCGGTCATCTCAAGGGCGGTGTCGCGCGCGATGTGCTGATTTCCGGCCGCGGCATGGAATTGATGGAGCGTGAGAAACTGGATGCCCGCAACACCCACGGCACGGGCTGCACACTGGCTTCTGCGATCGCCACGCTTGTGGGTCAGGGGCATGCACTGTCTGATGCGGCTCGTGAGGCGGGAGACTATGTGCACGAAGCGATCCGCCGCGCCCCGGATCTGGGTCAGGGCCATGGCCCGGTCGACCATTTCTGGATGGTCCGCCAGGACGGTTAGCCCCGTCAGCGCTTGGCGATCCACACTCCTGCCAGAATGACCGTCAGGGCCAGCAAGGCATCCCAGCCTATTGTTTCGCCGATGATCACACCGGTAATCACAGCCGCGATGGGCGTGAGATAGTTCACAACGGCCAGAAATCCGGGTCCGGCTGTGCGGGCGATCTGCATCAGCAGGACGGAGGTGATGGCGGTTGGACCGATGGCCAGCCAGACGATCGAGCTCCAGGCACTGAGCGGTACGTCGGAGGTCTGGACCAGATCCCACACACCCAACGGAGCCGCCAGAACGGAGGCGGTGATCAGCATGCCCGCGCCGGACACCGAGGCCGGCGTATCGGGGATGAGGCGCGCCAGCACGGCATTGATCCCGTAACACACCGCCGCGCCGACCACGGCCAGCTGGGCCAGCGTGTCAGCTCCGCCCATGGCTGTCAGCGCCGATGGCCCCATCAAAAGCACAACGCCGGCGAAGCCGATCAGGAACCCGATCAGCATGCGCGCGGTCATACGCTCGCCCGGGACAAAGACATGGGCCAGGGCCAGAGTTGCCAGCGGCATGGTTGCGACCAGAATGCCGGCCAGATTGCTGTCGATCGTCTGTTGGCCAAAGCCGATCAAGATAAAGGGCAATGTGTTTCCGAAGAAGCCCAGGCCGGCAAACCAGATCCAGCGTTTATCGCGCATTCCGGGCAAGCGGCGTCCGCGATACATGGCCCAGCCTGTCAGCATCAGCGCGGCCAGCGACAAGCGGACAAAGACCATGGCGGCCGAGGGCAGGAAATCAACGATGTGACCGATAAAGGCGAAGGCCGAACCCCACAGCACAGTCAGGATCAGAAGGCTGATCCAGTCCTGAAGTCCGGGTGTATGGGGCGTGGGGGTGGAGGTCACACGATCATCCTGTCAGCGTCTGGAGGGTGAGGTGTAGGACGTCCGGTAAATCCGGTCACCCGTTGCGCGCACACACAATCGGCAAATAGCCCGCCCAATCATTTGCATGGCAAAGCCCCTTGCTCCGCGCGAAGGCCGGTTGCACGGTGCCGTTTCCATTCGATCCGACCGATGACACGCCACCGGGAGAGGGCCATGTCCAATAATCCGAAACCCGTTCTCAAACCCGCCGATCCCCATTTTTCCTGCGGGCCGGTGAAGAAATACCCCGGCTGGACGTTTGATGCTCTGGCCCAGGCCGCCCTGTCGCGGACTCACCGCTCGGCCACGGCCGTGGCGCGGATCCGCGAGGCGATGGACCGGACCCACGCGCTCCTCGGTCTGCCCGATGATTACCGGGTCGGAATTGTGGGTGGGTCGGATACTGGCGCCATGGAGGCGGCGATGTGGTCGCTTTTAGGACCCCGGGGTGTGGATGCCTTCGGTTGGGACGTTTTCGGCAATAAGTGGGTGGAGGATACCCGCCATCAGCTCAAGTTGAACGATCTGCGCACATTCCAGGCGTCGGCCGGTCAACTGCCCGACGTGTCCCAATACACCGGGGACCGCGATGTGGTGTTCACATATAACGGGACCGGCGCGGGTGTCTGTGTGCCCGATTTGGACTGGATCCCTGCAGATCGTGCAGGACTGAGCCTGTGTGACGCCACCTCGGCCGCCTTTGCGGTGGATATCGATTGGTCAAAAATCGATGTCCTGACCTTTTCCTGGCAGAAATGCATGGGCGGCGAGGCACAGCATGGCATCCTCATCATGAGCCCGCGCGCCATTGAACGCCTCAACACACACACACCCAGCTGGCCTGTGCCGTCGGTTCTGTCGCTTCACAAGAAGGGCAAGGCCAATATGGGGCTATATGAAGGCTCCACCATCAATACGATTTCGCTGATGTGTGTCGAGGACTATATCGCGGCGCTGAAATGGGCGAGCAAGGCCGGTGGCCTGCCAGCCATGATCGATCGCACCGAGGCCAATTTCGCCGAACTGGACCGATGGGTGCAGACGTGTGACTGGCTGGACTATCTTTGCGAGATACCGAGGCACCGGTCCCACACATCTGTCACGCTGAAATTTACCGAGGCGCGTGTCGCCGCGATGGATGTTGATACCCAGTGGGCCCTGTCGAAAAAAATGCTCGAATTGCTCGAGCGCGAAAACGCTGCTCTGGATCCCAATATGCACCGTGACGCCGTGCCGGGCATCCGCATCTGGTGTGGTCCCACCATGGAACGTGATGATTTGGCCGCACTTGGTCCCTGGTTGGACTGGGCCTATCGCGAAGCGCTGGACGCGCTCGCCTGATCAGGCTATCGCTGCAGGCCTTAACCATGTTTTCGGGTGCACTCTAAAGGGGCGCCCAAGGGGGATTGAGATGAAATATCTGATCGGCGGACTGGCAGCCGCAGCTTCTCTGGCGGCTCCGGCACTGGCGGATGATGATCGCGGCCTGGAATTTCGCTTTGGCGTGACCGGTCATGACCTGGTCGAGAATGTCGAAGAGGGTCCGAACGTGACGGCTGAGGTTCTGTTTGCATCTCCGTCTTTCCTGGAGGCCATCTGGTCGCCGCGCCCCTTCATCTATGGGTCGTTCAATACAGAGGAATTGACCAATTTTGGTGCCGCCGGTCTGGCCTGGAATGTCGACCTGGCAGAGCGCTGGAATCTCGAGCTGCGCACCGGTCTGTCCTATAATGATGGCGTCGATGATTTCGACCAGAATGCGCCTCCCGGCGATCCGACGCGGATCCGCCTGGCCAATACCCGCGCTTTGCTGGGCAATTCCATCCTCTTCTACAACGGTCTCGGCCTCGATTATGACCTGAACGAAAACTGGTCCGTAGGTGCGTATTACGAGCACATCTCTCATGGTCAGATTCTGGCGTCCGGCCGGAACCAGGCCCTGGACAATGCCGGTCTGCGTGTGGGCTATCGCTTCGGTCGCTAAGCCGCTCCAGAACTCCAAATGCCTGACACCCCTGTCCGCATTGCCGGGCGGGGGTGTTGTCTGTGAGGGGGAGGGTTGAGCCGAGCCTGGGCCCGGACAGAAAAGCTTCACGTGCTGTCCCCGTTTGAGGCGTCTAGGAGTCTTCCTCTTAGACAGGGGAGAGAGATCATGGGGTTTCAATCGGGTGTGATGATGATCGGGCTGGGTCTGGCAGGGCTGGGCCTGGCGGCGTGTCAGGTCATCGAGGGTGACAACAACGCCATCCTCTGTCCGGCCGAGCTGGATGTGCCCTGCGCGGCGCGCGACCGGGCCTTGAGCCTGGTCGATATCCAGACCATCGGTACACACAACAGCTATAAGGACCACATGCCCGCGCCCGAACTGGCGCTTCTGGCCGCACAATCGCCGCGTCAGGCCGAGGCTCTCGATTACGGTCACGACACACTGACGGCGCAGCTGGATGCGGGGATGCGTCAGCTGGAGATCGATATTCTCCATGATCCAGTCGGCGGCCGGTTTACCGATCCGATGGCTCCGCGCCTGACGCAGGGACAACCGGGTGCGCGCGCCTTTGATCCAGCGCCTCTCCAGGCCCCCGGCTTCAAGACGCTCCATGTCCAGGATTTTGATGTCTGGTCCCGGTGTGCGGTGTTTGTGACCTGTCTGGCGGAGGTGCGCAGCTGGTCCGTGGCCCATCCTGACCATGCACCGATCCTGATCATGATGAACGCCAAACAGAGCCCGACCGGTGTGCCGGGGTCTGTAGATCCGTTGCCCTTTGATGCCGAGGCCTTCCGGGCCCTGGAAGCCGAAATCCTATCAGTCTTTGCAGCCGAGCACGTTTTGATGCCGGATACGGTGCGTGGATCCGCACAGACCCTGCGCGCAGGTGTCCTGTCTCAGGGCTGGCCGAGCCTGGACGAGATGCGAGGGCGGGTGATCTTCCTGCTTGATGAAAATGAGGCCCCGCTGCAGCCCTATCTGGCGGGAAATCCCTCATTGGAGGGTCGGGTGATGTTCGTGAAATCTGTCGCGGAAACGGCCCCCCATGCGGCCGTGTTTGTTCTGAATAATCCTGAGCGCCAGTTTGACGAGATCCAGGCCCGGGTGGAGGCAGGCTATCTGGTGCGCACGCGCGCAGACGCGGGAACCCGTGAAGCGCGGACAGGTGACACCGCCCGGCTCGAGGCGGCTCTGGCCTCAGGCGCGCACTATATCTCGACAGATTATTATGAACCGCGCGAGGAATGGAGCGATTATGCCGCGAGCCTTCCTGATGGCGGGGTCGTGCGTTGCAATCCGGTGCGTCAGCCTGCGGCGTGCGCGGGTGGCGAGATGGACCGGTAGGCGCTATTCGCCCCGGATCGCGGCGGCTTCAGCGGCGCGCGGATCCTCGTCAACGCGAACATAAATGCCCGTGAACCAGGCTTGCCACTCCCCGTTCGCCGTCTGCTGGTCGAAATGCTGGCGAACCCGGCCATCCTCCAGTGGTGTCCAGATGCCGCGAAAGGGCGCTGTTACACCATTGGCCGGGTAGTGGATCTGGCCGTTGAGCACCATTGCGCCTGTTTCGTCCAGCCCGCCCGTATAGTCGATGATCGCCCCGGAGGAGACCCAGACCTGACGCCAGGCATTCTCGAACGGGTCGTGGAAATTCATGCTGTGGCCTGTTGATCCGCCCGCGCCCTGCCAGTCTTCGCGGATCAGGCAGTGTCCCGGGTCCACGGTAATGCGGTTGAGGCCCTGATAGGCACCGTCATCGGGGGCGTAGACATTCCAGGTGCCGATCCAGAAATCGAAATCATCATGGTGCTCGGCCGTGCAGCCCGGCGGGGCTTGCTGGGCGATAGCCGGCGCGGCGGATTGGACGATCAGGCCAAGGCCGATCATGGCCACAAGAGACTGCACACCATATCCATGTCTCATCGCCATTCCCCCTGAATCGTGCTGAATGAGGCAATATTCACGCATGACGCTATCAATCGCGAGGCGCGCGTGCAAATTCCTGTGGCGAGTGTCACAGCTTCGTGACACATAGGCGTTTCTCTCGACAGGCAAGGGGAATTCAATGGCTAACGTGACCGTCGTCGGTGCCCAGTGGGGCGATGAAGGCAAGGGCAAGCTCGTGGACTGGCTGTCCCATCGCGCGGACGTGGTGGCCCGGTTCCAGGGCGGGCATAATGCCGGCCATACCCTGGTCGTCGGTGATGCGGTCTACAAACTCTCTTTGCTGCCCTCCGGTGTGGTGCGTGGCAAGCTCTCGGTGATCGGCAATGGTGTTGTCGTGGACCCCTGGGCCTTTATCGCCGAGGTCGATCGCATTCGCGAACAAGGGGTCGATATCACGCCGGACGTGGTGAAAATCTCCGAGACGGCGGCGCTGATCCTGCCCATTCACCGCGAGCTGGATGCCATGCGTGAAAACCGTGATGACGGCGAAGCCATTGGCACAACCCGCCGCGGTATTGGTCCGGCCTATGAGGACAAGGTCGGACGCCGAGCCGTGCGGGTGGTGGATCTGGCGGATGCCGAGGCCCTGCGCGCCCGCGTCGCTGATATTCTCTTCCACCATAACTCCCTGCGTCGGGGCATGGGTCAGCCGGAATATGATGCCGATCAGCTGGTCAATGAACTGCTCGAGATTGCGCCGAAAATCCTGCCTTACTCGGCTCCGGTCTGGCGCGATCTTCAGGACGCGATCAAATCGGATAAGAAAATCCTGTTCGAGGGCGCGCAGGGGGCACTTCTGGACGTCGATCACGGCACCTATCCCTTCGTGACCTCGTCCAACACCCATTCGGGCCAGGCCGCTGCGGGCACGGGTCTGGGGCCCAAGGATGTCGGTTATGTTCTGGGCATTGCCAAGGCCTATATGACCCGGGTCGGCGAAGGGCCGTTTCCCACCGAACTGCACGATGAGACCGGTGAGCGTATCGGCCAGGCGGGACGCGAGTTCGGCGTGGTGACGGGCCGCAAGCGGCGCTGTGGCTGGTTTGATGCGGTGATCACCCGTCAGACCCTGGCCCAGGGCGGTGTGACCGGCGTTGCGCTGACCAAGCTGGACGTGCTGGATGGATTTGACGAGATCAAGGTGTGTGTCGCCTATGAGCTCAATGGCGAACGTCTGGACTATCTGCCCGCCGGCAAGGAAGCCCAGGCTGGGGTGACACCGGTTTATGAAACCCTCGAAGGCTGGTCCGGTTCGACCGCCGGCGCGCGGTCCTGGGCTCAGCTTCCCGCCGAGGCCGTGAAATATGTGCGCCGTCTGGAAGAGCTGATCGAATGCCCGATCGCCCTCGTCTCCACCTCGCCCGAGCGCGAGGACGTGATCCTGATGCAGGATCCGTTCAGGGGGTAGGTGAGGCTTTTAATCGGGCGATTTACTTGCCGAGAATTCCCGTTACTCTTCAACCAGAAGGTGAGAGTCTGGCAGGAGATGGGAGTTCGGTTTGAGTGATGATCGCATGCCGTTGGAGGCGAATGTCGAGGATGTCGCACGACGTCTGGTCTTCGCTCGTCGTGACCCCAAATCCGGTCTTCGCAAGAATATCCTGCTGATCGGTGCGGGGGCCTCGGTCTCTGCCGGAATTCCCACAGTGCGTGGATTGACCCAGGATCTCGTGCTGTTTGTTGCCAAACGCTATGAAGACACGCTTGGGCAACGCAGCTTGCCGAAGGATAAATCCGGACAGATCGATTTTTCACGCGTTTCGGAACAGGATCTGCGTCAGCATCTGGTGAATGAAGGCCTGCTCACGACTGAATTTGCGAGCAGTGAAGATACAGTCAATTACCCTGCCATGTATGACTATATCTTCGATAAACACATGACGAACCCAGACGACAGTCGTGAGTTTTTCAACGGCATCATCGCGAATGCAAAAGGAGCGATCAACTGGTCACACCTGGCGATCGGGGCTTTGGTGAAGCGTGGCTATTTCTCGACAGTCATATCCACCAATTTTGACCAACTCGCATTGAGGGGCATGATCGCATCGGATGTTATGCCCATTATCTGTGATGGTCCCGATACCCTGAACCGTATCTCGCCTGCGCCGGTTGCACCGCAATTGATCGAGATCCATGGGTCTCGCCATTCCTACATGTTGCGAAACACGCCTGCCAGTGTCGGGCAACTGGCGAACGACCAGAATGTGATCGGCGTCCTGTCTCGGCTCTTCCAGAATGTACACTCCCTTCTGGTGGTGGGATATGGCGGGCGCGAGGATGGTTTCATGAACGCCCTGATTTCCGTCGCTGACCATTTTTCAACAAAAGACATTTTCTGGACGGAATACACCGACAATTGGGAAAATCTGAGCGCCAATGCCCGCCGCCTTCTGGATGCGTCCGACCAGGGCCGCGTCCTGCTGGGATGTGATTCAGATCAGTTTTTTCTTGATCTCATGCAGGCATTGCGCTGTGAAATGCCCGATATTTTCGGGAACCCTCTTATTTTTGCCCAATCTTTCCTTAATGATATCAAAGCGTCCCGGATTGACGTTGACGATATTCGAAAGACTATTGACTCATTCGAGAATCGGATCGGCCTTTTGGAAAATGAAAACAGGTCATTAACCAAATCAGTCGTTGATGAAGTGCGGCAGGAACGACTGCAGGGACTTGACAAGCAATCCTTTGAGACGGCGTTTGCCGCGCTTGGAGATGTTGATCTGAACTCGAGGCAGAACCCCGATGAAACCGCTGAATGAACTGGATATTCATCTGGTCGAGGAGGCCGCAGAATCTGCGCTCGCCTATGGTCGATCATCGTCAGATGCCAAGGCACTGGGCATTGCGAAAGACCTGTTTCGACACCTCTTTCTGAATGAAGTGGATGTCGGCAAACGGGTGGGTGTGGCCAAGGTCTATTCCGAGGTTCTCCAGCTGATCGGCCGTACCGGAGCGGATCGGGGCGATGTGGCGAACGCGGCGGGCCTGATTGGCAGCTTTCTCCAGACCGTGGACGACGCGGTGCGATCTTCCAATTGGGGAGATGCGGCCAATGGCGTCGGCATCGCGCTGGCCCAGAGATTTGACGCATTGTGCGAGAGTGACGATGGTGATCAGGCGATCGTGTGGTTCCAACGCGCCCTGGAGTATCGCCCGCGCAAGGCCGCACCCAAGGAATGGGCGCAGACCCAGTCCAATATTGCCAATGTGATTTTGAAAAAGGCCAAGATCGCGGGTGATGCAAATCTGACCGAGGCGGCTCAGGATCATTTCCTGCACGCTGAAGACCTGCTCAGACAGAGCGAAGAAGTCCTGAAGAACAGCCCCTTCAAAGCCAGTTATGCAGATCTGAGCTTCAATCGCTCCATCATGTATCGTGACTGGTCTGAGCTGGAGGGGGATGTCGACAAGGCCGAACGCGCCATCGAGGAAGCCCGTCGGGCGGCTCACCTCTATAGCCATGCGACGACGCCGTTCGATTGGGCAACTGCGCGTGTCAAGGAAGCCCAGGCGATTGTAAACTATGTGCTGTTGAACGCCTCAGCGAATGACCGTGATATTATCGCTCGTCTGCGTGAGGCATGTGATGCGCTCTTCTCTGTCATCGATGTTTTAAACGCCGATCATGGTGTTGACTGGCTGACGGCCTGTGTCGAACTGGCGCGGGTGGTGATTGAGCTCCAGAAATTCGACGCGTTTGACAGCGCGCGTTTGCCGGCCGCCCGGCGTACGCTCACAGCATTCGAGGACTGGCTGCAACAGGCCAAGCCGGACGAACGAGACTGGTTGGATGCGGGAGATGCAGAAACTGTGCGCGCCGCCTTGCTGAGTCTGAATTAGGTCCTCTCGCGCAAACCGTCCAGAAATCGGGGCCAATCCCGTTCGCCCGCGCGGGTGACCCGCAACACTCTTGAACCGGAGAGTCGAACCATCCAGCCCTTGTCGATGAATGTCTGCAGGAGAAGCGCCCCCAGGGCGCCGGCCAGGTGGTGTCGGCGGACCGACCAATCGAGGCAGGTGCGGCAGATCGCTCGCTTGGACGCCTCGAGCGAAGCCAGCTCGACCCCCAGACGGGTCAGGCACTCAAAACCCCATGGTGAGAGCTCAATAAGACCGTCCGTCAGCGTCAGCGCGTCTGTCCGCGCCAGGCGATCATAAAGCTCGACACCCATCTCTCCGGCCAGGTGATCGTAACAGACACGCGCTCGACGCAGTTCAGGATCCCGGGGGCCGGGCTGGAACCGCGTGTGCCCGGTGTGTTCGGCCAGCTGGATCAGGTTTTCGATCGCCTCCGCCACGCAATGGTCTTTGAGGCGGAAATACCGGTGACGTCCCTGTCGGTCTGTCTCCAGCAGGCCAGCGTCAAGCATTTGGCTCAGATGGCTGGAGGCTGTGGCGGGTTGAACACCGGCGATGCGGGCCAGTTCTCCCGCGGAGAGGGCCTGACCGCTCATCAACGCGCCCAACATGTTCGCACGCGCAGGTTCGCCGATCAGTCGGGCTATGCGAGTGATATCCGGTCCGCTTGTCATGGGGCCACCCTAGCACGGATCGATATGACACATGCTTAGATCCGCATCGAAACATGCGGGCGGTGATGTGCGCTCTAACGTCCGCGTTATCCCTCCAGCGACGAGACAAAAAATGAGTTTGCTTGCCTGTATCCGCTATCAGATCGATCCCTTTAAACGGGACGCCTTTGAAACCTATGCCCGCAACTGGCTCCACATCATTCCGGCATGCGGTGGACGCCTTCTAGGCTATTTCATGCCGCATGAAGGTACGAATGATATCGCGCTGGGACTGATCGAGTTCGAGACCCTGGCGGATTACGAAGTTTATCGTGAGTGCTTGACGTCTGACCCGGCGGGCCGGGCAAATTTCGAGATGGCACAGGCGAAGCGTTTCATCTTGCGGGAAGAGCGCACCTTTCTGCGCCGTGTCACGTCATGATCCTGGTCGTGTTTGAACTGGAGCCCCGGGACGGTCAGAGCGAAGCCTATTTCGACCTCGCCGCAGATATCGGTTCCGAGCTTGAGCATGTCGACGGATTCATTTCGGTGGAGCGGTTTCAGTCACTCGCCTGTGAGGGGAAATACTTGTCCCTCTCGTTATGGCGTGATGAGGCGGCAGTGAAGGCCTGGCGGACCCATACCCGACACCGTGCAGCACAAGCCCTGGGGCGGTCTCGCATCCTTTCAAATTATACGCTGCGCGTGGCCCAGGTGCTGCGTAATTACGGGCAGGAACAAAGAGATGAGGTGCCAGCGGACAGTGCGGCTTGTCATGGTGGCTGAGGCATGCAGCACAAGCGTGACCTCTGACACACGGTGTGCGGGAAAGGTGGGCAATTCTCGTGTGAATAGCGAAATTCGCTTGACTTACCAAGGGTGACTTACGAGGTTCAATTCAATTACTGCGTGTGCAACAGGGGATCCAGATGCGTCACACAGCCCTCGGCGAACTCACTCCGGAATCCGCAGCCCGGATCCGCCATATCCGCGACCAGATCGAGAAGGCCAATATTCCAGCCTCCAAGCTGGACGAAAACCTCATTGTCGGGACCTGGAATGTGCGGAATTTCGGTAAGTCACCGCGGTCAACGGATGCCAAGCGTATTATTGCCGAAATCATTGGCCAGTTTGATCTGATTGCCCTGACCGAGGTGCGCGACGATCTCAATGATCTGGCGGATGTCCTCGATGTGCTCGGTCCTTACTGGCGCGTTGTCTATTCTGACTATCGCAGCGATAGCGCGGGCAATGCGGAGCGCATCGCCTATGTCTATGACAAGCGCATGGTGGTGTTCACCGGTCTGGCTGCGGAAGCGAATCCGCCCCGCTACAAGGAAGATCAGGACTATAAGCTGATGCATCCGGATTGGTGGCGCTCGCCCTATATGGCGTCGTTCCGGGCGGGGAATTTCGATTTTGTGATGCTGACAGCCCATATTCGCTATTCCGGCGGAGTGCGGCGCCGTTCCAAGGAGATCGGAGCGCTGGCGGACTGGGTGGAAACCCGTCGGACAGCCCGGGCACAGGCGGACAAGGATTTTGTGGTGGTCGGAGATTTCAACATCCCCTCTCGCCGCTCCTCCGCTTATCGTGCGCTGACCAAGCATTCGCTCCAGGTTCCCTCGGGGCTGTTGCATGTCGGCGGCACGAATTTGAAAGAAGATAAGGCCTACGACCAGATTGTGCACAGTCCGACCCGCGAGGGTCGCTTTACCAACAGAGGCGGGTTGATCCGCTTTTACGATCAGACACACGAAGAATTATTCCCCGGTCTTTCCCTGCACGAATTTAAGGAAGAGATCTCGGACCATTATCCCTTGTGGATCGAAGTCGATAGCTGGATCGAGGACGAGCAGCTCGACGCCGTTCTGCAGGCCGCCGAGGAATAATCCCGTCCGATCTTTCTGAACTCAATGTTGATTCAGTGACAGAAGAACCGTCAGCCGTGAAGACGCTGGCGGTTCTCCTGCATTTGAGACAATATGACGTCAGGAGATTGGGGGAGGCTTAAAACTCCCTTGTCAGTGTAGATTTGAGGCTGTCGGGCGCTGGGTTCGTGCCGAGATTCAGATGAGGGAGGTCCCCGTGGGCCGTTTCACTTTGCGTACCATGTGTCTTGCAGCACTGACGTCCATGATGGGTCTTGCGGCTGCAGCCGAGGCGGATAATTGCCAGATCTTTGCCCAGCACCGCGATGCCTACCTGTCGGCCGCATCGGCCGGGATGGACCAGGCGATTACCAATATGGCGCAACAGCGCAATGTATCCCGTGAAGCGGCCGCGTTTTACTGGGGCAGTCAGCTGATGCAGCAGGGTGATCCGACGAGCCTGCGCCAGCTCGCCCAACTCGCCTTGACCACCTATTACTGGGACGGCGCCGATGACCGGTCTGAAACCAGCATGGTGCGGATCTTCGAGGAGCGCGGCGGAGATTATGCCGGCTTCCTGGCGGGGCTCATGCTTTCAGATGATCGCGGTCCGCAGGATCTCGAGCGCGCCCGCAGCCTGCTCGAACGGGCGCAGGCCGCCGGAAATACCGAGGCAGGTCCCTATATCGGTCTGTTCGATGCCTGCCACAATGCCAGCCCGCGTCGCGGTCGCCGGTGGGCCATGAACTAGGCCGGCGCGCCTGACCAAAACGTAATGACAGCATGTCTGCATCCAATCAGCAGGTTCGGGCTATCGTGTGCGGGAAAGCCTCACAGGATGCCCGATGCCGTCATACGCCCAGCATACTCTACATGAACAGGACGAGGTCCGTGTTCGCCTGAGCTATTACCGGCCCGGACTGGCCATGACAGCTCATGCCCATGACTTCCACCAACTCTCCTTCATTCTCGCGGGCGGTATGTCGGAACAGTCCTTGCGCCGCGATCGCGCGATTTCAGCCGGAGAGATCGGGGTCAAGCCGGCGGGTCTGGATCATGCCAATCTCTATGGCCGGAGCGAGCAGGAAGGGTGTTTGATCCTGTCACTGAATGTCTCGGACAGGTCGGCTGTTGATCTGGGTCTCGATGTTGCGGACTGGACCTGGCGGGTGGGCGAAAGCATGAGCCGCCAAAGGTCGATGGGCGCCTATATTCAGGCCCTCTCCGGGCCGGATGCTGCTGCAGCCCTGCACGATCTTGTCGCCATGCAGACGGAAGCGCGCCCGGCTTCCAACACGATGCCCGGCTGGGTCAGGACGGTTCGCGATGCGCTGGACGACACAGACGAGGACCGCGAGCTCGATGCGATCGCCCGGTCGGCCGGGGTTCACCGGGTGCATGTGTCCCGTGAGTTCTCCCGATATATGGGTCTGCCACCCAGCCTGTATCGATTGCGTCGCCGGGTGAGCCGAGCCATTGGAGCGTTGATGTCTGGGGAAGCAGCAGCGGAGGCGGCGTTTTCGGCAGGGTTTTCAGATCAGGCCCATATGAGCCGGTCTATCAAGCAGATGACTGGATTTCCTCCGCGTCAGCTGCTCTCGCGCCTGGCAGCCTGACCGCAGTGAACTCGCCTGATTTGGGTTACAGGGGTTCAAGACCGGGTTCGACTTCCTATCTAGTGTCTCGGGCATCGTCAAATTCGGAGTTGAACCATGATCCGTACCCTGCTTGCTGGCCTGGCCAGTGCAAGCTTGATGAGCCCTGCGCTGCTTGCGGAGACGCCTGCGGGAGCTGCCCGGCAGCTTGCTGATTTTCTCGATCAGGTCCCGGCGGGACCGGGCTATGCCGTCACGGTCGTTACGGCGGACGAAGTCTTGCTGAGTCGGGCCACTGGCGTGCGCCATTTTGAAAACCAGGCCCCCCTGACGACCCGGACACCGATCTATATCGCCTCTCAGACCAAGGCTTATCTGGGGCTTCTGGCTGCCGCGCTTGATGAACGCGGGATCCTGTCGCTGGACACGACGCTGGATGCCTATTGGGGCGAGGTGGACTTTCCCGACGGGTTTGATCCGTCCGACTATACCCTGCGTGATCTGCTGCATCACAATGTTCCGCTTGAGATCGATATGATCGTCCAGGTGGAGGCCTATTCTGCGCGCCTGGCACCTGAGCACTATCCGCTGTTTATCGAGACCTTCGCTGAGACCCGAAAACCGGGCTATAGTTACGATAATCTCGGATACAATCTCTACGCCGCTATTTTGGAGACCGAGACGGGCAAAACCTGGCAAGACTGGCTCGACGAGGTCATTTTCGATCCAATGGGCTGGGACAATACAAGTGCCCGGACTTCTGATTTCCCGCTTGAGGATCTGGCCTGGTCCCACATCTGGCAAGGCGAGGATGAGGGCTGGGCGATGATCCGCCCCAAGACGGATGGCATGATGCAATCGGCGGGTGGACTGGTGACCTCCGTTGAGGACATGGCCGCTTGGCTCCAGCTCAATCTGCGTGGTGAAGGGCCGGCGGGGACTGGTTTGACGTCCAGCATGCTGGAAACGGCTCAGGCCCCTGGGGTTGAAACCCATATGGAAGATCGCCGGAATGCGGCCGAACTACCCTGTTCCCACTATTCTCTTGGATGGAATATCTGCGATTTTGAGGGTTACACCCTCTATGTTCATGGCGGTGGCTATACGGGGAACCGGACGATGATGGCCTTTTCTCCGGACCTGGGTGTGGGGGTTGCTGCATTTTCCAACTCCGACAATCAGACCGGTTGGTTCACTTCGCGCACGATCAACATGTATCTGCAATTCCTGACCGAGCATGAGCAGGCCGACCGATATCGGGAGCTGCGGATCGAACAATATCCTGTGCGTTCTGCTCGCAGCCTGACTTACCGGACCGAGCAGCGGGACAACCGCCGCGTCGAAGAGCTCTGGGACGGGTGGAACTGGCAACCGACCGAGGCCGAGCTTGCTGAGTATGTCGGGGTCTATGACAGCGGTCTGCCCTATTTGAATCTGCGCATCGAGCCCGGGGAAAATGGTCTGGTGCTACGCTGGAATGAGGCCGTCATGCCGTTGGAGCCCGCCCGGACCGATCTCTTCGGGGCCGAGGGCGCGATGTTCTACGGAATCGACAGTGTCGAGTTTCACCGGGACGAAAGCGGACAGATCACGCATGTGAACTGGCGCGATTACGATTTGCCGCGTCGTTAAGCGGCACTCGGTCGCATTGTATCTCCCGATGGGGCGGATCACAGTCCGGTCCATCGGGAGATCTGCACCATGTTTGACACCCTCTCCACCACGGACCTGTTCCTGCGTATTTTCGGCTTGTACTGCCTGGCGACCGGTCTGGGGGCTGTGGTTCAACCGGACTATTTCGAGCGCTTGATGCGTGAACTCCAGGCCAGTCAAATGCATCGATTGACGGCGGGCTTCATGGCTTTTCTGGTGGGTGTAACCATCTTGTCGGTCCACCGTTATGATGTGGGCTGGACTGGCGTGCTGGTCGCGGTGATCGGCTGGATGGCTTTGATCAAGGGTCTGGTTTTTCTGTCCTTTCCAAAAGGACTTGTCTGGGCCGCGAGCCGGATAGAGACCCGTTCCTCGCTCTTGCGCTTTGCAGGCCTGGCGGTCATGGTGATCGGCGCTGGCCTTTTCTGGCTGGGCTATAATGGCTGATCCGCGCTGACCGGATGGCCCATCCGGAGCTTGCATCATGTTTTCGCAGGACCTCTTCAGTCGGGCTGACCTGATCTCCCTTATCGTGCGCTTGCTGGGGCTCTATTTCACCGCAAGTGGTGTGGGGACGCTGATCAATCCCGCCAATGCCACAAAGATGGCGGTGGAATTGCGCGATGCCGCATTCCTGAGATTTCTCTTTGGTGTGCTGGCGTTTCTGGTGGGGGGCATCATCCTGGCGATCCAGATCGATCACTCCTCCGTCAGAGGCATTGCCGTGACGGTGTTTGGCTGGCTTGCCCTGATTCAGGGGCTCACGCTGATTGCCCTGCCCGGGCCATTGGTCAATCTGCTCACCAGCCTAACGACGCATCCTCTTATGCTGCGCGGGGTCGCTTTGGTGCTCACCGTGTTGGGCGTGTGGCTCATCTGGCTGGGTTTCGCCTGACCCGACACGTATCAACGACACACAGGACGAAGGCGTCAGTCAGACCTATCAGGTGCAGCCGGTCCGGCTGATAACAGCCTGGACCGACTCCCCCCTGCATCCCCCCAGCGGGATTGGACGTACGGGCCCCTCGTGGGTAGACGGGCCAAATCGTGCCCATGACACGTCGTGTCATGGATCGGGTGGGCTCCGTACTTTGCACCGAGCCTCGCTCTTGTTCCGCATGTTCGGCAGCAAACATCGCGCCAAACCGCCGATTTGCATCGCGAAACCCGAAATTCACGACGACACTAACCAGCATCTCACGACAGGGCCGTGACGAGGCTCACATGTCATGGAATTGTTGCCATAGGGAACCGGATTAGGGCGTGTTGCGTGAATCCGAGGCAGCAGTTGAGGGAGTGGTGCCGGGCTGAGCTGTGGGTCCGTTCTGGACGGGTGGTGCGGGTGCGGGCCCTGCTGGAGCAGGTGTCGGGGATGCCGGAGCCTCCCGGGGTGCGTCTTCGTCCTCGTTTCGCCGGAGTGAGCGTGCGGGTTCTGCGAACAGGCTTTCCGCCACCTGTGACAGCTTGCGCCAGGCATGATCCGTGAACAGGCCGACCATGGCCCCGATGGCGATAAATCCTTCTGGCAGAAGACTGTCGGAACTATTGGCCTGTACCAGTCCGGCCCGCAGGATGAAGAAAAACAGAACAGCCAGCGCTCCGCCGACAAACGGGCGGGCGAGATTCCAGGGAGCCCATCGGATATCATGGGTGCCTACAGCGACGTGATAGACATGGGCGCGCAGCGAATTGGTCGCCCCGCCGATCATGCCCACTGCCAGAACAGCGATGAAAATAGCCACGCCGCGCCGGACGGTCTGATGGTCTTCCGCATCCACACTGCCGTTGAACCCCGTCGAACCCGTAGTTTTGCCGGGTTTGGCAGGCTCGGGTTCCGGCTGTGGGTTGGGTTGGGTGAGGTCGCCTTCAGGCCCGGATTGAGGTGTGGTGTTCGTGGTCTGCGCGGACGTGTCGAGCGTGACGCCATCGGCCGGGGTCAATTGACATTCCGGCACCAGAAGAAGGCCGTAAAGCCAGGGTTCGTAGGGCATGTGAGAGCGCTGATCATGGGGCCGGCTCTGTGAGTACCCCTTGAAACACAGCCCTTCGCCCTCATCCCCCGCCAGGGGCCAGGCGATGAGCAGGATATGGGTCGCCCACAGGATCTGGCCGATGAGAAGCAAAGGAATTACGAAAGCAAACACGCGACGCCATCGCGGGTGTTTCAGCGGAGCGGGGTCTGAAGGATTGCGCGCATCAGATCCGTCCGTCTGTCCAGGCCTGTCCGCCCGCACAGACCTGTCTGGACCGGGTTCGGCTTGTGTGTGTTCGCTCATGATACCCTCCCTGAACCTGCACTGTGGCAGATCGAGCGGGATCAAAGGGTGATGCAGATCACGCGTTTGGCGTGTTTGGATAGAGCGCTAGCGTTTGGGCCACGCCCACCGGGGTGTCTCGACGCCCTCAATCACGGTCTCGCCCAGGGTTTTGCTGAGCCTGTGGTGCAGGCAGTCCGGCTCGCCGCTCAAGGCATCAACCAGGCTATCGGCATGAGATACAACGATTATCTGGGTTCGTTTCGAGGCCCGAACGATCAGGCGGGCCAGCGGGGCCAACAGATCCGGGTGCAGGCTGGTTTCCGGTTCGTTGAGCACGATCAAGGGCGCCGGACGGGGCGAAAGCAGGGCGGCTGTTAGAAGCAGGAACCTGAGCGTCCCGTCTGACAATTCGCGGGCCGACAGTGCGCGCAACAGTCCGGACTGTTTCATCAGGACTTCGAAATAACCATTCTGGAGCGCGATCTCGATATCCGAACCGGGGAAACCGTCCTCGATCGTATCCAGCAATGCGTCGTGATCGCCGATCTCGAAAATGGTCTGCAGTGCGGCGGCCAGATCAGACCCGTCCGAGGCCAGCACCGGGGTGCGCGTTCCGATCTGGGGTTGGCGGGCCGGGGCGTCTCGATCCGTGCGCAGATGATCATAGAACCGCCAGGACCGCATGCGTTCGCGCAGGGCAAAGAGTTCGAATCCGTCCTGTGGATCCGCCGCATGGGTCATCATGCTGTCGAACGGAGCGAGGGTCTCGACAACACGATCGCGTTTCCCCTCGCGATTGAGGCGTGTCACGGCGGGACCGGAGCGGGAGGCTATCTCCGTGCGGCGTGACAGGATCTCCCCCGTCCAGACCGCCTCAGCCTTGATTTCCGGGTCCTTGCCAAACACCGATCGGCTGGACGGCACGGGCAGGCCCAGATCGATGGCGTATCCATAGTCTTCGTCGGCAATGCCCAGCTTCAGACTGATCACCTGTTTGCGTCGAGTGCCCTGAACGGGAACTTCGCCCCGTTTCATGGCGCGGGAAATCGTTTCGGGCCCGGCCCAAAGGGTTGAGTCCAGCCCGCCCTCTGCGGCCAGGGAGCCGATCGCTCGTCCCTGGGCGACGTCGCAGAGCAAGCGTATAGATCGATAAAGACTGGATTTGCCCGATCCATTGGCGCCGGTGACCAGGGTGATCTGGTCGAGGGGCAGGACCAGTTCCCGCAGCGAGCGATATCCGGAAACAGCCAGGGTGAGGATCATGGGGAACAGCCGGGAGAGACACACAGACGCCGCAATGCTTTCAGGATTGGGCCCCGGGTCAAGCCCTTGCCGTCATCCACACACAGGCCTGGGCGGATGAGCTTGCCAAATCACCTCGGCGCGTCCATTTTCATACGCGAAGTTTCGAGGGGTGTCCGGCAGGTGGTCGGGCTGAGAGAGTCCCTTACAACCGGATCCGGGTCATGCCGGCGTCGGGACGGAGCGAAAGATGAGCACAGACGTTACAGCGCCGGAATTTGCGCCCACACGCGCGCGCCTGCAAGACGCCCTCAGCGCGTTTGACGGCAAGGCTGTCAGCGTATTGTGCGAGGCCAAGGTTCAGCTGTGCGAGGCGCCCAGTTTCTGGGACGCGCTCTTCGATCTCATCACTGATGACGCCCCCATGGTGCAGGCGGGCGCGACCTGGCTGGTCCGACAAAGCCTGGAGTGCGGTGATCTGGCGCTGGACACGGCGATGGCCGCGCTGGCCCAGCGTCTGGACGGGCTGACCCACTGGGCGGCCCTCCTGCATGGTCTCCAGATGATTGACGCCGTTGATCGGCCGCTGCCGGAAGGACCGGCGTTGGCCCGTTTTGCTCAGGCCCACATCAGCCACACGCGGCCGTTTGTGCGCGCCTGGGCCGTCAACGCGCTGTGCATGCTGGCCATCCACCATCCCGAATTCCGCGCGGCGGCCGACACCGCCCGCACCCACGCCCTCAACGACACCGCCGCCTCGGTGCGGGCCCGCGCGCGCAAGGCGCCGAGCCCCGTCCCGGTCACGGCCTGATACAGGAGTCTTCCCATGAACAAGCCCACCGACCAGGCCTCCTTCGAGACGCCCGACGTCACCACCGGACCGCTGCCCGGCTCGCGCCGTGTCTATACCTCGCCACTGGCCGCGCCGGGCCTGAAAGTGCCCCATCGCGAGATCGATCTTCATCCGACCGCGAATGAACCGCCGGTGCGGGTTTATGACACCTCCGGACCCTATTCTGATCCGGCGCAGAGCATTGATGTGGAAGCCGGCCTGCCGCGCCATCGTCTGGACTGGTACACGGATCGCCAGGTCGAGGCCTATGAGGGCCGTCCGCTCTCGCCGCTCGATAATGGCGGCGCTACGGGCAAATATCTCGCACGCGAATTCCCGACCCAGCATCAACCCCTCAAGGGTGTCGAGGGTCAGCCGCTGACACAGTATGAGTTTGCTCGCGCAGGCATTATCACGCCGGAAATGGTCTATGTGGCCGAGCGCGAAAATCTCGGTCGCAAGGCGGCGCTTGAGGGCGCGAAAGAGCGCATGGCCGATGGCGAAAGCTGGGGCGCGTCGATCCCCGAATTCGTGACCCCGGAATTTGTGCGCGATGAGATCGCCCGCGGCCGCGCCATCATCCCGGCCAATATCAATCACCCCGAACTCGAGCCGATGATTATCGGCCGCAATTTCCTGACCAAGATCAATGCCAATATCGGCAATTCCGCCGTGGCCTCCTCGGTTGAGGAGGAGGTCGAGAAAATGGTCTGGGCCATTCGCTGGGGCGGCGATACGGTGATGGATCTCTCCACCGGCAAAAACATTCACAACACGCGCGAATGGATCCTGCGCAATTCGCCGGTTCCCATCGGCACGGTGCCGATCTACCAGGCGCTGGAAAAGGTCAATGGCATTGCCGAGGACCTCACCTGGGAGGTCTATCGCGACACGCTGATCGAACAGGCCGAACAGGGCGTGGACTATTTCACCATCCATGCCGGTGTGCGCCTGGCCTATGTGCCGCTGACCGCCGACCGGGTGACGGGCATTGTCTCGCGCGGAGGCTCCATCATGGCGAAATGGTGCCTGGCGCACCATAAGGAGAGCTTCCTCTACACGCATTTCGAGGAGATCTGCGACATCATGCGCGCCTATGATGTCTCCTTCTCGCTGGGCGATGGCCTGCGTCCGGGTTCAATTGCCGATGCCAATGACCGCGCCCAGTTTGCCGAGCTGGAAACCCTGGGCGAGCTCACCAAGATTGCCTGGGACAAGGGCTGCCAGGTGATGATCGAAGGGCCGGGCCATGTGGCCATGCACAAGATCAAGGAAAACATGGATAAACAGCTGGAATGCTGTCACGAGGCGCCGTTTTACACACTCGGCCCGCTCACCACGGATATCGCGCCGGGTTATGACCACATCACCTCGGGCATTGGCGCCGCGATGATCGGCTGGTTTGGCTGTGCCATGCTGTGTTACGTCACCCCGAAGGAACATCTGGGTCTGCCCGACCGCGATGATGTGAAAGTGGGTGTGGTGACGTACAAGATCGCCGCCCACGCCGGCGACCTCGCCAAGGGCCATCCCGCCGCGAAAATCCGTGATGATGCCCTGTCACGCGCGCGCTTCGAATTCCGCTGGGAAGACCAGTTCAACCTGGCGCTGGACCCGGAAACCGCAAGAGACTTCCACGACCAGACCTTGCCGAAAGAGGCCCACAAGGTGGCGCATTTCTGCAGTATGTGCGGGCCCAAATTCTGCTCGATGGAGATCACCCGCGAGATCCGCGACACGTTTGGGAGTGCAAGGGCACCGAATGAGATGACCGAAGCGGAGCGGGGCCTGGCCGAGAAGGCGGCCGAGTTCCGTGAGAAGGGGGCTGAGATTTATCTCAGCGAGAGCGGGGAAAAGCGGGAGCCTATTGATTAGGGGTTGTTTTCGACGAGTGCAATACTTGTAGTGGATTGCCTTTCGGGGCATTCTATCAAGATAGCCTGACGGAGAACCCAATGCACGATCTGAAGAAGACGTTTATCGATGATAGCGTTCAGGAATTCGCCGCACAGAACACGCTAACTTTCGATGACGCTTTCATGCACTGGTTCTACGGTCTTCGTTTCGATTTGGACGAAGGCGAGCTCGCTCCAGATGACGAGGTAGTAGATGGTGCGGGTGAAAGACAACTCGATATTATACGGATCGATATTGATGATGCTGAGCAGCGTGCTCATATACACCTTATACAGTGCAAGTCGTCACCTAATTTTTCTTCCAATATTGTTTCGTTAATGAAGACTGGATTGGACTTGGTTTTTAAATCGCCACGATCGACATATGAGATGATTGGTAATGTGGCGCTAAAATTAAAAATTTCGGAAGCTCGGGAGGTGATGCGAAAATATGGCGGGTCGAATATATCAGTAACTGTGTACTATGTAACTCTTGGCGATGACTTGAATATCGCGCCAGAGGCTATTCAAAACAGAAAAATAATCGAAGATGAATACGGCGCCGGGTTTTTCGATAGTTTCGAGTTTTTGTTTCTCGGCGTTCACGAGATCAATCGGATCAGCAATCTGCGACGAAGTGCAAATCGCAGAATTTCATACAACCTTCCTATAATTTACGATGCGAACAGAGCCTCAATTGTCGAGTTTGAGACAGCTGGTGTGGCGAGCGTATTATGTACCGTAAGCGGTAAAGAGCTGGCGAAGCTGGCCCAAGAGGAACCGCGTGACGCGGTCTTCGATGCAAATGTCCGAGGAAACTTGGGACTCGGCGGTCGAGTTAATAAAAACATCTATGCATCTGCGACTAGTGATCAGACCGCCAGCCGCTTTTGGTTCATGAACAACGGCATAACGATGGTTTGTGACCGCTTTAGCATCTCGCGCGATCCAGACAATCCAGGTGTAAATCTGGAAAATCTGCAGATAATAAACGGCTGTCAAACCACTTCGTCGCTGCGACATGCCTACGAACAGGGCGACCTTTCGGAACGTGTACAGGTCCAATTGAAGGTGTACGCGTCCAACGACCGCGCTTTCGTTGATGGTGTTGTAGTGGCTACTAACAATCAGAATGCTATCGGAACTCGCGATCTTCATGCGAACGATGAGGCGCAGGCGCTCATCCAGAGACGGATCCAAGAAGATTTCGGCCTGTTTTACGAGAGAAAACGGGGAGAGGCTAAATCTCAAGGAATCGCAAGATCGGACGTCGTGGACCTTGAAAAAGCGGGGCAGGCTTTCATCGCCATTTTTAGGCGACAGCCGACAGTTAGTAGAGCGCAAAAGTACAAGGTCTTCACCGATGAATTTTACGGGTCGGTTTTTGAAAATAGAAACGCCCCAGCACAGTTGGTGATTGCGCATGAAATTTACCGCTTATGTGAATCGCTCGGCAAGCTTCAGATGCGTTGGTTGGATCGGGAACATGAGGACCGAAGTCTGTTCAGCTATGGAGTGTTCCATTTGGCGAGGATGGTTCATTGGCTCATCAAAAACGATGAGGGCCTGCGTGATCTTTCCGACGTAGAGCTAGTCACTCTCCTGCGAAGAAGTGATGCGTCAGTTGCGGGTAATCACGAAAAGGCTGTTGCTATCCTTCGTACGGTGATTTCCGAGAATCGAGAGACGTTTCAAAATCTGAACAACTACTTCAAATCTACTGCCTCTCAGCAGCACGTGAATCGTCATTTACAAGCTTTGGAGAGTCAAACTGAGCTTGAAGAAGCATAGTCTAGACCGGCCCGCGCGCGCCCTGCTGGCAAGGGTTTTATGGCTGGCTGTGCGCCGTATGGCGCTGTGACTGACGAGGTGAGGGGCGGATGGCGACCAAGGAAGACATTCTCGAGCAGGTCGTTGAGGAATACCTCATCCACCAGGGCTATTTTGTTCAGCACAATGTGAAATTCCTTCCGCGGCGGGATCACCCGGACTTTGTGTCCAACCAGGACAGCAATCACTCCGACATCGATGTGCTGGGTTTTCATCCGGGCAAGACCGGTCCGGATCAGGTCTTGGCGGTGAGTTGCAAGAGCTGGCAGCAGGGTTTCAGCCCGGCCAGCGAAATTGCGGCCATTGAGGGTGACAAGACCCTGCGCGGGCGAAAGGCCTGGAAGGCGTTCCGCGAGTTGACCGTTCCGAAATGGTCGGAGGCGTTCATCGCAGCGGTTGAGGAAAAAACCGGCCGCCGAGAGTTCACCTATGTCACTGCGATCGCCAAGCTGAAAGGGTCTGCCGAGCCATGGGAAACCCATCCCGGCTTCCGCGCTGCGCTGGGTGGAAACCCGATCCGTATCCTCACCTTCGAGCAGATGATCCGGGACCTTGCGCCGGACATGTCGACGACGCTGGCCGCAACGGAAGTCGGTCGATTATTGCAGATGTTTGCGGCGGCCGGATATGATCTGAAGGCGCGCTAGGGCGCACTGGCTGACAAGAGATTTAAGCAACACGCGGGGCTATGAATGCGGTGCGAACGTTTGGTCTTTGTCTGAAAGCGCCTGCTGTGGACGGTGCTTGCGGTCAGTGTATCGGTGGCGATCGGTGTGGCCTTGTGGTTTTTTGACCGGGCCTATCCCGATATCGTGCCGTTCTGGCTGATCATACTCTTTGGCTTGCCGATTCTCGCGCTGCCATGGTTCTTCGTCGAGGTTTTCTTCACCTCCCTGCTCGACGCAGTTGAGCGCAAGTCGAAAGACTGACGGGACATTCGCGCTCAGTCGAACGCGTGAATGCCCCAATAAGCCCATCCCGACAGCTAGCGCCGCCCGGCCAGGGTGATGAAATTCCAGTTGGCTATGAGGGGCCCCGCCAGATCCCCTTGTGGCGCGGCTTGCGCCGCGCGCCCCTCACCCCCGGCTTCGCCGGACCCTCTCCCCACAGGGGGAGAGGGGGCTGAGCCCGTCAGTCGTCGGTATCGGTCTTGTCACCGCCCAGCGTGTAAAAGGCATAGGTGGCCAAAAGCCCGCCGCCCGTAAGCGCCACATAGGGCAGAAGTTCGGGGTCCCAGCCGGCAAAGACCTGCATCATGGCCAGCCAGGTCATGACGCCCAGATACACCGCACCTCCGATCAGCAGGCGCTGCGCGGCGCGGCTGAAGAGCGGGGGCTGGGCCGGGGTGTCGGGTGTAGTGTGGGATGCGGTGGGTGTCGGTGTGGGCATGTCAGCCTCCGTCGTCGGGTCCATCAAATCCCGCATCTGCGCCGGGCTCACATCAAACGCCGCCGCCAGGGCCTGGAGTGTATCCAGGCTGGGCCGGGTGCCGGTCTCGCTGCTGCGTTCAATCCTCTGAATGGTACGCTCGCTCAGTCCGCTCAGGGTAGCGAGGTGTTCTTGTGACCAGCCTCGCTCCGTACGCAGGGCCCGAAGACCGTTGGCGTTCTGGGCGGTGGATGAGCTGTGAACCATGCGAGAGAAATCCTTGAAACGTGTGAACGAGAGGGCCAGTGAGCATCGGTGATGCGGTTCGCCACACCTAGCCTGACCGCGCCGGGCCGGCCCCGACACGGGACCGACACAGACGCGACACTAGCCCGACATGCCCGCCGCACAAAGGCGTGCGTCATCGGAGCCTCACCCTTCGCACGGTGTGGGCCTATTCGGACGCCATCATGACGGTCTGGCGCTCCAGTGCGGCCGTGCGATGGTGATAGGCGGCCCGATAGGCCGGGTCGGAAAACAGCGCCCACAGGGCGTCGGGTCCAGGATAGCGGCCGATGACCACCAGGTCCCAGTCCTCATCCGGGCCCAGAAAGGCGCCCATGCCCGGGCCGGCGAAGAGGAAACTCCCGCCCGCACGGGCCATGGCTGGCATGCTCACAGCGGCATAACGGTCGAACGCGTCCTGACCCGTGCCGGGCGAGGCATTGTCCAAGGCGGCCAGAGCCTCCGGCTGATACTCGGCCTCGGCCTTCATCCTGAAGAAATTGACGAGAATAAAGGCCGCATCTGCCGGACGATCGAGGGCGTGTTGCCATTGCGCGCGGGTGGGAGAGAGACCATCGGTGCCATCACCATACCAGCCGATGAGGCGGTCCAGACGATCATCCAGTTCCCGGGTGGAAGAGGGGGTGAGATTGACGCTCATGGCGACCTCGCTCTAGTGTTTTTTACAAGTGTAAAATAGGAGCAAGTTTACACGTGTCAAGTAAGAGTGAGCCCCGTCGTGACAAAGCGCGAACCCGCCAGGGCATTCTCGATGCGGCCTGGGATCTGGTGCGGGTCCAGGGGGCCGAGGTGTCCATGGCCGACATTGCCCGGGCTGCCGGGGTGAGCCGACAACTGGTCTATCTCAACTTCACCTCACGCGGCGGGTTGTTGATGGAATTGGTGCGCCGGGCCGATGAGCGCTTTGCGATCAAGGCCGCCTTTGATGAGGCCGCCCGCACGGGGGATGCTCAGGCCCGCCTCGCAGGGTGTCTGCGTGCCTGGTTCCGCTTTGTGCGCGAGATTGATCCTGTGGCCCGGGATCTGGTGCGGTTGCGTGATACTGATGCCGATGCAGCGGCGGCTTGGGAAGATCGCATGTCGGATTTGCGGTCCTGGTGGCTGGCCCTCCTGTTGGATCTGGAACGCGAAGGAGCGCTGGTGCCGGGCTGGACGGCGGCCCGGGCTGCCGATCATGTCTGGGCCTCATCCTCTGTACAGGTCTGGGGGCTCTATGTGCGCGATTGTGGCTGGAGCGAAGCCGAGACGGAGGCTCATCTTCTGACGGGGATTTGCCAGCTGGTCCTGGCCGGTGACTGGTGTGGGAGGTGAGACTCAAAAATGTCCCGTGTGCTGTCCGTGGCGGGTCAGAACGGATAACTGATGTCCCTAATGTCCCCTATTGCAGATATGATTACGCTGTCAATCTGCGAAAAAGCGACATCTTCCGCGCAAATGTGACAAATCGGGGTGGTTTCAGGCTTCCCACCTCTGGCTAAACCGCCTAGCGTGACCGCTAACGAATACACGTTACCGGGATTGAACCCGGCCGGACTGGAATCCGGACCGTGTTGTGAGAGGGGAGGACATCATGTCCGATAATGAAGCGGCCGTGCCGGGGCAGGCACTGGCGTTCGTGGTTTTCATCAGCCTGGTGGCGACGCTGGGCGGATTTCTGTTTGGCTATGATAGTGGCGTGATCAACGGCACCGTCGATGGTCTGCGCACCGCCTTTAACTCCGATAGTGTGGGAACGGGTTTCAACGTCGCATCCATGCTGTTGGGCTGTGCCTTCGGGGCCGCGGGTGCCGGCCTGGCATCCGATGCGTTCGGTCGCCGCGCCATGATGCGTGTCGCCGCGGTGTTTTTCATCATCTCGGCCTGGGGTTCCGGTGTAGCGGGGACCTCGCTTGAGTTTGTCCTCTACCGTGTTCTGGGCGGTGTGGCCGTGGGCGCGGCCTCGGTCATGGCCCCGGCCTATATCTCCGAGATTGCTCCGGCCCGTTTGCGCGGTCGTTTGTCGACCATTCAGCAGGTGGCGATTATTTGCGGTCTGTTCATGGCCTTTGTCGCGAACTACCTGATCGCGGGAGCCGCGGGGGCGTCCACGGAAATCTGGATGTGGGGTTTTGAAGCCTGGCGCTGGATGTTCTGGATGGAGCTGATCCCGGCCTCCCTGTTCCTGGTCGCCTTGTTCTTCATTCCCGAGAGCCCGCGTTTCCTGGTCGCCAAGAAGCGCGAAGACCAGGCGAAAACCGTGCTGGACCGTGCCCTGGGTGAGGGTGAAGGCGCTCGTGTGCTCAAGGAGATCGGTCAGAGCCTGGCCGAAGGAGCGACGGCCAAATTTTCCGACATTTTCGGCGGTGTGGTGTTCAAACCCATTATCTGGATCGGTATCGGTCTGGCTGTCTTCCAGCAATTGGTCGGCATCAATGTGGTTTTCTATTACGGCGCTGTACTCTGGCAGGCTGCGGGCTTCACGGAAGACCAGGCCCTGTTGGTCAACGTGCTGTCGGGTGGATTGTCTATCGCAGCCGTCGCTGTTGGCCTGCTCGTAATCGACAAGATCGGTCGCAAGCCGATGCTGGCGATCGGTTCGGCCGGCATGGCGGTGACACTTGCCGTGGTGGCCTATGCCTTCTCGACCGGTGAATTGATCGAAGGCGGATCACTGAATCTGAGCGATGAAAACGGGCGGATCGCACTCTACGCGGCGAACGCCTATGTGATGTTCTTCAACTTCTCCTGGGGGCCGGTGATGTGGGTCATGCTGGGTGAGATGTTCCCCAATCGCCTGCGCGGTTCGGGTCTGGCGGTTTCGGGTTTTGCCCAGTGGATTGCCAATTTCATCATCACCATGACCTTCCCGATCATGCTGGCCGCTCCGGCCATTGGCCTGGTCGGTGCCTACGGGGTCTATGCCCTGTTCGCGGCGATCTCGCTCGTCTTCGTGATCATCTATGTGCGCGAAACCAAGGGCAAGACGCTGGAAGAAATGGAAGGCTAACGCGGGACCGCGTGCTGGCGCGCATAATAAAAGCGCACCAGCTCGTGGAGCCGTTTGATATGCGGCGGCGTGGCGCCTGCATAGATATGCAGGAAGGTGGTTGGCCACACTTCGCCGCGCCAACCGGGCATGATATCGACCAGGCGGCCCTGCTGAACCAGCGGGGCCGCTACCGGTTCGGGCAGCAAGGCACAACCCAGTCCCAGCTCGCACAAATGCGCCAGATTGTTGAGATTATTCGTTTCCAGCAGGGGTGGGTGATCCCGACCCGCCAACACGCATGTGGCGTCCGTCGCTCCCTGGCGCAGTGTGAGCCCGTCCGGCTGCCAATCGCCCGTGATCCAGGGGGCCGAGGGCGGCAGAGGCTGTTGGGTTGAGAGTGTGTGTTCGCTGGCCCAGTCCGGTGAGGCGTAGAGAGACTCTGTGATCTCCCCGACGGGCAATCGTTTGTAATCACTATCGGGCAGGCGCCCGGCGGCCAGAGCGACATCAAACCGGTCGCGCACAAGATCGCGGCGTGTGTCGCTGACATCCAGACGAAAGCGCAGGCGCGGATATTCGCGGGCCATTCGGGCGAGAGCCGGCCCGGCCACCGTGTCCGCCAGGATGACCGGCACAGTCATCGAGAGCTCGCCGGAGGGTGAACTCACCTTGTCCTCAAAAGCACGAAGGGCCGAGGCATATTGATCACGCAGCAAGAGCCCGCTCTCAAAAAGGGTAGCGCCCGCCGGGGTCAGGCTCAGTGCCCGGGTATGGCGAACCATTAATTGTTGCCCCAGCTGGTGTTCCAGCCGGCTCACCTGCTGGCTGACTGTGGATTTGGACAGACCCAGGTGTGTGGCCGCGCGTGTGAAACTGCCGGTTTCGGCGACTTCCACAAAACTCAGGAGATCATTCAGGTCAGGTTTATTGTTCGCCATATCGGACAATGAGTTCCAGAATCGGGTATTGTTTGAAGATGGCGGCTCGCCCAAGTCTTGGCAAGAGCCCGGCTGGCCGGGCGTTCTGTTCGATTATGAAGGAGCCTGACATGACCTCGAACACCACCCAAGCTGTTGTATTTCGTGAAACCGGGGACAGTTCGGTCCTGTCGATTGAAACGCTGGATCTGTCTCCACCCGCTGCGGGCGAGGTTCAGATCCGCGTCGAGGCGATCGGCCTGAATCGGGCCGAGATTATGTTCCGTGAAGGGGCGTATCTGGAACAGCCGGTTTTCCCGGCTCGGATGGGGTATGAGGCTGCGGGTGTCGTGACGGCGCTGGGTGACGGCGTGTCGGGTTTTGAGCTGGGCCAGAAAGTCTCGACCATTCCGGCGTTTTCAATGGGCGTTCACGGTGTCTATGCCCACATGGCGAATGTGCCGGCCCATGCTGTCAGCGCCTATCCTGACCGCTTAAGCCCGCGTGAAGGCGCATCCATCTGGATGCAGTATGTCACGGCTTGGGGTGGTCTGATCGCACGCGGTGGTCTGGCATCCGGCAAGACCGTGATCATCACAGCGGCCAGTTCGAGCGTGGGTCTGGCGTCTATCCAGCTGGCGCGCGCTGAGGGCGCGACGGTCATCGCAACCACGCGGGGCGGGTCAAAGGTTGAGGCCTTGAAAGCGGCCGGTGCGCATCACGTCATCCAGACCGATACCGAAAACCTGGTCGAGCGGGTCCAGGAGATTACGCAAGGTCAGGGGGCAGACATCGCCTTCGATCCGGTGGCCGGCCCGATCGTGGATGAACTGGCGCAAGCCATGGGAGCGCGCGGCCGGATCATTTTGTACGGGCTGCTTGATACCCGCCCGGTCAATGTGCCGCTCTTCCCCATGCTGGCCAAAGGCGTGAGTTTGATTGGTTATACCCTGTTTGAGATTACCCAGGATCCGGAGGCTCTTGAGGCGGCCAAGGTCTATCTCTATTCCCGCCTGAACGATGGAGCGATCGCGCCCATTCTCGATAAGGATTTTGCGTTCGAGGATATTGCGAAAGCGCAGGACTATATGGCCTCGAACCAGCAGATCGGGAAGATCACCGTCAGCGTTTGAAAACGTTGACGTGGTATTTCAGGGGCGGCCTGGTCGCCCCTTTCACTGTCAGGTCTTAAGAAGCGCACGGATCTGTTCCAGCACAGTCTGGATCTGACCGGCTGTGCGTTCATTGATCAGCACACCCTGATCATCAAACCCCTTAAAGGCCTGGGGCAGGGTGGCATGGGTGGTCGTGGTCACAACGCCCAGATCGGTCAGAAAGGCGCGCAAGCGCGGGATGACCCGGATTCCGCCCAGGCCGCCCGGGCTGGCGGCCATTATGCCCGCAATTTTTCCAGCAAAGGGCCGGACCCTGTCTTGACCGTCCGACCGGCTGGCCCAGTCTAGAGCATTGACGAGCAAAGGTGGCATATTGCCATTATACTCCGGCGTTGAGATCAAAAGGGCGTCATGATCGGCCAGTAGGGCCTGAAACCGGCGAGTTGCTTCCGGCAGTCCCTCTGCCTCCTCCAGATCGCCATTGTAGAGCGGCATGTCATAGTCAGCGAGATCGAGCAGGGTGACGTCAAATCCAAGCGCCTGTGCCGGTTCGACGGCCGCTTTCGCCAGTTTCCTGTTGAACGAGGCCTGGCGGATGGAGCCTGAAAAAATCAGCAGACGAGGCATGGCAATCTCCGGAAAACAACTGGTTCAGCATATAAAGAGGCTGGCGCAGTCTTCAATGTGGGTGTGGAGGGATTGAACCTTTTTCCGGCCCGGAGCCACTTGGTCCGTAAGAAGCGAGATCACGGTGATCTCCGGTCGGGCCGGGAGGGCGTGCTGGATACTCGAAAACGCAGATTGACGGAGTATCTCATCCTGTCCGCTCGCACGGGCGAGGGTGATGCCCTGAATCAGCTTGCGCGACTGTGGCACCCGGGCCTGCTGGCTTATGCGGCGCGCCAGCTCGGCGATCGGGATGCGGCACGTGATGCGCTCCAGGAGGCCTGGCTGGACATTCTTCGCGGTTTGCCTCGATTGAGTGAGCCGCGCGCCTTTCCCGCCTGGGCCTATCGGATCCTCTCTCGCAAATGTGCCCGCCAGATCGGATCTGCAGTCCGGCAAAGGGAAACCGCAGACGCGGTCATGATTGACCCGACCGAACCGGACCAGGCCGAGCCGGAGGCGGAAACACGGGCTGAGTTGCAGTTGATACGACGTGCGATCGCGGCATTGCCGCCGGGCCAGCGCGCGGCCATGACACTCCACTATCTCGAACAGATGAGCCTCACCGAGATTGCCCTGGTCCTGCAAATCCCGGTCGGTACGGCAAAAACCCGGCTGATGCATGGGCGCAAGAGCCTGAAGGCTGCCCTCAATCTCATTGAAACAGGAGAGACAGATGAACACGAATGATAAGGATATCGATCATCTTATCCGCGAAGCCCTGGCCACGGAGGATCGTGCGATCCTTGATGAGTTCGGGCCTGAACAAAGCTGGTTCAGCCAGGCGTTCGCCTCGTTCACCGGGCGCCATGGCTGGGTCGTCTGGGTCATGTATCTCACGAACCTGGTGGCCGCCGGGGGGATGATCTGGGGCATATGGGCGCTTCTGCACACAACGGATCTACTGGTGTCCTTGCGTTGGGGCGTCTGGGTTCTGGGCTGTATGAATATTGGCCTGTTCATGAAACACGGTATCAATCAGCAGATGCAGGCCAACCGCGTCCTGCGTGAAATCAAGCGGGTGGAACTCCAGATTGCACGGTTGCGATCGTCTGACCGGACTTGATATTTCGGGCGGGTCCAGATTTGTTAATGTGTTCGTGGCAGGCTTAAACCTCAGTGATGATGCCGGAGGCCTGTCATGTCGAAGACCCTTACCTCCTCCTATCGCCGGGTTTCGGATCGTTTTGAACCGGACCTGGTCCAGGATCCAGCCGAGGCGCGCAAGCTGCGCGGCCATCTCGAACAGATTGACTATACGGTTTTTGCGGCCAACCAGGCCGTGATCCAGAAAACCATTCATCATGTGACGATCGAGGATTTCCAAAATCTGGCCTTGTCCGCGTCGAAGGCCCGGTCCGCCTGGGTTGATGCAGCCATGGCTGCCGCCCGGGATACATCTCCGATGAGTAAGGAAGATGTCGAACGGCTGGCTCTTTTGCGCACGGCTTATGAAGAGATTTCCGAGGCTTATGACGCCATGCGCCGTATGGTGGAACGCGGATATCTGCAGTTTCACAAGACCGTCTAGACCCTGGGATCCGGTCCGCGCAGTGGCGGAAGCCAATGTGTGTCTAGAGGTCTTCGGGCTGTTACGGCAGCCAGGCCATCTCGTTCAACTCGGCCCTGGCCTCATCAATCAGATCCGGAAGATCTGCCAAGAGGGCGGTCGACACGTTGGCGACAACCACGATTTGACCTGCCTCATCGTCCAGGCCCAGCGTCCCACTGGATGCAAAGTCGGCATAAAGCTGCTGGTTGGGAGATAATTCATCGCTGTGATGCAAGCATGTCCTGCCGAAACTGGGCATCACACTCTTGTGACCCCCTCGCATTTTCCGGAATGGCTTCCTAAATATGCGAACGGACCGGTTCTGGGGTGCGCTCACGGGGTGCAAGGAGACCGGTGGGAAAGGAATGAAATCGCCATGGCTAACGCATCTGCTTCTGCACTGACCCTGTCACCGGAACAGGGATTGTCCAGCTATCTGGCAGAGATCCGCCGGTTTCCGATGCTGGAGAAGGATGAGGAATTCATGCTGGGTCGCCGCTGGCAGGCGCATGGCGACACCGAGGCTGCGGAACGTCTCGTGACGTCCCACCTGCGTCTTGTGGCCAAGATCGCCATGGGATATCGCGGATATGGTCTGCCGGTCGCGGAGGTGATCTCCGAGGGCAATGTCGGCCTGATGCAGGCGGTGAAGAAATTCGATCCCGAAAAAGGCTTCCGCCTGGCGACCTATGCCATGTGGTGGATCCGCGCCTCGATCCAGGAATACATTTTGCGGTCCTGGTCGCTGGTGAAGATCGGCACAACTGCCGCCCAGAAAAAGCTCTTCTTCAACCTGCGCCGGATGAAAAGCCAGATGCAGGCCATTGATGAAGGCGATCTGCGTCCGGACCAGGTCGAAGAAATTGCGACCAAGCTGGGTGTGACCAATGAAGACGTGGTGTCCATGAACGGACGCCTGTCAGGTCCCGATGCGTCTTTGAACGCGCCTCTGCGCGGATCTGAAAGTGACCAGGAATGGCAGGACTGGCTGGCCGACGAAGAAGGCGAGAACCAGGAAGAGCATCTTGCTGAAACCGATGAGTTCGACGCGCGCATGCAATTGCTGCAATCGGCCATGGGTGAGCTCAACGAACGCGAGCAGCATATCCTGCAGGAGCGCCGTCTGTCTGACGAGCCGAAGACTCTGGAAGAGCTGGCGGAACACTATGGTGTGAGCCGTGAGCGTATTCGCCAGATCGAGGTGCGCGCGTTCGAGAAACTGCAAAAAGCCATGCGTGAGATGGCGTCGGATCAAGGTTTGATGGCGGAGGCGGACTAGTCCGCCTTTCGTGCCAGACCCAGCGCGATGCCGGCCTGGGCCAGATAATAGGTGGACCAGACCACGGGGCCGGCCCACTCCAGAAATCCGGCAAACTGACGAGTCGCCAAAACGCTGTCCGACACGACGAACAGCAGCGCGCCCGCGATGGCCAGGGGGTGGGATCGACCCAGGACAGCGAGGATCGCCATCACCAGAATAATGGCGTTGTAGACACTCGCTGCAATGCGCAACTCGCCAAAATGGGGCTGGAGCCAGATCAGCATGACCAGACCGAACACGCCCAGCCCGATCGCTGCAAGTATACCGGTTCGCCCACTGAGCCCCGAGCGTCGTAAATGGTGAGCAAACAGCCCGATATAGACGAGATGGCCGAGGCCAAAGGCGAGAATGCCCAGATCAAAACGCGCCGGCTGCAGAGCCAGGAAGGCGTCGCCTGCCGCGCCCATCCACAGCCCGGCTGCCAGCCATCCACAGCGATACTGCGCCGCGATTACCCCCAGCAGGATGATGCCGGACGCTTTGAGCCCAACATTTGCGGGATAGGGCAGAGACAGGCCAAATCCATCTCCCAGATAGGCCAGGCCCAGCAGGGCTGACATCGCAAGCAGGATCTGTCGCGCGGATGTGGCAGGATGAGGCAGGAGTTTGGAGATCAGACCGGTCATCATGCTGGTCACGCTAGTGGCAATGACCGGAGGAGGAAAGCCGGTCTGACAGAATTCGGGGACAGGTGAAGTTTTGGGCATGGTTGGGAATATTGTGGCGGCGGCGCTGGGACTTGTCCTGGTCAGTGCGCATAGCCATGCTCAGGAAAGCCCGCCTCGCCCGGTACGAGACGCCATGGCCGAGCTGCGCGCCCGCCCTCATGCCGAAGACGAGGTCTGGCGCGAATTGTCTGGACGGGGCTTGCCTCTGATCGACAGACAGATTGCTGGTCCTGGCCGTACCCGATTGACCTTTCTCTACCGCGCGGAATCGGGAACTGAACGCGTACGCCTCGACAGTGTGTTGAACGCTCCTTATGCCCGCCAGCCGGTCGAGGACTATGAGCGCGATTTTGTGCTCGACATGACCCGTCTTCCAGGCAGTCGGATCTGGACCATCTCCATCGATGTGCCGGATGATGTGCGGGCCAATTACAGTTTTCGTCTTGAACGAGCCGGGCGGTCGCTCTGGCGTCCGGATCCGCATGCCCGGCTGACCCTGCGCGGTGGGGAGGCCGAAAGCGTTGTCGTACTGGCTCCGTCGACATTGGATGGCGTGTTACCGCTCGGGCCTCCCTCCTATACGGATGCCTCCCGGACCAGCGGTGCCAGCCAGGTCATGAACAGCCCGGCGCTCAATCGCAGTGTCTGGCTGGATATCCACGCCCACCCGGATGGCGGGGCGGACGCGCCGGTTCTGGTACTCTGGGATGCTTTCCTGTGGGGGACACGGGCTCCTGCGGTCGATATTCTTGACCGTATGGAGCGCCAGGGCTTGATACCGCCCACCCATCTTGTGTTGATCGATCAGCTTGATCCGGACAGTGCAGCCTTGGCCTATGCCGACCAGTCGGCCTTTATCGCGGATGATCTGGTCCCTCTGCTGCGTGACAGCCTGGGCTGGCAGATGAACCCGGACCAGCTCTTGCTCGGCGGGGCGTCGAGACGGGGACTGGCTGCTGCGCGTGTGGCGCTTGATCACCCCGCTATGGTGGGCGGGGTCATGTCGCTGTCCGGTTCCTTCTATTGGGCCCCGTCGGGCGAGGAGATGGAGTGGCTGTCACGACAAATCGACCCGGCCGGCCCGGATACACCCCACTACATTCTGGCCGCCGGCACTCTGGAAACCATGCAAACCTCGACCAATCGCGGGCATGTGATGCTGGAGGCGAACCGCAATATGCAGGCGGCGCTGACGCAGGCCGGTTATGAGAGCACGCTGCTCGTCTATTCCGGAGGACATGACCTGACCGGGTGGCAAAGTGCGCTCGCCCAGGCCCTGGCCCTCTATTTTGCGGAATCCACTGACGCCGTCCCGGGTGATTAGTCTGACTGCGCGCTGTCCTCGACCTTGACCGGTTTGACGGGTTTGCCGGGGACCTCACCTTCATCAGGTGTGTTGCCCACACGCCCGGCCTCGAACTCAGCCAGCTGATCGGCCCAGGCCTCGGAGCGCACCGCGATGTAAAGCATCGGGCCGCGTGGATTGCGCCGGAAATTCGAATCCGTGGCGACCACAGCATAGGTATCGCCATCGCGTACCAGGAAGGGCGAACCGCTATCGCCGCGAGTTGTGTCGCAATTATGCGCCATCGTGTTGTCACGATAAACTTGGTCGATGGAGCAGTCCTCATTGCCCGACAGGTGAGAGCCGGTATCCCAGCTATAGCCGGCCTGGAGCAGACGGGCATTGCGGGCCTGGCGACGCCCCTCCCGGTCGACCAGTTCCAGCACGCCCACATGGCCCAGCTCGGCGCCCAGCGGGGTGTCGATCCGCAGCAGGGCCCAGTCTGTTCCGTCAATGTCGTCGGTGGTGTTGAACCGGCGATCATCCCAGTTCCGGTCAACGAGATAGTCGATGATGCGGGCCCGGCGCGGACCGCCAGGCAGGTCGAACCCGGTCGTGAATTCCCCGCGGGCGCTGATGCGGCTTTCTCCGGAGATACAGTGGGCGGCCGTGATCAGGACGCTCTCGCCGACCAGCGTCGCCGTACAGGTTCCCCCCTCGTCCAGATCGATCGTGCCAACCACACTCCAGGGGAAGGTTGATGTGTCCATGAAGCGACGATCATCATGTCCGAAGAAATGGTCATTGATGGTCAGCGGGCGTTCGCGACCGGCACAATCGGCCCGGTCGGTTCGTGCTTCACAGCGGCCATCACCGCCATCTGGCTCGTTGCAAACGCCATCAAACGCCCGCTCGCACGTGTCATTTCGAAAGCGCAGAGCTGTCACATCGCGGCAATCGGAAAAATCCGTAGCCTGTGCGCAGGCTCCCGTGCCCAGGCCGAGAGGCTCGTCACATTCGCCATCATTGGCCCATCGACAGCTATCATCCTCGACACCCTCGGCGATGCGCCAGCAATCCGAATAGTCCGTGCCTGCCTCACAGGCACCGGTTCCAAGACCGATATCGTCACATTCACCATCATGAGCGTACTGGCAGCTGTCATTGCCCTGATAGCGTCCAGTACCCGACGTGCCGGTGGGTTTGACAGGCTTGTCCTGGACACGCGCCAAGTAGGCATTGATATCGCGCGAGGACAGGCGTGATTCCGGACCGTCGTCCAGCTGAGCCGAGGCCAAGGAGGTTGTGACCAAACCCAGCGTGCCGATCACCATGAACCGGGCGATCCGGGTCAAACCCTGGTCAAACAAGTGTCTCAAAACGCGCATTCCATCCCCCTCAGGCCTATACCGGTCTCGCAGCGCGCCCTGTTGCGGACAGAGCGCTGACAGTTCGCCGTCGATCCTGGACACAGTGTGCGGCAGGTTTGAGGCATGTCCCGCAAGGATCATAGGCCCGGGGTGGACAGACTACCAGCGCTCGGCGTCATTGGGTGCGTAGACCAGCTCGATGCGGGTGGGGTCCTCGTCAAACGCGGCCATGTTCTCCGCCGTGATGGCATTATCGCCAAAGCGTTCCGTCAGGGCCCGAACCAGCCCGGACCGCGCCTGGCTCTTGAGGCGGGCGATCTCGCGCCCCAGGTCCCGGCGCCAGAACTCAACACCACGCGACAGGGCCTCGAAATCCTCCGGGCGGTCGGACCGGTCAAGATCACGCCAGCGCGCGATATCGCGATACGCTGCGCTCAGGCGCAGGCCCTGTTCGTTTTCATAGGCTTCGATCTCGGTAATCAGGGCCTGATAGCTGGCACTGGTCTCGATTATGCCGACTGGAGCCGGGGGCGTTCCCGCATACCGACGGAAATAGTCCCGCGCTTCTTCAATCGGGCGCGAGGCTGCGCTGGTCCACACATTGCGTTCCGCCCGGTTGATGACGTCTCCGGTCGAGGGATCGATGACCAGGACGGTCGGAGTGCCGTAGATCGCGGTCACACCATAACTCAGGAGGACGGCCTGATTGGCATCGCGCCAGGCGACGTCGACATAAGTGAGAACGTAAGAGGCATCCAGCAGGGCCGCCAGCTCGGCATCTTCGAAATGATGGGCGAGGCCGCGACTGTCATGGCACCAATTGGCACCAAAAACGAGGAGCAGGCGCTTGCCCTCGGTCAAGGCCTGGTGGCGTGCGGCCGCAACGGCCTCGGCGGCATCATAATTCTGATCGAACGGACGCGGATGATCATCCTCCGCCACAGCGAGAGCCGGGGTCAGGACCCAACCGACAAAAATTACCAGAAACAGCGCGCGCAACATGAGTATGTCTTTCCCGGTCAGAGGCCGAAAGGATTGTCGATAGAGGGCGAGGGACGGGTGAACCATCGCGGCCCGTCGGCGGTCATGTAGAAATGATCTTCCAGACGGATGCCAAATTCACCGGGAACGCAGATCATCGGTTCATTGGAAAAGCACATGCCGATATCCAGCAGGGTCGTGTCGCCGCCGACCAGATAGGGGCCTTCATGAATATCCAGGCCTATGCCGTGCCCGGTCCGGTGCGGTATTCCCGGCAGCTGATATCCGGGCCCGTAGCCGCGACGCTCTGATTCTGCACGCGCTGCATCGTCCGCGGCATGACAGGGCTGGCCCAGTTGCGCGGCCCGAAAGGCGGCCTGCTGGCACGCATGCTCGTCCTCCCAGACCTTGCGCTGGCGGTCGGTCGGGGCACCGAAGACATAGGTGCGCGTAATATCGGACTGGTATCCGTGGATGGCACAGCCGGTATCGATCAGCACCATATCACCCTCGTCCAGGGTTTTGGGCGCGGCAACCCCGTGCGGAAAGGCCGTGTCGGGACCAAAGAGCACGATGCAGAAGGTTGAACCGCCCGGTGCCCCGATTGCCTTGTGGGCCGCATGAATGAAGGCCTCGACTTCACCGGTGGAGATGCCCGCGCGCAGGATCCGCGCCGCAGCCTGGTGAACAGCCAGCGTCGCGGTTTTGGTGGCCTGCATCAGTGCGAGTTCCGCTTCGGATTTGCGGGCGCGGGCGGGCAGGATGATCTCTGCGGCGTCTTGGGCCTGGCCGTTGAAGGCGTTGATCAGACCCGTCACACGAAACAGCGGCGTGGCCGGGTCCAGCCCGATCCGGGCGCCTGCTGGCAGGTGAGCCGCACACAGGGCGTAGGGGTCTTCATGCTCCTCCCAGGTGATCAGCGGAGAATCCAATCGCATATAGGAGGTGAGCGTGCCGGTCTCGAAGGCGGGCCCGACATAGGTGATCGACGCGTCCGGTTTGACCAGTGCGCCGACCAGGCGTTCCGAACCCCACCATTTAAAGCCGGTGTAATAGGTCAGATTGCTGCCGGCATCGAGATAGACGGCATCATAGCCTGTTTCGCGCATGCGCTGGGCCAGGCCGGCCAGGCGGGTTTTATGTTCGTCCGTGGAGATGGGTTGGCACCCGTGCAGCCTGTCTGTCAGCTGCGCCAGCTCTGTCTCAGCATCCGATCCGCCCACACCCTTGGTCCAGGCTGAAGTCTCGACTGTTGTCATCACGCTCTCCCCGTCTTGTGTTGGCATCATGCGCCCGGCAGGGCGGAAGACAATGCCTAGTCTCACAGATGTTCCAGGAATTTCTCCAGGCGCTGCATGTCTTTCGGCATGTCTCGCTCGAACCGGATCGCAGCCCCGGTGATCGGGTGTTCAAATCCCAAAATGGCGGCGTGGAGAGCCTGGCGACGAAAATCCTTCAACGCCTTGCCCGTTTCGCTGGTGGCCAGCAGGGTGCCACGGCGATTGCCATAGAGCGGATCGCCCAGCAGCGGGCAGCCAATATGCGCCATGTGCACACGGATCTGGTGCGTGCGACCTGTTTCGAGGCGACATTCCACCTTGGCGGCCAGACCTGTGCCGATCGCGGCATCGGGTTTTTGACCAAATCGGGTGAGCGTTTGGTAATTGGTGATGGCGTGTTTGCCTTCAGTGCTGTGCGGGTCACGCGGCACTTCAAACTTCTTGCGATCACGCGAGGAACGGGTGAGCTGGGTTTCAATCCGTCCCGTTTTCGGATTTGGCGCGCCGCGCGTGAAGGCAATATAGGCCCGCTCCACAGTGTGCGCTGCGAACTGCCGGGTCAGGCCCTTGTGGGCCGGATCCGATTTGGCGACCACCATCACACCGGACGTGTCCTTGTCCAGTCGGTGGACGATGCCCGGCCGTTCTACTCCACCAATGCCCGACAGGCTGTCGGCGCAGTGATAGAGCAGGCCGTGGACGAGGGTTCCTGTCCAGTTGCCGGCCGCCGGGTGAACAGCCAGTCCGGCCGGTTTCATCAGGACGATCAGATCATCGTCCTCGAACAGGATGTCCAGATCCATCTTTTCCGGCTTGGGATCGGCAGGTTTGGGCGGGGGCACAGTGAGCGCATAGCGCGCACCTGCGATGACCTTTGCCGACGGGTCCGTCATGACCGTGCCATTGACGGTCAATTGCTCGTCCTCGATCAGCGCCTTGATTCGTGAGCGGGAAAATTCGTGGAGTTCAACGGCCAGCCAGCGGTCGAGGCGCTCTCCGGCGGCCTCGTCCTCGGCAATCAGCGTGCGAATATCGGTGTTATCTGCGTTCATCCACATGCGAGTAGCCTTCTCGTCGTGAACACGCAACAATCAGACGCTAGGAGAGGCAGATATCTGTCTGGAGGGGATGATGACCAAAACCGATCTGACGCGCCGGGGCGCACTTCTGGGAGCGGCTGGTGCCAGCCTGACTGTCGCGGCCTGTTCGGGCCAGCAGCCGGAGCCGATGGTCGTGTCGGATACGGGCACCCCCTTTAAACATGGCGTGGCGTCCGGTGACCCCGATCAGAACAGTGTCATGTTGTGGACGGCCATCACCGACGATGGCGGCGGCTATCGGGGTGTGCAGGTCGCCACGGATCGTGAGTTTACGAATGTCGTATTTGAGGCGGGCGATGACATCGCCTATGTGACGCCGCAGCCGCTGGGCACGTGGAAATACCTCGCGACCGGGCTCGAGGCGGGCCGGACCTATTTCTATCGTTTCCGTCTGAACGATGTGTTTTCACCAACGGGTGTCACGCAGACCCTGCCGGACGGTGATGTCGACAGTTTCAATATCGGCGTGTTCTCGTGCTCGAACTTCCCGGCTGGTCACTTCAACGTTTATGGCGCTGCGGCGCAAATGGCTGGTCTCGACCTCGTGCTGCACCTGGGCGATTACATCTATGAGTACGCGCGCGACGGGTATGCGACCGGCAATGCCGAGGCCCTGAACCGTGTGTCTGTTCCGGCGCATGAGATCGTGTCCTACCAGGATTATGTCGAGCGCCATGCGCAATACAAATCCGACCCGGACCTGCAATTGCTGCACGCGAGCGTGCCCTGGATCATGACCTGGGATGATCATGAAAGTTCCAACGACTCCTATACGGATGGCGCGGAAAACCATGATGAGAGCGAAGGGCCGTGGGATGTACGTCGCGATGCGGCTCTGCGCGCCTGGTATGACTGGACGCCGAGCCGGGAGCCGGATGATCTGCGCCATCGCTGGGGCACGTATCAGATCGGCAATCTGGCAACTCTGGTGATGATCGAGAGCCGTCTGACGGCCCGTGATGTCCAGGTAGATCTGTCCAGCTTCCCGGTCGAAGCGGATGCAGATGACTCCGATCCCGAGGTGCTGGCCGCTGTCGAGCGCTGGAAAACCGAGATCATTGGGGATGAAAGCCGCGAATTGCTGGGCCGTGAGCAAATCGACTATGTCGCCAATGCCTTCGGCGCGTCTGTCGAGGCGGGTACGCCGTGGCGTATCCTGGGCAATCAGATCATCATGAGCCGGGTCAACTTCCCGGATTTCTCTACCGAAATGCCGGGTTGGCTGCGCTGGTTCGCGACGCGCGACAATGAGTTTGCACGCCAATTCATTACGCGGACCCGGTTCGGCATCCCGTTTGGTCTCGACATGTGGGATGGCTATCCGGCCGAGCGTGACCGTCTGTATTCAGCGCTCAATGCGGTCAATGCGGATATCATCACCGTCACCGGCGATGTGCATTCCTTCTGGACCAATGATCTGATTGATCGGGAAGGCCACCGCATGGGGACGGAGTTTGTGACGGCGGCGGTGACCAGCCCGACACCCTTCTCCAGCTTTGCCGCTCCCGGTGTTGATTACGGTCGCATGCTGGTCGAGGCCAATGCCGAAGTTCAGCACTGCAATATGGAAGACCAGGGCTTTATCCGCCTTCACCTCACGCCGGAGCGTTTGCTCGCCGATTATTACCGTGTCTCGACAATTTTGAGCCGTGACTATGAAGTGGTGACTGAGAGTGCGTGGGAAATCGAACGCGGCCCGCTGGGGACCGCGCCCGACGTCCAGCAAGTGGTCTGACCCTTTGGGGACGTGACAAGGGGTCGGGTCAGGCCGCCTGCCGGTTCCAGGGCATGAGGCTCAGAAGATTGGCCATCATGCAGGTGCCGGTGATGCCGGAAAAGGCCAGTCCCGCCCCGACAAAGGCCGACACCCCGTAGAATGCGGGATGAACAAGTGTGCCCAGCATGACACCGATCAGCACCAAAGTGCCCGCGGTGATCATGACCTGGCGGAAGATATCAATGGGTTGGGAGCGATCGACAATGGTGTCCAGTCCGGCGAGTTTCCAGCCGCCTATGCCGCCATCGACAATATAGACGGTTTCACTCTCAATTCCCTCTTTCAGCAGCTGCGCTTGCGCCCGGGTGCGAACACCGCTGCGGCAGTGGAAGATCGCAATCTTGGCCGATTCATGAGGAATGCCGTGTTCCTCAATCCTGCTGAGTGGCAGGTGTTTTGAGCCGGGGATGTATTCCCGTGCCCGTTCATCGGCTTCGCGGATGTCTATCAGAACAGCGCCTTCGCGGATCAGGGACTGGGCGCGGGCGGGGGATATAACGTCACTCATCAGTGTCTCCTGTCATCGTCGTCTAGGGGCAGTAGATATCCTTGAGCGTGCCCAGAATGCGCACGGCTCGCGGGTCATGGATACGATAGAGAATTGTGGTGCCTACACGGCGTGTCGCCACGACATCCGTCTCGCGCAGCTTGGCCAGGTGTTGGCTGAGTGCGGATTGGCTCAGACCCGATCGAGCGACCAGATCGCCTGCCGCGAGTTCGCCCTCAACCGCCAGGTGACACAGCACCAGAAGGCGGTTTTCGTGCGCCAGCAGTTTCAGCATGGCAGCGGCGTCTGCCGCGTTTTCAGTGAGGTCCTGGATCACATCCGTCATGGGTTTCTTTTATTTAGGAAAATCTAATTTAGATAATTCTAATAAAAAGTCAAGCGGCTTGGCTCTGGTCTCACTCTGACAAAACGCGTAAAAGGCGCCCCCAGTTTTGAAATCATGTCATGACACCGCTTCTAAGCCTGCACGATATCGCCGCCCAACGGCCTGATGGTTCGATCCTGTTCGAGCGGGTCGGCTTCGCCCTGACAGGCGAAAGGGCGGGGCTTGTCGGTCCTAATGGAGCAGGCAAGTCGACCTTGCTGTCGATTCTCGCCGGTGATCGCAAGCCGGCTTCGGGGCATGTGGACTGTCAGGGGCGGATCGGCGTGTTGCGCCAGGTGGTTCATCACGATGCGCACGCAGACCTGACGACCGCTTTCGGTGTCGAGCGGGCATGGGCGCGTCTGCATCGGATAGAAGCCGGCACGGCCAGCCTGGATGATATGTCCGAGGCGGACTGGGACATGCCGGTGCGAATGGAGGCCGCGCTTGCGGAATTCGGCCTGTCAGGACTGGAGCCGAAGACGCGGCTGTCCCGTCTGAGCGGTGGACAGGGCGTGCGTGTTATGCTCGCTGCGCTCTTCTTTCGCGAGCCCGATCTGATCCTCATGGATGAACCCAGCAATAATCTGGATCGCGACGGGCGGGATCTGCTTCTGGCCGCTGTGCGGCGTTGGCGGGGCGGCGCCTTGATCGTCAGCCATGATCGGGAATTGCTGGACGAAATGGACGCCATTTATGCGCTGGACCGGTGTCAGGTGAAGCGCTATGGCGGCAACTACACGGCGTATCGGGAGCAGCGCGCGATCGAGCAGGAGGCTGCGGCCCATGCACTGGATGTCGCGCGGCAGGACGAGAAGCGGATTGCCCGCCAGATCCAGCGGACAGCGGAGCGCAAGGCTCGCACAGATGCTGCGGGTCGGGCCGAGCGGGCCAGTGGCAGCCAGCCCAGACTGGTCATGAATGCCAAGCAGGAGCGCGCCGAGAGTACAGGCGGTGCATCGGCCCGCCAGGCCGAGAAAATGACATCAGAGGCCCGGCTGGCCGTCGACAAGGCGGCGGAAGAAGTGGCGCATCAGATCCGGCAATCTTTTGATATTGCGCCGTGCGGCTTGCCGGCGGGTCGTCAGGTCCTGTCGCTCGACGCCGTGGCCGGAGGCTGGCCGGGGCAAGCGCTCTTGTTTGAGGGCGTCACACTGTCGATCCGTGGACCGCAACGCTGGCGGATTACCGGGCCAAACGGTGTCGGCAAGTCGACCCTGCTTCAGATCATCATGGGGCAGCTTGAGCCGCGTGCGGGTTCCGTCGTTCGTGGTGTGGAGATGGCGCTGCTGGACCAGACGGTCAGCCTTCTGAGGCTCAACGCGTCTCTGGTCGACAATTTCCAGCGGCTCAATCCAGAAGCGACAGTGAATGAGGCCCGGTCCGGCTTGGCGCGGTTCAGGTTTCGCAATGTTATGGCGGACCGAAGCGCCGGGGATCTGTCAGGGGGTGAACGGCTTCGGGCCGGTCTGGCCTGCGTGCTGGCGCGTCCGCAGCCTGTGCAGGCTCTTATCCTCGATGAGCCGACCAATCATCTCGATCTCGATGCGATTGAAGAATTGGAGGCCGCGTTGCAGGCCTATGACGGTGCTATTCTGGCCATCAGCCATGATGAGCGGTTTCTCGACGCGATCGGAGCGAGCGAAGCTCTGGACATGAAAAAGGCCGCCCGCGGCGGCCTTTGACACGGTCGATACGTGAACCCGATCAGGCTTTTTCAATCAGGCGCAGGAAGCGATTGCGCAGATCGGCATCGGTCTTGAACTGGCCCGTGAAAGTGGTGGTGATCGTGGAGACGTTCTGATGGTGTACGCCGCGCGTGGTCATGCACTGGTGTTTGGCGTCGACATAGACAGCCACGCCCAGCGGTTCCATGGCCTCGGTGAGGGCGTCAGCGATCTGCGCGGTCATGGTTTCCTGAGTCTGCAGGCGCTTGGCGAAGATTTCCACCACACGCGCAATCTTGGAAATACCCACAACGGCCTTGGTCGGGAGATAGGCCACGTGTGCCACGCCCAGAACCGGCGCAATATGGTGTTCGCAATGGCTCTCGACATCGATATTGGTCAGCAGGACCATGTCGTCATAGCCCTGAACGTCCTCGAATTTTTTGCCGAGAACCTTGGCCGGATCGTCATTATAGCCCGAGAACCATTCTTCATAGGCTTTCACGACACGCTTGGGCGTTTCCAGCAGGCCTTCGCGATCCGGGTCATCGCCGGTCCAGGCGATCAGGGTGCGAACGGCCGCCTCGGCCTCTTCGCGGGTCGGGCGTTTAATCTCGTCTTGGGCCATGCGGTCGGCCTCGGGGGTTACGGCGTCCATCGAATGGATCCTTTCGTTGACGGGTCGGTCGGTTCTACGACGTGACCGAAGTTCCGGTTTCCGGATCGAGGTTCAAAGCGCCACTTTTTTACAGTCCGGGCCTGACATCCTCAGTATCCACGCTCATGCGCTGTGCGTTATTTAGGCGTAGAATTATCCAATTCCAATGTTATGACCACAGACTCGGCGTCAAGTTATCACGTTTGTGACGCCTGTTCAGCCTTTCACCAATGGATGTGACCGATGTCGGCCCTGACACTCTATGACACGCACTCGCGCCGTAAGCGCTTGTTTGAACCGATGAATCCGGAGCGGGTCACGATGTATGTCTGTGGACCGACCGTGTACTCCTATGCGCATATCGGAAATGCGCGACCGGCTGTGGTTTTCGACGTCTTGTCCCGGGTCCTTCGTGGAATCTATGGCCAGGACCATGTCGTTTATGCCCGCAATATCACGGATGTAGACGACAAGATCATCGCTGCGTCGAAGGAGACCGGCCAGCCGATTTCCGAGATCACGGAAAAGTATGCGCGAATTTATCGTGAGGATATGGGGGCGCTGGGTGTACGCGTCCCGGATATCGAACCGCATGCCACTGATCACATCGGTGAGATGATCGATATGATCCAGGTGCTTGTCGATGAGAAATACGCCTATGAGGCCGAGGGGCACGTCTTGTTCGCTGTGTCGACCTATGACCGCTATGGCGCACTCTCACGTCGTTCGCTCGAGGACATGATTGCCGGGGCCCGCGTCGAAGTCGCCGACTACAAGCGTGAGCCCGGCGATTTCGTGCTCTGGAAACCCGCCGCTGATGATGAGCCTGGCTGGGGCAGCCCCTGGGGTCGTGGTCGGCCGGGCTGGCATATTGAATGTTCTGCGATGTCCGAGAAACATCTCGGTGAGACGTTCGATATTCACGGCGGTGGTGTGGACCTGGTCTTCCCGCACCATGAAAACGAGATTGCTCAGTCGGTCTGCGCCCATGGCGGCAAGGCCATGGCCAATTACTGGCTGCATAATGGTTTCTTGACCATGGGGGCGGGCAAGATGTCCAAATCCGAGGGCAATGTGAAACTGGTGCATGATCTCGCCAGGGACTATCCGGGTGAGGTGCTGCGCTATGCCTTGCTGACGGCGCATTATCGCGCGCCCCTTACCTGGAATGGCGAGCTTTTGACGAAGACACGCCGCTCGCTGGATCGCATCTATGGTGTCTTGCGGCGCCTGGCTGATGTCGAGGCGGTTGAGGCGACACCGCCGGCCGATTTCCTCGAGGCGCTGCATGATGATCTCAACACGCCCAAGGCGCTGTCCGCCCTTTTCCAGCTCACGGCGGCCGCCAACAAGGCGGAGACGGATGCCGAACGGGCTCGTATCAAGGGCGAGCTCCTGGCTGCTGGCGAGCTTGTCGGTTTGGCGCAGGGGGATCCGGATGAATGGTTCGGCATCTCCGAACTACCGGACGCCGAGCGTGCAGAAATTGATGCACTGATTGATCGTCGCAATCTCGCACGGGCGGAGAAGAACTGGGATGAGGCGGATGCTGTGCGTGAAGAGCTGACGGCACGCAAGATCCAAGTGGACGACGGGCCGGAAGGCTCGACCTGGCGCAAGCTGGAGGGCTGACATGGCGCTTTGCGGTTTCAATGTCATGCTGGAAGCTGAAGATGCTGTGGGCGCGTGTTTTGTGTCCTATGGCGTGGTTGCAGAAAATGCTGACCAGGCGGGCCAGCTGGCCGAGGGGGCCGCGCAGTCGGAAGGGTTCTGGTCCGTCGTGGTGGACGAGGTCTGGCAACCCGACGATCTCGACCCGGAGGATGTCGGCGAGATTCCTGAAGTTCTGGGGCGGACCGATCCGGTCTATCTCGATGAAGACGAGTATGAAGAGGATTAGCGGATTTATGCCGCGTATGTCTGGCGAAGCCGGACGCCATATCCTAGATTGAACACATGAAACACGATCTGTACTCCAATGACGTCCTGCGTCTCGCGGCCCAGATGCCGCGGGTTGGACGTCTGGGCGCGCCCGCGACCTCGTCGCGCAAGGTGTCGCGCCTGTGCGGGTCGGAGATCGAGGTTGATCTCATGGTCCAGGATGGACGTGTGGTCGACATGGCCCAGCGCGTGAAGGCCTGTGCCCTCGGACAAGCCTCTGCGGCCATTCTGGGAAAGCATGTTGTGGGTGCGACCCAGGACGAGCTGCTCAATGCGCGCAATGCCCTTAGAGCCATGCTGAAATCCTCCGCGCCTGCGCCCCGCGGCCGGTTCGCGGAATTGGCGGTTCTGGCCTCGGCCAAGGCTTATCCCGCTCGACACCAATCGATCATGCTGCCCTTCGAGGCGGCCGTTGCCGCGTTTGAGGCGACCGCAACCACAACTGGCCTGACCACACCGCTCACTCGCTAGGGCCGTTGGCGCCTGCCTCGCCGGCAGGAGATCGCAACGGTCCGCAAGGTAAACCTTCTAAGCGACAACGAATTCTTCAGCGGTCCGCACTGTAACGGGCTGTCACGGGTAGACAGCGGGCAGGGCGGCGTTAAAAGGCTTGATTTCATATGTGTTCGTGCAACGCACCAAAGTCGACATCGGGTGGGCTGGCCTGGGTGATGCGGGGGATGATCCACCTGTATCGCGTGACACTGTCCCCGGTTTTCTACGCTTTTGGTGTACGCTGCCGTCATGAGCCGACCTGTTCGGCGTACGGGCTGGAGGCTTTGCGCCTTCACGGAGCCTGGCGCGGCGGATGGATGACGCTCGGACGGCTTTTGCGTTGCCGGCCGTTGGGCACGTCCGGTTATGATCCGGTGCCGCACGAATACAGTTCTGCACCCTGGTGGGCGGTCTGGCGTTTCCGTCAGCCCTATCGGGGCCAGGACACGGACTGAACCTGCCTCACGCCGGTGGACCGCACCGACGACAAGGACATGACTGCGATGATCAATATCACGCTGCCGGACGGCTCTAAACGCGAATTGCCTGAGGGATCCAGCCCGCTGGACCTGGCACTCGATATCTCAAAATCTCTCGCCAAGGCGGCCATGATCGCCCGGGTGAACGGGGAAGAGTGGGACCTTAAACGCCCCTTCGATGGTGACAGCGAGGTCGCCATCATCACGCGCAAGGATGAAGAGGCGCTTGAGGTCATTCGCCACGATACGGCGCACATCCTCGCCCAGGCGGTCCAGGAGCTTTTCCCGGGCACACAGGTGACGATCGGTCCGGCGATCGAGGACGGTTTTTATTACGACTTTGCGCGTGAAGAGCCGTTTTCTCCGGAAGACTTCGAGGCGATTGAAAAGCGCATGGCGCAGATCGTGGATGCGGATCTGCCCTTCGAACGTGAGGTCTGGGACCGCAATGAGGCGATCGCCAAGTTCGAGGATCTGGGAGAACGCTACAAGGCTGAACTGATCCGGGATCTGCCGGAAGACGAAGTGGTAACCCTGTATCGTCAAGGCGAGTGGTTTGATCTGTGTCGTGGACCGCACCTGCCGTCCACGGGCAAGATCGGCAAGGCGTTCAAGCTCATGAAAGTCGCCGGGGCGTATTGGCGTGGCGATCATCGCAATGCCATGTTGCAACGGATCTACGGCACGGCCTGGCGCGATGACAAGGAGCTGAAAGCTCACCTGCATCGTCTTGAAGAGGCGGAAAAGCGTGATCACCGCCGTCTGGGCAAGCAGATGGAGCTATTCCACTTCCAGGAAGAGGCTCAGGGACAGGTCTTCTGGCACCCCAATGGTTGGACTCTGTATCGTACAGTCGAGGACTATATGCGCCGTCGTTTGCAAGCTGACGGCTACGTGGAAATCAAGACGCCTCAGTTGATGGACCGCAAATTCTGGGAAGCGTCAGGACACTGGGACAAGTATCGCGAAAACATGTTCATCTCTTCAATCGACCAGGAAGAAAAAGTCCTGGCGGTCAAGCCGATGAATTGCCCGTGCCATGTCCAGGTCTTCAACCAGGGTCAGAAATCCTATCGGGACCTGCCCTTGCGCATGGCGGAGTTTGGGTCCTGCCACCGTTATGAGCCATCAGGTTCACTGCATGGTCTCATGCGGGTGCGTGGATTTGTTCAGGACGATGCTCACATCTTCTGCACGGTGGAACAGATCACAGACGAAGTGAAACGCTTCTGTGAACTCCTCAAATCTGTCTACAAGGACTTTGGTTTCGAGGATATCCGGATCAAGTTCTCGGATCGCCCGGATATGCGGGTGGGATCGGACGAGGTTTGGGACAAGGCCGAAGCGGCCCTGCGAGAAGCGGCGGAGGCATCGGGCCTCGATTATGAACACAATCCGGGTGATGGCGCCTTCTATGGTCCCAAGCTGGACTTCGTGCTCAAGGATGCCATCGGCCGGGAATGGCAGACGGGAACGATCCAGTGTGACTTCAACCTGCCTGAGCGTCTGGATGCCAGCTTTGTGGGCGAAGATAGCGATAAGCACCGCCCCGTCATGTTGCACCGCGCGGTCCTGGGGTCTCTAGAACGTTTCCTGGGTGTTTTGATCGAGAGCTATGCGGGTAAGCTGCCTATGTGGTTGGCGCCGCGTCAGGTCGTCGTCGCGACCATTACTTCCGATGCCGATGATTATGCCCTCGACGTCTGCGAAAAAATGAAAGCGGCGGGTCTGCGCGTGGAAACGGATCTGCGTAATGAGAAGATCAACTACAAGGTTCGTGAGCACTCGGTCGGCAAGGTGCCGGTGATCGCGGTTGTGGGTCGCAAAGAGGCAGAGGACGGCACATTGGCCCTGCGTTTCCTGGGTGAGCAGGGGCGTAACCAGGAGATGATGTCGCTGGACGAAGCCATCGTCAAACTGCAGGATGCTGCGACGGCACCAGACCTGAAACGCGTTTAATCCCTGACGTTTCGGAGAACAAGGAGAGGCAGGCATGGCCGTATCCGGCATGCGGACCGGCATCTGTGCGATCGTGTTGCTGGCGACCAGCGCGATCGCGGCCGCCATGGGCGGGTTGTTGCTGTCCACCCTCGCAGCGCTGTTCGGCCTGCTTGTCTTTCCCTTCAATCCAAGCGAGTGGCGGGCCTGGTCATCGCGATGGCTGGCTCTGCCGGTTGTGCTCTTTCTGGCCTGGGTGGCGATCAGCTTTCTCTGGTCCCCGCATGACAAGCCGGACCAGGTCTGGAAAACCGGTCTGGGCATTCCCCTCTATACTGTTCTGGTGTTGCGGGTCGGGCATCTGTCCGGAATCTGGCGGATCAGGGCGGAAGCGGCCTATCTGGCGGCGGCTGCCGCTGTGGGCTTGTTTTTCGTTCTCGAAGTGGCGACCGGTTTCATGGTCACCCAGTCTTACAAGCTCTCGGTTGAAGGCGCCGTTGAGGTGTCAGACCGTTTCCTGCGCGATGCCGTCACACGCAGCCTGGGGCATGGCGCGGCGTTCCTGATCATGATCTCCGCGCCCGCGGCGCTCCTGGCCTGGCGCTCAGGCGGTCTTGTGATCGGGGTCCTGATCATGGCCATGGCCGGGTTGGCGGCGGTGAGTTTTTCCACCGAGGTGAATATCGTGGCCATTGCGGCGGCAAGCGTTGCCGCAGGGCTCGCCTTCTGGAAGCCGCGCAGTATGGTCGCGTTGAGTTTCGGCGTTTTTGCGGGGTCATTCCTGATCATTCCCATGGTTCTGCCGACGGTTGTCGCATTGCTCCCGACGGAGATGACAAGCGGACTTCCCTGGTCCTGGCAGGAACGGCTCGGCATCTGGATGTATGCAGGCGAGCTGATTCAGGACAAACCCTGGTTCGGGCATGGTCTCGACGCCTCTCGTCCACTGTCAGGTGTGTTGGAGCTGAACACCTGGACACGCGAAGCTCTACCCTTGCATCCCCATAACGCGCCCCTTCACGTCTGGCTGGAAACGGGTCTGGTCGGAGCGACCCTTCTGGCAATCAGCCTGATTGCGATTGGAGGGCGGATCTCCTCGGCACCGCGTTTGTCCCGGCCTCAGGCTGTCGCTGCGGTTTGGGTTCTCGTTAGCTATGCTTCCCTCTTGTATTTTGGGTACGGCGTCTGGCAGGAATGGCACCAGGGGGCTGTCGCGATTGCCGCCACCGGCGTGTTTTTCCTGGGAGCGCAGAAGCCAGCCGCATGACTGACCCGATCCTCAGCGTTGTGATTGTCTCGTGGATGACCGGACCACGGCTGCTGGATTGTTTGCATGCTGTGCTGACGGCTGACCAGGTGGACGAGCTGGTTCTCGTCAGTCATGAGAACCCCCCGGAGATCCTCCATAGGCTCCGAGATCTGGACGCGGCTCATTCGAAGATGGTTCTGATCGAAACCGGTCAGAATCTCGGTTTTGGCGTGGGGTGTAATATCGGCGCTCAGGCCGCACGCGGCGATACTTTGCTTTTCCTCAATCCCGATACGGTTTTGCTGGCCTCCGTCGCCAAGCGCTTGAAGCAGAATGTCTCCCGCATGGATGAGACACGCCCCTGGATTATCGGTTCACGTCTATTGAACGAGGATGGGAGTGAACAGCGTGGCGGGCGTCGTGGCGAGCTGACGCCGTCGACCGCCTTTGTTTCGTTTCTGGGCTTGAACCGTTTTCTCAAAGGCATGCGCAGCCTTCACCAGGAACAGGACCCGCTCCCTGACGATCTGGTCGAAGTCGATACGGTTTCCGGAGCCGCACTGATGATCCGGGCACAGCATTTTCACGATATTGGCGGGTTCGACCCGCGTTACTTCCTCCATGTGGAAGATATCGATATCTGTCGAACAGCGCGGGAGGCCGGCGGCACGGTCTGGTTCGATCCCAATGCCTCGATCCTGCATGTGGGGGGCACCAGTCAGTCCAGCCCCTTGAAAGTCGAGAACCACAAAGCTTGGGGCTTTATCTCCTATTTCTGGAAATTCTATCCGGGGCCGGTCAGCAAGGTTTTGACGAGCCTGATGATCCCGGCGATTTTTCTCGCCATTTGGACACGGCTTTTCCTGAGCCATGTAAAGGCAAAATTCCGACGCGTTGATACCAAGGACGATCAGTCGCTGGCGGACGCTCCGGCCAATCCGCGCTCGGACTAGCGCGTCTGAGGCATCGGGAAGACACCCGCTCGCGCCAGCGCACTGTCGACGGGGTGCCCCAAACCCTCGGTTTCCAGCCATTTGGCCGTGTCGATCAGCAGGTCCAGATCCAGACCCGTCTCGAAACCCGCGCGGTGCAGCATGTAAACGACGTCTTCTGTCGCGACATTCCCCGTCGCCGCCGGAGCAAACGGACAGCCGCCGATACCGCCACACGAGGCATCAATCACGTCCACTCCGGCCTCGACGGCCGCGAAAATGTTCGCCATCGCCGTGTTTCGTGTGTTGTGAAAATGCATGCGCAGGCGCATCGACCCGGCGGCGTCCTTCAGGCTTTCGACCACACGGCGGACGGTCCATGGATCCGCCACGCCGATTGTGTCGCCGAGGGCAAATTCCCGTGCGCCGGCGGCAGAAGCCCGTCGCGCGAGTTCGGGCAGAATGCTTTCGTCGACCTCGCCATCAAACGGATCTCCGAACGCTACAGAAACAGTGACCGACACCGGCACACCGTCATCATGGGCGAGCACGGCGATCTGGTCGAATATGTCGGCGGTTTGTTCCGGGGTCGCATTCTGGTTTTTCAGGCCAAAGCCCGGCGACGCGACCATCACATAGTTGACCTCATCACAGCCGGCATCGAGTGCCCGGCGCATGCCCTTTTCGTTCAGGGCGAGGCCGATATATTGTACGCCATCGGTTCGGGGCACGCGCGACATGACTTCGGCGCTGTCCGCCATGGCCGGAACGAGTTTGGGGTGAACAAAACTGGCCGCTTCCATACGTGTTACACCGGCCTTAATCAGCCGCGAGACAAATTCGATCTTGGTGTCTGTTGGCATCAGAACCGGATCGTTTTGCAATCCGTCACGTGGTCCTACTTCGACGACTTCGATCGCGCGGCTCATTCTTCGGTCTCCATTGGGACAGCGTTTTCTGAGCCCGGCATGGCAAAGACCGGCGGTTCAAAAAGGCCTTCTCCGGGCCGGGCGCACCGTGTGAACAAGATCGCCAGCACCGTTTCGTCGCCGCGTGAATAATTGAAACCCGGAGCGAGCGTGCGATGACAGATTTCTAGCCCGTACAACAAGGCGCGCAGTTCGAGGTCAGCCTGTGTCGCGTCGGCCCTGTCTGTGGACGAGACGGGGTTCGCCGCCGAGCCTTCCAGCAGCACGCGGCGCATGTCGGCATCGCGCGACAGATCGAGAACGACCAGGGTCGGTTCTGTTCGCTGTGCAGCAAACTCCAGCGGACCGGCCTCATCCGCCAGGTGAGTGTCAGATCCCATCAAAAACACCAGGCTGGGTTCGGTGAACGATGACGCTGTGACAATATCGGTGGGGTCCAGACCCGTAATCGGCTGCGAATAGGCACGGGCATTGTCGACCTGCCGGGCCAGTTGCAGGGCATGTGTATTACCCACAACAACACCGCGCCCGGCTCCCTGCCAGGCCAGGCCAGCCAGGATGGTGAGAACAAGCGCGGGTACGAGTGACGCCCCGGCTGTTCGTACAAACCGCTCGGATATCATCGCTCCTGCCGCAAGCCCCGCCAGAAGTGTCGTGCCCAGGAAAACGCCTGCGGCAGCGGCCGGATCCAGGCCCAGCTGGAAGCCATTGCTGAAACCGGCCTCGACCAGTTGAACGGCGTCCCAGCTGGCACCGGATCCGTACATCACGAACAGGACGGGCAAAGCGACGGCAAACACCAGCGCGGCAAAGGCGTAGAGGCCCAGGCTGGTCCAGCGTTGCCAGGGAGCTAGACGGTAAAGCTCGACCAAGCCCCACCCCGCTGCCAAAGCCAGCGCTGGGTAAGCGGGCAGGACATAATGAGGCAGTTTGGTCGGCAGTAATTCGAACACGACCCATGTGGGGACCGCCCAGCAGATCAGGAAGCGGGCCGCATCGGCCTCAACCAGGCGCTCTCCCGGTTTCAGGGCCTTGGCCAGACGCCCCACGCCCGGGACAAGAAACAGGGTTGCCGGAAAGAAAAGCAGCGGCAACAGCAGGAGGTGATACCCGGGCAGCCCGCCATGGCGTTCATGGCCTGAGACAACTTTGGGGCCCAGATCATCTCCCAGGGCCTCACGCAGGAAATTGCCATCGGTGGCGATCTGGATAGAGACCAGCCAGGGCAGGACCAGAAGAATGGCCAGGATGGGTCCGGGCCAGAACAGAAGCGGCTTCATCCAGCGTGCGCGTCTTTCCCAGGAGAACAGCGCGATCAAGGTCAGGCCGGCGACCATGGGGGTGACGGGGCCCTTGAGCAGGGCGCCCAAACCGATCGCAAACCAGAAGACCAGGCTGACCTGCCAGTCTTTCAGCCTCCCCTTGGCGACACCGGCCCGAAGCTGCATCAGTGCGGCCATGGCGAGGGTCGTCGCGCCGGCCAACATGGCATCGGTCTTGGCGATCCCGGCCTCGATGCCCAGGAGGACGGTTGCGGCAAACAGGGCGGATCCGGCGAACGCCGCCTCCCGGCCCACCAGTCTCTGTCCGCCCCAGAAGGCCGCCAGCGCGGCGAGGATGGCGCCCAGTGTCGAGGGTATGCGATAAACCCAGATCTCGCGGGCCTCCGCACTTGATACCAGGGCGACCGTCGCGGCCTGCATCCAGTGGATGCCCACCGGCTTCTTGTTGCGTTCCTCCTCCAGGAAATTGATTCGTACAAAATCGCCTGTTTCCAGCATCTGTGCGGTCGCCTGGGCAAACCGGCTTTCATCGCGATCGAGCGGCGGCATGGTGAACCAGCCCGCCACGCCTGACAGGGCAGCGATCAACGCAATGATGATATAGGCTCTTACACCGGTAGCGAGGGCGTGCATGGCGATCCCTTTTTGGAGGAGGCTGAGAAAAGCCTCGCGATATCAGTCAAACCCGGTATGTAACGGGGCAGAGACCTGACGCAAGCGCAAGCCGACACTGACATGACCCAAAATCCTGAAATTTCCGTCGTTGTCCCCGCCTATAATGAGGCAGGCAATGTGGTTCCCCTGGCCCGAGAGATCGCGGCGGCGCTCGAGGGGCGCAATTATGAGATGGTCTTTGTCGATGATTGCTCGACGGATGAGACCCGTGCGGAACTGATCGCTGCCAAGGAAGAAATGCCGACTTTGCGTGTCGTGGCCCATCGTGACAATGCCGGGCAGTCGCGTTCCGTGCGTACGGGTGTCATGCATGCTCGCGGCAGCGTGGTGGCAACACTTGATGGTGATGGCCAGAACCCGCCGGAAAACCTTCCCATTGTGATTGATGCGCTGATGCGTGCGGATGCGCCGGAGGATCTCGCTCTGGTCGGCGGCGATCGCAGTGCCAATCGCCAGGACAGCGCCTGGAAGAAATTCGCCTCGCGGTTTGGCAATGGCATCCGCAAACGCATGCTGAACGATAACTGCAATGACACGGGATGTGGTCTCAAAGCCTTCAAACGAGACGTCTATCTGCAATTGCCGTTCTTCGATCACCAGCACCGTTTCCTGCCGGCGCTGATGAACCGTGAAGGTTATTTGTGCGAGTTTCGTCCGGTCACACACCGGCACCGGACCATTGGTGCGTCGAAATATACGAATTTTGGCCGTCTTTTCGCCTCTTTGACAGACATGATGGGCATGATGTGGTTAAATTCGCGCGCGCGTAATCCGCACGGCGCGGACGAGTATTGAAGCCAGCGAGGAGGCAAGCATGGCCGGTGGTGGGGATAACGGCGTATTGTTAGGCATGACGGCCGCACAACGGGCCCAAAGAGGGGGTCGCGGTTCGCAGGGGGTAGGTTCCATGTTCAATGTTTTTCCGAAAATGATCATTCCGGTGGTCATCTATGCCATTGTGGCGCTGATCTTCGGCGGCGGTGATGCTGCCAATTTCATCGGTGAAGTCTGCCGCCATGGTGGCGAGGCCTGCACCGTGGGTGAGCTGGGTGCCACCCTCTTTGTCGTCCCTATGGTCTCGGGCTTGTGGGGCCTGTCCGTGGGTGATGTCCTGGTTATTCTCGGCCTGATTTTCCTGTTCATCGAGCTGGTGAAGTCTGCCGGATCCGGTACGGCAACCATCATCAATCACGCCCTGTCCATGCTGGTCTTCGTGCTGGCTCTGGGTCTGTTCCTGCTGGTCGAGCTGTTCGCGACCTCGACCTTCTTCTTAATCATGATGATGACCCTGATGGATACGTTGGCCGGCTTTATCGTGACAATCGTCGCGGCTCGCCGCGACCTCGCCGTGGGTGGCGAAGGCTAATACCGACACCATAGTTCGTTTAAAACGCCGCTCCGGTCTGATCGGGGCGGCGTTTTTGCGTCTAGTTAGGCCCCAACGGTTGTCTGTTGAAAGTTAATGCGTCGTGGGATACAATCTGAGGTAACGCGAGTTGATGTGACACTGATAGGTCATGTTGGCTAGATGAAAACAGAACCCAAGGGAAGAGATTATGGCGAACCAGAAGAGCGACGCGGACGTTGAAAAGATCGAGGCCGAGATCACCAAGGCCACATTGATCCTGCAGGCCCGTCTAAAGGAAATTGACCCAAGCCTCATTACTCAGCTGAAAATTGGCCGCGCGAGCGAGATCTCGACCGGACATTTCTCTGACTGGCATGACAATTGGCGCGATGGTCCGCGCTGGTCGAAAACCTGGGGCAAGGCTGGCGGAAAGACTGAATTCGACTTCGAGCATTTTGATGCGAGTTTTCGTGGTCTGAAGTGATGCGCCTTATCGTGATGCAGCCGACCTCGGGCTGTAATCTCAATTGTCGGTATTGCTATGTACCGAACCGACAGGACTATTCGGTGATGACGGCCGAAGTCCTCGATGCCGCGCTGGACGGCGTGTTCGGATCGGACATCTTCATGCAATCACCAAAGGTGGAATTCCTCTGGCATTGTGGGGAGCCCTTGCTGGCGGGTGTGGATTTCTATCGTCGCGCCTTTGAGCGCGCGGCGGTTCTCAATCGCGACCGGGTTGAGATCCAGCACTCGATCCAGACCAATGGCACGCTCATCAATGCCGAATGGTGTGACCTCTTTCGCGAGTACAAGGTCAATATTGGCCTGAGCATTGATGGTCCTGAGGATCTGCATGATGCCGGACGCCCGAACTGGGCAGGACGGGGCAGTTTTGACAAGTCCATGGCCGGGTTTCATTGCCTGAAGGCGCATGGTGTTCACGCCGGAGCTCTGTGTGTCATCACGGACCGACATCTCGACCAAGCAGCCCGTCTGGTCGAGTTTTTTGTGGAGGCCGGCTTCCCGTCTGTCGGTTTCAATGTCGAGGAGATTGATAATGACAATACCCAGTCATCCTTGCTCGACGCGTCCAACACCATCAACCCGGTTACGCGTGACCGGTTTAGGCGTTTTCTAGAGGCGTTGTATGAGGCCTGGCTGCCGCATCGCGAGTATTTCGAGATCCGGGAGTTCAAGGACTTCATCATGGTCCTCGGCGAGAAACTGACGGATGCAGACTACGCGCGACGCCCGGACGAGGTCAGTGAGTTTGGCATCACCACCATCCACAAGAGCGGGGATGTCTCCGCCTATTCGCCTGAGTTTGCCGGGGCTAAGAGTGACGTCTATGGCGATTTTGTCATAGGAAATGTGGTCCGCGATAGTTTTGATTCGATGTATGAATCACAGGCCTTTTGCCGGATCCGGCAGGCGATCAACACGCACACGCTCAACTGTCAGAGGTCGTGTTATCTCTTTGATCTGTGCGGGGCGAGTTACGTCTCCAACGTCTATTTCGAGACCGGTGGATTTGACCAGCCTGAGTCCTCAGCCTGCCAGTTCCTGCGCCAAGATGTAGCCGACCTGATCCTGGAACGACTGGGCTCTCCCTCTCACTCCACCGCGCGGGGGCGGGGCAGGATGCTCAGCCCGACCATATAGTCAGACAGGCGGTTGGCGATGAGTGCGACCCCCTCCTGTGTCGGGTGAAGGCCATCGGGCAGAAGCAGCGCCGGATTATCCTTCACGCCCTCTAGCATGGCGGGAAAGAGGAAGAGGCCATAGGTCTCAGCCAGCTCCGGATAAATGGCGTCAAATGCAGCCTGACGCTCGCTTTGTACGCCATTCCAGCGCGGCTCCAGTCCGACCAGGATGAGGGTGAGCTCTTGTGCGCGGGCGCGCTGGATAATGGCGTCCAGATTGGCGCGGGCACTCTCGGCGGACAGACCGGACAGATAGTCATTGGCGCCTAGGGCAATTATGAGCATGTCCGGATCATTCCCGCTGACGCTCCAGTCATAGCGGGCCAATCCATTGGCCGTCGTATCGCCGGACACACCGGCATTGATGATGTCGATCGCATAGCCTTGCTGGGTCAAACGTGCTTCCAGCTGCGCCGGCAGGGCGGCGTCCGGGCCCAGACCAAAACCGGCTGTCAGGCTGTCTCCCAACATAACCACGCGAACCGGGGTTTGCGCTTGAGCCATTGGGGTTGCCAGACTTGCGAGCAGCGAGATCACAAAGGCTTGAAACATCCGGACCAATCTTAATCTCCCTCAGGATTTTGTATGGGATAGGATCAAACTAAGCCTTCTTTCCCGTCGTGCAACGCCCATATCGTCACCTGTTGAGCCCAATCGTCACCTGTTGAGACTGTGTCGATCCTGCCTGAAAGTGTTTCTTCGTGACCCCCACACTGTTTTTGGAATCCGTGCATCTGAGCCTGCCCTCTCGGTCCGGCCCGGTTGAAATCCTTCGGGGTGTTCATCTCTCCGTGGAAGAGGGAGAAGTGCTCGCGCTTGTCGGGCCGTCCGGTTCGGGCAAGTCGAGCCTGATTTCGGTCGCGGCGGGTCTCGAACCGCCCACGGCCGGGCGTGTCTGCCTGTTGGGTGAGGATTTGCGGCGGCGAAGCGAAGACGAGCTGGCGCGATTGCGCCGGGGTCGGGTCAGCCTCGTGTTCCAGTCCTTCCATCTCATCCCCACCATGACCGCACTCGATAATGTGCGTGTGCCGATGGAAGTCGCCGGTTTCAAGGATGCGGCCGCGCGGGCGCGGGCCGGTCTGGAAGAGGTCGGGCTGGGCCATCGTCTGCGCCATTATCCCGGTCAGCTGTCGGGCGGGGAACGTCAGCGGGTGGCCGTTGCACGGGCACTGGCACCGGATCCGCAGATCGTGTTTGCGGATGAACCGACCGGCAATCTGGACTCCCAGACAGGAGAGGGTGTGGCCGATCGTCTGATCGCGATTGCGCGCGAGAAGGGGGCGAGCCTTGTGCTTGTCACGCATGATCCGGTACTCGCCCGCCGGGGCGATCGTATCGTCCAGATGAAGGACGGGGTCGTGGTGTCATGAACCTCTCGCTGGCCCTTCGTTTTGCCCTGCGGGAGCTGACCGGCGAGATCCGGCATTTCGGCATTTATGTCCTGTCGATCTTTCTGGGGGTCGCGGCGATCGCTGCGGCGGGGTCATTGACCGAAGTTTTCTCCAACGGTCTGGACAACCAATCCCGCTATCTCCTGGGCGGGGATTTGCGGTTCACGGTCAGCCAGCGCCGACTGGATACACAGGAGCGCGCCTTTGCGGCCGGCTATGGTGATATCGCTGAAACGGCCGGGCTCAATGTCATGGGCCAGACTGCGGACGTGCGAAGCCAGGTCGATTTGGTGGGGGTCGATGCGGCCTATCCGCTGCTGGGTGACGTCGGTCTGGATGGCGGGGCGCAAAGCCTGAGCGAGGCCCTTCAGGTTCGAGAGGGACGCTGGGGTGTGGTCGTTTCGCAATCCTTCCTCGACACGTTTGACCTGGATGTCGGGGACAGTGTGCAACTGGCCGGCCTCAATGTGACGGTCACCGCAAGGATGGTGAGCCGGCCCGACATGGTTCAGGCGCCCGGCGGGTTTGGCCCGGAAGCGCTTATCGCTCTTGATGCCTTGCTGGAGGCCGGTCGCCTTCAACCCGGAGATATCTTCACGTCTCGCGTGCGGGTGCGCAGTCGGGAGCCTCTTGATGTGGAACCGGTTCAGCGCGCCTTTGACGCGTTGGGGGTGGATGAGGGCGTGGAGCTCGATGGTCGCGATGACGCGGTGGACGGGCTTCAGGGTTTGACCGAATTGCTCAATACCTTCCTGACGCTGATTGGTATTGCGGCCCTGATTGCAGGCGGAGTCGGTGCGGCGGAAGCGGCACGCAGTTTTCTACAATCGCGGACCGGAACGATCGCGGCACTCAAGGCCTTGGGCGCGGATGGCGGCCTGATCCGTCTGGTGTACGGGCTGCAACTCCTCCTGCTTGCGCTTTTGGGCGGAGGCGCCGGACTGGGACTGGGCGCGGGCATTCCCTTTCTTCTCGACGCCGTCATGGGAGAGGCTCTTCGATTACCGCAAGCCCTGGCGGTCTATCCGCGACCCTTGCTTGAAGCGCTGGCCTATGGCGTTCTCATTGCAGCAGCCTTTGCGTTACCGCCTTTGGGCGAAGCACGGGCGACACCGCCCGCCGCGCTGTTTCGCAGCCAGGTGGATCGATCGGGCCTCAAACGGGCCTGGGTCGAACGAGGCGCGGCGGTCCTTGCCCTGTTTGCGATTGTGGCCCTGGCGCTGGTCACCCGCGATGATCCCAGCCTGATCCTGATCCTGCTGGGTGCGACCGGTCTTGTCTTTGTGCTCTTTGTGGTCCTGGCCTTTGTGCTCAAGGCTTTGATCTCGGCTCTCACAGGTTTAGGGCGCGGGCTTGGACGTCTGGTTCTGGCCAATATGTCGGGGCCGGGCTCGCTCATCCCCACCATTCTGCCGGCGCTCGGTCTTGGGCTTGCCCTTCTGTCACTGGTGGTGACCGTGCAGAGCAATCTCCTGCGCCAGATCAGCGAGACGGCACCGTCTCAGGCTCCGGCCCTGATCTTCACCCAGATACCCGGATCGGGCGTTGAACAGTTTGATGGAATACTCTCGGAAGCGGGTGTCGAGATCGGCGATGAGGCGAGCTTCCGTCGCGGCGCGTTTCTGCTGGTCCGGCTGACCCGTCGCAATGGTGAGCCGATTGATATTGAGACCGTGGCCGAGGCGGAACGCTGGGTCGTGCGCAATGAGGTCAATTCCACCATTATGGCGGCGGCTCAGTCCGATATTCAGCTCAGCGCCGGTGAGTGGTGGCCGGCCGATTATCGTGGCCCCCTTCAGGTTTCGGTTGAAGCGGAAGCGGCCGCGGGTCTAGGCGTTGGCGTAGGGGATCATTTGGGGTTCCAGGTCTTTGGGCGACAAGTTGAGGCCGAGATCGCCAGCTTGCGGTCGGTGGAGTGGGGCCAGTTTGGTTTGGCGTCCAACACCGCCTTTGTATTTTCACCTGGCATGCTGGAGGCCGCCAACCCCGCACATGTGGCGTTGGCTCAGGCGGGCGCGGAAAGCGAGGCCGCGATAATACAGGCCGTCGGCGACGCCTTTCCTGATGTGATCGTGTTTCAGACCCGCCCAGCCTTGGAAGCGGCCGCGAAAATCATTGGGGACCTCTCTTTGGCGGTCAATGCGGCTGCAGGGTTGGTCATGATTGCCGGATTGCTGGTTTTGTTCAGCCTGTTTGCGTCCATGGCTCGTCGCCGGGCGGTCGAAGCGGCGCTCATGAAAACCTTTGGAGCCGAGCGGGGCATGGTGCTGCGTGTGTATGCGCTCGAATTCATGGCGGCGGCTGTTATCGCAGCCGCGGTAGGGCTTGGTCTGGGGGTCAGCGGCGCCTGGTGGATCGTCATCCATGTGTTCGAGGCACAATGGGCGGTTCCGGTGATGCCTCTTGCTCTGATTGCGGGCGCCACCTTGCTGGTGTCCGGCCTTGGTGGATTTTGGGTGGGGCAGCGTACCTTGTCGCGCCCGGCCTGGCGGGTGCTTCAGGGTTAGTCAGAACAGGACGAACAAGAGGCTGGCGCCAATCGCTGCCTCGACCCAGAACGCCCATCGCGACCGGCTCATGCGCGACGCTCCAGGATCGGGCTGGTGTCCTCATAATCGGCGATGCGCGCATAGGTTTCGCGATACCGGCGTTGCTCGGATGGTTCCGCTTTCAGGCCCCGGGCCGGATGCCCCGCCATCAGCTGGACGACGACCTCCGCCGCAGGCGGTACCGGACGATGCAGGGGATGGCTGCGCTGTTCCGGTTCCGGCGAGACGGGTACGGGAAGCCCCACCTTGCGTTCTGCCCGCGGCGGACGGTCATTGGATCGTGCAGCCCGTCGGACCGCCTGCACGCGGCGTGCGGTCTCATATGGGATGGATGTATGGCTGCGGATCGTCGTCATACCCTCTCACTCGCAAGGCTGATGCCAAGTCTTAAGAGGGTATTAACGAAATCGGGGCGGCGCCAGTGTCTTAATAAGAGATTAATCGTCTCTCAGGCGCGCCGCCCTGTGCCGGGACGGGACAGATCCAGGCTTAATCCTTGACGAGCTTGTCGAGCTTAGCCCGCATGGCATCGAGTTCAGCGCGCATGGTGGCCATGTCGTCCTCCGACTTTGTGGCGGGTGTTTCAGCCGCCGGGTCTTCACCTGCAGGCGCTGAGGGCGTTGCACCCGGCGCTGCGAAAGGCGTGAACATGCGCATGGCCTGGCCGAACATCTCCATATTGCGGCGGGTCTGTTCTTCCATCAGCTGCATGCTGGCCTGGGGAGAGGTCATGGCCTCGCCCATACGACGTCGGAACTCCTCCTGCTGCTGAGCAAAATTATTCATCGACATCTGCAGATAGCCGGGAACCACATTTTGCAGGCTGTCGCCGTAAAAGCTGATCAGCTGACGCAGGAAATCGACCGGCAGGAGATTGGCGCCGCGCGATTCTTCTTCGAAGATGATTTGCGCGAGAACGCTACGGGTCAGATCTTCGGAGGACTTGGCATCGATGACACGGAAGTTCTTGCCCTCCTTGACCAGTTCACGCAGGTAATCCAGCGTCACATACTGGCTGGTGGACGTGTCGTAGAGCCGACGGTTCGCATACTTCTTGATGGTGATCACGTCGCCACTGGATGTTTGACCCACAATTCACTCCCTGTTGGCAGCACGCCCGCTGGTTTCATAAGCATTTCACTTAACATACGTGCGCGTCTTTGCTTTACGGTTTACGCCCAGTGAGGCGTGTGCTGCAAGTGCGAAACCTATTCTTGCGCAAATCACGGGCTTGTCTCAATTGGTTTTTGAGGCGTTCCAGATGTAGTTTCAGCGTTCAGTCAGGCAATTTCACCCCAATAAAAAGGCGATGACCATGGGACGGAATGTATTGGTAACCGGCGGTACACGCGGTATCGGCGCGGCGATCAGTGTAGCAATGCGGGATGCGGGTCATACCGTGATCGCCAACTATGCCGGGAGTGAAGAGGCCGCTCAGAAATTTCGGGAAGAGACGGGCCTGAACGCGATCAAGTGGGATGTCGGTTCGTGGGAGGATTGTCAGCGGGGGATTGCCGAGGCGGAAACGGCTGCGGGTGGCCCGATCGATGTTCTGGTGAATAATGCCGGTATCACGCGCGATGGCATGTTCCACAAGATGACGCCGGAGCAATGGGCCGACGTCATGCGGGTGGATCTGGATTCTCTGTTCAATATGAGCCGCCCTCTCTATGAAGGCATGCGCGGCCGCGGCTGGGGCCGGATCATCAATATTTCCTCGATCAATGGCCAGAAAGGTCAGATGGGTCAGGTGAATTATTCCGCGGCCAAGGCCGGCGTGATCGGCTTCACCAAAGCGCTCGCCCAGGAAGGGGCGTTCAAGGGTGTGACGGTGAATTGTGTCGCGCCGGGCTATATCGGTACGGACATGGTCGCGGCCATGCCGGAGAAAGTGCTCGAGAGCATTGTCGGTGGAATTCCGGTCAACCGCTTGGGAACGCCTGAAGAAATCGGCGCGGCTGTGGTCTATCTTGCCGGTGAGGATGCCGGTTTCATGACCGGGTCCGTCCTTTCCATCAATGGTGGCCAGTATATGGCCTGAATTCGATTCACGTTTGCCCCAAAATTGCCCTCTTGGCGGGTAATAGATGCAATCATGATACGGATCCTTGCGGCCATACTCGCCCTCATTCTGACAGCCGGGACTGCGCTTGCGGTGCAAAACCCCTTGCGCGACCGGCTGTTGCGGAATGAACGCTCTGAACAATCCATCGGCTGGTATCAGCGGGCGGACAATGGCGCGTTCATTCTTTTTGACCAGTCTTCCAGCTATGCGCTGTTACGTGAGCGGGATGATACCAATGCGGAAATCCTGGTACTCTTTCCCAATCGCGCACCGGGTGGTGGCATGTCCTTTGTCACCGATACCGGGCGTGAATTGGTGCGGTTTACCTCTCTGGGAGGGGCGACCTATTTCCCCAGTGACGCACCGAATGGTGTGATCATCGAATTTGCTAGCCCGGCCGGAGGGCTTGTGCCCGCGCCGCGCTCTTCACTGGAAGTGCGTGCGCGCGCCGAGCGTCTGGCCGAACGCGCCTCGGCCGTGTCCGGCAATGCAGTCACGATCGAATATGCACCGGCGCCGCGTGCGGGGCTGGGGCTGCAGTATGATGTGTTGTGGGTCATCGAACGCAGCCTGGACGGATCACGACGGAGTGGATTGCGTCAGCTTGAGCGCATCCAGATCATCAATGGCGAGCGGGCCAATGCCTATCGCACACGCGATTCGCTGATCGTCGTCATCAACCCCCAGGCGGGTTATGCGGGACGTCCCTCATCGGAATTTGTCCGTGCAGCCTTGCAGGCGGCTCCGATCGACGCCTGATGCGCCACGAATGCTCGGCGAATTGACGGTTGTTCGTCGATGCCAAGGTCAGGTGTCAGACGCGTCGCTCACCGCTCGACGATCAGCGGGTGCCCAATCGGGCTTGGCCAACTCAAAACCTTCAAACTCAAATCCCGGTGCCACGGTGCAGCTGACCAGCGTCCACGCGCCGAGCGAACGGGCGCTTTGCCAGGCATTGGTCGGGACAATGCCTTGCGGGCGTTCACCGGCCACCACATCGGGCCCCAGTGTGACATCGCGTGTGGTTTCGCCATCTTCACTGACAGACAGGAGAAGCGGGGCTCCGGCGTGCCACAACCACACTTCTGCCGCATCCTCGCGATGCCAGTGAGAGATCTGGTCCTGTTCGAGCAGATAATAGATCGCCGTGGAGCGTGAGCGGCCATTCACCTCGTCGGGATCACGGAAGGTCTCGATGTACCACCCCCCTTCCGGGTGAGGGTGCATGCCCAGTGATCGAATGATTTCCCAAGCCTGGTATTGCATCAGAACTGATCCTTCTGCCGACGCACTTCGGCGAACACATCGTCTGGATCCGCATCCGCCATACCGATCGCCGCTTTGAGATCCGGCGCATCCGCACGCAGAAACGGGTTGCTCTTTATCTCGTCCGCCAGCCGGGACGGGACCGTTGCCAGTCCGTTTGACCGCAAGCGCGACACTGTCTCAGCATAGGCTTTCAGATCCGGATTGTCAGGATCAATACTCCGGGCGAAACGGGCATTGGCCTGCGTGTATTCATGGGCGCAATAGATCAGGGTGTCCGGGTCGAAGGCCCGGATGCGCGACAACGAGTGCCACATCTCTGCGGCGGTGCCTTCGAACAGGCGGCCACATCCCAAGGCAAACAAGGTGTCGCCGACAAAGGCCACGTTTTCGGTCGGGAAGTGATAGATCACATGTCCCCGGGTATGGCCGGGCGTGAACAGAACCTTGGCCCGGATATCGCCCAGCTGGATGATATCGCCGTCTGCGACCTCATGGTCGATATCAGGAATGCGCGCGGTTTCATAAGTCGGCGCGACAAGGCGAGCCCCGGTGGCGGCCTGCAAAGCCGCATTGCCACCGGTGTGGTCGTGATGATGGTGTGTGTTCCAGATCTGGGTCAGTGTCCATCCAGCGGCTTCGGCTTCCTCGAGAATGCGGACCGGGTCTGGTGTGTCGATGGCCGCCGTCTCCTGGCTGACCGGGTCATGGATGAGGTATCCGTAATTATCGGAAAGACATGGGAACTGGCGGATTTCAAGCAAGGACATGATATAGGATTCCCCTCTGGCCCGGTCGCGGCAAAAGCGCGTGCTAAGGGTGATATGCGATTGGCGAAGGAGAGTGCAAGTGCGGCGCAATGCAGTGGATCTGGACCGTTTCTACGCATCTCGACAGGGGCGCACCGCCCAGACCATGATCATGCGTCGTCTGGAAGCCCTGTGGCCTGATGTCCGCGATCTCGACATGCTGGGGTTGGGGTTCACGACACCGTTTCTCGAGCGCTACCAGGCGTCGGCCCGGCGCTGTCTCAGCTTTCTGCCGGCCGGGCAGGGGGCTGTGATTTCCGGTGAAACCGCGCCGCCAAGCGCGATGGGTGATGAAACCCGCCTGCCCTTCATGGATGCCATTTTCGACCGTATTCTAGTGGTCCATGCGCTTGAGGAAGCCGACAGCCTGCGGCCCCTGTTACGCGAGATCTGGCGGGTGATGGCGCCGGGCGGCCGCATGGTGATTGTCACGTCCGCGCGGGCCGGCGTGTGGGCGCATATGGATGCCACCCCCTTTGGACATGGACGGCCTTTCTCTCGCGGGCAGCTCACTCAGCTTTTGCATGATGCCCTGTTTGAACCGGCTGCATGGTCCCGGGCTTTATACGCGCCGCCCTGGCGCTGGAGTACCTGGCCGCGACTGGCCCAGGCCTGGGAGAAGGCAGGGGAAACGGCCTGGCCCGGTCTGGGCGGCGTCATCCTGGTGGAGGCGGTCAAACGCAATGCAGCGCTGACGCCGAGAGACCGGAAACCGGGTATACGCAGACGCGCTCTTGAAGGAGCCCCGGCAGGCGCGCTATCTCCGCGACACAAGGACCAGGACCGGTCCACCGAGGAGGATGACCTGCAATGACTGTGCAACCGCGTGAAGGCCTGCTGAATATTCGTCCCTACAAGCCGGGTGCGGCTGAAGCGCCGGGGGTTGAGAACCCGGTCAAACTCTCATCGAATGAAAATGCCCTGGGGTGTTCCGAAAAAGCGTCAGCTGCGTTCCAGGCGTCTGCGGACCAGTTGCACATCTATCCGGATGGCGGGGCGACCCGGCTGCGTGAAGCCATCGCCAAGGCCGAAGGGCTGGAAGCGGAACGCATTGTCTGTGGTGCGGGGTCTGACGAGCTGCTCCAACTTCTGGGCAAGGCCTATCTCAATCCGGGCGACAAGGTGGTTCAGAGCCAATACGGTTTCCTGGTCTACAAGCTTGTCGCCATGCAGAGCCTGGCAGAGCTGGTTGTGGCTCCGGAGACCGGCTATCGCACGGATGTGGATGCGATTATCGAGGCGGCCGGGGATGACGCCAAAATCGTGTTTGTGGCCAATCCGAATAATCCGACGGGCACCTATATCCCCGCCAGCGAAATCACCCGCCTGCGCGACGCCCTGCCTGACGAGACGCTGCTTGTGCTCGATTCAGCCTATGCCGAGTTTGTTGAAGATCCCGATTACGAGGCCGGCATCGAACTGGCCCGCACACGCGACAATGTCGTCATGACGCGGACATTCTCCAAGATCCACGGCCTGGCGGCCCTGCGTCTGGGCTGGGCCTATGGCGATCCGTCTATCATTGATGTGCTGCACCGGGTGCGCGGGCCGTTCAACGTCAACCTGCCCGCCATCGAAGCCGGTATTGCGGCGATCGAAGATGCGGACTTTGTTCGTCGATCGATCGCGCATAACACGCAATGGGTCGATTATCTGCGTCAGCAGATTGGTGGTCTGGGCCTGGAAGTGACGCCAAGTGTCTGCAATTTCGTGCTGGTTCACTTCCCCGAGAGCGGGGACAAGACGGCTCCGAATGCGGATGCCTATTTGACGTCTCAGGGATTGATTGTGCGTCGTCTGGAGCCTTACGGCCTTCCCCACGCCTTGCGGATTACGATCGGGAAGGAAGTCGAGAACCGTCGCCTGGTCGAGGCACTGACCGCCTTTATGGGACAATAACAGGTATCGGAGCGGGGGCGCGCTAGCGCGCCTCCTCGTCCACCAGAGTTCCCAGGCGCACCGGGCCGAAGTAAACCGCGCCGGCCTGGATGCGAAGCGGCAGGGATACACCTTCCGGCGACCGTGGCGCCATCATGGTCGCCAGGCGCAGCGCCTCTTCCGGATTGCCTTCAGCGACAATACCGCCGTTCACCAGCGCTTCGGCGAGCGCTTCAGGGTCGGTGATCCGGACGGATATGCGCCCTTCCGGCAAGGCGCGGGCGTCTACCGCCAGATCGCCATTGCCGCTGAGCTGGGCCGGTCCCCAGCCTAGGCTTGCGTTTTCAATTCGTATGCTACCGTTGGAACGGTGCCAGTCCAGCACGTCACCCTGCTGGGCGAGGGCCGACCAGGCCGACACGGCGATATCCAGATCCACCGTGTCGATGCGTGTGCCAAACGCCTGGATCATCCGCGGATCGAGGCGGGTTTCCTCGGCGGTTACGCCCGAGACGGACATGCGGGCCCGCATATGATCGTCATCGTCGAGCATGGCGTTGAAGACGACGCGCTCGATGGATTCCAGCTGGGCCTGTTCGCCCTCTATTGTGGTGATGGACAGGTTTTCGATCTCGGCGCCCACACTCTGTGTGACACCGCGGCGATTGGTGCGAATGCTCAGTAAGGTCTTGTCGCTGACCCATTCATAGGTGCAATTCGTATCGCTGACAGTATTGAGCCGCGACGTTCCGTCGAACTGGATAATCCAGTGTGCCAGATTGAACGGCATGGCGTGCGCGGTAATGGTCTCGATCTCGGCCGACCAGTCGCCATCAGCAGCCGGGGCGTCAATAGCCAGGGCATTGATCTCCACCGCGAAGCGGTAGGGGAAGCCTGAAACCCGGATTAGTTCTTGTTCAATGCTGTATCCCGCCGCGACCTGACTATCCATCCAGGCGGCGAGTTCAGATTGAATGCGCGACTTCGCATAGAACCAATAGCCGGTATACAGGCCCAGAAGGACCACGAAACCGCCAAACGGCAGATAGAGACCGACCCGGTTTTTCACGCTTTAACCCTCATCACTCACTCTACACATCAAGGCTCGGACTTTGTAACGCAAGTCCCGTTCCACCTTGCCACAGGTATGAATTATTCCTTACCACCCGGCAGCAATGCATCGCTGGCGGTGTTGATACGTTCGCGTAGCGTGGTGAGGAACTCATCCTTGCTCAAGCCGGGTTCAATCGGCTCGAGAAACTCCACGACAATGACGCCAGCATGGCGTTTGAAGCCGTGAGCCGGCCAGTACAGTCCAGAATTCAGCGCAACGGGCACACAGGGCACTTTCATGGCCGCGTACAATCCCGCCACACCCGGCTTGAAGTCCGGATTGTCTCCGGGGGTGACACGTGTTCCCTCGGGGAAGATCAGCACCTGACGCCCTTCTTCGGCACGCGCTGCAGCGTCACGCAGCATGCCACGCAGGGCCTTCGCCGCCGCGCTTCGGTCCACCGTGATGTTTTTCAGCTTGAGGGCAAACCATCCGAAGAAAGGAAGGTAGGCCAGAGATTTTTTGAGGATGATCGCGGGATCGGGAAGAATGTCCCAGAAGGCGAGGGTCTCGAACATGCTCTGGTGATTCGAGGCGATCAGTGCGCCGCCTTGAGGAATGTTCTCCTGACCGCGCACCTCAAACCGTATCCCGCATATCACGGCCAGTGCGCCCCAGATGATTGTCAGGAAGACGCGAAAATAGGCGCGAGCCCAGGTACGCGGTGCCAGTAGCAGCCAGATGCCCAGCGTGCCCATCACGACAATCAGGCCATACATGAAGATGACGAAGGCGAGGGAGCGCAGGGTATTCATGACAAGTCTCAGCTTCCGCTAAAGGTCTGACCCAGACTAACGGCCAGGTATTTGGTGTATTCCAGGATCCAGAGCCGCAAACGCCCAGCCGCCCGCCAAGGCGGTGTGGTGCGCACCGGAGCGGCGACCAGATCCACCTCCGGCATAAGCTTTTGCATTTCCAGCAGGCTGCGCGGAAGATGATAGTCAGACGTCACGATAATCAAGCGCTTATAGCCGTTTTCTTCCGCCCATTCGGCGGTTTCCACAGCATTGCCCAAAGTGTCTTCAGCCAGTCGTCCCATTGTCACACAGCAAGAAAACCGGGCCGGATCGAGACCTGTCAGGCCGCGCATATCCTCGATCGTGACAGAGGGGTGGACGCCGGACACCAGAAGGTGGTCGCCATATCCATCATCCAGCAAGCGGCCGGCTTCGGCCAGGCGCCCGGCATCACCGGTCAGCACGACAATGGCTTCAGCTCGCGTCCGGCTGTCGAGGTCCGCTTGTCCGGTGACACGCAAGGACCAGTGCACAAACCCGCCCAGATAGAGCACGACAGCCAGGAAGGCGACCAAGCGTACAGGTTGCAGGCGTTTGCCGGATTTGGATGTCTTGGCCATCTCTCACACGGTCCGATATCGCAATACACGTCCCTCGCATGCCGGGCGCGGGCAGAAAAGTGAAATCATCGTTGGCCTCGTCCCTCTACCAGCGTGCGCGCAGGTCGGCGGCGATAGCCAGACGTGCTGACACAGCCGAGATCAGTCCGGCAACGATCGGAGCGGCACTCAACAGGCCGATCTCGAACGGGGCGAGGGCCCAGTGCGGCAGGAAAAAGACCTGGTCTGCCGGGGTCTCGCTCAGGCTGACGATCAGGGCGACTGCGCCCGCCGCGGCTGCACCGCCCAGGCCGGCTTTCAGACCGAGCATGAAAAACCGCCGTTGGAACAGGGCTGCGATGAACCGGTCCTCCGCCCCGCACAAATGTAGCGCGTCTGTCACATCGATACGTGCGGCCAGGGAGGCTCGGGCGGCAAAGGCGATCACGGCCGCCGCTGCACCGGACAGGAGTGTCAACAAGGCCAGGCCGAACAGCTGAGCCGTTCGCGCTGCATCGCGCACAGCACCCGACCAGCGCGAGTGGTCATCCACAGTGGCGGGCAGGCCGGCGGTGTCGATTGCGCGAGTGAGGTCATCAAGATCGAGGCTGCCCACCTCAACCAGTTCCACACGGATCAACAGGGGCAGGGGCAGATCCTCGGGCAGATTGCCCTGTCCCAGCCAGGGTGAGACAAGGGCCTCGGCATAATCCCGATCAAGCGTGTCCACACGCGATACACCGGCCATACCGGCCGCCAGGGCAGCCGCCTCGGCCTGGTCGGCGATCAGGTCGCGGTCATCGACCGGACGGACCTGAATGGTGACACTGTGGGCCAGATCGCTGGTCCAGGCCTCTGCTGCGAGCCAGGCGCCCCGCGCGCCCAGACCTGCGACACAGGCCAGAAACACCAGAATGGCGGCCACAAAGACCAGCGGGCGATCCCGTCCCTTATCGGGTGGGAGCAGCGGTCCCGGGGATTGGCTGGGCGCCGAGGACACGGTGTCAGTCATGCTCTGTCTCCTCCTGCCTGGCCCCCCGGGAGGGGCGGATATGCACGTGACCATTGGACAGCGACATGACAGGTGCGTCGACCATGCGCACAAGCTGGAGGTCGTGGGTCGCGATAACGACGGTGGTGCCTAGCTTGTTGAGCTCCAGAAAGAGACGCAGCAGGCGCATTCCCATTTCCGGATCGACATTACCGGTCGGTTCGTCCGCGATGAGAATTTCCGGTTGCCCCACAACAGCACGGGCAATGGCGACACGTTGTTGTTCGCCGCCCGAGAGCGTGGCGGGTTGTGCCGTCATCTTGTCACCCAGCCCGACCCAGGAGAGCAGTTCCGCGACGTCTTCGGCGTAATCGCTGCGCGGCTTGCCGGCTACGCGGAGCGGTAATGCCACATTGTCGAAAACATTGAGGTGGTTGAGCAGGCGAAACTCCTGGAACACCACGCCGATCCGGCGGCGCAGATCGGGCAAGTCCTGCCGGGGCAACGTGGCCAAGTCACGACCAAAAAAGGAAATCAGCCCGCGTGAGGGTTTGGCAGCCAGATAAATCAGACGCAAAAGCGAGGTCTTGCCCGCTCCCGACGGTCCGGTGAGAAATTGGAAAGAACCGCGTGGTAAATCGAATGATAAGTCGCGCAGTATTTCCGGCCCGCGTTCGTAACGCATGCCGACATTGTCGAACCGAACGACCGGATCGGGAGCACTCTGCGGGGAATGGTTTGAACTCGGAGTTATGGAACGTCTCCCGGACTTTTCGGTGAGCCGGTCTGTTGGAAACGACTCATATGAGCATTGTACTCAGCTGTCCGTCTTGTGGCACGCGCTATCGTGCTGATCCCCAGGCCATTGGTCTGGCGGGACGTCGCGTGCGCTGCACAGCCTGTTCGCATGTATGGCTCGCAGAAAGTGAAGAACCCGTATCCCTCACCTCTGTTGATCCGGAGCCTGTTCCCGAGCCGGAGCCGGAACCGGAAGTGCCGGCGGAACCCCCGAAACCGCATCAGGCCTACCGGGCCAAGGTGGAGGCGAAACGCAAGACCGCCAGCATGGCCGTGGCCGGTGGAGCCTGGGCTGCGCTTGCTGCGTGCTGGATGCTGGTGCTGAGCGGTGCATGGGCCTTTCGGGTGGATATCGTGCAGTCCTGGCCCCGGGCCTCGGCGGCTTATGCCGCGCTGGGTGTGGAAATTGACCCGTCCGGATTTCAGCTATCCGAACTGAGCATCACCCGCGAGGTGGATCATGGCGTGCCGGTTGTGATCATCGAGGGCGAAATCCTCAATCAAAATCGCCAGACTCGACCCGTGCCCCAGGTGCGGGCTGCGCTTCTCGATAGTCAGGATACGGCGGTGCTGAGCTGGCGTGTGAATATCGAGGCGCATGAGATGAGCGGTGGCAGCCGTCTGGCCTTTCGTACGCTTGTCAGCGATCCGCCGCCCGCCGCTATCCAGGCCGAAGTCATTCTGGCGGGGCTGGACCTGGCGCCAGCCGATCCCGTGTCGGATGTGAGCCATGGCGCTGAGGATCATCACTCTGCCGATACAGTTTCGCACCCGGCTGGTTCCGACCAGGGTGGGCCAGAGGAGGCCACGCACGAGAGCCCGGAGCATGGGACTGCTCTAGAAGAAACCGCCACCCACGAGAACGACGGGCATCACTGAGGCGTCAGAACCGGTCCAGCAGGCGATCAATATAGTCGAGTTCGTCTTGCGGACGCCCGGTTTCAGCGGCGCGCCGACGAAGCTCTTCTAGGATCTCACGGGCCCGAGCCCGGCTCATTTCTTCCGGCACGTCCACGCCTGCGCCATCGGAATAGGCCCCATTGGTCGGACGACCGAGCGGGTCCTGCTCCTGATCGCCCTCGCCTGGTCCACCTTCATTCTCTGCCATGCGTTCCAGCAAATCGCGCGCAAGGCTTTCTGCACCATCACGCAATTCCGACAGCGCATCATCTTGGGCCTCCAGGGCGTCGTCCAGATTGCCCTGGCGCAGGGCTTCTTCGGCCTGTTGCATCGCTTCACCCGCACCGTTCAATGGGTCGGCGGAACCTCCAGGCAGGCCTTCACGCGCCCGTTCGAGCTGTCCGGCGATCGCCGCCTGGCGTTCGGCCAATTGTGCTGACCGGCTGGTCCCGCCTTGCTGGTTTTCCGCGAGGCCCTGTGGGGTATTGCCGCCCTGCTGGCCTGGTGTGTTGCCGGCGTTTTGCGGCCCGCCCTGACTCTGACCCCCTTGGCCTTGGCCACCCTGGGGCTGGCCCCCATTATCCTGCTGCATGCCGAAGGTCTGATCCTGCAGCTCACGCTGTTCACCGATCACATCGCCTAGTTCTTCAAGGGCTTCAGACAGGGCTTCGGAGACCTCGTCGCTTGGCTCACCTTCACCGGATCCCTGACCCATCTGCATTTCCAGATTGCGCAGGAGCTCGCTGAGCATGTCGAGGGCTTCGCGCGCCTGTGCTGTGTCGCCCAGTTCGGCCGCTTCTCGCAGGGCTGCGAGCAATTCCTCGAAATCAGCGGGGTCCATCATCGGCACATCGCCGCCGGCCTGGGCATTGCCCTGTTCGGCCTCGCGTGCGAGAGCGGCCAGATAATTGTCCATTGCCTGTTGATAGGCCTGGAACAGGGCATCCAGCTCGGTTTCATCGGCACCGCGCGCCAGCGCTTCCTGCAAGGCGCGCTCAGCTGCGGCCAGTGCGGCCTCTGCATCGGCCAGTGAACCCAGTTCTGCGCGCAGGGCGATTGCCCACAGATCCGCTGCGACAGGGCCGGCATCATCCCAATGGCGTGCCCTTTGAAGGCGATGGAGCACCACACGCAGGCCGAGAAGCACCGTGCCGTCGTCAAAGAAGTATTCCGGTGCATCGGTCAGGGCGGTCAGTGCCACAGCCACGCGCTGAATGCCGTCTGGCGCCCGTTCGATCCGGCGCGCGGGTGCATCGTAGAGATAGAGCGGGCCGGGTGGCAGGTCGTCGGCGTAGAGCGGGTCCGGCTCGGTGAGCGGCTCATAGGGGCCGGCATGACGCATGACTTCGCGGCGTTGTTCAGCGACAGCCCGCGCAAGGCTGTCGAGAAAGACCCGTTCGGGCAGAACCCGTGTCTGGACACCGGAATACCCGGTATTGTCAGCCGCATCGCGAACGGCAAGGCGCATCTCCACACGATCGCCGGCCCATTGATGACGGGCGGTTTCAACCGTGCCGATCAGCCCATTGCCTTCGGGGACAGAGCGTACCTGTTCCCCCGGCAGGACGAGGCTATCCCAGTCTGTATCGCTCGCGCCTTCAGGTCGAATTTCGAGGGCATAATCGGTCGCGCCATAATCGTCGATGACCTCGAAGCGGAGTTCGAGTTCACCCTGGGCCGTTGAAGCAGGCGCTTCGAGCAGGCGCACGAGGGGGGCTGTGTCGGGAATGATGTCGGCTGACCACTGGGTGCGTGTGCCTCCGGCCCGCAAGGTCAGTTCGGTATCACGATCGATGAACTGGCGGATTTCCCATACACCATCACCAATTTCCACCGCATCCGTTCGTACACGATCCGTGCCCTGGTTGAGCGTCAGCCGTGGAGTGCGCCGCGAACCAGCAATGCGCGTTACGAACTGGGCGCCTTCCGGCACCTCGATTTCGAAGGCGTCCGCTTCGAGAAACTGCGGTGCCCGTCCCGTATAGGCGGGCGGATCAATCCAGGCTTCGATCCGCAGATTCTGGCTCAATGCATTGATGGGTCGAAACGCAAAGGCATCATCCAGGCGCGAACGGGCCTGCGGGCCAGCCAGAACCCAGGCCGACAGGACAAACAGCAGGAGTACGATGCGCAATGCCCAGGGATCACGACGCGCCCAGGCGGCGTGGGGACGTCGGGCTTTCAAGGCGGCCAGACGTTGACGTTCCCGGCGCTGATGTTCTTCCCAAAGGGCGTGTTCGGTAGCACTTAACGAGGCGGCCTGATCGGTCACGGCTTCATAGGGGCGTCCCGCCATCCCGCTATCGCGTTCGAGGCGATGCGCAATATCGGCGAGGCCAGGCCAGGCAAACTGCCGCGCGGCTCGCCATGTCAACACCGCGAACCCGGTCAGGCTGAGAAGCGCAAACACAGCTCGCCAGGGATCGCCAACGGCATCCCAGGCTCCCAGAAGGGTTATGCCGGCATACAGAAACAGCCAGGCCAGGACAGGCCAGACAAGAGGCACGGCGCGCTCCCACACAAGGGAGGCACCTGCCAGAATGAGCGAAATCCGCCGCATGGACAAAAGACTAGCACGCTCGCCCTGAATGTTGAGGACGCTGCGCATTACGAATTGGTGAGGGCGAGGCCCTTACGAATCCGTGTCCTCATTATCCTCAGGGGTCTCCTGCGGATTGCCCCAAAGGGGTGGCGGGCGTTCCAGATCGCCGCGCAGGCCACACGCAGTGACAGCTAGGCTGGTCAGGAGGATCAGGAGAACGGGTTTGATACGCTTCATCGTTTTCGTTCCGATTGAATCTTCGTTCCGATTTCGTGTCAGTTCCGAATGCAATCCGGGGCCGCTATGACGGATCTGCCGGCGACAGGCGACGGGTCCAGACTTCGACCTGTTCCCTGACGCGAACCGGAGACGTACCGCCAAAACTGGTCCGGCTCTGCATGGATGCCCGCGCACTCAACACGGAAAACACCCGCTCGTCGATAGAAGAATCGACCGACTGCATGATTTCCAGTGGCAGGTCCGCCAGCGGGACATCACGTGCCTCGGCAGCCTTCACGATCGAGCCTGCGATATGATGGGCGTCGCGGAAGGGTCGGCCGAGTTCGCGAACCAGCCAGTCAGCAAGATCGGTGGCATCGGAATAGGCTTCACCGGCTGCCGTTTCGAGCGCGGAGGCGTGGAAGGAGAGGTCGCCGGCCATGCCGGTCATGGCGGCAATAGCCAGTTCCAGATCATCAATGGCCTGGAAGACCGGTGCCTTGTCTTCCTGCATATCCTTGGAATAGGCCAGCGGCAGACCTTTCATCACGATCAGCAAGCCCTGAAGGGCGCCGGCGATACGGCCCGGCTTGGCGCGGACCAGTTCAGCGGCGTCAGGATTGCGCTTTTGCGGCATGATGGAAGACCCGGTCGACCAGGCGTCACTCAGACTGGCAAAACCAAAGCGGCGTGTGCACCACAGAACGATTTCCTCGGCAAAGCGAGACAGGTTCACGGCACAGATCGCCGCGGCTGACAGGGTTTCCAGCGCAAAATCGCGTGAAGACACACCATCGAGCGAATTGGCCATGGGGCGATCAAAGCCCAACGTCGTGGCCGTCATCTCCCGGTCGATCGGAAAAGCTGTACCGGCGAGGGCGGCGCAGCCCAGCGGGCTTTCATTGAGACGTTTGCGGGCGTCAGCAAACCGACCGCGATCACGTTCGGCCAGCTCGACATAACACAGAAGATGGTGACCCAGGGAGACCGGCTGGGCGGTTTGCAGGTGGGTGAAACCCGGCATCACCTGGTCGGCATGGGCGCGGGCCTGGTCAATAAGTGCGGATTGATAGGCCGCCAGAGCTGTATCAATGCGGTCACAGGCCGCTCGGAGCCACAGGCGAAAATCGGTTGCGACCTGGTCATTGCGGGACCGGGCGGTGTGCAAACGCCCTGCCGGTTCGCCAATAATCTCGCGAAGTCGGGCCTCGACATTCATGTGAACATCTTCCAGCTCGGTCTTCCAGGTGAACTGGCCCGCACGGATTTCGTCGCGCACCTGGATGAGGCCGCGCTCAATCGCCGCTGCATCTTCGCTTGAAATGACACCACAAGCGCCCAACATGGCCGCATGGGCCAAAGAACCAGCAATATCTTCCTCGGCCATGTTCCGGTCAAATCCGACCGAGGCATTGATCGCTTCCATCACGGCCGACGGGCCGGACTGGAAACGGCCGCCCCAGATCTGGCTGGTATGGGCATCATTGGGGGATTGGGTCTTGTCAGCCATGGCCTGTCCTGTCTGGCGAGGAGATGAATATGAATATGTCACCGCTCAAGCTGGCGCTGATCATTATGCCGGTTGTTGCCGGTATCGCTATCCTGTTTGCCGTTTTTTCCGCGATGGGCAATGGGTCGCAAGGGCTGCTTGACAGTTATGCCCGTGGGGAGATGAGCGGGTTTATGAGCCTGGGTGAGGCTCCGCCGCAACCCAATGTCGCGTATCAAACACTTGAGGGTGAGGATGTGCGCCTCTCCGACTATCGCGGCAAGGTTATTCTCGTGAACTATTGGGCGACCTGGTGCGGCCCCTGTATCGAGGAAATGCCGGCATTGGATCATCTGCAGGCGGAACTGGGCGGCGAGCAGTTCGAAGTGATCACGATCAGCCTGGACCGAAATCTGGCCGATGCCGAACGCTGGTACGAGGACAATAGCATAGAACATCTGCCCCTGTTGCACGACACCCAGTTCAGCCCGGGGCTGATCGGGGGAATCGGATTGCCGATGTCTGTTCTCTACGATCCTTATGGCCTGGAACTGGGTCGCTTGCCGGCTCCCGCCGAATGGGCCAGCGAGGATGCGATGGCGCTGATCAATGCAGCAGTTCGCCACACAGGGGTCGAGCCTTAGGTGTGTGGATCGTTTCGCGATCAGGTGCTGTGAAGAAAAAGCCGCCCTGTGCCAAGGCACAGGGCGGTTCAGTATTCGGGATTAATTCGGTTCTCGGAGGTGAAAACCGGATCCGGACGCGCGTCCGGCCGTTAGCGGTATAAGGAAGCTTTGTGCATTTTGCATGGCGGTTTTCGCAGAGATACTCAAATTGTTTCAATACTTTAATCTGAGTGAAACGTAGCAAAAAGAAACCCCGGGACGACGTGTCGTCCCGGGGTTGTTTTTGGCGTATGAGCGCCGGCAGACCTAGCCACGCAGGCGGAAGCCGAAGGTGGTGGACCAGCCATACTCTTCGAACTGCTGCAGACGATCGATACCGTCCGGGCGCGTCACGGCGGTGAACGGCTCGTCGGTGATGTTTTTCACGTCCAGATAGAGCTGGAAGTGATCGTTGAAGCGGTAGCGACCAGACAGGTCGAGCTGGGTGTGCTCCAGCACGATACGGTCTTCACCGGCATCGTCACCGATCTCGTCCAGGAATTCGCTGCGGTGAGTCAGTGCAGCACGCAGATCCCACGGACCCTGATCATAGCCCAGGATAGCGTTCCAGACGGTGTCGGACTGACGCGGCAGGTCAACGACGCGACCATCATCCAGAGTGGCCTCGGAACCCGTATAGGTCAGGTTGAAGCCAGCGATGAAGCCTTCCACCGGCAGGAAGTCGAGATCCTGCTGATAGTTGAACTCAATACCTGACACTTCACCTTCCGGCAGGTTCACATAGGATGTGGCTTCGTCGAAGGTGATACCGTTGACGGTTTCGTTTTCGAAGATGCGCGTGCCGATGACGTTTGTCAGATCCTTGTAGAAATAACCCACATAGATCACGGCATCATTGTTCGGATACCACTCAATGGACGCGTCGAAGTTCGTGGCTTCGAGACGGTCCAGATCCGGGTTACCGAATTCACCCTCGACTTCGTCATCATCGTTTTGCTCGATGAAGGCGCGCGGGGCCGTCTGCGACGGGTTCGGACGCTGGATGCTGTCATAGTAAGCGAAGCGGGCGACGACGTCTTCGCTGACTTCGTAACGCACATTCAGGCTCGGCAGAACGTCGGTGTAGTCGTTGGATGTGGTCACCAGGTCGATGAAGGTCGTGTCATCACCCAGGACAACACCACCAACCGTGGCATCTTCTTCCGCCAGGAAGACCTGGTAGCCATAGGCTTCGTACTCGGTCTCTTCGACGCGCACACCACCCACGATGCGCAGCGGACCGAAGTCACCACCACCCATGGCGTAGAAGGCCATAACGTCTTCATCTGCACCATAGTCAGCCACGAAGCTTTCGACCGTGGAGTCGAGTTCCTGGAGTTCCAGGTTAGCAGCATTATCGCGAACAAAGGTACGGATGGCCGCCGGGTCACCGATCGGGCCGAGATTTCCGAGGCCGTACGGCGTGGTCGTGGCGAAATCAGCCAGTGTCGGATCGCCTGCACCGTCCCATTCGAAGACCTGGAATTCCTGGTCATACTTCTTGTCGCGGATGCGGTAGCTGAAGCCACCCTGGACGTAGACCGGGTAGGAACCTGCGTCGAAGTCGTGACGGATGTTTGCAGAAACGGCCAGTTCGTCGTCTTCAGACAGGCCATTGGTCACTTCAAACGCGTCCAGCTCATAGTTGGACGGGTCGAAATAAGCCTGGGTGCTGGCACCGCCGGCCGGGATGAGCACCGGGTGCAGCGGGTTGCTGACGTCAACACCGATCAGTTCATTGTTGCCAAACTCGGCCTTGAAGTCCGTGTCCAGACGGTTCGGCTCTTCTTCTTCGGCGTGAACGTAGGACAGGCTGAAGTCGATCGTGGTGTCGTTGAACAGCCACTCACCACCGAAATCGGCCGCATAGATCAGCTGGGTTTCGAGACGATCTTTCACATCGCGGTCCACACCGAGTTCGTCATCGGCGATGAAGATCGGCAGGTTGGCGGTGGAGTTGGCGTCGTCGAAAGCACCGTCTTCGAGCTTGGTCTCGATCCGGGAGCGATACTCCTGGTCAGAGAAGTCCGAGTAGATCGTGCGGAGGTAGAAGGACAGCGTGTCGGAGTGCGCATAGTCCAGGTTCAGGGCGGCGGTCGTACGCTCGCGGGTCACCTGGTAGTCACGCTGCTCGACTTCTTCCGGGAAGTAGATGCCGTCTTCTTCGTCCCACTTGCCATCGACTTCGATGTTCTCGGAACCGAATTCACGCTCCTGGTGAGACAGGGAGGCGGCAACACCGAGGCGGCCATCGAAGAAGTTGTCTGCGAAGTTCGCGGAGGCGCGGTAGCCGAAGGCGTTTTCCAGGTCGGAATACAGGCCGCCGACCTTGGCACGCCAGGTCAGCTCGTCGACGTCCAGACCGGATTGGGTCTCGATCTCAACGTTACCACCCACGCTGTCACCCGGCATGCTCGGCAGCAGGGACTTGTTGATCACGACGGAAGAGAGCACGTCGCTGTCGATCACGTCCAGGCCGACCTGGCGGTCTTCAGCTTCCGGAGACGTCAGACGCACACCGTTGACGGAGGTGGAGACGAGGTTCGGGTCGATGCCGCGGATGGACACGAAGCGGCCTTCGCCCTGGTCGTTGAGGACGTTGACGCCGACAGCGCGACGTGCGGCTTCTGCGACGTTCTCATCCGGGAACTGGCCGATGGCGTCGGCGGACAGAACGGTGACGAGACCGTCATCCGCGCGCTGGCGGGACAGGGCAGAGTTCAGGGCGCCGCGCTGACCGACAACCAGGATGTTCTCGATAAAAGCGACATCATCACCCAGGGTGATGTTTTGGGACACGGTGTCGGTAACACTTCCCAGGGTCACGGTGAATTCGCGGCTCTCAGCACCGACATAGGACGCGCGCAGTGTGTACGTGCCTGCATCCAGGCCGGACAGACGATAAGTACCGTCACGCCCCACCGTGACAGTGCGACCGGTCTCGACGACGCGGATCGTGGCGCCTTGCAGGCCGATCGTTGCAGAGGCGTCGGTGACGCGACCGGTGATGGTGCCAGCGTGGGCAGCGGTTGCAGCGGAAAGTGCCAGCACGGAAGCCGTACCGAGCATCACGAGTGTCTTTTTCATGGTGACCCCCAAATGGACAAAAAGACGACGCGCCCGAACCGGCGCGTTTCGCGGCTGCTATGGGCAGGAAGAGCAAAGCTTTGATGACGTCTCTATGTCAGTTGCGTGACTTCCCGATTCATTCGCTGCATTGCGGCAATCCTGCATCACCTCATGATCCGGCAGGTTGTTATCGGCTACTAAACTCGCACCGTTTCCAGCTTCCTCGCGACGTTTCGCCGCGCTAGATATCGAGCATGGAACTGGCTGTCGCGAATCTCCTTCAACTTGCCCTGATCGTCACAGGTGTGATCGGATTGCTGCTCACACTTGATCGTCCGCGTTTGCGGGCGGCGAGTGCGATCATGGGCATGTCGGCGCTCTGGATGGTGTTCAACCTGCTGGAAGAACGCCTGGGCTGGCGCGAGGTGTGGCTGACTACGCCGGCTTTCCGGCTTTTGTATCCGCCCCTGCTGTATTTCCTGGTGCGCGGGCTGGTGTATTCGGGTCCTGCCCTGCGCCTCCGTGACCTCCTGCATGGTCTGCCGTTTGTTATCGCCCTGGCGCTGAACCCGATCTGGCTGACAGGCGTGGAACACGCCGCGCGGATCAGTCTTGTCGTCTACAGCGCTCTGGCCATCCGTCTGGTCTGGCAGTTTCACACGGCGATTGTGGAGCAGCGTTCTGATGCGGCACGGGTCAGACTCAATATCGTTTACGTCATTCTGGGCATTTTTCTGGCCGACACGCTGTACGACGTGATTCGCATGGATGCGGCCTGGGCTCATGAGATCTGGCCGTGGCTGACCACGTCCGCTGCCTACGAGCTTCAGCTGGCCATTTCTCTCGTCACCCTGGTGGCGCTGGTGGTTCTGGCGGTCAGGCGCGAGGCCCTGTTCGAAGGCTTGGCTCCTGGCGCGCTTTCCTCCGACGCGCTTCCCCCCAACGCGCTTTTTCCCGACACGCTCGCACCGGAGAGTGCTCCGCGCCACGAGCGCGATGACGATCAACGGCTCGCCGATTTCCAGCATATCGACAGGGTGATCCGGCAGGAGGCGTTTTATAGCGAACCGCGTTTGACCCGGGCGGAGGTGGCCAAGGCCTCGGGTCTGAATGAGCGCCGGGTGTCTGAAGCCATCCGGGCCGGGGTGGATCGCAATTTCAACGACTATATCAATCGTCTGCGGATCGATGATGTGATGACTCAGATGCAATCCGTCCCGCGTGGTGAGGCGCCACGTCTGCTCGACATGGCCTTTACGGCCGGCTTCAGCTCGAAATCTGTTTTTAATGCCGTCTTCAAGAAGGAGACAGGTGAGACCCCGTCCGCCTGCCTGAAACGACTGCAGGCTAGGGGTTGAAAACCGGATTTCGGACGTCCTGATTCCGGATATCGGACGACACATAACGCGTTTATCCTCATCTCTGTCAGCGCAGCAGCAATGGGAAGAGCGACATGTGGCGTTGGATAATCTTGAGCGTGGTCAGTCTTATGATTCTGGCCCTGGGTGTGACCTATATGGCATCGGCCGGGACACCTTCGGCCATGCGCACGGCGCGGTATGAGAGCGGTCCGCTTCTGGTCACCCAGGTTCGGATTGTGGATGCGGAGGCCGACCGTCTCAGCGCGCCACGTGATGTCCTGATCGAGGACGGGCGGATCACGCGGATCGAGACACCGGGACTGATTGACCCGGCAAACCGCCGGATTGTCGAGGGGGAGGGGCTCTATCTGATGCCCGGCCTGATCGACACCCATGTCCATGTGTTTGACGAAGCCGACCTTGCGGCCAATCTCGTCCAGGGTGTCACAACAGTGCGCAATATGGGCGGGCTTCCCTTCCACCTTTCAATGGAGCGCCGCATTGCCGAGGGCCGTCTTCTGGCGCCGCGTTTCTTTACGACGGGTCCGATTACCAATGAGCGAGGCGGTCGCAATTCCGACGTCCTGCAGCACTGGGTCAGCGGTGAAGAGGAGGCCCGGGCGGAAGTGCGCGAGCAATATGAGCGCGGTTTCCGGCATGTGAAAGTCTATTCCAACCTCTCACGCGAGAGCTATACGGGCATTCTCACTGAGGCCGAGCGCCTGGGCATGCAGGTCTCCGGTCACCCGGTCGAGGGGACGCAAGAGGCGCCGATGGGATTTGATGCGACCTTGATGGGGCGCTTCACCTCCATCGAACATGTCGAATCGATCATCTGGCACGCTCTGGATGATGATACGGACCGCGATCGGGCCCGCATTCTAGCGGACGAGATTGCGGCAAGCGGGTCCACTGTGTCGCCCACCCTTGTTGTGCATGGCAATCTGGCCCGAATTGTCGAGACCGAGGGCGCTCACATCACCCGTCCGGAAATGTCCGTGTTCAACCCCGTCATCTCGCATTTTGAACAGGATCGCTGGGGATTTTGGGCCGGTTATCCGCACACGGATCGAACCGAAATGCAGGCCTTCTATACCGAATTCACTGGCTTCCTGCATGAGGCCGGCGTGCCTCTGGTCGTGGGCAGTGATGCGGGCGTGATGGTGACGCCGCACGGGATCTCGGCGCATGATGAGCTGGTGTGGCTGACCCATGCCGGGCTGAGCCCGGCGGAGGCCCTGCAGGCGGCGACCACGACGCCGGCCCATATGTTGGGGCTGAACGGTCAGATCGGCCGTGTCAGCGAGGGATATCGGGCTGACCTGCTGCTGGTGGAAGACAATCCGCTGGACGATATCTATGCGACGCGCCTCGTGCGCGCGGTCATCCGTGATGGCATCTATCTGGGGCCGGACGAGCGGGGGCGTTTGCACCAGGCCGCCGAGCGCCATAATCGTCTGCGCACCTGGCGGCGCCTCATCTGGCACGTGCTCACCCGCACGGATTGATCCGGGTCCAGAGATGAAAACAAAAACGCCCGGGCGGGAACCGTCCGGGCGTTCGTGTGAGTGATGGCAGGCACGCGTTAGAGCGCGGCTTCCAGTTCAGGCAGGACCTGGAACAGGTCAGCCACAAGGCCGTAATCCGCGACCTGGAAGATCGGGGCTTCTTCGTCCTTGTTGATGGCCACGATGACCTTGGAGTCCTTCATGCCGGCCAGGTGCTGGATCGCTCCGGAGATACCCACGGCGATGTAGAGTTCGGGCGCGACAACCTTGCCGGTCTGACCCACTTGATAATCATTGGGCACAAAACCCGCATCCACGGCAGCGCGCGAGGCACCCACAGCTGCACCGAGCTTGTCCGCGACCTTTTCCAGCAGGTGGAAATTGTCGCCGGATTGCATGCCGCGTCCGCCGGAGATTACGACCTTGGCCGCCGTCAGTTCCGGACGATCGGACTTTGACAATTCCTCGGAGATAAAATCGGACTTGAACGGTCCGGCTGCGGCCGCCAGCGTCTCGACGCTTGCAGAACCGCCGTCACCGGCTTTTTCAAACGTGGTCGGGCGAACCGTGATCACCTTTTTGGCGTCGTTGGACTTCACCGTCATCATGGCGTTACCGGCATAGACCGGGCGCTCGAATGTATCCGCAGAGACCACCGCGGTGATGTCAGAAATCTGCATCACGTCCAGCTTGGCCGCCACGCGTGGCAGGAAGTTCTTGCCCGTGGTGGTGGCCGCCGCCAGCACGGCGTCGTAATCCGCCATCAGCGGGGTGACCAGGGCGTCGAGGGCCTCGGCCGTCGGTTTTTCCAGCGTCGCGTCGTCGGCGTGTAGGACCTTGGCCACGCCATCGAGTTTGGCAGCCGCTTCGGCAACAGCACCGGCCCCGGAACCGGCGACGAGCACATGCACATGCACATCTCCACCCAGGCCCTTGGCAGCGGTGACAACGGCGCGCGTGGCGTCATTGAGCGCTGCATTATCGTGTTCGGCAAAAACGAGAACAGTCATGGCTTAGATAACTCCTGCTTCGTCTTTCAGCTTGGCCACCAGCTCGGCCACGCTGTCCACTTTCACGCCTGCTTCACGCTTGGCGGGCTCGGTCACTTTGACCGTTTCCAGGCGCGGCGTGATGTCGACGCCAAAATCGTCCGGCGTCTTGGTGTCGATCGGCTTGCGCTTGGCCTTCATGATGTTCGGCAGGGAGGCATAACGCGGCTCGTTGAGGCGCAGATCCGTGGTGATCACAGCCGGCAGCTCAAGCGCAACCGTTTGCAGACCGCCATCAATCTCGCGCGTCACATTGACCTTGCCGCCCTCCACTGCGACTTCGGATGCGAACGTGCCCTGCGGCCAGTCAAGCAGTGCAGCCAGCATCTGGCCGGTCTGGTTGTTGTCGCCATCAATGGCCTGCTTGCCCAGGAGCACAACGTCCGGGGTTTCAGCATCGACGATGGATTTGAGGATTTTCGCGACGGCCAGCGGTTCCACGGCCTCATCGGTCTGGACCAGAATGCCGCGATCAGCACCCATGGCCAGGGCGGTGCGGATCGTCTCCTGCGCCTGGGCCGGTCCGACGGACACAGCGATGATTTCGCTCGCCACGCCTTTTTCCTTGAGACGGATGGCTTCTTCCACCGCAATCTCGCAGAACGGGTTCATGGACATTTTCACATTGGCAAGGTCGACACCCGATTGATCGGGTTTGACGCGGACCTTCACATTGTAATCAACGACCCGTTTGACGGGGACGAGAATCTTCATGCCGGGGCTCCGATTAAAGGCGCGAGGGGATGCGCCGTTGAAAGTGAGCGGCGAACGTGCCTCCCGCCCCAGGGGAAGTCAATGCGAGCCTCCCGTTGACGTGAACGTCAACTGTCAGTTACGTCAAGCGACTGTCTCTTTTGTGCAACAAAACGTCCAACGCAAGCGATGCGGGCCTTGCTGTTGTCATGATCACGCTTAGCCCAGATCCCATTGCGACCGGGTCAGCATGCGGGCGTTACCGCTCGCTTCACTATTCCCGGATCCAGCCCGATACAGGCCCCGAACTGGCAATCGCGAGTCGGTGGATGGCAAACACAATGGTGCCGATTACGGCCGCCACACCAAGCGCGGCGGGCGCGAACCACCCGCCCAGCACTTCCCGGGAATGAGGTTGGGCTTCGTAAGAGAGAGTGAAGTCTCCCCCTCCATGGACGTAGAGGCCCACGGCGTCGGGATTGAACAAATCCATGACTGCCATGTGAAGAAGTGCGAGCACAAAGAAACAGGCTATGCCGATGAACAGGATCGAGGCCTGGTGCAGGATAATACCCAGCGGTTTGCGCCAGGCGGGCGGCGCCTGCTCCAGCGGCCCGAACTGGTGAAGCGCCGCTGTCAGGCGTGAAACTTCACTTTCGCCGCCCGCTACCAGGAAAGCGTCATGGATGTGGGCGACCGTTTCGGCCAGAGCCTCCTGCCGGTCGGCGGCAGACAAATCCCGATCGCGAAAGGCCAGGTCTCGTTTGAATCTTGCCCACAGGCGGCGGGCTTGCGGTGTTTTCAGATCCATGTCGGGCGCATCCATTATGGTGTCTCCTGTGCGTCCAGGATGGCTGTCATGCGCGTCCAGATCGAACGCATCTCGACCAGAGCCCGGGTGCCCGTGGCGGTGATCGTGTAGTATTTGCGGGGTGGGCCTGTTTCTGCAGCAATCCATTCCGCATCGACCAGGCCGTCTTTCTTCATGCGTGTCAGTACGGGATAGACCGTTCCTTCTGCGAGCTGTTCAAAACCCGGTGCCTGTTTGAGACTGGCAACGATCTCATAGCCATAGGCGCGGCCTGCTTTGAGACGGGCGAGCAAGAGCATCTCCAGATAGCCCTTGCGCGCCTGGGAGCTCCAGCGTTCGAGCACGCTGCCGAGTTGTGTTGAAGCGTCCATCCACGCGTCCCCGAAAATCGATTCCCTTGTAAAGCTTGTGTGTATGCGTCGCAAGGTATATAGCAATACTAAGTAGTGGGCGTTGCCCATATGATTGAGTGACCAACACGGGATACGGATATGAAAATCTGGACAATCAGGGTGGGCTTTGGCGTTGCCGCGCTGCTTTGGTGCGTGCTGAGCCTTTCGGCGGTGCGCAGTCTGACCACGATACCGAGTGACGCAGGGCAGGAAGAGATCGCGGCCACCATGGATGCGGTTCTGACGCAGTCCGTCAGCGAGTATACGATCGCCGGTGTTGCGGCCGGCGTTATGCACGGTGGTGACTGGATCTGGTCCGCGCGGTACGGGGTACGCGATGGTGAAAACCGCCCGGTCCTGGGCGAAACCGCATTCAATCTCGCCTCCATATCAAAACCGGTGATGGTCTGGATCGTCCTGTCGCTGGCGCAGGATGAGCTGATCGATCTGGACGCGCCTATCGGCCGTTACCTGCACCAATTCGAGCTGGACTACCGGGGTCACGACCCTGAGCAGGTGACGGTGCGCCGCCTGCTGGAACACACGGGTGGCACGAATAATCACGGTTATGGCGGCTATGGGGCGCACGAGGATCAGCCCGCCGATATCCATGAGCTGTCTACGGCATTCCAGCCCATCGCCGTTGTTCGCGAGCCTGGTGTGAGCCGGGTATACTCCGGTGGCGGTTATGTCCTGCTCCAGATGATGGTGGAAGAGGTTATGGATGCGCCGCTCGACATGGTTGCGCAACAGCGGGTGTTCGCACCGCTGGGTATGACGGACAGTGCGTTTGACCGGACCCGTCCTGACCAGCTTTCCCAGGCCTTCAACTATTACGGTAAGCCTATCGAAAGCCTGCGTGATGTCGCACTGGCTGCGGCCGGAGGCTATTCATCTGGTGATGATATGGAACGGTTTCTGCGGGCCCATATTGATGGCGGCGGTGTGCTGCAGCCGGACGTGTTGGCACAGGCCTTCGCCCCGCTCGACAGCGCGAGCTGGACCGGAATGAGTTACACGCTTTCACAAACCCCGGACGGTGTGCTGATCGGGCATGGCGGGAATAACTCGACCTGGCACGGCCAGATCTATGTCCGCCCGCAGACCGGAGACGGTTTTTATTTCCTGACCAATGCGACCGGCGGTGCTCAGCTTGACTTCGACCTGAGCTGTGCGTGGCTCAGTCATGTCAACGGCGTTCCGGCGGGCGAAGCCTGTGCCGGTGCCGTCGAGACAACGCGGATGATTGGCCGATGGGCGGCGGTGAGCGGGGTATTGGCACTGGCGCTTGGGTATTGGCTGATTGCGGGTCTGGTCACAGGGCGGCGGACGCTCGTCCTGATCCCGCGGGGCCGGACCGCCCTGCGCCTGACCGGCCGGCTCACATTGGCGGGTTTGGTGCTGGCTCTGCTGAGCGGTTCGCTCGCAATGTTCTACACCAATTTTGTCTACTGGCGGACGGAGGTGATCTTTATCGACGAGATCCCCATCGATGAGCTGGAATGGCTCTTGCCGGCGATCCTGTCCGTCCTGGCGATGGCGCTGGTCGCGCTCTGGTCCAGCCCGGGCGCGCGGCGCGAGTGACCGGGGCGGGGTGATCGGGTCGGGATGATCGGGTCGGAACAGGCGCATGCCGTGCGGCATGCGCCTGCCTCGAGCGGAGTGGATTATTGCGAGACCACTTCGGTGGAAATAAAGAGTTCGATCTCGTCCGACACCCACGGGGCGGCGTAGCCCAGACCCCATTGCGAGCGGGTCAGCGTGCCGGTGGCCGTGAAGCCCAGCTTGGTCACGCCATCATCATTGGTGTTGGAACGATTGAGGGTCACATTCAGGCTGACCGGATGGGTCTGGCCGTTCATGGTCAGATCACCGGTCATGACGCCGGTCGTGTCTGTTTCGGAGACAAACTCGGTGCCGACAAAACGCGCGGTCGGGTTTTCGGCCGTATTGAACAGGTCAGGGGAATTGAGGTGGCCGATAAAGCGGTCCTGATTGGCACCGACCCAGAAGCCGTCGATCAGGTTGAAGGTGATGTCGACAGTGGAATTGGACGGGGTCTCAACGTCCAGAACCAGGCTGCCCTCATAGTCCGTCATTTCGATGGACATGGTGGAAAAGCCCTGGTGATCCCAGCTTCCGCGGATCACGGTATGGGTCTTGTCAAAGGCGTAGGTCACCGGTTCGGCAAGGGCGACAGTTGTTGTGGCCAGACCAAAAGCGGCGGCAAGAAGCAGGCGTTTCATGGTGATCTCCAAGCAATAGGCTGACGACAACCTAACCCAGGCCGGAGCCGGAAAAACCCCGCTCGCGAGAAGTTGAAGTTTCCGGTTTGGAATTAATCCGACGTGAGCTGACGCGAGGGTGCATGCGGGGGTCAGCCCGCATGGATCTGTCCGAGCGACGTGGCGCTGTTGAGCGCCTGAAACTCCGCCTTGCCCGTGATATCTCGACCGACAGGGTCTTGCGGTCGTCATACTGGTAGAGTTCGAGCACCTGGCGGCGCTTCACCGTGGCATCGCCATTTCTGCGAACGGAGCGCGCATAGACCCAGTCACCCACGCGGACGGTGTCTCATACGCTGGGCGCGATGCAAGTGGGATGGGTGATATTCGTGT